>JBCDCE010000026.1:0-52758 GCA_039182515.1 Pseudomonadota bacterium | reverse complement strand
TTCGTTCGATCCATGCCAGAATGCACGGTGCCAAAAGTTCAAGGCACTTCGCATCACCCATCGCTCAGAATTGCTAAAGCGTTATGCGAAAAACCTGAATCACCTAACGCTGCCTGAAACCTTTGGTTTCAACGCGTTAGCTGATATTCCATGTCTCAGGTATTTCGTCAAACGCTATAGGCCAAAGGCTGCGGATGGGGACTCAGGTGACGTGCAGTGTGGGTTCGTGAAACAGAGAAGATACCCCGGTACCTTCTGACTTACGTTCTCTAGGTGCGTTGCACCGTCTCAGCCCATTTGGCCTCATTCGCTTCAATCGCGGCGATGCGCTCATGCGTTACGGGGTGGCTCAAGATCCAAGCTGGGATCGCTGCGCTATTGCTCTCAGTCAGCGCTTCGAGCTTGCGGAACAGGGACTTTTGCCCCTCAACGCCGATCCCGGATTTGGTCAAAAGGGCAGAGGCATAGGCGTCGGCTTCATATTCATCATTGCGTGACAGTTTAGCCGCCAAAAGCCGCGTGAGCGTATTGGCGATCATCACGCCAAGCCCCGGAATGAAACGATTGAGCACCATTGCAAGGGCTGCCCGCATGGCGTTTTGACCTGAAAAATCGATGGCGCGTTTGCGCGAGTGCCCTAAAGCGACGTGGCCCAATTCATGGGCAATGACGCTGGCCAATTCCTCGGCCGTGACCTCGCCGGATTGGTACTTTCGGAAAAAGCCCCGGGTGATGAAAATGCGACCATCCGGGGCGGCAAGACCGTTTACAGGCTCAATTTCATACAAGTGCACTTTGATGCGCGGAATCTCGAGTGCTGCGGCCATCCGGTCCATGAGAGGTGCTAGACCTGCGTCTCTCAATTCTGTTGATTTTGCATCCAGTTCTGACTTCGTACGCCATAGCGAAAAGCGGTAGATCACCAGGCCATAAAGCACGGCCACGAGAATGGGAGCGAACTTCAACATTCGTTTAATATGGGGCGCTTGAGGCCGAAAAACACCCCCAAGTTTTCCTGGGGGCGTGGCTTTTTCGGGAAGGGAGATTTAAACTAAAAGGCCAAACTCAAAATCCGTGGCACTCAAGGCGCTGGTATCTGTGCCAATGAGATAAAGTTTGTCTCCGCTGACACCGCCCAGAGCGGAAAGGTCCACGTAAGTGGCCCAGGAATGATCCTGCATGACAGCTGAGAGCGCGCTCCAATCCGTGGCGAAAGCGGTTAGATCCACCACATCCGTTCCAACCTCAAAGTCGTGCACGAAGTCCTTGCCACCCCCCACTTCAAATTCGAAATGATCTGTCTCGCCATCAGCAGCCCAATTGCCGCCCCAGAGGTGATCGGTGCCTGTGCCGCCGATCAAAACGTCTTCGCCTTTTCCGCCAATGAGCTTGTCGTCGCCCGCGTCGCCCATCAGCATATCCGTCCCTTTTTGGCCGAAGAGCTCGTCTTTGCCGTCGCCGCCGTGCAGGGTGTCTGCGCCTTTGCGGCCAAAGATCTTATCGTCGCCACCGCCGCCTTCGATCGTGTCCGCCCAGCGGGTGCCATAAAGCGCTTCGGCGTGGTTCTGTTTGCCGTAGCCTTTGGTGGGCGTGAAATCTGTGCCGAAGTTATGGACCGGGTTTTCAGCCTCTGCTGGGATCTCATAATAGCGAATGTAATCGACCTGCAGAGGGTCGGAGAAATCCGTGGTGGCGTCCACGTCGCCAGTCCATGTGGTGTCGACGGCAAGGCTCAAGGCGAGGTACATATCGCTGGTGAGCGAAATGGCCTCTGAGCGCACTTCGACGCCGTCGAGGAACCAGGTAACTTCGCTGTCGGTCCATTGCAGGCCGTAGGTGTGAAATCCGGTGCTGAGATCGGTCGTGCTGATGCTTTCCTGATCGCCCACGCCGTTTTCCCAAACATTGGTGTGGAGCGTATCTGTGCTGCTGCCCAAGATCTCAAAGACATCAATTTCACTCGACCAACTGCCGTCTTCAGGCAGCATCCAAAAGGCTGACAAGAAGCCTTGTTGATCGGGCACATCGGCGCGAATTTCGACATAACCGCCTTCAGCGGAGAAGGTCATTTGGCTGCTCATAAAGCCTGAGCCGTATTCTTGGCCATCTGCCAGAGCCTGTTCTGCTGCGGTGAGTTCGCTGGCGTTTATGGACAAGACCCCGTTTGACACCGAAAATGGACTGTTCAGGCCGTCTGCGTCGGGATCAATGTAATATTGGCCTTCTCCATTGACCGAAATGTAGCGCCCATCGTGCAGATGCGGGGAAAACGAGGTGGACCATATCCCACTGGATCCATGCCCTTGCCAGGCCCGCATGTCGGTGCCGTTGAATTCATCGGCGAAGGTTAACGAATAGGTTTGACCGTCAAGGGTCACGGTTTGAGCACACATATGCACCCCTCCAAATAAAGGCCGCCACCCAGAAACAATAATTAGTTGCGTACCCAACGATTGCGCTTTGGGTCCACAAGAAACCGTGAGCGAGATGAACAGAGTGTTAACGCAACGTCAGGTAGGCGCTGTGGAACAAGGAGGCGCTAACGGCCCAAGACTTGCATGCCGCGGCTCAGGCCTTCGAGGGTCATTGGGACCATGCGATCTTCAAAGATCTCTTGGATCATTTGGGTGGATTGCGTGTGGGCCCAGGCCACTTCCGGTACCGGATTGAGCCAAAGCGTGCTGGGCCATTGGCTGCGCGCGCGTTCGAGCCAAACGGCCCCAGCTTCGGCGTTCCAATGCTCGTTTGCGCCGCCGGCAAAAGCGATCTCATAGGGCGACATCGCGGCGTCCCCCACAAAGATACATTTGTAATCGGGCCCATAGGTGTTGAGCACCTCATGGGTTGGGATTTGTTCCTGCCAGCGGCGGGCATTGTTCTTCCAAACGCCTTCATAAAGGCAGTTGTGAAAGTAGAAATATTCGAGATGTTTGATCTCTGCGCGCGCGGCAGAAAACAGCTCTTCGACCACGCGCACGTGGGCGTCCATCGAACCGCCCACATCAAAAAAGAGCAGAACTTTCACAGCACTGCGGCGCTCGGGGCGCGTTTTGACATCGAGATAGCCGTTTTCTGCTGTGGCGCGAATGGTTGTGTCGAGATCAAGCTCTTCAGCGGCCCCATCGCGCGCCCATCTGCGCAGGCGTTTGAGCGCCACTTTGATATTGCGCGTGCCCAGAGCCACAGTGTCATCAAGATTGCGAAATTCGCGTTTATCCCAAACTTTCACCGCGCGCTGATGACGGCTTTCATCTTGGCCAATGCGCACGCCTTCGGGATTGTAGCCATAAGCGCCAAAGGGCGAAGTGCCTGCGGTGCCAATCCACTTGTTGCCGCCTTGGTGGCGTCCTTTCTGCTCTTTGAGACGCTCTTTAAGGGTCTCCATGAGCTTGTCGAACCCACCCAGGGCCTCAATCTCTGCGCGCTCTTCCGGGCTGAGATGCTTTTCGGCCATTTTGCGCAGCCAGTCTTCGGGGATCTCTACCGCGTTGAGCACATCCTCATCGGTTAACGTTTCCAAGCCTTCAAAGCTCTGGGCAAAAGCGCGATCAAATTTATCGATGTTGCGCTCGTCTTTCACCAGGCTTATGCGCGCCAGATAGTAAAAAGACTCAGGGTCGTTTCGCGCCAGACCCGCCTTGAGCCCTGCCAAAAACATCAAGAACTCGCGTAGCGACACGGGCACCTTGTGACTGCGGCAGGCTTCAAAGAAGGGCAAAAACATCGCTCAAGCGCTCCGCCTAGCGGGCCAGGATCGTGCCACCCAGGGTGATCACGATGAAACCGATGATGCCCCAGACGAACGCGTAATGGATGATGTCGGCCCGTTTGCCCTTGCGGCGCCAAGCCACAACAGCGCCAGTCACAGCGCCTGCCAAGAAGCCAAGCAGCATCAAAGCGGGAAAAGAGATCATTGCACGTGCCTCGCAGATTGCCTTTTCGACATCCTAGGGTCAAAGCGCGTCACAGAGTGCAAGCGGCTGATTTGACACCCATGGTCTTGAGGCGGGTGTACTGCGCTGCGTTACTTTGGTGCAAGTCGAGAAATGTCGTTCCAGCGCGCTTGGACCAATTCATCTGAGCCAAAGCCGTATCGCGCCCAGCCAAAGCCATCAAGCCGCACGCTGCGGGCTTCGCTTTCCCGGCCTTCCATACGCAGGGCCTCGGCGCGCACCATCAAGATCATGGACAAAAGGGCGGCGTTTTCGGTTTGCGTGGCCACGCTGGCCGCTTGGGTCGTGATATCGATCGTGCGTTCAAAGTCACCTTGGCGCAGGGCGATTGCAGCCAGATGCAAAGAGATATGGGCGCGCTGGACCTGCGTGCCGGGCAGGCGGGCATAGGCCAGGTCAGCCACTTTGAAGTGCTCAAGCGAGAGCGCGCTGTTCTCACTCATCAAAAGCGTGCCCATCAGGAAGTGGCTGTAGGCATAGCGGGCATCCTGCCATCCCGCTCGGTCGCTCAGCTCAAGCGCACGGCGCGCACTGGCGCGGCGTTTGGACTGCGTGATGTCGTTGCTCATGGCGGTTTGCACTGCATCGCGCCAAGCCTGGCTCAGTGGCATGGCAGGAGTGCGTGGTGCAAAATTTCCTTCCGGATTGATCCGAGCGAGAACCCTGGGCAAGACTGAAGCCATGCGTGCTTTGCTCATGCCGGAGCGCATTTCGGGCGCATAAAGCGCGCGAAGCACCAACATATCAAAGCCGGTTAAAACTGTGTGGAAATTATCGTCGTTAAAGGTGCTGTCGGTCAGATGAAAGAGATCGTTGAGCGGGCCCAGGGCTTGAGCCACTTCTTCGTGCAGACAATCGCGGGCTTCTTGCGGGCTAATGTCGCCTGGAATGAAGGCTGTGGCCCCTGTGCGCTGAGTGACGGCCGTCCAATCAAAGGCAGGCGTGCGAGAGGCTGTAAGAAAGCCCTCAAACGTGTGCAAGCCCGGCACAACAAAGCAGGCCGCATTGGGTGTGACACGCTTGAGCGTGCGTTTGTCGATCATGTGAACACGGATGTTCGCGGCGTTTGGCTCTTGGCTGCGGGCAATGTCGAGCCCAGCCTCAGTGCGCAGGCGCGCCACCAGGTTATCGAGATCGCGCTCGAGCGTCAGCGGTGGGATTTGGCCCGTAAAGGCAATGCGGATTGGGCTTTCAAAGCGTGAGAACTGGCGCAGGTCACGACCGCTTTCGAGCGCAAAGCTCAAGTTCAGAATGTCTTGGGCGATCAGCGCATTGCTGCGGCTGGGTTGCGCGGGACGTGCTGTGGAGAAAAGCTTCATAGGCGGCAAAGGGCCGGCAGCACTGCGGCTCGCGGAGGGGCCTTTTGGCACAGCGCAAGAGCTCAGCACGAAGAGTGCGAGTAAGATCAGAGCACGGATCATATCATGCGCCCCTTTTGGGCCGCGAGCGGCTTCATCTTGGCTAGGTCCATTTTGGGCTTGGCGGCCGACCGGGTGTATTTGATGAAGGAGGTCTTTACGCCCACTTGATCATACACTTTGCGCGCTGTGAGATTGTCTTCCTGGGTCAACCAATACACGCTGGCCGCACCACGGGCGTCGGCCTCATGGTAGACCGCTTCAATGAGTTTTGTGGCGACGCCTTTGCCACGCGCTTCGGGTGCCGTGAAGAGATCTTGCAAGTAGCAAGTGTTTTCAATCGACCAGCAATGGCGGTGAAAGAGGAAATGCGTGAGGCCCACAATTTCCCCTTCTGAGACAGCAACGAAGCAAGAGAAATCTTCACCTTCTGTGCCCAAAAGGCGTTGGAAGGTGGTTTCGTAGACCGCATGGGGGCGGTTGGTTTCATAGAATGCGAGGTATGCGCCCCAAAGGCGCTTCCAGGCATCCCAATCTTGTTCTGACAGGCTTCGAACAAAGCAGGGCATAAAGTACTCACACGTCTCTTTAAGATCACGACAACACTAGGGCAGGCATGCCTCAGATGAGGCGAGTTTAAGGCATAATTAAGGCGAATCGAGAGGGGATTCGTAAACAATGCGTTTACGTGCAGAGACTGAGGTGGCTTTTTTTGTTTAAAATGCGCGCGTTAAGCTGCGTTTTAACGGTTCCGGCGGGCCATAAAGGCCAAACGCTCAAAAAGATGTACGTCCTGCTCGGTTTTCAAAAGCGCGCCGTGCAGTTTCGGCAGCGCATTTACACCATCGGTGCGCAGGTCTTGGGCGGTCAAATCCTCAGCGAGGAGCAGTTTGAGCCAATCGATCATTTCGGAGGTTGAAGGCTTTTTCTTCAGCCCCGCCGTGTCGCGGATCTCATAGAACTGGCTCAATGCTGCACTGAGAAGGCTTTCTTTGATCTTTGGATGATGAACCTCGATGATCTTGCGCAAAGTCTCTTCATCGGGGAACTGAATGTAATGGAAAAAGCAGCGCCGCAAAAAGGCATCTGGCAG
Organism: Pseudomonadota bacterium; assembly: GCA_039182515.1. GTDB lineage: Bacteria > Pseudomonadota > Alphaproteobacteria > Rhodobacterales > Rhodobacteraceae > JBCDCE01. Next base: position 46,354 of record JBCDCE010000026.1, on the reverse strand, counting down.
CTCTTTTTCATTGTTGGAGGTGATGATCACAACGGGGCGGTGCTTGGCTGTGATCGTCTGGCCGGTCTCATAGACAAAAAAGGCCATTTTATCGAGCTCTTGCAGGAGATCGTTGGGAAATTCGATGTCGGCTTTGTCGATCTCATCGATCAACAGCACAACGCGCTCGCCCGCTTCAAAGGCTTCCCAAAGCTTGCCCTTTTTGATGTAATTGCTGATGTCTTGCACGCGCGCGTCGCCCAATTGGCTGTCGCGCAACCGGCTTACGGCATCATATTCGTAAAGGCCTTGTTGGGCGCGCGTGGTGGATTTGATGTTCCATTCCAAGATCGGTGCGCCCACAGCGGCAGCCACTTGCAGCGCCAGTTCGGTTTTGCCGGTTCCGGGCTCGCCTTTTACCAAAAGGGGGCGCTCAAGCGTAATGGCGGCGTTGACCGCGACCATCAAATCCTCGGTGGCGATGTAGTTTTGGGTGCCTGTAAACTGCATCTCGCGCGTCCTTTGTAAGCCAGTGGTAAGCTGGCGAGGTTTTGCGTTATTTACTGTTGGGTTTAAAGCTCTTTTTAGCGACGTTCAGCGCGCCTCAAATGTGAGCGCTAACAAATCAGCCGCGTAAGAGCTTGCGACCGCTTAACCTTGCGTTTTGAGCGACTTGAGAGGGTGTCAACTCATAAGATCGTTTGGGAAAAACACTTGGCTAACCGAACACATTCAGTTACATGCGCGCTTAGCCGCCCCCTCCCATGGTTTGCGTGTTTCGTGCAGACCGGCTCGGTGCGCAAAACAGTGCAATTGGGAAGCGCAATGTCAGTTAAGGGAAGCGAAATGAAAGCCGAAGTTTTTCTACCCGAGGATTATCGTCCTGCTGAGGACGAACCTTTTATGAACGAACGTCAGATTGAGTACTTCCGCCGCAAGTTGTTGGCTTGGAAATCAGAATTGCTCTCTGACAGCCGCGACACGATCGAAGGATTGCAGGACGGCACACGCAACATTCCCGATGTCGCAGACCGCGCCAGCGAGGAAACCGACCGGGCGCTCGAGCTGCGCACGCGGGATCGTCAGCGCAAGCTTGTCTCCAAAATCGAAGCGGCCTTGCGCCGGATCGAGGAAGGCGAATACGGCTATTGCGACGCGACAGGCGAGCCTATTTCGCTCAAACGTCTGGATGCACGCCCCATCGCGACGCTGAGCTTGGAGGCGCAAGAGCGCCATGAGCGCCGCGAAAAAGTGCACCGCGACGATTAAAGGAAGGCTGGCCAAGCTTTTGTTTGGTGCCATTTTGACGCCCAGCCCGGTCCCAAGGATCTTTGCGATCTCGTTTGGAGGAGTTGGTTGGGCTTTAAAATGATCCTTCAAAGGCTGTTGGGGAGGACAGTTTTCTTTGGATCTTTCCACTAAAAAGATTGCGATTGTGGGCGGGGGTGTTGCGGGCCTCGCCAGCGCCCTCGGTTTGGTTCAACGCGGCGCCGAGGTGACGCTTTATGAGCAAGCCCCCGCCATCACCGAGGTCGGGGCTGGCCTTCAAATAAGCCCAAATGGGCATAAAGTGATCGCGGACTTGGGCCTTACAGAAGCGCTTGATGCGGTCTCTTTGCCGGGCCTGGCTACGCAGCTTTTTGATCACAAAGCGCGAATGGTGGTGCAGGTGGATTTGCCTACTTCGGGCTATCGCTATGTGCACCGGGCAAAGCTCATCGAGATTTTAGAGCAAGCTTACCGCGGCGCAGGGGGATCGGTGCAAACGGGACTTTTTGTGCGCCATATTGATGTCCGTACCGGTCAATTGCATTTTATGGATGAACTCGGGGACAGCTTAGGCACAAGCCCGTCTTACGATTTTGTCTTGGCGGCAACGGGCCTAAAATCCCTCGCACGCGATCAAATCAACCAAGGTGCCGACCCTCGGTTTTCCAAGCAAGTGGCCTGGCGCGCGGTGATCGAAGAGACCGGGCAGCCTACGCCGGAGGGCGCAGTTTACATGGGGCCCGGACGGCATATTGTCAGTTATCCCTTGGCAGCGGGCTTGCGCAACCTCGTGGCGGTCGAAGCACGTGGAACCTGGACAGAGGATGGCTGGTCTCACCAGGGAGATCTCGATGCCTTTCGCGCGGCCTTTGCAGATTTTGAGGGGCCAGTGCCGGGATGGCTTGAAGCGGTGAAGCAAGTGCATTGCTGGGGGCTTTTCCTGCGGCCTGTGGCGCAGCGCTGGTTTGAAGGGCGCATGGCGCTTTTGGGAGATGCCGCGCATCCGACGCTGCCTTTCTTGGCGCAAGGCGCAAATCTGGCGCTGGAGGATGCTTGGATGATCCGTCGCGCCCTGGAGCATGATCCACATTACGGTGAAGCCTTCGCGCGGTTTGAAGCCGCCCGTAAGCCTCGCGTGGCACGCGTGATCAAAATGGCTGGGCAAAACGCGCGGAATTTCCATTTTGGCTGGCCGTTACAGGGGCCCGCCCATGCGGTGTTGAAAGCAGCTCACAAGCTGCGACCCGACGCTTTGGCGCGGCGCTTGGCACCGATCTATGACTATGACGTGACACGTTTTTAGTGCGCTCACGGCCTGAGTTCTAAAGCTCTTCGGAGATGGTGTCGCGCTTTACAATTGCCTCCAGAGCCTCAAGGCCAAAGGTCTCTTTGATCCCATTGGTTTGCTCTGTATCGGCAATCCGCGCGCCTTCGAGCCTGTCGAGCATCACGTCCAAACGTCCGCGCCGCTGCAGCATGTTTTGGCCGTGATTGATCAAATATAGCGCCGCCTCAAAAGGCACGTCGCCCATGTCAAAGCCGAAATACCCCATGTTGCGCTCGATCGTCATATGCGACCTGTTCTGATTGAGCACAGTGAGCGCGCCTTTGTGATGCCGAAAGTCAAAATAAGCGGCAGATGAGGAACCGCAGCTGTGATTGAAGGCATTGCCTTCGGGGCTGAGGTGGCCAAATTCGGCGCGTTCCAGGTCGTAGCAATAGCCGCGCGTGAGCGTATAGCCCGCGCGGTTGTTGTTGCTCATCAGGAAGCTCACGAGATCTGGGTGCGCCACATCATCGGCATCAAAGCGAAAGTAATAGCCTTCAAAGCGGCAGGTCTTTGCGACATGGGCTTTGAGCTGCCGGTCCTTATCGCCTTTGTCGAAGAACTTGTCGCTAACCGTGGATTGGATGAAGGTGATCTTGTCGCTCCAAGGCACCCATTTGGGCTTGTCTTGAGAACAAATGACCACCTTCCAGTTGGGGTCGGACTGCGCTTCAAAGCTTGCCAGCGTGCGGCGCAGGTTGCGGCACACCACGTCCCAATCGGGCGCACGGCGTTTTGAAACCAGCGGGAGTCCAAAGACAACAGACGTGAGCCCGTCGCTGGGCTGCAAAGGATAGCGCCATTGCCAAAGCTTGCCTTTGAGCCGCATTTGCTCAGGCGTTTTGCCACGCCAGATCTTTTCCATCCTGGCCAAAAGCGAAGGTTGTTTTTTGCTCTGGCCTTTGGCGGGCGATGTCATGCGTCGAGCTCAATCCAAACGGGGACATGGTCGGAGGGCTTTTCGCGACCTCTGACGGCCGCATCGATTTGGCAATCTTGCAAAAGGTCAGCGGCCTGCGGGCTCAAGAGCAAGTGATCGATCCGAATGCCGTTGTTGCGGTCCCAAGCGCCGGCTTGATAATCCCAAAAAGAATATTGCTCGGGCAGCAGGTTTTTGGCGCGAAATGCGTCCGTGAGCCCAAGGGCCATCAATTCGCGAAAGGCGGTCCGGCTTTCGATCCGAAAAAGCGCGTCGTCTGCCCAAGCGGCGGGTGTGGCGCAGTCCTCATGCTGCGGGATGATGTTGTAATCTCCCGCCATCACAAACGGGATTTCTTGGTTCAAAAGTTCAGCCGCATAGGCCTTTTGGCGCGCCATCCAAGCGAGCTTGTAGTCATATTTTGGGCCGGGCACAGGGTTGCCGTTGGGCAAATAAAGCCCACAGATTTTGATCGCAATCTCGCCCACTACGGTGGCTTCGATCCAGCGGGCCTGCTCGTCAGTGTCGTCGCCAGGCAGCCCGCGCGAGACATCCTCAAGCGGCAGTTTCGACAGGATCGCCACACCGTTGAAGCTCTTCTGACCATGGGTTTCGAGATTGTAACCGCGATCCTCGATGGGCTCTCGTGGGAAAGCTTCATCTACAGATTTGATCTCTTGCAGGACAGCGACATCGGGCTGAGCCTCATCGAGCCAATCTAAAAGGGCGGGCAGGCGGGCTTTGATCCCGTTGATGTTAAATGTGGCGATTTTCATGGCTCAGACCTGCCAGCCGCCTAATGCGAAGGCAAGGCCTGAATTTTAGGCCTCGCAGGGGAGGAGCTCTGCGTTTTTTCCCTAAAACTCGAAAAGCCCTTCGCCTATATGCCTCTGCGTGGGGCAGCAAATGCGAGCACCGCGCTCGTGTTGCTGGTAATTCTATGAAGAGGGGATAAGGCATGTTTAATTTTCTGTTTCGGCGCCGTGGCGAAACCGTTGAGGTCAAAACCGAGACCCAGCGCGAAGCGATCGAGCGGACAATGACGGAGCTTAATGCTTTGCTGGACAAAGAACCCGTCATGCCGACCATTACCCTTGATCCTAACACCGGTGAAATCAGCCTGACCTTGCCTGAGCAGTTGAGCGATGAGGCGCTGGCGCTTCCAGCCCCCGGCGCTGCTGATGGGACGACAGAGGCCGCTGAAGGTGCTGTTGAAAAGGTTGCTGAAGCCGCTGAAGACGCTGGCGAGGTTGCGAAAGATGCCGCTAAAGAATCTGGCAAGTCCGCCGAAGCCGGGCTTGAAAAGGCGGTTGAAGAGATCAAAGATGCTGGCGGATCTGCGACCAAACCCAGCTAGCTCACCGGTTTACATCGAAAATGACGTCCCGCAGCCACAGCTCGAAGTTGCATTGGGATTGTTGATCACAAAGCGCGCGCCGATCAGCTCTTCTTCAAAATCGATCGTCGCATTGGCAAGGTAGGGCAGCGATACGCTGTCCACCAGCACGCGTTCGCCCAGGCCTTCTAGCACAAGGTCGTCGCCGTCTGGTGTGTCAACAAGCTGAATTTCGTATTGAAACCCGGAGCATCCGCCGCCTTCCACGGCCACGCGCAGGCATTTGCCAGCTGCGTTTGCGCCAATTTCTGACAAACGCTCAAAGGCGCGCTGTGTCACGGTAGGAGGTACGGTAAGCATGGGCTGCATCGCTGTTTCAATTCAAGTTCTTTCAGCATATATGCGCAATCAACGGGGCCACAAGATTTAAACGAGGCAATTCTTGGCATGACTGTTGGCACGACTGCGCGCTATGCATCTGATCCTGCGCATTCAAGGGGGCGTTTTTACGACGAGCCTGAGGCGAGTTTTCGGTCGTGTTTTCAAAGAGATCGGGACCGCATCATTCATGCCAATGCCTTTCGCAGGCTCAAGCACAAAACCCAAGTGTTTGTGGAGCATGAGGGCGATTACTATCGCACCCGTCTGACCCATTCTTTGGAAGTGGCGCAGGTGGCGCGTACAATCTCGGGCGCTTTGGGGCTTAATCCTGAGCTGACAGAGGCGGTGGCATTGGCGCATGATTTGGGCCATCCGCCTTTTGGGCATACGGGCGAAGACGCGCTCAATGCGCTCATGGCACCCCATGGGGGCTTTGATCACAACGCGCAGGCCGTGAAGATCGTCACGTCGCTCGAGCGGCACTACGCGCGCTTCGATGGGCTCAATCTTACTTGGGAAACCTTGGAAGGCATCGCCAAGCACAATGGGCCAGTAACGGGGGATCTGCCATTTGCTTTGGCCGAATATTCGGCGTTGCATGATCTAGAGCTGTCCACGCACGCCAGTGCTGAGGCCCAAGTGGCGGCCTTGGCCGACGATATTGCCTACAACAACCATGATTTGCACGATGGTTTGCGGGCTGGTTTGTTCGAGGATGCTGACATCGCGGAGTTGCCCATTGTGGGCGAGGCTTACAAAGACGTGGATCAAGCCCATCCAGGCCTCGATCCGGTCCGGCGGCGTCATGAAGCGCTGCGGAGGGTCTTTGGCGTGATGGTGGGGGATGTGATCGCCACCTCACAAGCGGCACTTAAAGATCTGGGCAGCGTCGAGGCCGTGCGGGCGCATGGGAAAGCGGTCATTCAGTTCTCACCAGAACTATGGCGCGATCTCAAAGACATTCGTTCGTTTTTGTTCACCCAGATGTACCGCGCGCCTTCCGTGATGGCCAAACGCGAAGAGGTGACAGAGATCATTACGGCTCTTTTTCCTTATTTGATGGACCATTTCGAAGAATTACCGCACACTTGGGCCACAGATATTGCTGTGGCGCGGTCTGCTACGGATCGGGCGCGGCTCGTAAGTGACTATATTTCCGGCATGACAGACCGGTTTGCCATTTTGCAAGCGCAAACCCTTTTGGACATGCCTGTCGACCGTTTGGCGATTTGAAGACGATTTTGAGTACGTAGGTAACAGTGAGTTAAAAATGGGTGGAATTTCGGCTTTGGCCGAGTGTTATCGGGGTAAAACAGCAATTGTAACAGGCGCCGCGAGTGGGATTGGGCGCGCTGTGGCCCAGGCCTTGGCGGATGCTGATTGCCTTGTGGTGGCTGTCGATCGCGATCAGCCGCAGCTTTATGCGCTGGCGCGCGTCAATCCTAAGTCCATCGAGCCGATGCCGATGGATGTCACCAAACGTGACCTTGTGGAACGTTTTTGCGAGGCCTGGTCGGATGAGCCGCTGCACCTTTTGGTCAATGCCGCGGGGATCGTTCCGCAGGCCAAATTGCAAGATGCAGTCTTTCCCAATGCCTGGAGCCGGGCTTTGGATGTGCATGTGACAGCCCCTATGATCCTGACGCGTGCGTTGATGCCAGCTTTGGCGGCAGGCGGTGGTGCGGTCGTCAACTTGGGCTCAGTACAAGGCGTTGTTCATTCAGAAAACTCGCTGACGGCCTCCGTGTCCAAAGGGGCTTTGGCGCAACTGACGCGCGCCATGGCCGTGGAGGCTGGGCCCAACCGGGTGCGCGTGAACGCCGTCTCCCCAGGGCTGACCCATACGCCGCTTGGTCAATCAGTGATCAATGATGAGGCCATGAGTGACGCGGCGCTGGCGCGCACGCCTTTGGGGCGGTTTGCCGATCCCAGGGACATCGTGGGGCCTGTGCTCTTCTTAGGTTCAGATCTGGCAGGGCATGTGACAGGGGCTATTTTGCCCGTGGATGGCGGATATTTGGCGAACTAGCGGTCTTGTGAACGTGAATTCCGGGGCTTGACTGATTGACCCGTTTGGGTGCGCCCGGTACACGGCCCAAATGTGATCTAAGACGTGATCCCAGACGTGATTTTTGGGCGGTCCAAAAGGCGAAAAAGAGCATCCTATGAATATATTTGCACAGATCCGGTCCCTCGTCGTTGAGAGTTTGAACACCCTAGCGTCGCGCGGTGCGTTGCCGGCCGGCTTGGTGTTGGATGCGGTGACTGTTGAGCCGCCACGCGATCCGCTTCATGGCGATATGGCGACCAATGCTGCGATGGTCCTGGCCAAACCCGCAGGCCAAAAGCCACGCGATATCGCTCAGGCTTTGGCGGAGATCCTGTTGGAAGACCCGAGGGTGGTCCAAGCGGACGTGGCGGGCCCTGGCTTTTTGAACCTGAGGCTCACGCCGGAAATCTGGCAAGATGTGGTGCGTGAAGCCCTCAAAAACCCCGCGTTCGGCCAAGTGGATTTGGGGCAGGGACGGCGTGTGAATGTCGAATATGTCTCCGCCAATCCAACTGGCCCTTTGCATGTGGGTCATACCCGGGGCGCTGTCTATGGCGACGCGCTCGCCAAGCTTTTGGCCTATGCGGGCTGGGACGTGACAAAAGAGTATTACATCAACGATGGCGGCGGGCAGGTCGACACGCTCGCACGCTCGGTTTACCTGCGGTACCTTGAGGCGCATGGCCAGGCTGTGGCCTTTCCTGACGGCACCTATCCAGGCGACTATCTGGTGGCGGTGGGTGAGGCGCTCAAAGCCAAGGTTAGGGATGCGTATTTAGACAAAGATGAAGACCATTGGCTGGCTGATATCAGGGTTTTTTCCACAGATGCGATGATGGATCTCATCCGCTCTGACCTGGCCTCTTTGGGCGTAGAGATGGACGTGTTTTTCTCCGAAAAATCGCTTTACGGCTCAGGCCGGATCGAAGCAGCGATTGAGGATCTGAAGTCCAAAGATCTGATTTATTGGGGCACGTTGCCGCCGCCCAAAGGCAAATTGCCCGATGATTGGGAAGCGCGGGAGCAGTGGCTCTTTCGCTCAACCGCCTACGGCGACGACGAAGATCGCCCCGTTCAAAAATCGGATGGGAATTGGGCCTATTTCGCCCCGGACATTGCCTATCACTTCGACAAAGTGGAGCGCGGCTTCGATCTTTTGATCGATGTTTTTGGCGCAGACCACGGTGGCTATGTGAAGCGGATGAAAGCGGCTGTGGCGGCCTTGTCAAACGAGACTGTGCCACTGGATGTGAAGCTTGCTCAGCTTGTGAAGCTGATGAAAAACGGCGAGCCTTTGAAGATGTCGAAGCGGGCGGGCACCTTTGTGACGCTTGCGGATGTCGTTGATCTCGTAGGCCCAGATGTGACGCGCTTTGTCATGCTCACGCGCAAAAACGATGCGCCTCTGGATTTTGATGTCGATAAGGTCCTGGAGCAATCCAAAGACAACCCGGTTTACTACGTGCAATACGCCCATGCGCGGGTGCATTCTGTGCTGCGCAAGGCCACAGCCATGGGCATCGATGTGGATGACACCACATTGGCTGCGGCAGATTTAACACAGATGTCGGACAGCTCAGAGCTGGCGCTTGCGATGAAGCTGGCCTCCTGGCCGCGCCATGTGGAGATCGCGGCGCGCAGCAATGAGCCCCATAGGATTGCGTTTTTCCTCTATGATCTGGCCGCTGAGCTGCATGCGCTTTGGAACAAAGGCAACGATACGCCCAGTTTGCGGTTCCTCCAGGAGGACGCGCCCGCCACAACGCAAGCCAAAATTGCCCTCATTCGCGCAGTTTCCGTTGTTATTTCACAAGGTTTGGGTATTTTAGGCGTAACACCGCTGACCGAGATGCGCTGATCAACAGCCACAACAGGGTAGCGGGAGGTTGAGCAAACAAAAACAGGACGGGCCTTTCGGGCCCGGCAAACAGGCATGGTTGCATATTTTGAAGACAACGAGCGTTGGGGTATTTCACCGCATTCGCTAGGGCATCGCAATATGGGTGGCCGGCAAGGCCCTGTGACGGGGCAACCCATGGGCGAGGCGCCCGCCTATTCATCGGCCTCGGCCACAGCGTCGGCGACCTATGTACCCCCGCAATACGACGATGACTTTCCACAAGACGCGCCTTTTGCGGATGCGGGTTCTGAGGAGGCGCCGCGCGGTGGCGCGGCAACCTTGGTCCATTGGGCGGGCGGTCTTGCCTCCTTGGCTCTTGTGATTGGTTTGGGGTTTTGGGGCTACAAATTGGTCGTGAGAGACGCCTCCGGCGTGCCTGTTGTGGCCGCGATGGATGGGCCAATGCGGATCGAGCCCGCGCAACCCGGTGGTACCTCAGCTGACAATCAAGGGCTGGCGGTCAATGAGATTGCCGCGAATTTTGAAGCCTCTGAGCCCGGTGATGTGGCCCTTGCACCGTCTACCGAAGGTTTGAGCGTTGCGGATGCACTGCCAGAGACGGCTGCTACGGCACCTGTAACGCCTTTGCCCGTTTCAGAAGCGCCTGAGACGCAAGACATTGCAAACTTAGCCCCTGCAACGGAAGCGGCTTTGCAAGAGTTGGTGGATGAATTGGCCCGGCAAAGCACGGGGCGTCTTACCGTACCTCTTACCGAGACCACAGTTGAGCAAACTCAAATCGTGCCAGGTGGTTTGGGGCAATCCTTGCGCCCTCGTGTGCGCCCACAAGCGCTTGTGACACTCGCAGCCGTGCCGGTGACGCAAACAGCGCTTTCTGCGCCACGTCCTGCACCGGTCATTGAGGCGGTATCGGCTGCCTTGCCGCAAGAGGCGCGCGATGTGCCAGCCTCAGACGTGCCTGCGGGCACACGTTTGGTGCAGCTCGGGGCTTACGAGACGCCTGAGATCGCGAAGCTGGAATGGGATAAGATCTCAGCGCGCTTTGACGGCTATCTCATTTCCAAAGCCCGCGTCATCGAGAAAGCCGCGTCTGGTGGGAAAACCTTCTACCGTTTGCGCGCCATGGGCTTCGATGATCTGAGCGACGCCCGCCGGTTTTGCGCGGCCCTTGTTTCAGAAAACGCGGCCTGTATCCCGGTTGTGACACGCTAAAAATGACCGCTCCGGTCATCTTTGGCTGTGAAGGCCTGGAGATATCGGAGTTTGAAAAAGCCTTCTTTAGGGAGATGGCCCCTTGGGGCTTTATCCTCTTCAGGCGCAATCTAGCGGGCGCAGATCAAATTACCCGGCTTTGCTCTGAGTTGCGCGCCTCTGTGGGCTGGCGTGCCCCCATATTCATTGATCAAGAAGGTGGGCGTGTGGCGCGGCTTACGGCTCCCTTGGCGCATGAGTTTCTCCCTGCTTTGGATATGGTGGAAGCGCTTGGTCCAGATCCTCAGACGCAAAGACGCGGCATGTGGATCCGGGCACGCGTGATCGCGGATGATCTCACCAAGCTGGGCATCGATGGGAACTGTGCGCCTTTGGGCGATATCGCCTATGCTGACACACATGCGGTGATCAAAAACCGCTGCTACGGCCAGACTGCCGCCCAGGTGGCAAACAATGCCCGTGCTGTGGCTGAGGCCACGCTTGCAGGCGGCGTGTTGCCGGTGCTCAAACATATGCCAGGACATGGCCGCGCAATGCTCGATAGCCATAAGGATCTGCCGATCGTGGAAGGTGAGCTTAAGGATCTAAAGCTCTCAGATTTCGACGCTTTTTCGCAACTCCGTGATCTTCCTTTGGGTATGACCGCCCATGTGGTTTTTCCCAGTTTGGACCCGGAGCATCCCGTCACCCAATCTCCTAAGGCAATTGACTACCTGCGCAGGGAGCTTGGATTTGACGGGCTTTTGATGACGGACGATCTGTCGATGGAAGCTCTAAACGGCACGCCAAAAGCCCGCGCTGAAGCCAGTCTAGGCGCGGGCGTGGACCTGGTTTTGCACTGCAACGGCAAGCCGCATGAGATGCTGAATGTCGCGGAAGGTATTGGCACGCTTGCAGGCCCAGCGCTCAAGCGCGTAGAGGCTGCGGAAGCCCTGCGCACAGCGCCTGAAGTGATTGACATCCCCGCGCTGGAAGCGGAACTTGAGGCTCTTATCTCAACGGGATGATCCATGTCAGAACCGCAGCATTCAGAAGAGGTCGCCAACCGTCTTGCGGCGGAAGCGCTCATTGTTGATGTTGATGGCTTTGAAGGTCCGCTCGATATTCTGCTGACCCTGTCGCGCACACAAAAGGTCGATTTGCGCAAAATATCTGTGCTGCAATTGGCCGAACAGTATTTGGCTTTTATAAAGAATGCCAGAAGCTTACGGATCGAACTTGCAGCAGATTATCTGGTCATGGCGGCTTGGCTTGCGTTTTTAAAAAGCCGGTTGCTGTTGCCGCCCGAGCCTGGGGACAATGGGCCATCGGGCGAAGAGCTGGCCGCACACCTTGCGTTTCAGCTTGAGCGTTTGGCAGCGATGCGCGAGGCCGCTGCGCAACTCATGGCGCGCGATCAGCTTGGGCGGGATTTCTTCGTGCGCGGCGTTCCCGAAGAAGTGGAGCGAGTCCGTAAGATCACCTACACCACAGGCCTTTTGGACTTGATGCAGGCCTATGCACGCATCCGCACCAAAGACGAGTTCCGCCCCTATGTGATGGACCGTGAAGCGGTACTGACCATGGAAGAGGCTCTCGCTGGGCTGAGAGGTGTGATCCAATTTGCTGGCGACTGGGCGGATTTGATGGCCTATCTGCCCGAAGGCTGGCAAATGGACCCTGTGCGCCGCCGCTCGGCCACAGCCGCCACGTTTGCGGCAAGCCTTGAGCTTGCGAAGTCTGGCCAAGTTGAACTGCGCCAAAGCAATACCTTTGGCCCCTTGGAAATGAGAAAGAAGCCTGATGAGCGACGCAGCTGAACCAGAAGAGAGCCTCTTTCAAGCGCCTGTCATGGGGGAGCAAGAACGCATGGTTGAGGCCATTCTTTTTGCCAGTGCGACACCGGTGAGTGTGGCTGAGTTGAGCCAGCGGATGCCGCATGGCTCTGATCCGGCGGAGGCTTTGGTGCATCTGCGCAAGCGCTATGAAGGGCGCGGCGTGCATGTGGTGCGCGTGGGGGATGCCTATGCGTTGCGCACCAGCCCGGATTTGGGTTTTTTGATGCAAAAAGAAACGGTTGAGACGCGCAAGTTAAGTCGTGCAGCCGTCGAAACCCTCGCAATTATTGCTTACCATCAACCTGTGACGCGCGCTGAGATTGAAGAGATTCGCGGCGTGTCCGTGTCGCGCGGAACGCTCGATCAACTCATTGAGCTCGAATGGATCCGCTTCGGTCGCCGCCGTATGACGCCCGGTCGGCCTGTCACTTTTGTTGTGACTGATCACTTCCTGGATCACTTCGGGCTCGAGAACGCGCGCGACCTTCCTGGGCTCAAAGAACTGCGCTCGGCTGGTCTTCTCGATAGCCGACCACCCCCCAGCGACATGCCTGGCTTTGGTGAGGATGGCGATGATGACGAAGATGATCTCTTGCCGGCTCCAGACGGTCAGGACGAGCTTTTTGAAGAGTAAGCGTCAAATCGCAGACCTCGTGGCTTCGCCCAGCTTTTGCCTTAGTTTTCTGATATTCGCTTGGCAAAGAGCAGGAGAAACAAGATGAACAATATCCTCAATATGGTCATGCGCATGGTGATGCGCCAATTGGTGTCTAAGGGTGTAAATGCCGCTATGTCAGCCGCCAGCAAGCCACGCTCAAAGGCAGCGCCGCGTCCAGATCCAAACGAGCTTGAGCGCTAAAGCGTCGTCCACTTTAACAGCGACATCTTTTCTGAAAGCGAAGACCTGTGCCTGACCGCGGGCGTCGGGCTGAAAGCCCCCGCCCATGGGGGCGGTCGGGTGCTGGTCGGCTTCGCCTTCTAGGAACAGTTGGTGAGCAAAGCGATGCAGGTTTTTGAGATAGTAGGCTAAATCAGCTCTGAAAATTAAGCTTTGAGCGTGCTTTTGTGTGAAAAGCGTGCTTCAATTGCGTTGAGGCTGATTATGCCTGCGGCCACGAGCGCACAGAGCGCAAATCCTCCCCAAGCATAGATCGGCGTAAACAGAAGCGTGGCGAAGGTCACGCAAGCATAGGTTACAGCTGAATTGAGCCCAAGGATCGCGCCGCGCTGAGCGAGATCGAGCGCGGTCAGGCGACCTGTGATCAAGGTGAGGCCTGCGTGATTGACAAGGCCCCAAAGCCCAAAGGCTATTGTAAGCCAAACCAAGCTTTGCTCCAAAATTGCGACACCAATCAAGCACAGCGAAATCGCCGCGAAGATCATCGGCGCCATGCGCCCATAGCCCCATTTGTCGATCAGTGGATCGAGGATCACAGAGGCTCCGAACCCCAACCCATATCCCAGCACGGGCAAAGCAGCAGCCATGGTGCTGAAGCCCAGGGCTTGCGTGACGTGCGCGCCCAGAAAATTATACGTGCCGTAAAAGGTTGTCATAAAGCAGCCCTGTACAAACAAAGCGCGCCAGATGCCCGGCACTTTGAGTGCCTTGAGCGGGCTGCTGGCGACTCCGGTCTTCGTGTTTGGTAGATTTGCGCGGGCCAAAACGGCCCAAAGCCCTGCGCTAAAAACACTAAGCACCGCAAAGACGGCGCGCCAATGCACAATGTCGGCCAAAAGCGCGCTCAGCGTGACGCCAAACACCATGGCCAACGTCCAGCCCGTGAGCACGCGGCCCATGGTGCGCGCTTCAGCGCCCTTAGGAGCGATTTGGGCGGTAATTGCATAGGCCGATGGCAAAGCGAGCCCGGAGGCCAAACCTGCAAGAGTTTGCCCAAGGATCAAAACCCAAAGCTGAGGGGCTAGGGCACAGAGTGCAAATCCGATCATAAGCCCTGCGAGAGCTGCTTGTAAGGCGTTGGCAGCGCCGACCCGGTCTGCTTGCGGGGCCAAAAGGAGGGCCGATGTCATTGTTCCGATGCCAAAGCCGGCAGCAGCGCGTAAGACGTCAGTGGCGTCCATGAGGCTGAGATCTTGAGCAACCTCTGAGATGAGCGGCGAGAGCGCCAGTGCATTGGCACCAACGATTGCCACTGCACAAGTCAGCAAGATTATAGATTGCCCAAAAGAGCTTTGAACAGGCATAGTTAGTCAGTGCTTTTAAAGTGCTTTGAGAGCTTCAGACCTTGGCCTTGATAGTTTGAGGCAATCTCGCGCCCGTAGAGCATTTCTGGGACGTCATCCATGCGTTCATAGACCAGTCGCCCAACAATTTGACCATGTTCGAGCACAAAAGGCGCTTCATGGCAGCGCACTTCGAGCACGCCTTTTGCGCCTGTGCCTGCAGCACTTGCATGGCCAAAACCGGGATCGAAGAAGCCCGCGTAATGCACACGGAATTCGCCGACCATCGCCAAAAATGGGGCCATTTCAGCGGCGACGGTAGGCGGAATGGTGACGGCCTCGCGGCTCACAAGGATATAAAACGCACCGGGATCGAGGATGATTTGGCCATCTTGGGTGTGCACCGGCTCCCAAAATTCTGAGATGTCGTAGTGATTGATCTTTGCGAGATCGATCACGCCAGTATGCGGCTTGGCGCGGTAGCCCACAAGCGTGCCAGAGGCGGGGCGCAGATCAACCGAGAAGCCTAAGCCTTCGTCGATATGGGGGTCACCGTCCACCAGGGGATCTTGAGCGTGGAGCGCGCTGAGCGCCTGATCATCGAGCGTGGCGTGGCCGCGTCTGAGGCGCAACTGGTTGAGCCGGGTGCCTGGCTTGACCAGCACACTAAAAGACCGCGGACAGATCTCAGCATAGAGCTGGCCTTTGTAGCCTGCTGGGATGCGATCAAATTCGGTACCGCCGTCGGTGATTGTACGGGTCAGGAGATCGAGGCGACCGGTAGAGCTTTTGGCATTGGCCACGCCGTTGATATCTTCCGGCAGGTCCAAATGCTCCATAAGTGGGACGACATAAACCGCGCCTTTTTCCAGCACGGCGCCGGCGCTGAGGTCGATTTGGTGCATCTCAAAATCCGCCAAGCGCTCTGCTACGGTGCGGTTTTGGCCCGACAAAAATGAGGCCCGCACCCGATAGGCTGTTTGCCCTAAGCGCAGATCGATGGAGGCGGGTTGTAGCTGGTCAGGGTCGATAGCAGGCGCACCCGTGAGGGCACCGCTTTCTATCAGCTCTTCCAGTGTTTGGCTCGGTAGAACACCCATCCGCTCCGCTCCCCTTAAAGCACGAAAACCGCCCGAGCTTTATTGCGCGGGCGGTTTTCGATGGTCGGGCTAGCAGGACTCGAACCTGCGACCTTCCGTCCCCCAGACGGACGCGCTACCAGGCTGCGCCATAGCCCGCTCAGGCGCTCTTTATGCCCATATATTCCAGCGGCACAAGCCCGATTTCGCGGGCTTTTACTCAGCATCAGCCTTCAATGCTGCGCTCAAGGCGTGCTAGAAAAGCACGGCTTCGACTTGCAATCTCGCGAAGCTGGTCGTGATCCGCGCCTGTTGGGCGGCTGGCAGCCCCCTCTGAAGCGCTCGCAGCCTTTCTATACGCCCGCAATTTAGCCCTAGTGCGCGGATCCTGCGGGGCAGGTGGCAAAACGATGTTTGTGATGCGGAGCGCTTCGGCATCAAAATCTGGAACGGGTGGTATTTCTGCGCCTGAGGTAACTTCGCGCAAGGGTGGCTCTGCGCTTTGAGTTGCGCTTGCTTCGACGTGCTCTGCGCTTTGCGTTTCCGTGTCGGCCGTGTTTTGCGGCTGAGTTTCTTGCGCTGGCGCTTGGTCTATGGCGTTAGGCGTAGGTGTCTGATCTTGCCCTGCGCCATTGGCTGGCGTTCCGGCAAAGAGGCTGTCCATGTCCGCAAGGTCGTTTTCGTCTTCAGGAATAGGCGGCAAAACATCTTCGGCTGCATCATCATCAGCAAAGATATTGGTGATGTCTTCATCGGGATCAAAAGGCAACCGATCTTGGACCTGCCGCGCGTCTTCCACATCTTCGCTGATCTCTGTTACGGGCGCTGGCCGTTTTTGAGCGGGCGGAGGTGCGGGTTGCGCTTTGGGCGTATGCGTCTCAGAGTCTTGCCCTGGGAGTGCGCGCGACATGGCGCTCACATGGGCAACGCCATTTGCGCGTAAAAGAGATTGGGCCTCTTTGATCGACAAACCATCCCCATGAAGCAGGCTTTTGATGCCGCCCAAAAGGCGCATGTCGTTGGGTCGGTAATACCGACGCCCGCCGGCGCACTTTACGGGTTTGAATTGGTGAAATTTGCTTTCCCAAAATCGCAGGACATGCGGCGCAACTTCAAGCCAATCGGCAACCTCCGATATGGTTCGGAAGGCCTCTGCAGTCTTTTTGACCATATTTAAGCTTTGTTGCCCGCTGCGACGCGGTCTTTCATCAAATGCGAAGGACGGAAGGTCAGCACCCGGCGTGGCGGGATATCTGCGGCTTCGCCTGTTTTAGGGTTGCGGCCAACTCTGGCGGATTTGGATCGGATCGAAAAAGTGCCGAAAGATGATATTTTGACCATTTCGCCTTTCACAAGTGCCTCGGACATTTGATCTAAGACGCTCTCCACAAGCTGGGCGCTTTCGTTTCGAGACAGACCCACCTCTCGAAAAACTGCTTCGCTCAAATCCATGCGAGTCAGGGTTTTACCGGCCATCTGTCATTCCTTCTTCCAATTCGAAGACCGTGACAAAAGGTGCTCTTGGAGTCAATAACCCCTAATGATTTGAGCGCTTTAACGGATGCACCCGCAGCATTTTGCCGGTTGTTACCAGCGCAGAACAACCGCGCCCCAGGCCAGACCGCCGCCGATGGCTTCCATGACCAAGAGTTGGTCCTTTTGGATTTGGCCGCGCGCATGTCCAACGGAGAGGGCCAAGGGAATCGATGCCGCCGAGGTATTGCCGTGGTCTTGGACAGTCACCACGATGCGATCGAGGGGAAAACTCATCTTTGTGGCAGTGGCCTTGATGATGCGCAGGTTCGCTTGGTGCGGCACAACCCAATCCACATCGTCGGCCGTTACCCCCGCTTTTTCCATGGCATCTTCTGTGCAGGTGGCAAGTTTCTCCACGGCGTGGCGGAAGACTTCCTTGCCAACCATGCGCAGTTTGCCCGTGCTTTGGGTGCTCACGCCGCCGTCTACGTAAAGAAGGTCCTTAAACTGACCATCCGAATGCAGGTCGGTGGCGAGAATTCCGTGATCTTGTGGCGTACCTTCGCCTTCTTGGGCCTCAAGCACCAGCGCGCCTGCGCCGTCTCCAAAGAGCACGCAGGTGCCTCTGTCTTCCCAGTCCATAAGCTTCGAGAAAGTCTCTGAGCCAATGACCAAAACGCGTTTGGCTTGTCCTGAGACTACGAGGGCGTTCGCATTGGACAGCGCATAGATGAAGCCCGCGCATACCGCTTGCAGGTCAAAAGCAAAGCCATCCGTCATGCCGATGGCGTATTGCACCATGGTGGCGGCCGAGGGAAAGGTGAGGTCTGGCGTGGAGGTGGCCAGAACGATTGCGTCGATGTCTTTGCCTTGGAGGCCCGCCATTTCAAGCGCGGCTTCAGCGGCCTTGGTGGCCATCATCGACGTGGTTTCACCCTCAGCGGCGAAATGGCGACGCTCAATCCCGGTGCGCGCCCGGATCCAAGCGTCAGACGTATCAAGGTCCGCTTCAAATTCGGCGTTGGTTACAACGCGTTCGGGCAGGTAGTGACCCATACCCTTTACCACTGCACGCACCACTGTCATTTTTTTTAGGTGTCCTCTTTGGCGAGATCATCGACCAGCGCGCGTGATTCCGCAATGCGCTTGGCCAGGCGCTTGGTAAAGTCTGCTTTAGCGAGCCGCACAGCCAATTGGATGGCCGCCGCAATGCCTGTCGCATCAGCGCCGCCGTGGGACTTCACCACAGTGCCGTTCAGTCCCAAGAACACGCCGCCGTTGACGCGGCGCGGATCGATACGTTTCACAAGCCTGCGAATGGAGGTAATGGCCAAAAGTGCTGCAAATCGGCTGGCGGGGGTGTGGCGGAAAGCTTCTTTCAATAGGTCTCGAATGAGCGCGGCGGTGCCTTCGCCCGTTTTGAGCGCGACATTACCGGAAAAACCGTCCGTAATGATCACATCCACACGGTCTGAAGGGATGTCACCCCCTTCGACGAAGCCCACATAGTCAAACTCAGCATGTGGCGCTGCGCGTTTTATCAGATCATGCGCAACTTTGAGTTCCGCGCGGCCTTTGTGTTCTTCGGTGCCGACATTCAAAAGGCCAACACGCGGCTTTTGAAGATCAAGGCCATTGCGGGCGTAAGAGGCCCCCATAAGCGCATATTGCAAGAGATCGTCTGCATCCGCGCGGATATCTGCACCCACATCCAGCATCACATTAAAGCCGCCAGGATTTCGCGAGGGCCAAAGGCAAGCGATGGCGGGGCGATTTACGCCCTCTACTTTGCGCAAGCGCACCATCGATAGGGCCATAAGCGCGCCGGTGTTACCGCAAGAGATGCAAACATCGGCCTCGCGCTCGCGCACGCTCGCAAGTGCAGACCACATTGAGGTGTCTTTGCCGTGGCGCATAACCTGACTCGGCTTGTCATGCATGGCGACCACGCCAGATGCATCGCGGATCTCAACCGCGTGGCGCACTTTCCGTTTGACCAGCAAAGGGTCCAGCTCGGCCTTGGGGCCGTGCAAGATCACAAAAAGGTCTGGGTTTTTGCGCAAGGCTTTCGCAATACCCGCAACAACGGGTGCAGGGCCTTCGTCGCCGCCCATCGCGTCGATGCTGAGAATCGTCTTGCCAGAGGCTTGGGCTTTTTCGAGCGGTGAGGCTTGGGTGGATTTTGAACCAAACGTGCTCATACCGCATGTCTCATGCTTGACGCTTGGTCAAGTTGGGAGCGGTATGAGGTTGAGGAGTCACCGAGCCGAGCGCTTAAGTCAAACGGGCTTATGCAGCGTCGTCTTCGAGCTCAACCTCGTCAGCGGAGCTGATCACTTCGCGATCGGCGTAGTGACCACATGCCGGACAAACGTGGTGGGGGCGTTTGAGCTCACCGCAGTTTGGGCATTCGTTCGGGTTCGCTCCGATCAGCGAGTCGTGTGCGCGGCGGTTGTTGCGGCGCGATTTCGAAATTTTATTCTGGGGGACAGCCATGTCACAACCTCAGTTCGTCAGGAGGGCTGCTATGGGGCCCAGGATTTCATACGCATCTTGATGATTAGGCGGGCGATACGTGAAATCACGTAGCCTGTCTAGACCCTCATCAAGGGACTTAGGGCTATAGTCTCTTTATTGATCAACGCAAGACAAAATTATCCGTGATTTCGGGGAATTGAACGCCATTTTCCCCCAGAGCGCTCGACACTTCTTTGGTTTTGCTGGCAAGCTTGGTCTCAAGTCGAGGGGCTCCTCGCCATTCTGGGAGAAATTTATGACGAAATACCTTTCCGCAACCGCGCTTGCACTGGTCATGGGCGTTGGTCTGGGAACTCAGGCCTCTGCTGAGACATTCCGCTGGGCTTCAACAACTGACCCACAAACTATGGATCCACATGCGGTGAACTCCGCCCCTGTTTTAGGGTTTCTCAACAATGTCTATGAAGGGCTCGTGCGGCGCGGTAAAGACATGGCCATTGAGCCAGCCCTTGCAACTTCATGGGAAGCGATTGGCGCGGGGACAGGCTGGCGGTTTAATCTGCGCCAAGGCGTGACCTTCCATGATGGCAGCGCCTTTACGGCCGAAGACGTGCTCTTTTCGTATCAGCGTGCCAGCGGCGAAACGGCTGATACACGCTCGTGGTTCTCACCTGTTTCAGATGTGAAGATTGTGGACGACTTCACAATCGACATCTTCACGTCTGCGCCAAATCCTTTGTTCCCAGATAGCATCGCCAACTGGATGATCATGGACAAAACCTGGGCGGAGGCGAACGGCACAACAGCGCCCGTGAAAGACGGCGAAACCTTTGCCACGCTCAACGCAAATGGCACAGCCGCCTTTATGTTGGCGGAGCGTCAGCCAGGGCTCAAAACGGTTCTCACACCTTATTCAGACTGGTGGGGAGACGCTGAGCACAACGTCACCCGCGCCGAATTCACCCCGATCCAGAACTCCGCCACCGGCGTTGCGGCTTTGCTGGCGGGTGACGTGGACATGATCAACCCGGTTCCGATCCAAGATGCGGCGCGGCTTAAGCAATCGCCTGGTGTGGATGTAATTCAAGGTATTGAAGCGCGCGTGATCATGCTGGGCTTTGGCCATGAAGCAGACACACTGAAGTACACAGACGATGCTGGCAAACCCAATCCGTTCCAAGACGTTCGGGTCCGCGAAGCGGTGGCTCGGGCCGTAAATGTCCCTGCGATCCTGCAAACCATCATGCGCGGCAATGCCGAGCCTGCAAGTCAGCTCGTAAGTCCTGCAATGCGCGGCTATTCCGCTGGGCTTGATGCGCGGCCAGCTTTTGATGTGGGCGCGGCCAAGGCTCTGATGGCAGAAGCGGGGTATGCTGATGGCTTCTCCTTTGGCCTTAAGTGCCCAAACGATCGGTACTTAAATGATGAGGCTGTGTGCCAAGCGGTTGTTGGCATGTTGGCGCAGATTGGAATCACAGCTGAGCTCGACGCCATGCCAGTGCGCACCTATTGGCCAGAACTGCGTGCAGATAACTTCGACATGTATCTCTTGGGCTGGTCGCCTGGCACGTTTGACCATGAGCACCCCGTGCGTTTCTTGGCCTCGACGCCCAATTCTGAGAAGAAGCTCGGATCTTGGAACTTCGGGGGCTATTCCAACGCCCGCATCGACACGCTGTTGCCGATGATCCAATCCGAGATCGATGATACCAAGCGTCAAGCCATGATCGACGAGGTGACAGGGCTCTATCAAAACGAGCACGCCTATTTGCCGATGTATGTGCAGCCGCTCGTTTGGGGCCTGCGCGACAACATCTCGCTCACGCAGCGCCCGGACAACTTCTTCATCCTGCGTTGGGTGACAGTGAATTGAGACGGGCGAACTGATCTCTTTTTGAGATTTAAGACTCGTCTTTCAGGCGATCTCTAAGATTGGCCAAGCCCGCAAAGGGCTTGGCCTCTTCGTTTGTCATGGGGGTTTTGCCGGGCTCAGTCACGCTATGGGTCATAGGGCCTTCTGTGTCTTTGCGCGGATAAAGTGGGATATTGAGGGCCAATGCCTCTTCAAAAAGGCGCGCGAGATCAATCTCTTCGGGCAGGGTCTCTATGCGGTCGTCCTCGGGCATCTGCGCTTCTTCGACTTGCGAAAAATCAGGGACCTCGCGCATATAGAGTCGCTCAACTGGTGCTTCAACACGGGTTAGCACAGGGTCCAAAGTGACAACACAGGCCTGCGTTACACTTGCGCCTAAGCTTGCTGATAAAAGCCAGTCTGTGTTGCCATGTGGTGCGATCTGTCCATTGAGGCGGCATTTCTTAAGCCCTAGGAGCCCGAGCCGGGATTGGATGTCCGACATTTGCTCCGCAGAGAGCGTGAGTGTGAAGGTCGTCTGCCCCTGTTGCGACAATTCCCGAACCTGAATATAGCCCGCTTTTGACACCGCGCTGCCCTCTCGCTTGAACCTCTGAGGCGGAGCTTATAGCGTCGGCGCAGATCAGGGCCAAGGGCAGGGAACATCAAGACATGAGCAACCGCGTGCGTTTGGCGATTTTATCGAGCCTGGTGCTGATCTTTGCGTCTTGCACCACGATCTATCGCAACCACGGCTATGTGCCGAGCGATGATGATTTGGCCAGTATTCTTGTGGGTGTCGACACGCGTGAGAGTGTAATCTCGGTACTTGGGCGCCCGTCATCGTCAGGTGTGATGAATGCCAACGGGGTGTATTATGTCGCCAGCCGGTTCCGCCATTATGCCTATCAAGAGCCTCGCGCCATCGACCGCCAGGTTGTTGCGATCACATTTGCCGCTGACGATTCGGTGAAAAACATCGAAAGGTTTACACTGGAGGACGGTCAAGTTGTGCCCCTCACGCGACGCGTGACCAACTCGAGCATTGAGAGCATTACTTTCTTGCGTCAGTTGCTCGGCAACATCGGCAACTTTAATGCTGGCGAGTTTCTCGATAACGACAGCGACGGCTAATCGGCCTAGGCTGAGTCATAGCGACTGTCTGGCGTGTTAAACCTCATCGTCTTCCGGCTCGAAGGTTAATGCCGCTCCGTTGATGCAATAACGAAGGCCCGTGGGGCGCGGTCCATCGGGAAAGACATGGCCCAAATGGCCGTCGCAGCGGTTGCAATGGACTTCAGTGCGCCGCATGAACCAGCTGTTGTCCACGCTTTCGCCCACCATCTCATCGTCAAAAGGCTGGTAAAATGAGGGCCAGCCTGTGCCGCTTTCAAACTTGTGAGCTTGGTCGAAAAGCGGTGATCCGCAGCCTTTGCACCTAAAGGTGCCGGGTGCCTTGGAGAAATTCTCATGGCTTCCTGCGCGCTCAGTTTCATGTTTGCGCAAGACTTTAAAGGCCATATCGTCCAGTTGCGCACGCCAGGCTTCCTCAGATTTTATGACTTTTTCCATTGCTTTCCTCACAGAGATATTTGCAGATGCGTAACGTGCGCGTTGATTTATAAATAGGGTGCACGATGTGTCTCTGCCAGAAAGAATTCTGGACAGAATTCTTAGGAAATTTTTGCACAAAATTTCTGGGGAGGAGTGTTGTGGAAGCCTATTCAAAGGGGCGGTATTCGGTCCGCCTGGCGCAGTCAGATGCAGACCTTATCGCTGCGCAGTCTTTGCGCCATCGCGCCTTTTTCGGCGCGCCCGGGGTGGACGCAGATGAGTACGATCCCTTATGCGAGCACATTTTGGTAGAGCGCGCCACAGACCAACACTTGGTGTGTTGCTTTCGGCTGATGCTGCTGGGCAGTGGCGATGACCTGACCCAAAGCTACTCGGCACAATATTACGATTTGGCCGGGCTCGCGGATTATACGTCACCCATGATCGAGATGGGACGATTCTGCATAGACCCAGACATTACCGATCCGGATGTGGTGCGCATCGCCTGGGGGGCCATGACTGATATTGTGGAGCGAACGGGCACCCAAATGCTCTTTGGCTGTGCGTCTTTTGAGGGTGTGCAGGCCGACACCTACCGTGACGCCTTTGGCATTTTACATGAAAAGCACTTGGCGCCCAAACGCTGGCTGCCCAAGGTCAAAGCGCCGAAAGTGGTGCGGTTTGCGCAGATCTTCCGGCGGGCTACCAGTCAAAAGCCAGATCATAAACGGGCCATGTTGCGCATGCCGCCTTTGCTCAGAACCTATCTTTTGATGGGGGGATGGGTGAGCGACCATGCGGTTGTGGATACAAAAATGAACACGCTCCATGTGTTCACCGGCCTTGAAATCAGCGCGATCCCTCAGGCGAGACAGCGCTTTTTGCGGCTTTCGGCGTCGTGATATATCGCAAAGATCCAGGCTTTGGACCGTTGACCTGGCGCATGCAGCGCCGTAGCTGAGCGCTCATGGCCCAAGCACCCCTCTTACAACTCACAGATATTGCGCTCACCTACGGGGGAGACCCTGTGTTTGAGGATCTGTCTTTGGTCCTGCAACCCGGCGATCGCGTCGCCCTTGTGGGCCGCAATGGATCAGGAAAATCCACACTTATGAAGGTGATGGCTGCGCTTGTCGAAGTGGATACCGGCAGTCGGACGGTGCCGTCGGGTGTTTCTGTAGGCTATATGGAGCAAGATCCCAGTATGGAAGGCTGCGCCACGCTGGGGGACTACGCGACCTCCGGGCTCGAACCAGAAGACGCCTACAAGATCGAGATCGTTGCGGAAGGGTTAAAATTTGACCCTGCAACACCCGTTGAAACGGCCTCCGGCGGCGAGCGGAGACGGGCAGCTTTGGCCAAGCTTATGGCCGAAGCGCCGGATGTCATGCTTCTGGATGAGCCCACAAACCACCTCGATATTGAGGCCATTGCTTGGCTAGAGGCAGAGCTGAGCAATACCTCTGCAGCCTTTGTATTGATCTCGCACGATAGGGCCTTTTTGCGCGCTCTGACGCGCGCAACCCTTTGGATTGATCGCGGGCAAGTGCTGCGACAAGAAAAAGGCTTTGATGCTTTTGAGGCCTGGCGCGACAAGGTTTGGGAAGAAGAAGATCAAACCCGCCATAAGCTGGACCGCAAGATTAAAGCAGAAGCTCGCTGGGCTGTAGAAGGTATCTCAGCCCGGCGTAAACGCAACATGGGACGGGTCCGCGCGCTGCAAGACCTGCGCGCTACGCGCGCGGGCATGGTTAAACGCCAGGGCACTGCGGCAATTGAGATCGACGCAGGCCCAAAATCTGGCAAGCGCGTCATTGAAGCCAAAGACATCTCAAAGTCGTTTGAGGATCGGGTTTTGGTGCGAGATTTTTCGCTCCGGATTGTACGAGGGGACCGGGTGGCCTTTGTGGGCCCAAATGGTGCCGGTAAAACAACGCTTCTCAACATGCTGATCGGCAAATTGGCACCCGATACGGGCGAGGTCAGACATGGTACCAACTTGGCTTTGGCGGTTTTTGATCAAACGCGGATGGCCCTCGATCCTGATATGTCGCTTTGGGACAGCCTCACGGGCGATCCGACGATGCGGGTTTCAGGCAAAGCCGATCAGGTCATGGTGCGGGGCACGCCGCGCCATGTTGTTGGATATCTCAAGGACTTTCTTTTTGACGAGCGCCAAGCCCGTGCGCCCGTAAGATCCCTTTCGGGCGGCGAAAAGGCCCGGTTGCTCTTGGCCAAGATCATGGCGCAAGCCTCGAACCTTTTGGTGCTTGATGAACCCACAAACGATCTCGATGTTGAGACTTTGGATCTCTTGCAAGAGATTTTGAACGACTATGACGGCACGGTTTTGCTTGTCAGCCACGACCGAGATTTTCTAGACCGCGTGGCGCGCACCACCATTGCCTTTGAGGGCCGAGGCCGAACCACGGTCTATGCGGGCGGATGGTCGGACTACCAAAGTCAAAAGGCCGAAAGCACTGAGGCCTCGTCCTCCTCAAAGCCTGGCAAAGTGAAATCCTCCGCGCGCGCAACTTCTGCGGAACCCACAGTACAAACCAATCCTCCTGCGCCGAAATCAAAACCAAAGCTCAGTTTTGCGCAAAAGCACCGGCTTGAAAAACTTCCCCAAGAGATCGAACGGCTTGAAGCGGAGATTGCCAAATTGGAGGCTTTTCTGGCCCAACCGGATCTTTATACGCGTGAGCCTGTGAAATTTGCCAAAGCCAGCGAAGGCTTGGCTGAGAGGCAAAAAGCACTGAGTGCAGCCGAAGAGGAATGGTTGGAGCTAGAAGAGCTTGCAGGCGGTTAAACGCGCAGGCCTACCAAATCACGCGCTCAACCGCCCGCATCATGCCAAGGCCCTTGTCATAGACCAATTCCAGGATGATTTTCGGGCGTTTGGCCAAGCTCGGTGCTAGACTTGGGCTTAGGCGTAAAGCGGGCAGGCTGGCAGCGCTGATCATAAAGCCACGACGTGTCATAGACATATGATTTCCTTTCGTCTTACCTTTGTAAGTAGGCACGAAGGTGCGCAAGACCAAGCTATGGGATAAACTCAACGCGCAATTTTCTTGCGTTGGCCGGAGAAGAACTTAGTCTCTTTCTCAATTGCGACGACAGCACCAAAGAGGGCGCAAGACGTGTCATATAGACCCCAATTGGGCGAGGCTCCAAATTATACAGTCCCATTTTTATGGGCGTTTGGGACGTTGGTGTTCTGCATTCTGTTTGGCATTTATGCGGTTTGGGGCGCGCTTGGGGTGGCCCTGTCGAGCTACGGATTTGACTTCCTTGTGCAACGTCGCAAAAAACGTCACCAGTCTGACGAAAGTAGCTAAGCCATGCCTCTCTTAACGCCTCTTGCTGCGGGTTTGCCCGCCTCTGTCCCTTTTGTAGGACCCGAAACGCAGGAGCGGGCGCGAGAGGCTGTCTTTAAAGCGCGACTTGGGGCCAATGAGAGTGTTTTTGGCCCGTCACCATTTGCGGCAAAAGCCATGGCGAAAGCGGCGTCAGAGGCTTGGATGTATGGGGACCCAGAGAGCTTTGATCTGAAATCAGCGCTGGCCCAGCACCATGGGCTTTCGTTTGAGCAGATCATGGTCGGCGAAGGGATCGATGGGCTTTTGGGCTATGTCGTGCGTCTTTTTGTGGGCCAGGGCGATGCGGTGGTGACGTCGGATGGCGCGTATCCCACCTTCAATTATCACGTGGCGGGCTTTGGTGGCGCGCTGCATAAGGTGCCTTACAAAGACGATGCTGAGGATCTGGACGGCCTTCTGGCAAAAGCGCACGACATAAAGGCCAAGGTGATCTATCTCGCCAATCCAGACAACCCGATGGGCAGTTGGCATGAGGCCGCTGCAATCGAGCGCTTTGTCGCGGATTTGCCAGAAAGCACGCTTTTGGTGCTTGATGAAGCCTATATTGATACGGCCCCCGCGGAG
Source organism: Pseudomonadota bacterium (assembly GCA_039182515.1). GTDB lineage: Bacteria > Pseudomonadota > Alphaproteobacteria > Rhodobacterales > Rhodobacteraceae > JBCDCE01. Next base: position 19,636 of record JBCDCE010000026.1, on the reverse strand, counting down.
GCTGTACCGCAGATTGACCCCAACAACGGCCAAGTGCTCAGGATGCGTACCTTTTCAAAGGCTTACGGGCTGGCAGGCGCGCGGGTAGGCTATGCTTTGGGGGCGGGTGAGGTGATCACCGCCTTTCACAAAGTGCGCAATCATTTTGGGATGAGCCGTGTGAGCCAAGCGGGCGCTTTGGCGGCGTTGCAAGACCAGGATTATCTTGCGCAAGTTGTGGCGCGCATCGCTGAGGCACGAGATGAGATTGCCCGAATTGGCGCAGATCACGGGCTCAAAGCTCTGGCATCGGCAACCAATTTTGTAACGCTCGATTGTGGCCAAGACGGCGACTACGCGCGCGCTCTTTTGGCAGAATTGATTGTGGAAGGTATCTTTGTGCGTATGCCGTTTGTCGCGCCCCAAGATCGCTGTATCCGCGTGAGCTGTGGTTTGCCAGAAGACTTGGCAGCCTTTGAAGCGGCGCTTCCAAAAGCGCTAAGCCGTGTCACAAACGCTTTGACCGTTTAAGTGACGTTGGTCGCATCCGCGATGACTTGAGACGCGGCTTCCAACCCGCCGGGCCCATGCGGAATATCCAACGCTTTCAGGCCCGTTTGCGTGGTGGCGATCAGCCCTAGGATCATATGGGCCGAAAGCGATCCCATGTGGCCAAAGCGGAAGAACCCATCTGCGTTTGGATCCTCGCTGGTGCCCATCCCAAGGCCAATTCCGAGGGTTATGCCCGCTTGGCTCTCCGCCCAATTGCGCAGCCTTGTGGCCTGTGGCGCTTTCATGCGCACGCTTGTGACAGCATTGGAGCGCAGCTTGGGATCCGGAATATTGAGCTCAATTTCACCGCCTCGGCCCCAAGCCTCAACCGCAGCCCAGATGGCTTTGGCAAAGACAGCATGGCGTTCAAACACTTGAGGAAGACCTTCTTCGGAAATCATATCAAGGGCTTCACGCATGCCGTAAATGTGGTGCGTTGGTGCTGTGCCATCGAAGAATTGCCAAAGCGCTTCCGCGTTTGCGCGCGGGCGCCAGTCCCAATAATGCGAGGCACAGCCGTTCGTCTCCCGCATGGCGTCGGCTTTGTCATTGAAGAAAACAAAGGCCATGCCGGGTGGCACCATCAGACCTTTTTGGCACCCAGCGACCATCACATCGACGCCCCAGGCATCCATTTCAAAATCGTCACAGCCCAGGCATGCAATGCAATCGACCATCAACAGGGCGGGATGATCTGCGGCGTCCATGGCGTTTCGCAGGTCTGCGATGCCGTTCTTTACACCTGTAGATGTATCCACCTGCACGCTCAGAACGGCTTTGATTTCACCGCTTTTGTCAGCCTTCAAGCGCTTTATAACAGCCTCCAGATCATTGCCGCCGCGCCTGTCAAACTCCATAAGCTCTACATCAATCCCCATGGGATGGGCCATGTTACCCCAACCAGTGCCAAAATGACCCGAGGACAGCACCAAGACCTTATCGCCAGGGCTCAGCACGTTAAACAGCGCTGCTTCCCAAGCCGCGTGCCCATTGCCGATATAAAGCGCGACATGGCCGTCTGTTTTGGCCACGGCTTTTAGACTTGGAACCAGCGTTTTGGTGATCTCAACAATTTCGCCTGCATAGATGTTGGGCGAGGGCCGATGCATCGCGCGCAAGACACGCTCCGGGCACACAGAAGGGCCGGGGATGGCAACATAAGCAGGACCGTTGGCCAATAGCATGGGGGCGATTTCCTCGTGACTGACGCTGGCGCTAAACGCGTGGTGTTTGGGCACCTAGTGTGCTGCTTGCGCGGCGTCAATCGGGGGGGTGCTTGAAAGCGCTCGCTGGCCCGCGTATCTCGGGCCCATGGCCAATGCGATGCAACGGAAACTGAAAGAATGGGAGGTCGCTTTGCGCACTTCCTTTGGCGACGATATCTCGACGCCAAAAGCCCGGCGTTTGGCGCTTTGGCATTACCATATTTTCGATCACGCTTTTCTGCGCACACCTTGGACGAATTTCGATACCGTGGCGCCGGGCGTTTATCGCTCAAACCAGCCCACAGCGGGGCGCTTTGCGCGGTATAGGTCCCTAGGGCTCAAGTCGATCTTGAACCTGCGCGGACCGTCCAAATACAGCCCTTATCTTTTTGAGGAAGAGGCCTGCGCGCAGAATGGCTATGAGCTCGTCAACGCCAAGATCTACGCGCGCAAACCCGCGCGGGCTGATGAAATCCTGCATCTGTTGGATGTGTTTGAGCGCATTGAAAAGCCGTTTTTGATGCATTGTAAATCAGGCGCGGATCGCGCGGGCTTTGCCGCCGCCCTTTGGCTTTTGGAGCAAGAAGGGGCACCCCTAGAGGTGGCTCAAAAACAGCTCGCCGCGCGCTATGCCCATCTTAGCTGGACCAAAACCGGCATCGTTGATCACATCCTCAAGCTCTACGGCCAAGACCGGGGCACTGGCTCATTGACCTTCCGGGCTTGGGTTGAGACCAAATACGATCCCAAATACGCCGCAGAGAGTTTTGCGGCGACGCCCTTATGGAAACGGTGACGCCTGAACCGGCCAAAGGCTCAACGCGCCTTGGTTTGGGGCGTTGGCTTTGGCAGACGTACCTCACGCGCCATTGGAAGCTATTGATTGTGGCCTTTGTGCTTTTGGCGCTCGAGGGCGGCATGCTGGGCGTGCTTTCAGCGTCGCTGCGGCCGATGTTTGATGAGGTGTTTATCGCCGGGCGTTCGGAGGCGATCTGGGCCGTAGGGCTCGTGATCTTTGGGGTCTTTTTGATCCGGGGCATTGCCTCAGTGGGTCAAAAGCTGGCCTTGGCGCGCATCTCGCAACGCACATCTGCGCAGATGCAGGGCGATCTCACACGTCATTTGATGGGGCTTGATCACGGCTTTCATAAAACCCACGCGCCTGGCTATTTGCTGCAGCGGATTCAGGGCGATGTAGTCGCGGTGCAAACCGTTTGGACGCAGATCATTACCGGGCTTGGCCGCGATCTGGTGGCGCTTGTGGCGCTCTTTGGGGTGGCGCTGTCCATTGATTGGCGCTGGACAGTGGTCGCGCTCATAGGTGCGCCGATCCTTGTGGCGCCGGCCCTTTTTGCGCAGCGATATGTCCGTGCTCGGGCCACGGTGAGCCGAGAAATTGCGGGCCAAATGTCGACCCGTCTCGATGAGATTTTTCATGGTATCACACCCGTGAAGCTCAACACACTTGAAAGCTATCAGGCGGGGCGTTTTGACAAGCTTCTGAAACAAGCGGTGAAAGCCAATATCGAGACAGCGGGTGGCAAAGCTCTGATCCCAGCCTTGATCGATCTGATGACTGGTCTGGGCTTTTTGGGCGTGCTGGTGTTTGGCGGGCGCGAAATCATCGCAGGCGAAAAAACAGTGGGTGAGTTCATGGCGTTTTTCACGGCCATGGCGCTGGCCTTTGAGCCGCTGCGCAGGTTGGGACAGATCTCGGGGATTTGGCCACAAGCCGCTGCCTCCATTGAGCGGATGCGCAGCCTTTTTGATCTGCGCCCCAAACTTGTGAGCCCCGCTGACCCAAAACCTATGGCGCGGGGCGTGCCAGATGTGCGCTTTGAGAGTGTCTCTTTGGCCTATGATGACACGCCTGTTCTGCGCGAGACGCAATTTCATGCTGAGGCAGGCAAAACCACAGCGCTTGTGGGCGCCTCAGGCGCGGGCAAGTCGACCGTCTTTTCGCTGATCACGCGGCTTATTGATCCGCAATCTGGGGCTGTGACGCTGGGCGGCGTTGATGTGCGCGATATGGATCTAGGAAATTTGCGTCACCATATCTCCGTTGTGAGCCAAGACGCGCTTTTGTTTGACGAAACGATCCGTGAGAACATCACTCTGGGGGCAGAGGTTTCGGACGCAGCACTTCAGCGCGCTTTGGAAGATGCCTTTGTGACGGATTTTTTGCCGGGGCTTCCTTTGGGGCTCGACACACCTGCTGGGCCTCGGGGATCTGCTTTGTCAGGCGGGCAGCGGCAACGCGTTGCCATTGCGCGGGCGCTTTTGCGGGACACGCCCATTTTGCTCTTAGATGAAGCCACCAGTGCGCTGGACGCAAAGTCAGAAGCTGTGGTGCAAAAGGCGCTGGACCGTCTTGCAGAGGGACGCACGACCTTGGTGATTGCGCATCGTTTGGCCACCGTGCGGGATGCCGACAAGATTGTGGTGATGGATCGAGGGCAGGTTGTGGAAGAGGGCACGCATACAACGCTTCTTGCTCAAGATGGTGTTTATGCCAGTTTGCATGCCTTGCAGTTTCAGTCTTGACCTTTGCTGGCCCGCATCACAGGTCTGAGCTATGACAGACCGCAGCCTTTTTTTGATCTCTGGAACCGACCGTGTACGGTTTTTGCAGAACCTTGTGACGAACTCTGTGGGTGAGGATATGCCGCTGACCTATGCCGCGTTGCTCACGCCGCAGGGTAAATACATCGCCGATTTCTTTCTGACAGCGCTGCCTGCGCCCTTTGAAGACGCGCTCTTACTCGATATTGCGACTGACCTGGCGGATGATTTGGTGCGGCGTTTGATGCTCTATAAGCTGCGCGCCGATGTTGAGATCGCGCCTGCGCCTTTGCATGTGCACCGCGGCCTTGGACAGGTGCCGCAAGATGGATGGGCGGACCCGCGCCATGCGGAACTGGGCTGGCGGGCTTACCGCGACGCGGCTCCGACGCAGGTTTTTGACGCGGATTGGACTGCTTTGCGCGTCGATTACATGGTGCCGGAAGCGGGGTTTGAGCTGACAGAGGACAGCTACATCTTGGAGATGGGTTTTGAGCGTCTCAATGGCGTGGATTTTCGCAAAGGCTGCTATGTTGGCCAAGAAGTAACGGCGCGCATGAAGCATAAGACCGAACTGCGCAAAGGCCTGGCGCAGCTCGAGGTGCCTGACGGGGCCAAAGCGGGGGATGCTTTGGAGCAAGGCGGCAAACCCGCTGGCACCTTGCACACTGTGGTGGGGACCAAGGCTCTGGCCTACTTGCGGTTTGATCGCAGCGAGGGTTTGAGCCTTAACGGCCAGCCGGTGACGCGGCTGGCTTAGCGCGCAGACGCGGGGCTTTTGTGATGCCAAAGGCTTTTCGCGCGGTGACCAATCGCAGATCTTCTGGGTCCATACCCACGCTCAGGATCGTTTGCGGATCATAGCGGTCGCGCGCCGCATCGCGGTCATAGCTCGTGCCAAAGAGCCGGTCGATCCAGCCCATGCCAAAGCTCACGTGAAATGTTGCCCCGTGATCATTGAAATGATGGCGTAAATGGCTCTGTGTGATGCGTTTGCCGACCCAGCCTTTGGGCACATTGAGATGTGCGAGTGTGTGGCAGTATTCGTAGAAAACGAACGCGGATACGCTACCAAAAAAGAGCGCGACCCAGGAGAGCAGTAAGGCTTGGAAGAGGCCCAAGAACGGCCAAAGGACTGCTGTGTGCAGGCCCAGCGAGATGAGGCCGAAGCGCACCGGGTACCAGTGGTCGTCGCCTGTGAAGTATTCTGCATCGTTGGGAAACTCGTGATGGGCGATGTGGGATCTATAGAGTGCGTTGAAGGGGCTTTGCTCCGTGGGCGGCGCACGGTGATACAAAAAGCGATGCATCACGTATTCCACGAAGAACTGTAAAACTGCGCCATAGATCGCAGCAAGCAAGATCAGGGGTGAAAAGGCCCAGACAAAGGCCATGACGCCTGCCAGCCAAAAGGGAAATAGCCTATGCAGACTGCCCATGTGCAGCAAAACACGCAGCGTTGGGATCATGGCTTTGTCCTCCTCTTAGATTGGCTCTCTGGCTGGGGCTCTGCCCCAGACCCCGGAGTATTTTGTACCAGGAAAAGACAAATAGCGATCTCGACTTTGCGTTGCTGGATCCCTGGATAAGGCGGTTTAGAGGGGCAAGTGGATGTTGAATCTTTCCCTTAATGCTGCGTCCAGCATGGGATCAAACTGCGCACGCGACGGCTCAGACAGCATGGCTTCTTTGCGCGCAATGGCGTTTTTGATGAGATCCGGCTTTTCCTTTTCGGCCCATTCTTTGGGGGAAGAGCGATCCGCGAGGCTGGGATAGACGTATTCGGTTTGCATCAAGTTCAGGGTTTGATCCGTGCCAAGATAGTGGCCAGGGCCGCCGATGCAGGTAGCGCGCATGGCGTCTAAGCCCAAGGTTTCGTCCGTGACTTCAATGCCGCGCACGCAGCGGAGGGCTTGGCCCAAGAGATCGTCGCCTAGGATGAGCGACTCGTGGCAAAAGCCCAGAAGGGAGGCGTGCATGCCAGCGGCCTCATAGACCATGTTGAGGCCAGAAAGACCTGCCATGACATTCGAGCACATTTGCTCCCAGCCGGCTTGCATATCGGGCATCTTGGCGTCTGCGATGCCAGCCGCGGAACCGCCGGGCAAACCGTAGAACTTATGCATTTGGGCGCAGCCTGCGGTGAGAAGGGCTTGCTCGCCAGATCCGCCCGACATCGCACCCGTCCGCAAATCGGAGACAAACGGCCATGTGCCAAAGATCGCGGGATGGCCTGGCGCCAGAGCATTGACATAGACCACACCTGCTAGACATTCCGCGACCGCTTGCACAATGGCCCCTGCGATGGGCGCAGGCGCGGTGGCGCCCGCTTGGCCTGCGCTGAGCAAAAGCACCGGCATACCGCCGCGAATGCAGGCCTCCATAACCTCGCAGCTCTCGGTGGCGAACTTCATAGGCGGCACGACGAAACAGTTGGAATTGGAGACAAAAGGCCGGGCGCGCCAGGGCTCTTCGCCGCCTGCGATCATGTGCAAAAGCTCAAAGCTGTCGGGCATATGGCTGGGCTCCACAAAGGAGGTGCCGATGTGTTTGGTGGTGCCGGAACAGCAGGCATAAAGCGTGTTGAGATCGAGCTCTAGGTTGTCCGTGACATCCCGTGCGACCATGGGGCGCTGCAGAAAATGAATGTTATCAAGGCGGTCCGCGATGCGCGCGGCATCGTAGAGGTCTTGCAGCGTGCTGTCGCGGTAGCTGTTGTCTTGGATATCGACCATATGCACCGCCGCACCTGCGGTGCCAAAATGAACCCGGTCGCCCATGAGCGACAGATCGTTTTCAGGGTTACGACCGCAAAGCGTGACTTCTTTGAGCGCCACGCTGAGCATGTCTTCGACCAAGGCGCAGGGGAAGCGAAGGCGCCCATCGTCGCCAAGAATCGCGCCAGCACCTGTCATGATGTCTACGCCTGATGCGGGGGCCTCGCTGAGGCCGATCTCTTCGAGCGCTTGCAAAGCGGCTTGGTGAATTTTGAGAACGTCGGTTTCAGACAGAGGTTTATATGCGCCGCCCGTGAGGCCTGCGTGAACAGGGCGCATGTCTTTGTCCAAAGGTTTGGCCCGGGCTGCAACGCGCGCTGCGCGGCCTCCAGAACGGCGGCCTGTCGGCTTTTCGGCAGATCTTCTTGTTGGTTGTTGGCTCATGTTTTGGTCCCTGATGCCGAAGGTTGGCTTTGGGCTGAGCAGACTTGTCTTAGAGCGAAGCGTCTATCTCAATAGCGACCTTGAGATGCAAAGCGTAATAGGGCTTTGACGGCCTCTATGAGAATGGAATCGGGCTGTGTGAGAGCAAGGCGAATGTGGCCTGCGGCGGCTTGGCCAAAGCTCTCGCCAGGCATCACGGCAATATGAGCCTCGTCAAGTAGTTGGTCTGCAAAGTCTTTGCCCGAAAGGCCTGTGGCGCGAATGTCGAGCATGAGGTACATGGCGCCGCCTGATGGTTGCGCTTTAACGATGTTTTGTCCCTCCAAAAGCTCTAAAACGGCGTTGCGACGGCGCAAAAACGGAGCTGCGATTTCGGCTTCAAACTTGGGCCCAAGCGAGAGCGCATGAAGGGCCGCGTCTTGGATAAAGCCCGGCACCCCGTAAGTGGTGTGTGTGGCCAAAGTGATCAGGCCTTGGATCACGGGGTCTGGGCCAATGATCCAGCCGATACGGCTGCCGGTCATAGCATGGCTTTTGGACATGGATCCAATGGTGAGTGTGCGCTCTGCGGCCCCCTCTAGGCTGCGCAGGCTCACAAACTCTTGGGTCCAATCTTGGGTGTCGTAGACCTCGTCCGAGATGATCCAAAGGTCGTTGGTTTTTGCGACGTCTAGGATGTCTTGCGCAGTTGTTCTGGGATAGACGCCGCCAGTGGGATTGTTCGGGGTGTTCACCAAAAGGCTGCAACAGCCTTTTGTATCTGCTAGAAGATCTGTTTTTTGTGGCAGGAACCCGTGCTGTGCAGCGGTTTGGAGCGCGGTTGGGATTAGGCCTGCAGCCCGGATCGTTCCGGGATAAGTTGCGTAGTATGGGTCGAGATAAGCGGCCCTGTCGCCAGGCTCTCCAGCAGCGATATGGGCCGCAAAGAGGGCAGACTGCCCACCTGGGGTGATCAGCACGTTCGAGGGCGTCGTGGGAACGCCAGTGCGCTTTGCAACCCGGCTCGCAATGGCCTCGCGCAGCGTGGCTGTACCTGGAACCGCTGCGTAGCCTGTGTGGCCTGCGCGCGCGGCCTTATCCATCGCCTCCAGGATGCGCGGATCTGTGCGAATGTCATGCTCGCCAATTGTGAGCTCAATCACGGGCGTGCCGTCCCGGATCATGGCGCGGGCGCGCTCAAAGATCTCCCAGCCACCGGAGGGATCATCTGTAAGCGTTTGAAGGCGTGTAGAGGCGTGCATAGCGCGAAAGACGCATGAAAGCGCGGGGCGCGCAATTCGAAAAACGACCTATGGAAGCGGTTCGGGCCGAAGTTTTTTGGGCAGGCCTGCCACAACCGCTTGATGGGATTGCAAAAGCCGATGCTGGAGATCGGCTTCGTCCTGGAATCTGTTCCAGGGGATCAAGATCCAGCCATGTCTGTGCAGGTACGGAGCAGGGCGCGCGACGCCTATTTCTTTGAGAAAGTCGCCTTGCTCGCGGTTTTGAGGCTTAAGAATGGGGCCGTCCTGATCAGAGCCGAAGAGCGCGAAAATCTTTCCGCCGACCTTCCAAGTTTCCGTTGTCGGACCAAAAGGGACCTCGAGGTTGGCGCCGGGAAGTGTGGCGCAATAGGCATTGGCGGCGTTGAGGTCGGTCATAGGCCAAGATTGCTGGATCTTTTGCCTCAAAGCAACTCAGGTCTCGCCTCTCTGCTTTGGCTTTGCTAGAGCAGGCGACGCAGAGGATGAACCATGGTCGACATATCATTTCACAACACCAAAACGCGGGCCAAAGAGGCTTTCGCGCCGCTCGATGCTGGGAATGTGCGGATGTATGTCTGTGGACCAACGGTTTATGATCGTGCGCATTTGGGCAATGCGCGCCCTGTTGTTGTGTTTGATGTGCTCTTTCGGCTTATGCGGGCTGTTTATGGCGCTCAGGCAGTGACTTATGTGCGCAATTTCACGGATGTAGACGATAAAATTAATGCGCGGGCTGCGGAAACAGGCCGCGATATTCGCACCATCACAGACGAGACCATTGGGTGGTACCTGAGCGATATGGCAGCCGTCGGCGCGCTCGAGCCCACAAAGATGCCGCGCGCGACCGAATGGATCGCGCCGATGGTGGCGATGATAGAGCGCTTGATTGAGGGCGGACATGCCTATGCCAAGGAGGGTCATGTGCTCTTTCGGGTGCGCTCGTATGAAAACTATGGAGCGCTTTCCGGGCGCTCGGTGGATGACATGATTGCGGGCGCGCGTGTGGAAGTCGCACCTTACAAAGAAGATCCGATGGACTTTGTCCTTTGGAAGCCGTCTAGCGGGGATCAGCCCGGTTGGGAGAGCCCGTGGGGCTATGGCAGACCAGGCTGGCACATTGAATGCTCGGCAATGGCCTATGAGCTTTTGGGAGACAGTTTTGATATTCATGGCGGCGGCAATGATTTGCAATTTCCGCACCATGAAAACGAGCTCGCGCAATCCTGCTGTGCCCATCCCAAAGGCGAATTTGCGCGCTTTTGGCTGCACAATGAGATGTTGCAGGTGGAAGGCAAAAAGATGTCCAAGTCATTGGGCAATTTTTTCACAGTGCGTGATTTGCTGGAGGCCGGCGTGCCAGGCGAGGTCATTCGCTTCGTGATGCTCTCAACGCATTACCGAAAGCCGATGGATTGGACGGAGGCCAAACGCCTTGAGGCCCAAGCCACTTTGCAAAAGTGGTATGACTTGGCCGCTGACTTTGCGTCTAACTTAGACGTGAAAGAGGTGCCGGAGGCTGTGCTCGCAATGGTTGCGGATGATCTCAATACGGCCGGTGCTTTGAGTGCGATGCATGCCATGGCCAAACAAAACGACGGCCAAGCGCTGGCCCAAGCTTTGCAATTTATCGGTTTGATGGATCAAGGCGTGCCGGACTGGGCGCGCGGGGGGCGTGTGAATCTGTCGAGCTTTGAAGCGCGCATGGCTGAGATGCGAGCTGAGGCTATGGCCAGCAAAGATTTTGCTGCACTCGATGCCCTAAAGGCTCAGCTGCTTCAGGCCGGTGTAGAGGTTCAGATGTCCAAAGAGGGCGTGTCTTTAAAGCCAGGTCCCGCCTTCGATGCGGGCCAATTGGAGGGTCTTTGAATGACTGAAAAAGACCGTCTCTATATCTACGACACGACTTTGCGGGATGGGCAACAAACCCAAGGCGTACAGTTTTCGACCTCCGAGAAGCAGCAAATCGCAACGCTTTTAGATGAGCTGGGTGTCGATTATGTGGAAGGCGGCTGGCCCGGGGCCAATCCAACCGACAGCGAGTTTTTCGCCCAAGCGCCAAAGATGCAGGCGGTGATGACGGCATTTGGGATGACCAAAAGGGCGGGGCGGTCTGCTCAGAACGACGACGTTTTGGCAGCCGTGTTAAACGCAGGCACGCCCGCGGTCTGTCTCGTGGGAAAGTCCCATGACTTTCACGTCACAGCGGCTTTGGGCATATCGCTTGAGGAGAATTTAGAGAATATCTCAGCATCTATTGCGCATATCGTGGCGCAGGGGCGCGAGGCGTTGTTTGACGCAGAGCATTTCTTCGACGGCTTTGCAGCCAATCCTGACTATGCTGTGTCCGCCGCGTTGGCGGCCTACAAAGCAGGGGCGAGGTGGGTGGTGCTCTGTGATACCAATGGAGGTGCTTTGCCCGCAGATGTGCGCGCCGCCACGCGCGCTGTTTTGAAAGCGGGCGTGCCGGGAGCAAACTTGGGCATTCACACCCACAACGACACTGAAAATGCGGTGGCCAATACGCTCGCGGCTGTCGAAGAAGGGGCGCGCCAGATCCAAGGTACGTTGAACGGGTTGGGCGAGCGTTGCGGCAACGCCAACCTCACCACGATCCTGCCCATCTTGCGGCTCAAAGAGCCGTATCGAAGCCAATTCGAAATTGGCGTGACGGACGCGTCCCTCAAAGGCCTGACGCGTGCGAGCCGGATATTGGACGAAATTTTGAACCGCGTTCCAGCTCGGCAAGCCGCTTTTGTGGGCGCTTCGGCCTTTGCCCATAAAGCGGGTCTGCATGCGAGCGCGATCCTGAAAGATCCCACAACCTATGAGCATGTGGATCCGAGCTCCGTGGGCAACGCGCGGATTATTCCGATGTCGAACCAGGCAGGCCAATCAAACCTGCGGCGGCGTTTGGCGGAGGCTGGCCTTGAGTTGGAACGCGACAATCCGGCCTTGCCTCGGATCTTGGATTTGGTGAAGCAAAACGAATCTCGCGGTTATTCTTACGACACCGCGCAGGCGAGTTTCGAGCTGCTTGCGCGGCGCGAATTGGAGCTTTTGCCAAGCTTTTTCGAAGTGAAGCGCTACAAAGTCACCGTGGAGCGGCGCAAGAACAAATACAATCAAATGGTTTCACTCTCTGAAGCCATGGTTGCGGTCAAAATTGGCAATCACAAGATGCTTTCGGTCAGTGAAAGCCTAGATGAGAATGGGGCGGACCGAGGTCCTGTTAACGCTTTGGCGAAAGCCTTGGCAAAAGACCTGGGCCCTTATCAATGCATCATCGATGACATTCGTTTGGTGGATTTCAAGGTGCGCATCACAGACGGCGGTATTGAAGCCGAAACCCGCGTGATCATCGACAGCGAAGACAGCACGGGCCTGCGGTGGTCCACCGTGGGCGTGTCAGCCAATATTGTGGACGCGTCCTTTGAAGCTCTGATCGATGCGATCAATTGGAAGCTAATTCACGACGGCGCCACGCGTGTCGATTGAGGCCTGCGCCGCCCTCGTCAGTCGGGCGGATCCAGATAGATTTGCCACGTCGATGGCGGCACCGCTTTCGGCGCGGCGGGTGCTTTTTCCAACCTTCGCCTTCAATTTGGAAGTGGCACGCGCACCCATGGTGACCCAAGAGGCGATGATTGCCGAGATGCGCTTGCAATGGTGGCGCGACGCATTGGATGAAATCGTCAAAGGGCAAGAGGTCCGCGCGCATGAGGTCGCCACGCTTTTGGCGCAGGCAATTTCTACGCAAGGAGCCGAGGCGCTGGACCGTTTGGTGGCGGCGCGGCGCTGGGATATCTACCGCGATCCTTTTGAGGATGAGGTGCATTTCGACGGCTATTTGCGCGCCACGGGTGGTGCGCTTTTGTGGGCGCAGGCTTTGGCCTTGGGTGTTGATAACGAGCACGAAGAAAATGTTCTAGCGCTTGGAGAAGCCTCCGCCTTGGCGCGGTTTTTCGTGGCTGTGCCTGGGCTCAAAGCTTTGGGCAAAACCCCTTTGCTGACGCCTGACCCCGATTGGATTGCAGGCAAGGCCCAGCGTGCGCTGGCCATCTACGCCAAGGCTTTGGTCGAGCTGAAACCCTTAAGATGCCCGGCTTTTCTGGATACAGTTACGGCGCCTCTTGTCCTCAAACGTATTTTGAAAGCCCCCGAGCGGGTCTCGGATGGGAGCTGCGATATCAGCCCGTTTCGCAAACGTTGGGCGCTTTTACGCGGTTAAGCTGGAGTGGATTTGGGCTGGCGCGCAAGCCACACCAATGCGCCGCCCGCGATGAGCAAGAACGGTCCCATGGCCAAGTTCACGGCATTCCAGCCCTCGATCACATTGCCGCCGGCGCAATTCATTAAGCCACCCGACGCCAAGGAAGCAAAGGTGACGCCTGTAAAGACGATGGCGTCGTTTAGGCCTTGGATCCGCCCGCGTTCGGCTTCGGTGTGAGATGAGGTCAGCATCGCCGTGGCGCCAATAAACCCGAAGTTCCACCCAAGCCCCAAAAGCACAAGGGCAATAAAAAAGTTGGTCAAGGTCACGCCCATGAGGGCCACCACGCCAGCACCCGCCAAAATTGTGAGGCCCACGGCCATGATGCGTTCCACACCAAAGCGTTGGATAAGATGCCCAGTGAAGAAGCTGGGCGCAAACATCGCGAGCACGTGGGCTGTAACGACATTGGAAGCATCTGACGTGAGGTAGCCGCAGCCCACAACGGCCAAAGGTGTGGAGGTCATCACGAGGTTCATCAAAGAATAGCTGACCATGGCCACAATGATGGCCGTGGCGATGCGTGGGGTTCGGATCAACTCTCCCAAGCTGCGCCCGCCCGTGAGCTGAGTGGTTTTTTCTGGTTTGGGGATGTCTAAGAGGAAAAACAAAACAAGGCCGATGAGATTGATCAAAACGGCGGCCACGTAGACGATCACAAACTGCGACGCCGTGGAATCGCCTGAGCCTTGCGTTAAAAAGCTCACGAGTTGAGGCCCGATGATGGCCGACAAAAGCCCGCCCGCCAAAACATAAGAAATTGCCTTAGCTTTGTATTCTGCAGGGGCCGTGTCTGTTGCGGCGAAGCGGTAGAAGGCTTGGGCGGACATATAAATGCCCGTGCCATAGCTGCCCAAAACAAACAGCCAGAAGTTATCTGTCAGAAGCCCAAATCCAGCGATAATGGCGCCAAGTGTGCCGCCCATCGTACCGATCAAAAAGCCTGTTCGACGCCCATATTTTTGCATCACCGTCGATAGCCATGGGGCGGTCGTCATGGAGCCGAAAACGATGAGGGACAAAGGTAATGTGGCCAAGCAGGGGTGTGGGGCCAAGAGCTGTCCTGCCAACCCGCCAATTACGAAAATCATGGTGATCTGGCTGCCCAAAATCGCTTGTGCCGCGATAAGAACAAGAACATTTCGCTTGGCGCGCGCAAGATTTGCGGGCGCTTGATCTGCGGTGCTGGATGTCTGTGTCATTTTTCGGAGTCCCATCTTGGGCGGGCGAGGCCAATACTTCGCCAGATGTGCGTACTGAACCTCTGGAAGAGGAGCAAGATGCAGTCGTGTTATTCTGGGTCGATTAGGTGCAAAAACGAACCTGAGACCCGGCCTTTGCGCAATCCTTCTGGGGCGCGCTCGGATCCCTGGGCGTCTGTCACCTCGAATATGGGGTCGCCATGGGCCTGAAGTGTTGAGGCGAAGTGAAATTCATGGGCGCGCCAGGTGCCTGAAAAGGGGCTCGCAATATTTGTGACACGGCGATAGCCCAAATGCAGTTTTGGCTTTGCAAAAGAGGTCTCAAGCTTCAATAAACCGGCCATTTCATGTCGCTGGCCAGATTTATCGATCAGGCCCTTTCCCAAGATCATGTAGCCGCCACATTCACCATATACTTCAGCTGTTTGCGCGGCGTTTCTCAAGCTAATTTGGAAGGTCTCATTTTGCGAAATCCGTCCGGCGTGAAGTTCGGGATAACCGCCCGGGAGAAAGACAAAATCCGCCTGTGGTACAGCGTCATTTGTCAGAGGAGAAAAGGGCAATATTTCTGCGCCAGCTTCGCGCCAATCGTTCAACTGATGGAGATAGCCAAAGGCGAAGGCTTCGTCTTGAGCCACAGCGATCCGTTGGCCCGGCGGGATCTGATGCGGCCGGCTCTCACTTGCGGCAAGGGCTTTACCTTCAAAGGCGGTAAGATCAAAACTCTCGCTGATCCGGTCGGCCAGGCCATCAAGGCGTTGATCCAAATCGTCGTGTTCCAGGGCTTGGACAAGACCGAGGTGGCGCGACGGCAAGTCTAGCCCCGCGCCGCGCGCGAGTGTGCCCAACACGGGAGGCGCATGCGCGGCGCTTAGGGCGTCTTTGAGGATCGATGCGTGATGCGGGCTGCCGACATTATTGAGCACCAAGCCCAAAAAGGTGAGCTCCGGGTCGTGGTTGGTAAAGCCTTGAACGAGGGCGCTGATAGAGGCGGCCATGCCTTTGGCATCGATCACAAGCAGTACGGGAAGCCCCAGAATTTTGGCCAGTTCGGCGGCTGAGCCCTTCTTCGTGCCGGAAACACCGTCAAAGAGCCCCATGGCAGCCTCAACGATGAGCCGGTCTCCGGATTGGCTTTGGGCCAGAGATCTGATCCGTTCGGGCGACATGGCCCAAGCGTCGAGGTTGACGCTAGGCTGGCCTGTGGCCACCGCGTGAAACTGTGGATCGATATAGTCGGGGCCCGATTTGGCCGCTGTAACTGAGCCCTGGCGCGATAGTGCACGCATCAGTCCTAGGGAGATGGTCGTCTTGCCAGCGCCAGAACTTGGCGCCGCGATGAGAAAGCTGCGTTTCATGCGCTCTCAGCTGGTCGCCCACGCCCTAAGGGATCAAGATTGCGCGGCGCTTCGCCGGCGAGATGCGCTTGCCAATCGAGCACTTGGCGCAGGGCAACGGCATGTCCTATGCAGATGATCGAGGGTGGCGCGACGCCGGCTTTTTCCACGTCCTGAACAGCTTTAGATAGTGTGGTTTCCAGAACATTTTGATCGCCTGTGGTGGCGCTTGTAACCACGGCCACGGGCTCATTTGGATCGCGTCCGTGGCTCATCAACCGATCGGTGATCTGCGCGATATGTTTCATACCCATATAGATCACGATGACCTGTGACCCCTTGGCGATGGCTTGCCAGTCGAGCGTTATGGGCGTTTGACCCGATTGATCGTGTCCTGTGACGAATGTGACAGACTGGTTCACGTCGCGGTGGGTCACAGGGATACCGGCGTAGGCCAATCCTCCAATACCCGCGGAAATGCCTGGGATAATCCGAATAGGGACGCCGTGTTGCACGAGCGTTTGGGCCTCTTCGCCGCCGCGTCCGAAGACAAAGGGATCACCCCCTTTGAGGCGAAGTACACGGGCACCTGACTTTGCCAGTTCGACAAGTCGTAAAGAGATGTCGCGTTGCTTGGCGGAAGGCTTCCCACCGCGTTTGCCCGCATAGATTTTTTCCGCGTTTGGAGCCCAATCCAGAATGCGCTCTTCGACCAAAGCATCATAAACGACCACGTCCGCTTGGCGCAGCGCGGACAGGGCATGCAAGGTTATGAGGCCCGGATCTCCCGGGCCAGCGCCGCAAAGCCAAACCCAACCAGGCTCAAAGCTGGGCCAGTCGCCTGAAGGAAATGAAAGAGAATCCGTCATGACAGGTTTATGACGACAAGGCGCGCTGCTAGAAAGAGGCAAAGCGACGGCCAAGAGGCCACCGACGTCATTGTTTGCGTCGGGATCAATTGAGGGAGCAAGGCTTGGGCCGCAACGGGGATGCCAAAACAGAGCTGCGGCGCGGCTGGACTACTGGCGCTTGTGCCACGGCGGCCACCAAAGCGGCGCTTGAGATTCTCTGGGGCTATAAGCCGGTTCAGGACGTGCAAATTACATTGCCCAAAGGCGAAACCCCGGTTTTTGCCTTGGCGGAGGTACGGGAAGGTCCGGATTGGGTCTCTGTTGGGATCACCAAAGATGCGGGCGATGATCCGGATGTCACCCATGGGGCGTTGATCATTGCCAAGGTGCAAGCGATCCCTGAGGGTGGCGTTGTGTTTAAAGCGGGCGACGGCGTGGGGCGTGTTACGCGACCCGGGCTGCCTATCAAGGTGGGCGAGCCCTCGATCAACCCTGTTCCACGCTCAATGATGCGCGGGGTTGTGGAAGAGCAAGCCGCACGGTTTGGTCAGGTTCCGAATGTAGAAATCGAAGTGTCTGTGCCAGGTGGCCAAGAACTTGCACTTAAAACCTGGAACCCGCGCCTCGGGATTGAAGGGGGCATTTCAATATTGGGCACAACGGGTGTTGTGCGCCCCTTTTCTTGTGCCGCCTGGATTGCCTCCATTCACAGAGGTATCGACGTGGCGCGTGCAGATGGTTTGACCCATGTGGCGGGCTGCACGGGGGCGACAAGCGAGCGTGTGGTGCAAGAGCGGCTCAACCTGCCGGATCATGCTATGCTTGATATGGGCGACTTTGCTGGTGGTTTGCTGAAGTACCTCGCCAAACATCCCATCGAGCGGATCACGATCGGTGGCGGGATTGGAAAGATCACAAAGATGGCGCAGGGCGCGCGAGATTTGCATTCTGTGCGCTCCCAAGTGGATTTTGCGGATCTTTCGGAGCGGTTCGAAGCACCCTGGATTTTGGAGGCCAACACCGCGCTCGAGGTGTCCGAGCGCCTCGGCGCACCTTTGGCGGATTGGGCGGCTCAAGGGGCCCGAGATACAGCGCTCGAGATTTTGAAGGGCGCGCCTGTGGCTGTGGATGTGGTTGTGATTGACCGGGCAGGCACGGTTTTGGGGCAAAGCCAATGATATTGCTTTTGGCTGGCACCTCGGAAGGGCGCGAGATGGCCGAAGGGCTTGAGGCCAAAGTCGTGCCGTTTATCGCTTCGCTTGCTGGGGCCACGCGCGCGCCTGGCGTTCAGGGGGAGATGTGGCGCACGGGAGGCTTTGGTGGCGCGGCTGGATTTGAGGATTTTCTCGAAGCCAACCAAATTTCTGCTGTGCTGGATCTGACCCATCCCTTTGCGGATCGGATCACCCAGCGCAGCGCCAAAATCTGTGCTGAGCGCGGTGTGCCTTTTGCCCAAGTGTTGCGCGCGCCCTGGAAGCCTGGACCGGGCGATCTGTGGCATCAGGTGAACTCAGAAACCGAATGTGTGGACTTGATTGCAGCGCAAGAGGTGGTGTTTTTGGCTACAGGGCGACAAACGCTGGATCGTTTTCAGGGATTAAAGTGCCGGGCCGTCTATTGCCGTCAAATCGATCCGCCCACCGGACCATTTCCATTTGAGCGAGGTCAGTTTGTGATCGGGCGGCCTCCTTTCAGCGAAGCTGAAGAGATCGCGCTGTTCAAAGAGCTTGAGGTGGATTGGCTGGTCGTCAAAAACGCAGGGGGAGATGCCAGCAGGTCCAAGCTTGATGCGGCGCGAAAGCTGGGGATTAGGGTGGCCATGATCAACAGACCTCCTGAGGGTTCCCACAAAATACTCAGCACAGTTGAAGCGGCGGAAACCTGGCTGGACGAGGTAACAGGATGAGCATCGGTCGTATTATTAAAGCGGACAGTTGCGTGGCGGAAGGGGCGGCGTTTTTGGCTGAGTTCGAGCCGCGGTTTGCCTATGCCTTAGAGCAGACAGGGCCATTGCCTTTGCGGTTACGCAAGGACGGCTTTGCGCAGTTGATGAGTGCGATTGTGAGTCAGCAGGTGTCCGTTGCTGCGGCGCGCGCAATTTGGGGGCGTTGTGCGGAGGCCAAGCTGACTGGGCCACGCAAAGTGCTTTGGGCATCCGAAGAGGATCTGCGGTCTTGCGGGCTCAGCAAGCAAAAGATCCGCTATATCAGGGCCTTGGCCGAAGCAAAGATCGACTACAAAGCCCTGCGTGATATGCCGACCGATGAGATCATTGCCACGCTCGTGGATGTGCCTGGTATCGGCGTTTGGACGGCAGAGATTTATGCGATGTTTTCTCTGGGGCGGGCAGATGTCTTTGCGCCGGGTGACTTGGCCTTGCAAGAAAGCGCGCGGATGCTCTTTGAGCTCGATGCGCGCCCCAAAGAGCGGGCATTTCGCGAGATGGCAGAGGCCTGGTCGCCCTGGCGGTCGGTTGCGGCGCGCTTGCTCTGGGCCTACTACCACGTTGAAAAGGATCGAGAGGGGACCCTATGACACGCGCTTTGAATTGCGAACGCCGCGAACCGGCTTCGGGTGAGGTACGCTCTTGCGTCATCTTCTTGCATGGCTATGGGGCTAATGGCGCGGATTTGATCGGCTTGGCGGATCCTTTGGGCCCGCATATGCCCGATACGCTCTTTTTAGCGCCAGATGCTCCGGAAGCCTGTGCAGGCGCTCCGATGGGATATCAATGGTTTCCCATCCCTTGGATCGATGGCTCTTCCGAGGAAGAGAGCATGGAAGGCATGCTGCGCGCCAGCGACGATCTCAACGCGTTTTTGGATGGCGTGATGGTGGACGAAGATCTGCTTTATGAGCAGATTGTACTTTTTGGCTTTTCCCAAGGCACCATGATGACCCTTCACATCGCGCCGCGCCGCGAAGAGGCTTTTGCGGGCTGTGTTGGGTTTTCAGGGCGTTTGCTGCAACCAGAACTTCTTGCCGATGAAGTCCAGGTGAAAATGCCGGTGCTTTTGGTGCATGGGGACCAGGACGATGTTGTGCAGATACAGTCGTTGCCGCAAGCCGTTGAGGCGCTGCAAGGGGCGCAATTCCGAGACGTCTTTGCCCATGTGATGAACGGTACAGGCCACGGCATTGCCCCTGATGGTCTGCAGGTTGCCTTGGCCTTTATGCGCGAGCAGTTGGGTTATGACTAAAGCCGCTTCGATTTAAGCTGCCACGTCTTTTCGAGGAACAAAGACCAGTGCCCGACCGCGGGCGTCGGGCTGA
>JBCDCE010000025.1:0-53147 GCA_039182515.1 Pseudomonadota bacterium | reverse complement strand
GTTGTCGGGGATAGGGCGGGCCAACTCCATGAAAAGTCCCTGCTTCACCGGTCCCCAGCGAAGTGCTTTGCGAAGAAACGTTCCCCAGCTTTGTTTGCCCCGCTTGGCCAAAACTTCATTTAGGCGATCCGCGCTCCAATCCGGCATCAAATCCAGATGCAAAGCCGCCCCGGAAACAACCTCTTTCGAAACCTCGTAAATTCCACCGCCTTCAAGCCCGTCTTTTGTGATCACCGCTTCCGCCGTTACATCGCGCCCGCCCGCTTTGAGCGTTATGGCCTTCAAAGGCATCCCAAAATGCGGGGTCATGTGAGGCGACCACGCCACGCGCAAAGCCACATTCACGGGGCCAAAGGGTTCGGTTGGAACATGGGCTAAGGCTTCTTTAGTCCAAAGACCGTCAGATCCGAGCTTCGACCAGCTCCCCCCACCCAAAGCCAAGATAATTGCGTCTGCATGAGGTGACTGCGCGCCCTCGGGCGCCTCAAATTCCAGAGGATCCAATGAAACCAAACGCGCGCGCGTGTTGATCGTCACACCTTTGCGCGCCAAGCGCTTGAGCCAAGCTCGTAGCAAAGGCGAGGCCTTCATGGCTTTAGGGAAAACACGGCCAGAACTGCCGACAAAGATCTCCTGGCCAAGGTTTTGCGCCCATGTACAAACCTCTTCGACCCCAAACTCCGCAAGCCAGGCGTCTAGGTCTACAGATCCACCGTAGGCATCCTTTAGCACTTGAGGTGTCACTTGCTTGGTGAGGTTAAGCCCAGACTTCCCGGCCATAAGAAACTTACGCCCCACGGAAGGCTTGGCCTCCATTACCTGGACGTCACATCCAGCATCCGCCAGCACTTCTGCCGCCATGAGGCCAGCAGGTCCGGCCCCCACAACACAGACACGCCTCACGCGGGCTCTTGCCCTTTAAGATGCACAACACGCTGTGGGAATGGGATCTCGATATTGTTGTCTTTCAACGCATTCCAGATCAAAAAATTAACGTCAGACGTGAACTTGTTTTTCCCGTCGTCCAACCCGTTCACCCAAAATTCAACGGCAAAATCCACGCCGCTATCGCCAAAGCCCCGCAACTCACAATCGGGCGGCTCGGGTTTGTCGAGCACATCTGGGTGCGTCGCGACAGCGGCCTCGATAATCGCGGGAACAAGGTTGATATCCGTGTCATAGCTTACCGAGAACGGGCACTCGTAGCGATTGGCCGATCCACTATCGGAATAATTCACAACCCGGGTGATGATGAAGTCTTCGTTTGGCACCACGATCCAGCGCCCATCGAAGGTCTCGAGAATTGCCGCACGGGCAAGCATCTTAACAATCGTGCCAGCTTCGCCCCCATCGAGCTCCACATAGTCGCCCACGGTGGCCTGCCCTTCTAAGAGCAAGATGATCCCTGAGATAAAGTTTGAAGCAATCTTTTGCAGGCCAAACCCGAGGCCAACACCAATTGCACCACCCAAAACAGCCAAAGCTGAGAGGTTGATGCCCATGATGTTCATCAACATCAGGAAAGCGGCTCCAAAAATTGTAATCTCAGCGGCTTTTGTCGCCAGCTCACGTGTGGCTGGCTTCATATCTTGTTCGGCAATGTAGGTCGCAGATTGATCGTTGGACCACCGCCCGAGCCAGAACAAGATCGACCCCGCAATGACCCCGCGTACCAAAGACATGGCCGAGAAGCTGATATTGCCCAATGTTAGGGTCAACGCATTAAGTTGTTCGACCACAAGATCGAGAAGGCCCAGCGCATAGATCGCCGCAATGGGCATCAAAATGTACTTGCCCAACAACTTGAGGAAGCCATCCGTGATCACATCACGCACGAACGTCCGCGCCGCGAGGAACAAAAAGACCCGCTTACCGAAAGCGATGACTTCGCCGGAGCCAAAAATGGCACGTGTTGCTTGCTCGCCTGCGCCCAAAAACGCAAAGGCCAACAACGGCAGGGTTAGAGGCAAAAAGCGCAGCAAAAAGCGCATGCCCGTCGCCAAATACCCTTGGGCTGTTTCTTTGGGGGTTAGGATGCGTTGCAGGAAAGGGTTAAGCTTACGAGAAATGACTACGGCAAGGACATAAGCCACCACCAAGAGCCCAAACTGTGACCAGGCCGCGGGCGACAAGAGCCAGCCCTTTGCAAGATCCCAGCCTTGCAAAGCATAATCCAAACCAGTTTGAACAAAGGGAGGGAGGGATTCTAAATCCATGGTGCTTGTCTCTCGAGAAGTTCAGCTACCCTTACCGTCCAGTGTATAGGAAACCAAGGGCCTCATGACAGACATCCCCGAATGCCCTTTATGTGGCCGACCGATCCCGCCGGACTGCCCGCAAAGCGCGCATCATCTGATCCCAAAACTCAAAGGGGGCAAAGGCGGCCCAACGGTTTTGCTGCATCACATCTGCCATAAAGAAATCCACGCGACGCTCACAGAAGCGGAGCTTGCACGCGACTACTCTACGATCGAAAAACTGCGCGCGCATCCGCGCCTTGCCAAATTCGCAGCTTGGGTTGCCAAGCGACCGCCCTCCTTTGCGAGCAAAGTTCCCGGCAAGCGCAGATCAAAGCGCTAGACGCTTTTGGTAATCTGCGGTCCTATGGACAGAATTGGAGAGCGCCATGATCGAAGAGCCCAAACAGTTAACTGTCAAAAACAAGCGCAATCGCCCCACAGCCGAGCAAATCGAAGCCTTCAAAGATGTGCAAACGGGATTTGTTGTTGATGCGATGCACGGTGCGGGCGCCTTACAAACACATATCGCGCCTTTAGATCCCACAAATGCCAGGACGATTTATGGACCAGCGCTCACGGTGGAAAACGGGCCGGCCGATATCTTGGCGACGCTCGGCGCTCTTACATGCATCACACCCGGCGACATAGTGATCAGCAGCGTCGAGGCACACCAAGGCTGCGCGGCAGCCGGAGATCGCGTCACCGGAATGATGAAAAACTGCGGGGCAATTGGCTTTGTGACGGACGGCCCAATGCGCGATTTTGAAGGCATCAAAGCGGTTGGCCTGCCCTGCTGGTGCACCGGGCTGAACCCAGGCTCCCCTTTCAGCAAAGGGCCTGGCAAAATCGGCTTTCCCATATCCTTGGGCGGGCAAGCCATTTCCAGTGGAGACATGATCGTTGCGGATCGTGACGGCGTTGTTGTGGTGCCCTTCGCCCAGATTGACCAAGTGCTTGCCGCGTTAGAAAACGTGAAGCGCTTGGAAACCGAGCTCGATGCCGAAGTGGCTGCGGGGCTAAAAGTCCCGCAAGCCATATTGGAGCTGATGGAGAGTGAGGAAGTAGATTACAGGGACTAAGGCTTCATCCGATCACCAGCGGAAATCATCTGTTTGATCGCGGTGCCATGGGAGCGATCAGCGCCCAAAACATCTTGTGCGAGTTCCAAAGCCGTCTCGAGCGGCGTCGATGAGATCCTATCGAAAAGACCGTAACGCTCAGCTTCCTCTGCCGCCAGTTTTGCACCCCCCATTAAAATCAATCTCGCGCGCGCAGGACCAACCAAACCAGCCAATCGGCCTGGATCAGAAGGTTGCGGCAGAAACCCAAGCTTCATAACAGGGTAAAAGACCTTTGCTTGCGGTGACGCGACACGAAGATCGCAGGCCAAAACCATCCCCATGGCCCCGCCAGCAACGGTTCCGTTGAGCGCGGCAATGGTGAAGCCTGGCAACGCGGCCAAAGCACTGGAAAGCTCTTCCCAAACCGGATCTGTCGCCAACCCATCTTTTGCGGCTTTCAGATCCATGCCCGCACTGAACGCCTTGCCTTCCCCCGTTAAGATGAGCGCTTTTGCATCCTGAGCCCTGCGCGCAATATCGGCCAACTCGCGCAGCATCTCTAACGTCAGCGCATTTGCCTTTTCAGGACGCACAAGTGTTGCGATCCAAAGATCTCCCGTGACCTCAAGCTTAATCAAATCAAACCCACCGAACGTCGGATATCTTCGTCTCTCAAAGAAATTTCACCGCCTAAAAATGGATCTGCCTCAGGGCCACACATCCATAACAAACACTTAGCGGGCCAATCCGCCGGAATATGAACATCCCAATCCAATTGGCTCACAGGGTTTATGCCACTGGCTTTGATCTCGCGCTGCATTTCAGTGGCGACCGTTCCGGGAGAAAGGCCAATGGCACGGATACCATCGGCTCGGTTCTCTTTGTCTACACAGCGCGTCAGCATGTTTACCGCCGCTTTTGAGGCGCAATAGTGCGACCAAGCCTCCACAGGTCCATGAGCCGCACCCGAGCTGATGGTCAGAATGCTGCCTGAGCCGCGTGCGATCATGCTCGGCAACACAGCGCGCATCCCGTAAAAAACGGCTTTGAGATTGATATCAATGATCTTTGACCAAGTCTCGTAGTTCGCCTCTGACAAATGAGAGATCGGCTCGATCACGCCAGCGTTGTTGATCAAAACATCCACCGGGCCAAAACTTGCCTCTGTTTTGGCAACAGCCGCTTTGACCGCCTCCGCATCGCTCACGTCGCAGACTATAGCCAAAGCAGCGCTGCCAATCTCTTGTGCAAGGGTCGCAATCGCATCTTCGCTACGCGCCAAAAGCACAACCCGAGCACCCGCATCTGCGAAAACCCGCGCAGTCTGCGCCCCAATACCTCGGCTCGCGCCCGTTATAAGCACAACTTTCCCATTCATGTCCGCCATTTTGAGACCCTCCCTTGCACAAACCGATTTGACAGCGCGTGGCTGGCAACCATTTGACCTTTTGACAAGCCTCAAGCTGGCCATGGTTGCTGAGCTAGGCTAAGCCCTGCACACACGACATGAAAGACCGTCTATGCAAACGCCCGAAGATCTAAGCCACGCTCTCCTTTCTGCCGCCAAAGCTGCTGGAGCCGATGCCGCCGATGCCTTGGTTGTGCAAGCAACCTCCACCAATATCGACGTCCGCGCAGGCAAGTTAGAACGTGCCGAACGCACCGAAGAACTTGATCTAGGTTTGCGCGTTTTTGTCGGCCAACAACAAGCCAGTGTATCGATTTCAGATATCTCTCCCGATACCCTATCCCAAATGGCGGAGCGTGCTGTGGCCATGGCCAAAGACGCACCTGTAGATCCCTATGCAGGTCTTGCAGATCCTGACCAGCTGGCAGAGCGGACAGATATGACAGCACTCGAAATCTACGACGATGCCAAACCGCTTTCAGCTCGAAACCTGCAAGAGCTTGCAAGCCGATCTGAAGCTGCCGCCTTAACGATTGACGGTGTTAGTCAAACGCAAGGCGCAAGTGCAGCGCAAACCCATAGCCACCTACATCTCGCAGCCACTAATGGTTTTTCGGCAGGTTACCAGCGCAATGACAGCATGATTTCTTGCGTAGCGATCGCCGGTGAGGGGCTTGAGATGGAGCGAGAATATGATGGCGACTACCGTGTGTTTCTCCAAGATCTCCGCAGCCCAGAAGACATAGGCATACTGGCCGGCACGCGCGCGGTCGAAAGAACTGGCGCGAAAAAGCCTCCAAGCGGAAGCTACCCTGTGGTCTTTGATGAAAGAATTTCTTCAAGCCTCATCGCGCATCTCTTGGCCGCGATCAATGGGGCAGCAATTGCGCGCGGCAACAGCTGGCTTCTGGATGCTATGGGCACCCAAGTATTGCCAGAGACCTTGTCCCTAGAAGCGAACCCACATCGTCCGCGTGTCTCGGGTTCGCGCTTGTTTGATGCAGAAGGTCTGCCGACACGCCCACGGCTCATCGTCGAAAATGGCGTTTTGCAATCCTGGACCCTGGATTTGGCCACCAGCCGCAAACTGGGCATCCCAAGCACTGCCAACGCACAGCGCGGGACGAGTGGTCCGCCAAACCCCGGCATTTCAAACGTAGCTTTAAGCCAAGGCACCCAAAGCCGCGCGGAACTCTTAGACAACATGGGAACAGGACTGTTGGTCACCGGGCTTATTGGCGCAACGATCAACCCCAACACCGGCGATTACTCCAGAGGTGCATCGGGTTTTTGGGTTGAAAACGGGGAGATAACTTACCCTGTGAACGAGTGCACAATCGCCGGGAACCTTATTGAGATGTTGCGCACTGTGACGCCTGCCAATGATGCCCGTCTTCATTTGAGCCGTGTCGTTCCGTCGTTAATAGTAGAAGGGCTGACGATTGCAGGCGCCTGATCTCGATCTTCTAACAGAGGCAGCGCTGGAAGCAGGTAAAATCGCGCGCGGATTTTTCCAAGAAAACCCCAAAACATGGGAGAAAGACGCGGGCGCAGGCCCCGTTACCGAAGCCGATCTCGCCGTAAATGAAATGCTCGAGCAAACCCTGCGCGACGCGCGGCCCGACTACGGATGGCTTTCTGAGGAAAGCGCTGACGGCGCAGAACGACTGGATCAAACGCGGATTTTCACGATCGATCCAATTGACGGCACGCGCGCCTTTATCGAAGGCTCGCGCTCTTGGTCGCACTCTTTGGCCATTGTAGAAAATGGCCAGCCGGTTGCGGCTGTTGTTTACCTGCCCATGATGGACAAACTCTACACGGCTCAACGGGGCAAAGGCGCGCGCCTGAACGGCGATGCGATGCAGGTCCATCCGAACATGCAGGTCAAAGGCGCAAAGGTCTTGGCCAACAAATCAAACTTTCGGGCTGAGCTTTGGCAACAGGGCGTCCCCCCCGTCGAGCAAGCCTTTCGCTCATCGCTCGCCTACCGCATGTGCCTCGTAGCTGAGGGTAGATTTGAAGCCATGCTAACACTCCGCCCAACCTGGGAATGGGACATCGCAGCGGGGCTATTGATGATTTCCGAAGCCGGAGGCAAATCGCTGACGCGCCAAGGCCAGAAGCCAGTGCTGAACAATCCATATCCGACTATTGATGGGCTTTTGGCTGGCAACGAAGGCTTGGTCACCCAACTCCAGGCAGCTCTCGCCTAAGGAAAAGCTAAGGTCATTTACCTCGGGTTTTCAGCACACTAGACTTTGGCACAGTTAATTCGTTTTGGAGCCCGTCTCATGACACAACGTCTACACTTGGTTTTTGGTGGCGAACTCGTTGATCCGTCTAAAAATGTTTTCAAAGACGTGAACGATCTACATATCGTAGGGATTTTCCCCACCTACAACGACGCTTACAATGCCTGGAAGGCGGAAGCTCAACGCACCGTCGACAACGCACATATGCGTTACTACATTGCGCATCTGCACCGCTTGCGTGACGAAGAACAGCCCGCATCGCCAACGGGGGAACTGGGCGAATAGTAAGCAGCTTAACCAAAAAGGGGCGACACCATAGTAGGCGCGCAGATCAATGATTGCGAAGTGGTGTCAGCCTTTGTGCAGACACCTACCGCTGAGGCAGCTGTGACACGCGTGTTTGCGGCGCTAGAAGCGGAACGTGGGCCTATGACCCTAAAGCTCGAGACGATTGACCCTTCACAAAACGCGCGGGGTTGGCTCAACAAATCCACGAGTGGTCAGATGGGGCCTCAAAACGCGGATCTCGTTTTGTGGTGGGATTGCCCAATCGACCCAAGCCAAGCCAACGCATTTGCAACAGCCAATATCCCTCAGTTCGCCATCAACATGAGCGGAACGCGGCTCGAGCCGCTCACGCGGCGCATCCGCAATCGCCAAGCGCGTGTGGCCTTGGGCAAAATGGACAAAGTCTATTGCGCAACCCACCGCGCGGTGGATCTTGCCCGTAGATTGAAGGTTTCAGAAACGGCCCTAGTCGACAGCGGCGAGATTATTCCAACACCTCGTGCGCCAAGTTGCGACGAAGCGCGCTTCTTGGCGCTCAGTAAATCTCTTTCTGGACGACCGATGTGGCTTCTGGCCGGCGTTACTTTGGATGAACTTACACTCTTGGCCCGCGCACATCGGCAAATTCTACGTCGTGGTGTAAGGCTTTTGATGGTTGTGGTCCCTCAAAAGGACTTGTCTATCAAGCAAGCGGAGCGTTTGTTGAAAGAAGACAGTTGGGTTACCGAAACGACTCTTGGTTCAGATAAGTTCTCAGAACGCACCGAAGTGCTTTTGGTAAATGAAATGGACCCTTTGCCGCTATGGTCACGGCTTTGTTCGGTGTCTTTTGTAGGTGGCTCGCTTAGCCCGCAAGGCGCCTTGAACGACCCACTGGAAACAGCGCTTTTAGGCTCTACGCTGATCCACGGGCCTTTCTATGGTGCGTATACCGCAGCGTTTTCGCTTCTGTTTTCAGCCCGGTGCTCTTGCCAAGTCGCTACGAGTAATGATGTGATTGAAACAGTCCAAAAAGTGCTGGCTCCGCATCATGCGGCAGAATTAGCGCACCGCGCCTGGGATTTGCTGACGTCTTCGGCGGAAATGACGGATCAACTCGTCCAGGACATTCACAACGCTCTCGATCAACGCGAGGCGCTATGATGCAGGCCCCGAGGTTTTGGCAAAATCCACCAGACCAGCCTGGTTTTTTTGCCCACGCGCTTGCGCCACTTTCCTGGACATATGCCAAAGCCACTGCCGTGCGGGTCGCAAAACCCGCGGGATATCGCTCAAAACTACCCGTTATCTGCGTCGGCAATCTCAATGCCGGCGGCACCGGTAAAACACCAACCGTTTTGGCACTCGCGGCACATCTTAAGGGCAAAGGCTTCGAACCAGCCGTACTTTCACGCGGTCATGGGGGAACACTCACAACTGCCACACAAGTACGCCCCGAACATACTGCCCAGGAGGTTGGAGATGAGCCGCGATTAATCGCAGAAAGCCTACCGTGCTTCGTGGGCCGGGACCGAGGCGAAACCGCACGATTGGCTGAAGCCACCAATGCGTCAGTTTTGATCCTCGACGACGGCTTTCAAAACCAAACGCTTCATAAAGACCTAAACCTCGTGATTGTGAACGCCAAACGCGGGTTTGGAAACGGGCGCGTTATACCCGCAGGTCCCCTCAGAGAACCTGTAAATCTGGGGCTCGCACGCGCAGACGCGGTTGTCTCGATTGGTCCTGAAATAGATCAAGAGGCCTTCTCGAACACATGGCCATTACCAGCCGCTTGTCCAAGATTGATGGCAGAGTTTGAAGTCCTGCCCACAGGCATGCCTTGGCAGAATATGCCATGCATCGCATTTGCGGGCATAGGCAACCCTGAGCAATTTTTCCAAACTCTCAAAGGCCTCGGCACAGATATCAAACGGTCAGTTGCCTTGGGAGATCATCAGCCACTGACCCCCGCCTTGATGACCCGCCTCAAGGAGGACGCGCGAAAGAAAGGGGCCCAACTCGTCACAACAGAGAAAGATGCAGTACGACTCCCAAGAGACATGCGCGCGACGGTCTTGGTTGTTCCGGTGCGCTTAAAATTTACCGCGCCCAATGACTTGAACGCGGTTTTGGCCCCCTTGGGACTCTAGAGTTTCGAAATTCAGCCGCCGAGCTTTTGGTCGAAGATTTCTTTAAAGCTCGCATAATTCATGTTGCTGTATTTTTGCCCGTCGATCAGGAAGCTCGGCGTGGATGTTATGCCATCGCGCTGGGCATTGGTTTCAAACCATTCAACAAGTGTCTTCGCTTTGGCCTCATCGCTCAAGCAGGCATCGAGCTGTTCGTCATTCATACCCGCTGTGCGTCCAATTTTGCGCAGCTCTTCCGCGACAAGCGATGGATCCGACATCCGGGCCCATTGGCTTTGTTGCTTATAGATCATGTCGGTGATCCCAAAGAACCGCATTTCCCCCCCGCACCGAGCAACGATGGAGGCCCAGAGGCCTGGGCGGTCAAAGTAAACCTCACGGTAGATGAATTTCACTTTGCCGGTGTCGATGTAATCACGCTTGATGTCTTTAAAGGCGGCAGTGTGAAACCGCTGGCAGTGGGGACAGGTGTAAGACGCATACTCCACCATTGTGATAGGCGCATCTGGATCACCCAAAACCATTTCGACAACACCGCTGCTGTCGGGCGTTATATCTGGAGTAGAGTCCGGTGACACCACAAGTGCAGTTTCAGCAGGTGTTTCCTCCTGCTGGGAGAACCAGACATAGGCACCACCTATGGCTAAAGCCACAACAAAGACCCCTACGAGTTTGAGCTTGTCCATAAAGCTTGCTTCCTTACTTTAATCGCGCTTTGCGCATGACATTTTCTCCAAGCCTTTGGAGGGCCTGGCGGAGTTCTGAACTTTCAATCTGCGACGAGGTTTGCGTTACCGCCGCACGTTCGCTTTCGGTCACTGGGACATCTGCTTTCGGCTGTGCGCGAAACGCAACCTGTCCTTCCGAAAAGCCGGTTGGCGCAGTTTGGGTGATCTTGATCTTCGAGATTGCACGATACCCATAAACAGCATTCACCCGTTCTTCGATCTTTGGAAGTTGGGCCTGCAACAATGGCGCGAAAGCACCATTGGTGAGCAAAGTGAGCGTGGCACCAAATTGCCGACCATGCGCCACCTTCAGTGGCACGGCCATCGCAGCAAGATCTGTCCCAACGATTTCTTCCCAATGCGTCAAAACACGAGATTGGGAGAAGCCTCTGGTTTCAGACGCCCCGCGCACACGCGATTGCACCAGCGCACTTGCGGTTTTGAAACCGCGAGTCGTGGAAGCTCGTTTTGTTTGGCCCTTCGCAAAGGTCGCCATGCTATGTGCTCTTTCCAATCAAGAATTTTAGCGTCTTCAAAGATGGCCTGCCTGGCCAGTGCTCCATTTCACTGTATGTTATCGTGGTATGAGCCAAGAGCAAACCTACTTGAGAATGAGTTGCATAAAAAGTGTGTGATCGTCCCCTCTCCGACGACCTTCTAGACTGGTACGACCGTCACGCACGCAAATTACCTTGGCGCGTGCCGCCCGAAGATCGTGCGAAGGGCATCAAACCCGATCCATACAGGGTTTGGCTTTCCGAAATCATGCTCCAGCAAACCACAGTTGCAGCCGTAAAAGACTACTTTTTGAAATTCACCTCTCTCTGGCCACTGTGAAAGACCTAGCCCAAGCAAAAGACGCCGACGTCATGGCGGCCTGGGCTGGGCTTGGCTACTATGCGCGCGCGCGCAATTTGCTCAAATGCGCCCGCGCCGTAGACGCTGCTGGTGGTGAGTTTCCAAACTCCTATGAGGCGCTCATAACGCTTCCAGGCGTAGGGCCCTACACCGCCGCCGCTATTTCATCCATCGCGTTTGATCAGCCTGAAACGGTACTGGATGGCAACGTAGAGCGGGTTATGGCACGTTTGCATGACATTCATTCGCCCCTTCCTAGCGCCAAGCCTAAATTGAAAGACAAAGCCGCAGGTCACACTCCAAGCTTACGAGCCGGCGACTATGCACAAGCCGTCATGGACCTTGGAGCAACAATCTGCACACCGCGGAGTCCAACATGCGCTTTTTGCCCATGGAACAGCCATTGTGAAGCGCGCAAAGCGGGAACGCAGAGTGAGTTACCAAAGAAAACGCCTAAAAAGCCCAAACCAATACGTCTCGGGATAGCCTATATTGCGCAGCGCAGCGACGGCGCCTTTTTGCTAGAACGACGACCCGACAAAGGACTTTTGGGCGGTATGCTGGCGTGGCCTTGCTCAGATTGGTCAGAAAATCCGCAAGCAGATCCGCCAACTGAGGGGGATTGGCGCGAACTTCCCGAAGAAGCTCGACATACATTCACGCATTTCCACCTACGTCTCAAAGTTATGATCGCAACGTCAGACGCTGAACCAAAACGCGGATTTTTTCTTCCAAGACATGACTTTCGTCCAGCAGACTTGCCCACAGTAATGAGAAAAGCTTGGGATCTCGCCGCCCAATCCTTTCAAGTTAGAACGTAAGGGCAAACTTGAGATATCCTGTCTGTTGAATATGGTGCATGGCAACGGAAGGATTGCATGGCATGAAGACAACCGCACCCCTTGGAAACTTCGCGCGCGCCTTGCCGTTTTGGGCCAGTTTAGCGCTCGTTCCATTGGCTTGGATCGCGGCCACCAACGGGGGTTGGACCATACTGCTTTTACCAGCAGCAACATGGTTTTTATTTTCAATTGTTGACCTTTTTGCGGGACTAGAGACAAAAAACGCGGATCCAGAAACGCCTGATGCGTCTTTAAAATGGTACAGGCTCATCACTCTGATCTGGGCACCTGTTCAATTTATCACTTTGTACGGCGTAATGTTCTACGCAACGAGGGCAACACATTTGAACGGAGTGGAGCTCTTTGGATTGTTCTTTGGCGTCGGCGTTTTAACCGGCACAATCGGGATCAATTACTCCCATGAATTGATGCACCAGAAGCCCAAAATCGAGCGCTGGCTTGCCGACATATTGCTGGCTATGGTGCTCTATTCGCATTTTCGATCTGAACATCTCTTGGTGCATCACCGCTATGTGGCAACCCCAAAAGATCCGGTGACAGCCCGCTATAACGAAGGATTCCATCGCTACTTTCCGCGTGTTGTGGTGCAATGCGCGCGGTCCGCATTCAACGCAGAAAAAGCAATGCTGGCACGCAAAAAGAAACCTTGGACGGATCTCTCAAATCCCTTTTGGCGGTATTGGGCGCTTCAGGCAGGCTTTGTGATCTTGGCAGCCCTCATTGGAGGGTGGCTGGGCGTCGCGTTGTTTGCGGTGCAAGCCTACACTGCAATTATGCAGTTGGAGCTGGTGAACTACATTGAGCACTACGGGCTCACCCGAAAACATCTTGGCGATGGCAAATACGAACACGTCAAACCCCATCATAGCTGGAATGCGGCGCATCGCGCGTCAAACTGGCTCTTGATCAATTTGCAGCGGCATTCAGACCATCACTTCAAGCCAGACCGCAGGTTCCCCCTTTTGCAAACCTACAGTGCAGAGGACGCACCTCAGTTGCCGTTTGGCTATCCTGTCATGACCATGGCGGCGCTCGTTCCGCCTTTGTGGCGGCGCATCATGAATCCCAAAGTACGCGCTTGGCGCAAACAGCACTATCCTGAGATCGAGGATTGGTCGGCTTATAAATTGGCGACCAACCCACTCCCGCGGTAACCGCTGCTCCGCTCCTTAGAAGCAAATAAAAAAAGGCCCCGCCGATCGAGGGATCATAAGCGGGGCCAAGGTGTGTGCTTAGGCCAAGAGGCCACAGGCACCGGCGGTAAACTGAAAGTTAGCTCTCGCGCATCTCTGCACGGATCTGTTGACGTAAGAGATCAATAGGGACCTCTTTGCCATCACGTTTGAAATGCCAATATGTCCACCCATTGCAGCTGGGCGCACTTTCAAGCGCAGCACCAACTTGGTGAATGGATCCAGTCACATCGTGAGAGACAAGCGTGCCATCCGCACGGACTTTGGCAATCTGCCCGCGAGGGCTTGTAAGCTCCTCACCTGGGCGCAGCATGCCACGTTCAACCAACTGCCCAAACGGGACACGGGGTTCTGCGCGCTTTGAGGTACTCACGGTCAGCGCGCTCGCATCAAACTTGCGAACCGCGTCCAACCGTTTTCGGGCGATCGCACGGTATTCTGATTGCTGCTCGATGCCGATGAAGTCTCGGCCCAGCATCTTCGCCACTGCACCGGTTGTACCGGTGCCGAAGAATGGATCCAACACAACATCGCCAGGATTGGTTGTGGCAAGGATCACGCGATGCAAAAGCGCTTCTGGCTTCTGCGTGGGGTGCGCTTTAGCGCCATCAGAATTTTTGAGACGCTCGTGCCCCGTGCAGATCGGCAAGACCCAATCAGAGCGCATCTGGATGCCTTCGTTCAGAGCTTTGAGGGCTTCGTAATTAAACGTGTATTTCGCGCCTTCGCTCTTGGACGCCCAAATAAGCGTTTCATGCGCATTGGTCAGACGCTTACCACGGAAGTTTGGCATCGGATTCGACTTGCGCCAAACAACATCGTTCAGGATCCAAAACCCCTGGTTCTGCAATTCAGAACCCAAACGGAATAGGTTATGATAAGAGCCTATGACCCAGATCGCCCCGTTTGGCTTAAGGATACGTCGTGCCTCGGTCAGCCAAGCCTTTGTAAATTGATCATAGGCCGCAAAGCTTGAAAACTGATCCCAATCATCGTCCACCGCATCCACAAGGGAGTTGTCCGGGCGATGCAGGCTGCCTTTGAGCTGCAGATTGTACGGCGGATCGGCAAAGACAAGATCCACGCTCGCATGTGGCAAAGCGCGCATTTGCTGGATGCAATCTCCCGCAAGAATTTGATTGAGCGGCAACGCTAAAGCGCCCGCCTTCACTTTGGTTTTCGTCGTCATCACTGCCTCGTGTGGGGCGCATTTTTGCGCTCACCTGTTGGCCTCAACATGAGTCAGGAGCGATTCGCGGTCAAATTCTTTTTTGAATCAATCACTTATATATTTTTCTTGTCACAACATATTGTGGACGGGTCGAAAGGACCGCCTATGATGTGGGGTCACACCTAAATTGCGTAGTGCTTTTTTGTGCTCAGGTGTGGGATATCCGGCATTTCTTTCCCATCCATAACCGGGATGCTGTTGCGCTAAATCCACCATCAGCAAATCGCGGTGTATTTTCGCAACAATAGAAGCCGCTGCGATTGAGAGCGAAAGCGTGTCACCCTTGATCACTGTCTGACATTTTTCACGCTCCAACTCCCTTGGCACGCGATTGCCGTCGATAAGAATGAAGTCCGCTTTCTGGGCCAACCCAGCCACAGCCCTCTCCATCGCCAGATGCGACGCACGCAAAATATTGATCTGGTCTATCTCTGCAACCGAAGCAGATCCAATCGACACATCTGCGGTTTCCCATATCAGGTCCGAGAGCATCTCACGCCGCTTGGCGCTGAGTTGCTTGCTATCATTGAGCCCTTCGGGAATGCGATCAGGATCAAGCCAAACGGCCGCCGCCATAACCGGACCGGCCAAAGGACCACGCCCAACTTCATCAACCCCTACCACGCGGCGGTGCCCGGCCCGATAGGCCTCATCTTCTAAATCAAAAGTTGGAAAACTGCGCATAATCGCCATAGAGCAAAAAAGGTCCCCAACTGCCAGGGGACCTTTGGACTTGCAGCTGTATGTTAGGTCAAACCAGATCTAGATCATGCGAAAACCTGCGCGCCTTAGGCATCGAGCGTCATAGGCTATACGGTGGCGCCCATTTTGCGCCCGCACATGTGTACGGCAATAGCTAGGCAGCTGAGCGACATGTGCAAAATGACGCTCTAAGCACCGCGCACCAAACACGCGCCGTTCAAACCCAATGGGACCAAAATGCCGCACACATCGGCTCGGCAAAAGTTTCCAATTCGCAGCCTTTCCTTTGTGAGGCCGGTCCGGTCGACGATGTAGGTTCGGCTGGATAGGCTGTTTATAGTGCACTTTCGGCTCCACGCGCTTAGCTTTGAGTGCTTTTTCCTTCCGTCTTTCACGATCACCGGCCTCGTCAATCGCCACACCAATAATCGCGAGGGCTGCAAGCCCGGCCAAAAAATGCCCCAGATCATTATCGTTAGCTTCCACGGATCCAGCCCCGGGCCCTAAAGCCAAAGAAACCCCAAGCAACAAACTCCAAATATACCGCATCCTAAATCTCCTTTTTTCGGATCAGGTGATGGGGTTAGGGTTGGGCTCGCTTAATTTTCTTACAATATCAGCGGAGCGCTATCGCATATCAAACCTGCCGCTATTGAATATCTCGGACCGCTCAGAAAAAGTGTCGGCATGAAACTCGGACCTTTTCTCTTGCTGTGCTGTTTTGCGATGCCCGCAAACGCGGCTTGCTACGCGGACTACAAAGCCAAACAGGATAATCCGCTGCGTTTGCACTACGGCGTCGCAGACCTGCCGCAAAACGCCTGCGATCCTGCAAAGGCTGCAGCTTACCTTACCCCTCGCTTACAAGCTGCGGGTTGGACACTTCTCAACATCGTCTCCGTCTTCGACGACACAGGACTTGATGGGCGAAAGGACAATGCTGGTGACTACTTCCGCCGCTTCTAAAGCGCGCGCCTCCGGGCAGCGTGGCGTGGCCCTCGGGATCGCAGCGATTGTCCTCATTTTGCTGATTGCAGGGGCCGTTTTGCTACTTACGTTGCCTGATGCCGGCGCATTTAATGCCCGGGTCGAGCAGCTTTTCATTGAAAACGATGATCTTACGTCTGGCGCTGAGATCAAGCTTTTGGAGATCCTCGCAGGCTCAGGCACAGCCTTCGCTGAGACACTGGCCAGCTATCGTGTCATTATTTTCGTCTTATTGGTTTTTGCCACGGCCATGATGTTGGCGGCTCTGGTCTTTTTGGTGATGGTCGTCGTCCTCAACCGCCGCATGGCGCAGATCGAGCGCGCTGGCATGGAGGTGAACTCGCTCATCATCAGCCGTGAAGAGAATGCGGTTTATCTCAACAATATGGAGTTCAAACTCACCTCTGCTGCCATGGAAACGCTTTCAGTCTTGGCTGAGGCTCGGATGGATGGCGACATGCTTTCAGGCGCTGAGCTTGAAGGCGTCATCTCAGGACGCTCCGCAGCGGATTGTGACGAAGCCGCTGGAGCCACGCGCATCAAGCGCCTACGCGACGCGCTCGGCAATCAAATCGTCAGCGAGCTCTTGGTAAAAAACATCGCGCGCAAAGGTTATATGCTCTCCATCGAGAGCGATGTGATCAAAATGGTTTGAGCCCAAGATGCGCCGGGTAAGGGGAAGTATCGCAAGACCCTCCCCGTAAAAATTGCGAGCCGTTCTCAATATATGCCTTGGCATGAAGCGAAGAACCTTTTTGCAAACAGCCGGGGCAGCAATCGCAACTCCAGTTGTGCCAAGCTTGGGCGCGGCCAAAGCAGCCCCAGTAGCTATCACAAGCCATCAGTTAATGTGGGCCGAACACTACGCACGTGTTCACAACGCCGTTTCCCCAGACCTGCTTTCAAGCGCATTGGGCTTTTCGAAAGAGGTCGCCTCAGCACTTTGCGAAAAGATGTTTTCAACAAACATAATCGGCAGCCCCGGCGCTTTTGGCGTAGCCAATGCGACCAACCCTTTTTTTGTGCAAGGGAGCGTGCCTGGTTTTCGAATGCCCTCGAGCTCAAAGCCAAGCCTCAAAAAAGCCCTAGATAAGCTTGAGGACACCCTGGACCGCATGGTTGAGCCGAGAGAGCCAGAACACGAAAGTTCTCCTCTAGCCGAAGCTTCTGATGAGCTACCAAACCCTGCAGAAGACACCCAAACGCCCCAGGTTTGAACTGTACCAAAATCTATGCTCAAACTGGTTGCAAACGCTGTCAGCCAGGAGAGCTTGATGTCGAGAACCTACGCCGTTACGGGTGTCGCAAGCGGTATTGGGGCTGAACTGGCAAAGACGCTCAAGGCACAAGGCAACACGGTTGTGGGCTATGATGTGCGTGAAGCCAGTGGCAATGTAGATCATTTTATCCAACTCGATTTAAACGACCCAACCTCGATTGAAGGGGCTGCTAAAAGCACCCCCATAAAGCTCGATGGTCTTTGCAACAACGCAGGCCTTCCTCCACGCGCCGGTTTGGAAGCCACCATATTGCAGGTGAACTTTGTGGGAACACGCGCTTTTACGCAGGCAATGCTGCCCCACTTTTATCCTGGCGCATCCATCGTAAACATGGCCTCGCGCGCGGGCCATGGGTGGCGCGACAACCTCGAACAAGTCAAACGGCTCGCGACTATTACTAAACCCGACGCCCTGGCCGCATTCATCACCGACGAAGGCATAGACGCGACGCGTTGCTATAACCTATCCAAAGAAGCCGTTCTCTTGTGGACCGTCGCCTTGGCCGAAGAAATGGTTCAACGAGATCTAAGGGTGAACTCCCTGAGCCCAGGCGGCATCTCTACAGGGATCCTGGACGACTTCAGACGGGCCTTTGGTGCGCAAATGGCGCGCAACGTCGAACGCGCAGGACGCCCTGGGACAGCAGAAGAGATCGCCCAAATTGCCGCTTTTGCACTGTCTCCAGAAAGCAATTGGCTCAAGGGCGCTGACATTCCCATAGATGGTGGCATGGGAGCCTTCAACATGAGCGACACCCTAGGATTGGACAGCCTGCGCCTTCAGAACGCTCGGTCCAACGCATAGACATTTTCTATGAGCATCCCCGTCTCAAGCATCGACTTTTATTCGGACGAAGTGATCCTCGATCCCCACCCGGTTTAGCCCGAATTGCGCGAACTTGGGCCGGTTGTATATCTGGAAAAGAACGATCTTTATCTTGCGACACGCTAAAAAGAGGTCAGTGAAGTTCTTTTGCAGCCGTTGCGGTTTGTGTCATCGAAAGGCGTTTCACCAATACCAAGGGTCAACGACATTTTGGTTGGCTCAACGCTCAACTCAGATCCGCCCCAACACGACAAAACACGCGCGGTCACGTCTGAACCATTATTACCCGGCGCTCTCACTGAGATTGAGCCTCGTCTCAAAGCCGCTGCCGATGGTTTAATCGAGGCACTATGCGCCCGTGGCTCGTTTGACGCGGTCAGCGATCTCGCACAGTTTCTCCCTGTTACAATTGTCGCGGAGCTCGTTGGGCTACCGAGGGCCGTGGGCTCTGATCAAATGCTCAAATGGGCGAGTGCCGCCTTCAATTTATTTGGCACTGAAAACGCCCGAACCAAACAGGCCTTCAAAGATCTCAAAACCCTGCGCGACTTTCTCCAAGAGTACGGACGCTCCGAAAAACTTGCTGAAGGCGGTTGGGCCAAACGCATTTTCGAGGTTGGACCTGAGCGCGGGTTTTCCGATGAGCTCTGCGCTCAATTGATGCGGGACTACATCAACCCATCGCTTGACACGACCATCTCAGTGACCGGCCAAATCATTAAGTTCTTGGCTGACGCTCCAGAGCAGTGGGACAAAATCCGCGCTGACGCGTCTTTGATCCCAAACGCGGTTGAAGAAGCTGTTCGATTGGCAACGCCCATTCGCGCCTTCACGCCAATATTCCCTAACTGGCGATCCGACAGATCGGTCTCGCTACCACTTAGCGATCTTGTTGGATCCGAAATCTCGCGGCGGGTCTAAAGCGGTACATGAGGACCTTGAAAGCGGTCAGATCCTGAAGATCGGTCGCCCCCGCAATAACTTCCCGCTCATCTCCGCGCCCCATACTCTGCTCTTTGCTGGCGGCATTGGAATTACGCCAATGTTGAGCATGGCTTATGCCCTAGAGGCACAAGGCGCGTCCTGGGAGTTGCACTATGCGGGCCGCAGCATGGATCGCTTCGCCTTTTTGCCGGAACTCAAGCGTTTCGGATCCAAAGTGCATCTCTATCGAGATGACGGCCCTGCTTGTGAAAAACTCGATGCAATGGCTACCTTAAGTGGAGCCCAAAAGGGCGCGCATCTTTATGCCTGTGGGCCAAACGGCTTTATGAATTTCATCGTGAAAACCGCTGAGCAAAACGGCTTCGATCCGGATGCGATCCACCTTGAACGCTTCGGCGCAGAGATCGACACAGACGGAGCCGCCTTCACTGTGGTTGCTGAAAAGTCTGGGATAGAGATCAAGATCAACCCCGGCGAAACGATCAGCGAAAAACTGATGAGCAACGGGATCGATGTGAGCGTTTCGTGCCAATCAGGTGTTTGCGGCACCTGCCTGACGAAAGTCATCAAAGGCACCCCGGATCACAGAGATCTAGTACAAACAGATGCCGAGAAGGCCGCAAACGCCCAAATCACGATCTGCTGTTCGCGCTCGAAAACCAAAACCTTGATTTTGGACATCTGACAGAGAGGACCAGACACGCAATGCGCATTCGGCACACGGGCTTGGTTTTTGATGATCCAAAACGCTCCACTCCAGGTTATGTTCTGATCCGACCTGTAGAGGGAGACACCTCCTTCCTTTTGCGACCCGATGGAAGCGTTGCGCATAAGTGGATCACATGCACGGGTATGACGAATTGGAGCTACCTGCTGCCCAATGGGAATTTGTTTGCCAATGAACGCAGCGACATTCGCAAAGGTGTTGCCCTCACCGTGAGTGGCCGCATGTCCGAATACGGCCCCGACGGCACTCTGATCTGGCGACATGAAGACCCCTATCAGCACCATGACGCCAGGCGGCTGGGCGATGGCGTGGTATATGCTGCCTTTACGGAGCTTTCAGACAGCGAAAAAGCGCGCGTCAAAGGCGGTATTCCCGGTTCTGAAACGCCAGGCGGTCCGTTTGGAGAGGCTATTCGAAGAGTGGATGAAACTGGCGCCCTCCTTTGGGAATGGCATTTCACCAATCTCTTGGAGCGCTATGAGCTATATCGCAACGCCAACCGCTGGAGTTATGGGCATACCAACACGGTGCTGCCACTGGGGAACGACACGTATTTGGTTAGCTCCAAAAACCTCAACCTGCTCGTCATTCTGGATGCAACAAAAGGCGAAGTTGTTTGGGCTTTTCAGGACGACGCATTGGGCGGACAACACGATGCGCAAATGCTGGAAAATGGCAATGTGCTTATCTTTGCGAATGGGCTCTATGGCGCGGATCTCAGCCATAGCCAGATCTGGGAAATTGACCCTGAGACCAACGAGATCATATGGCGCTATAGCGCTTGGGACGATTTTACGTCGTTCTATTCGCCTCATATGGGCGGAGTTCAGCGTTTGCCGTCTGGCAATACACTTATCTGCGAAGGCAATAAAGGTTGCCTGTTTGAAGTGACACCTGAGGGTGAAGTCGTGCGCGAGTTTGTGAGCCCTCATTTTGTCGAAAGTCAGTTTGGCCAAATCAACTGGCTCTTTCGCGCGCGCTGGTACGCACCCGACGCGCCAGAAATCCTGGCGCTCGCAAAAAGCATTATTCTCTAGCGCGGGTCGATAAATTGGGATCGCTCGCGGATCGCCAAAACAGATGAATAGGTCGACACGCAATAGGGGACGCAAAAGGTCAGCAAGATCTTCAAGGCTCCCAAAAGTGAGAGTGTGCCTGTAAAGAGCGCATCTCCATGATTGATAAGCGCCAAAATCACACCAACGATTAACGCAATTTTCGCGGCCCGCTTGACCACAGAAGGCTGCACAGCCAGCCACAAAAAGGAGCGCTCTGACGCGTCGGTCACAACAGGGTTTCTTCCAACTCGCGCGCCGTTAGCAGATAGTAATTTCGTGTAGGAGCATTGATTGTGTGGTCCGCCACGTGGCGCAACGCTTGGATTTTGACAGTGGCTGCTTCTGCAGCCATTTCATCTGCAGCCATCAAACGATCCGCGAGCTCCATCGCCCATTGCGCCTCACCGCCATGCAAAGCCTCTTGCGCCGCTTTGAACACCGCTTCTGCGCCACCTGCAAGCTGGATG
This sequence comes from Pseudomonadota bacterium, assembly GCA_039182515.1. Taxonomy (GTDB): domain Bacteria; phylum Pseudomonadota; class Alphaproteobacteria; order Rhodobacterales; family Rhodobacteraceae; genus JBCDCE01. The sequence goes on along the minus strand of JBCDCE010000025.1, from coordinate 31,899 downwards.
ATCTTTGCTGCCTCAGATGCTGGCGGCAACTGCCCAAGGCTTGTGGCGTTGCCGTCAAACCAGCCAAGGGTGCCCGCAAAATATGCCCGGGACGCATAACCGACGTCTCCGTAAAATTCTTGAAGATACGGCTGCTTTGCCAAGTGATCGGGCAATTTTAGGTCCGCCGCGATGGTCACGGGATCAAGACCCGCATTCATGCCCTCAACGGTTTGCGACACCACAGATCGGATCGCATCGCGGTAGTTGGTCAGTGCCTCGCGAATGGCGTCTGCGCCAATCACGGGTTGGGTATGTCCAGGCGCCAAGATCTCTGGCTCATACGACATCAACTGATCCATTGTGTCGGCCCAAGCGTCGAAATCTCGATAGGATGTACCTCGGATCGCATAAAGGTTGGGAAAAGCGTGATAGAAATTGTCACCGCTAAAGAGCGTCTTCTGCGCGGAAAGCCAAACGATGATGTGGTCAGGCGTCTCACCAGGGGCTTTTGCCAATTCAAGGTCAAAGCCCTCGCGTGAAATCTGTGTGGTCTCAGAGATGCGCAGTGTCGGTTCGATATACCCAGCCCCCATACCCTTCATAGGCCGGTCACCAGGACCAACGCCCACACTAATCCGTTCGTCTGGCCGCAGGCTGATCCCAAAATGGCGTTTGGTGCGCGCCATGAGCGCTTTGTTGGGTGCGGGCTTTGCCGTATCAACGCCGACCAAATCCGAGGTGAAATTATTGGAGGCAATCACTTCAACATCTTTCCCTTCGGCGAAGACGGTAGCGCCCGAAATGTGATCCCGATGCGAATGCGTGTAGATAATGGTTGTAATGGGCAGGGAGGAAATCTTCCGGAAATCAGCGAGAATATTCTCTGCGGCTTGGGTGGTTTCTGTGGTGTCAATCACCACTATACCAGCCTCTCCAACCAGGAAATGCACGTTAGAAGCCGCATACCCGACCGCCATAAAAACGGTCGGTGAAAGTTCATGTATTTTCTTTTCGAATTGCGCGTTTTGCGCGACGAGGCTTGGGTGAGCAGGCATACGCTCTCTCCGACTTTAATGAGAATTAGGTGTTTTTTGGTTCAGGTTTTAGCCTCACCAAATTGGGCAATCGCGGATTCAGTGCGTGAGACATCGATGCCCGAATAGCCAATCAAATCTGAAATGGTCAGCGCTTCATTCCGTTTCTCAAACACCTCAATGTAGGCGATCATTGTATTTGAATGCTCCCGCATGACACCTTCGGCACGGATCGCATCTCCACTTTGAATAGCTTCGCAAATCACACGATGCTGCGAATTGCCGATCCGAAGCCGAAACAGGCTGCGCTCGACACCTTCTTTGGTCGACAAAACCTGGCGATCAAAGACCATGGCTCCAACCTCAAGCATCGGCAAGTGACTTATACGGCTACAGGTGAAACCTACAAAATCGTTGCCACAGCCATCCAAAATCGTTTTGTGAAATATAGCGTTTTGCGCCTGCATTTGCCGACGCGACCCATCATCGAGTTGCCCCATAGAGATCAACCGATCAATTTCATTGGCCGCGGCTTCGAGTTTCGGAAGCATTGCATGGCGCTCAGGTGATTGCGCCATAAGCCGCGCAGCTAAGCTTTCCAGGTGACCACGCACCAAAACCGCTTGCAATATGTCTGTTACTTTTGGCGTGTTGACATAGTAACCACGACCTTCCGCACGCCGGATAAGGCCTTCGTGTTCCAACATCCGCAAGGCAAGTCTCACAGGCGTCCGCGACACATGATGCTTCTCGCAGAGCTGCGCCTCAGACAGGCGTTCGTTTTCGCCATATGCGCCCAAAACAATATCACTTCTGATCTGAGCCGCGAGTTCGGTATCAATAGATTCCATGTTCTCATTCACTTAAGTTGGGATCCCAAAGTCAAGGAGTATTCACCAGAAATCCAAATTCTCAGGAAGTTTTGTCTTGATTTGGGATCCCCACCGAGGTCTTATCTTTCTTGAATGCATTAGAGTCGTCTTTGAGACTTGCGTCCGAAATTGTAAAGTACGGCGTTTCCCTGAGCGGTTTTGAGTCCTGAGCTTGACCTACGAAACAACACAGGAGTCGTGTCATGGACACCAAAACAGAGGTCAAAACTCTACAGCATTTCATTGCAGGGCAATGGAAAGATGCGCAAGACGGCGCGACTTTTGAAGTGTTGAACCCTCTAAACGACAGCCTTTACGCTTTCGCCGCCAAAGGTACGGGCTCAGATATGGCCAGCGCGGTTGCCGCCGCCAAAGGCGCTTTTGCTGACTACAAAGAAACAACACCAACCCAACGCGAACGCTGGCTTTTGCGTGTCGCTGAGATCATGGAGGATCGGCAAAAAGAGCTGGTGGATTGCCTGATCGACGAAATTGGCTCGCCAGTCCAAAAAGCAATGTTCGAATTCACCAAAGGCCTCACGATGATCCGTGCTGCGGCCGGGATGTGCCGCAACGTGCGAGGGGAAACGATCCCTTCTGATCGACCTGGTACGTTTTCGATGTCCATTCGCGAGCCGCTGGGTGTTGTAGCGGTGATCACGCCATTTAATGTTCCGCTTATCAAAACCACGCGCCTTGTGGCTAATGCCCTCGCGGTTGGAAACACGGTTGTACACTTGCCGTCGGAAATGGCCCCCCACCTCACAGTGATTTTCGCCGAGATCATCGCTGAGGCGGGCTTTCCTGAAGGAACCTATAATGTCGTAACCGGTATGGGGGCTGAGATTGGTGATGATCTGACTGGCCACAAAGATGTAGATTTTGTGACCTTTACAGGCTCTACGGTTGTTGGCCAGCATATCAACGAGATTTGCGCCAAAAACAAAACACCCAGCACGCTGGAGCTTGGCGGCAAAAGTCCAACACTTGTCCTGGCAGACGCCGACCTCGACAAGGTCATGCCATTGGCTGCACGGTCTATCTTTATGTTTGCGGGCCAAGCTTGCATCGGGTCCAGCCGCTTTTATGTGGAACGCCCGCTTTACGAAGAGTTCGTCAAACGCTTTGCAATGATCGCTTCCAAGGTTGGAATGGGCGATCTGCGCGACCCGAACACAGTCATTGCCCCCATCATTTCCGACCGGCAGCGCCAGCGCGTGAAAGACCATATAGCCGACGCTGTCGCCAAAGGGGCGACGGTGGTTGCGGGTGGTGAATGGGAAGGAAACCGGTGCCAGCCGACGCTTCTTACGGATGTCTCGGATGATATGATCCTTTGTAAATCCGAGACCTTTGGGCCTGTCACCTCGATCTATCCAATCGATAGTTATGAAGAGGGCCTCGAGAAGGCCAACGACACCGAATATGGCCTCTCCTCTGCGATCTTCACCAAGGACATCGATCGCGCCTTCCACTTCGCCAAAAACATCGGCGCCGGCATGTGCCACATCAATGGCCCCACCATCCACGATGAGGCGCACGTGCCCTTCGGTGGCAATGGCGAAAGCGGCGTCGGACGTGAAGGCACAGACGCCGACCTCGAAGCCATGACAGAACTCAAATGGGTGACGGTGCAGCTATGACCTTTACACTCTACCATCACGGATCCTCTGTTTGCGCAGCCAAAGTTCGCTTTGCGATGGCTGAAAAAGGCATGGAGTGGGACGGCGTTTACATCGACATTCTGGCAGGTGAGCAATTTACGCCCGAGTATCTCAAACTTAATCCTAAGGGCGTGGTGCCCACATTGGTACACGACGACCTTGTGATCCCAGACAGCACCGTGATCGTAGAATACCTTGATCAAATTATGCCCGACAGCAGCGTACATCCCAAAGACCCTTGGGAACGCGCACAGGTTCGCTACTGGACAAAAGCGGTCGATGAAGATCTGCACCCCGCTTGCGGTACAGTCACCTTTGTTTGCTCGCACCGTCACACAGTCTTAAAAAAACTGGGCAAAGAAGGTGCGGAGAAATTCCTTGCCTCCACGCCTAAGCTTTCAGTCACATCGAACTGGAAAGAGCAGAAAGACAGTTTCGTGCGCTACGGATTTGAAGCGCCGGGGGCCGCCGAAAAAGTTAAGCTCTACGACACCTACCTGCACAAAATGGAAGATGCCCTACAGGGCAACGATTGGCTTGTTGGTAACAAGTTTTCCATCGCAGATATCTCGCTCACGCCTTACGTGAACCGGCTTGCCATGATGTCGATGCGCGGGATGTGGGAAGGTGGGCGTTTGCCGAATGTAGAACGCTGGTTTGCCGCCATCGAGAGCAATGCAAATTTCAAAGCCTGCCTCATCGACTGGGTGCCAGAAGATCTCACCAACGACTTGCGCGAAAACGGCGCGCAAAGTTGGCCTGAAGTGGCCAAAATCCTCGAAATTGAGATTTGAGCCGCTCTGTCACGACGCAAAGAGAAACAAACAACACTGCCCCTCAACGACACAGGGCGCACCACAAAGGGAGAACAACATGGGACGATTGGACGGAAAAACCGCCATCATCACTGGTGCCGGGCGCGGCATTGGCGCAGTGATGGCCAGACACATGGCAAGCGAAGGCGCGAATATCGTTGTGTCGGATGTATTGGACACAGGCGATACAGTGGCCGCCATCAAAGACGCTGGAGGTGCAGCCATGGGCATGCATGTTGACGTCACATCCGATGAAAATCTCGCCAGTGTAGTCGAATCCAGTGAAAAGGAATACGGCGCGGTCAATATTTTGATCAACAACGCTTCGATCTTTGCAGCTCTCCAACCCAAGCCCTTCATGCAGATCGACAACGACGAGTTCGATAAGGTCATGACCGTCAACGCGCGCGGCGTACACCAAGCTACCAAGGCAGTTGTACCCGCGATGCTGCGTGCAGGTGGTGGTAAAATCGTGAACATCGCATCTGGAACGTTTTACTACGGTCCTCCAGGCCTGTCGCACTATACCGCGTCCAAGGGCGCAGTGATTGCGCTTACGCGGGGCTTCGGACGTGAGCTTGGTGACAAGAACATCCAGATTAACGCGATTGCGCCCGGCCTCACAGAAAGTGAAGCGCTTCAAGGCCACGCTGGCTTTGATCCCGCACGCGGCCCGACCGTTCAGTCACGCTCGATCAAGCGCGAAATGATGCCAGAAGATCTTTTGGGAACACTGATGTACCTCATCACACCCGATAGCGACTTTGTGACGGGTCAAACGCTCAACGTAGACGGCGGCAAAGTGAACCTCTGAAGCCCTTTAGGAATGAGTATCGAGACTTTGGCGGCAGCGGGTTCCTCGCTGTCGCCGCAAAAATACAAAGGCCGCAAAAACCACGAAACCTTTTCAAGACCACCACCCAAAGCGGTGTTAGGACCCGAAAGACAAACGCGTGACAAAACGTAAAAACATCCTGTTTATCATGTGCGATCAGCTGCGGTATGACTATTTGTCTTGCGCAGGCCACAAGACACTCAAGACGCCCAACATTGATCGCCTAGCCGAACGCGGCGTCCGCTTTAGCAACGCCTATGTGCAATCTCCGATCTGTGGCCCGAGCCGGATGAGTTTTTACACTGGCCGCTACGTGTCTTCGCACGGTGCTACGGGCAACTTTGTGCCCCTTCGGATTGGTGAACAAAACATTGGGGATCATCTCAAACCGCTCGGCATGGAGCCTGTGCTTGTTGGCAAAACCCATATGATCCCAGATTCAGCTGGCATGGACCGCCTTGGGATTGACACCTCAAGTGACGTTGGCCTCCGCCACAGCCATGCAGGCTTTAAACAGTTTGAACGCGACGACGGTGTTCATCCCGACATGATGGTCAAACCGGGCGTTGCCTATAACGACTACCTCGCCGAGCAAGGCTTTGACGATCACAGAAACCCCTGGCACTGGGCCGCCAATTCTGTTCAAGGCGACAAAAAGGTCCGGTCTGGTTTCTTTAATGATGTCGCCGCCCAACCCGCCCGTGTTTCCGATGAGCAATCCGAAACGCCTTATATGACCCGGCGGGCAATGGAGTTTCTTTCGCAAGACGACGGCCAAACGCCTTGGCTCCTTCATCTTTCCTACATCAAACCACATTGGCCCTATATTGCGCCAGCGCCGTATAATGACATGTTCGCAGCCGCAGACGTGCAACCGGCCGTAAAGTCAGAAGCAGAATTTGAAGACCCAAATCCGCTCGCAGAGTATTTTCGCAACCGGGTTTGCGCCCGTACGTTCTCCAAAGAAGACGCCCGCGAAACGATTGTCCCAACCTACATGGGCCTGATCAAACAGATCGACGATCAACTCGGCATCCTCTTTGAGTTCATGCAAGAGCGCGGGCTGATGGAAGAGACGATGATCGTCTTCACATCCGATCATGGTGACTACCTCGGAGATCACTGGATGGGCGACAAAGACTTCTTCCATGACCCATCCGTTAAAATCCCACTGATTATCTCAGACCCCGATCCATCCTGCGATGCGACCCGCGGAACGGTGCAAGACAAGCTCGTCGAGGCAATAGATCTGCTCCCAACCTTTGTGGAATACGCAGGCGGCGAGATCCCAGAACACATCCTTGATGGCCGCTCGCTCATGAGGCTGCTGGAAGGGCACGAGCCAGAAACATGGCGCGAGTATGTGGTGAGTGAATATGATTACTCACAACAAACATTCAGCCCCAAAACGGGCCATGCCCCGATGGACTGCCGGATGTATATGATCGCCAACGAGCACTGGAAATATATCCACGCCCCTGGCTTCTCGCCGATACTCTTCGATCTCAAGACCGATCCAAACGAGTTCAAAGACCTCGGGAGATCATCAGATCATACAGAAATACGCGCGCAGATGCACTTCGCTCTCGCCGAATGGGCCTTGCAGTACCGTCAGCGCGAAACATTGCCAGAAGCGCGTGCCACGCAAATGATCGGGCTAGAAGACAAGCTTGGGGTATTGATTGGTTACTGGAACGAAGACGACGTTAAGCCTCCAGCAAAAGCACCAAGCTGGACAACGCCGCCAAACACACACTGAGGGAAGACCCAGAAAAAAGGGCCCCCTCTGCATCCGATTGATCAATAGGGAGGATACCATGATCAACAAACTCTTAAGCGCCAGCTTAGCGCTGTCACTCATTGCAAGCACGGCTTCAGGACAAGCCCTTCTCACAGCAGAAACAGGCCCTCCCGGGACTGTTCCTTTCACAGCTATGACTGCACTTGCAGAACTTGCGTCAGCCAACGGTGTTGCCAACTTTCAAGTTGCCGATAGCCAGACGCTAACAAACTCGCTGCAAAACGTGGCAGAGGGCAAAACAGACGCCTCTGGCGCACCTCTTATTCTGACCTTCTTGATGTCACGCGGCGCAGGCCCCTACGCCAAGCTTGGCAAAGAAAAAGGCGCGGAACTGATCAGCAATGTACGCGTGCTGCATACCTACAACTACGGCGGCTTTGGCCTCTATGCGTACAATTCGAGCAGCGTAAAAGGCTGGGATGACGTTGCTGGCAAAACGATCCTGAACGGCCCGCCTCGCGGTGCGGCTCTCACAAACGACCGCGGCATACTGCAATTGGTGAGCGGCGTTGAAGATGGCAAAGACTACAAAGGCATCCAGGTGAACTGGGGTCAAATGCCAAAAACCATCTCGGACGGCTCTGCAGACGCAATGATGCTGCCGATAACATTCCCAGACAACCGCATCACGCGTTCTCTCGCTGCTGGCGATATGACACTCTGGTCCATTCCGAAGGAGATTTGGGAAGGTGAACGGATGCAGAAATATATCAAAAGCCCCGGCACATCCGGCATCACCTTTGATCTGAGCGATGTTGCGCCTCAAGAAGGGCTCACAATTGTCAGTGAAGACGGCATCTGGCGGAGCCCCTCAACCGTTGGCTCGGAAGTGGTGCATAAGGACATGGACTTTGAAACCGCGAAAGCCCTGACAGCGACCGTGATTGCAAACGTCGATGCCTTCCTGACCAAAACCCCCTTCATGTCGACCACAAATGTTGGCTCTGTGGGTCTTGGGCTCTGTGGCGCTGTTCCGGTGAAATACCATCCCGGTGCCGTAGCCGCTTATGAAGAAGCAGGCATCACAGTTCCTGACTGCGCAAAGCCGTAAGCCCAAGCGCGCGATACCTTGCAAAATGAAGTCGCGGCTCTGCTGCGGCTTCAACCTGATTTGATCATGATTTGATCCTGATTTGATATTTGGGGGGAGCTTCATGTCTGATGCCAAAAACAACACGGATGCAAAAACAAGCATCGCGGGCAAAATCGTCTTTTGGCTGTCTCTCTTCTTTGTGCTGCTTGGAATGGTCAACGCCACACCAGGGATCCCTGGATGGGATCAACTCGCCGCTCAAATTACGGGCAATGAAAACTTCATTATCCGTAAATTTCCTTTTGAATATTACTACCCTTTTGCCTTCGGCATCATGATGCTGATTGTTGCGCTCCATCATTCGATTTGGCGGGCATGGGCTGACAAAAGCCGGATGCGACGTGGCTTTGGTTTAGCAATGGATCTGGCTTTGATCGTCATGGCGCTTACGATCTCTTTAACGTACCTGATTGAGATCGAGTCCGTTTGCCTCATTGATCAAATCACGGGTGACCGTGCCAGGATGATCGCAGAGAGCCTGCAGATCGAAAAAGAAAACGCCGCTTTATTTGGCCTGCCAGAACCTACCACAGTGGACGATCCGCAGTGCTTGAACACCACGGGCCCTTGGCTTGTCTTGATCATCGGCTTAGCGATTATCGTATTCCTGGCCTACAACGTGAAAGTCTGGGGTTTACCCTTAGTGCTCGTGGCGATCTTGGTTGCCACCTACACCATTGGCACTGTCTTTGTTTGGTACTTCTACGGCGTTGAAGACATCAACAAATACCTCGTGACCAAGATCGGCGGCGAACCTCGCTTGCTCTCAGACGGCAGACCCAGAGTGCATGACATCCTCGTCAACAATGCCTCAGGTCTGTTGGGCCGTTTTATGGATATCATCCTGAACGAAATTTTCCCTTATCTGATCCTAGGCGCGCTTTTTGGTGCCTCCGCTGGCGGCAAATCCTTGATCAAAGTGGCCTTCCGCTGGACACGCAACTTGAGCGGTGGGCCAGCGCACGCAGCCATTGTCTCATCTGCGATGTTTGGCACGATCTCCGGCGGTCCTATCGTCAACGTGCTCTCAACAGGTGTTCTGACGATCCCGATGATGATCAAACGGGGCTTCTCCAAGGTCTTTGCAGGCGGCATGGAAGCCGCCGCCAGTTCTGGGGGCTCGATCATGCCGCCCGTCATGGGGGTTGCTGCATTCATCTTAGCGGCCCTGACGGGCGTGCCTTATAACGAAGTGATCATTGCGGCTGCGATCCCAGCTGTGGCCTATTTCTTGTGCCTGTTCCTCTCGGTTGTTTTCCAAGCGCGCAAACAAAAGATCACACCTATCGGCACACTGACCGAAGACATGCATTTGGCCCGCCAGGACATTTACAACCTGATTATGATTTTCTTGCCGATCCTGATCATTCTCGTGCTCTTGCTCACAAGCAAAGAAAACGTAGGCTGCGGTCTCTTTGGCGGGCTTATGGGCGCTGAGCGGGTCTTTACAGAAACCGGTGCATGCCGGGTCGAGAGCCTGTCCTGGACCTTAAAGCTGATCCAAAACGCGGCAGGTGATGCGGGGAGCGCAGGATGGTGGGCTGTGATCGTTCTGTGCTTTGCCTTGTTCCTGGATCCAGAGATGCGCGCAAAGCCCACCAAGCTTTTCAAGTCCTTCTCTGAAGCCGGGATTTTGATCGCGACGCTCTATTTGATGTTCCTCGCTGTCTCGATCATCGACTTCTGCCTGAAGTTTACCGGCATGCCCTTCTTCATCTCACTTGATGTCTTGCAATGGTTGCAAAGCCTCAATCTTGGCGCGGATGGCTCAGTCCTCTTCCAGTTCGCAGCGCTCTTAGTCACAATGCTCTTGGCGGTGCTCTTAGGCATGGGCATGCCCGCAGTGCCCGCCTACATCAACGTGGCTTTGCTTATGGGCCCAGTTTTGGCTGGTCTCGGCATCTCAATCTTTTCGGCCCATATGTTCATCTTCTACTTCGCGGTTGCATCGGCCATCACACCGCCCGTGGCTTTGGCCGCATTTGCGGCCGCGTCGATCACCAAAGCAGAACCTATGGCGACAGGCTTCTCAGCCGTCAAAGTTGGGATCGTGATGTTCGTAATCCCATTTGTCTTTGCCCTATACCCTGAAATCTTATTGATCCAAGCCGCAGTTATAGATCCAAGCACAACTGCGGGCAGCGAGATCAAGTTTTTGCCAGGCTATACAGGCGAGGTTCAATGGGGAGCTTTGGGATGGCTTTTGCTACGCCTTCTCCTGGCGCTTTACCTTTTGGCCAGCGCGTTGGCGCGATATGATCGCGGACCTCTGGCTTTTTGGGAGATGTGGCTACGTTTGGCTTTGGCGGTTTTGGTGCTTTTCAAAGATCCCGCTGTTTACGGCGCGGCTATGGCCGTCACTGGGGCTTGGCTCGTGTTTCATTTTGTCAAAACCCCGCGCATAAACGCGCCAGCCCAAACAAACGCTTAAAGGCATAAAAAGGGAAAGGGGACGCTGATGCACCCAGAACTCCAAGCTCACCCTGCATATTTCAAAAGTGAGATCGTTCAGCTTGCCGACAACGTCTATCAAGCTTTCGGCTTTGCGGCGTCAAACGTCTATATGATCATCGGCGATGAAGGATTAATCATTGTCGACACCTCCGAAACCACTGCAGCTGCAGCGAACATTCTTGCCGAGTTTCGCAAGATCTCGAAGCTCCCGATCAAAACGATCATCCTGACCCATTCACACCGCGACCATGTCTCTGGCGCCAGTGTTTTTGCCGAAGGTGGTGAACCGGAGATTTTGGCGAGCACCCGTTTCTCCGATGACTCTCTCTTTGTGGCCTCTGCCCATCCTCTCCCAACAAAAGCCATGCAGGTTCGCACCAAACGCCAGTTTGGCATTGGGCTGTCCTATCCTGACGAGATTGTGGGGATTGGCGTTGGCCCTGGAGACAGGCCCCTCAAAGGCATGGGCGCGGGCGCGCTGCCACCAACGCGGCGGATCGGCGACGAACGTGCAAAGCTCACCCTGCACGGCGTGGATCTTGAGGTTGTTCACGCACCTGGCGAAACGCCTGACCATCTGGTTGTTTGGTATCCCGAAAAGAAGGTGCTCATCAGCGGTGATAATTTCTACCGCTCGTTCCCCAATCTTTATGCAATCCGGGGAACAGCTTACCGCGATTTTGACACTTGGGCAGACACGATGGATCTGCTTTTGAGTTTCGCGCCCGATGTGCTTGCCCCTGGCCATACTAAAGCTCTGTTTGGAGCCGAAGACATCAACGAGGCACTGAGCAACTACCGCGACGCCATCCGGTATGTCGTTAACGAAACCCGAGTGGGCATGGACGCAGGACGCACCATTGATGAGTTGGCCCACAGTGTAAAACTGCCTCCAGAACTGGCCGACAAACCTTATTTGCGCGAATACTACGGTCGGGTCGATTTTGCGGTACGGGCCTATTTCGTCGGCACAATGGGCTGGTTCGATGGCAACCCAACGTCGCTGGATCCACTCGCACCAAGTGCTGAAGCTGATCGCATGATCGCGCTTGCAGGTGGACCTGAGGCTATGGCGGAAGCGGTCGAAAAAGCTTGGAACTCCGGCGACATTCAATGGGCCATGCAACTCGTTGATCACCTGATCGCGGCAGGTGTTGCAGCTGAAGCCAACCGCAAGATCAAGGCGCAGCTTTTGCTTGAGCGTGCGGAAGATCAAATAAATTGCCCCACCCGGCATTACTATATCCAATGCGCCAAAGAGCTTGATGAAGCTGGCAAAGCCATGTGATCTAGGCTTTCGTCAGAGCGCGTTCACACACCGAAAGAGGCATAGGGATGAAGCAACGTAAACTTGGCCAAAATGGCCCTACAGTGAGCGCAGTTGGTTACGGGGCGATGTCTTTCACTGACTTTTACGGCCCTGCAATCGATGCAGACTCCGCCAAAGTGTTGGACGCTTGTTTGGAGAAAGGCATCACGCATCTGGACACGGCAGATGCCTACGGCATGGGGCGCTCTGAAACGGTCATTGGGGATTGGCTCAAAGCGCGCGGCGGGCCTTCGCCCTTCACAATCGCCACCAAAGTAGGGATCACGCGCGATCCAGAACACCGGTTTAACAATTCGCCCGAACACCTCACGCAATCGCTGGACGCAAGCCTGACGCGCCTCGGTATTGAAGCCATAGATCTTTACTATGTTCACCGCAGAGACACCCGCCATGAGATCGAAGAGGTCACCGAAACGCTTGCCGGCTTCGTCAAGGCTGGCAAGGTTAAAGCCATCGGCTATTCAGAGATTGCACCTTCCTCGCTCCGGCGCGCACATGCGGTCCATCCCATTGCGGCTGTGCAATCAGAATACTCCCTGTCTACACGCGCACCAGAGCTTGGCTTGATCCAAACCTGCGCAGAGATTGGCGCTTCACTGGTCGCCTTTTCGCCTGTGGGCCGATCTCTTCTCACAGACCGCCCACATAGTACAGAACGCGTCGCTGATATGCCCTTTCTCAAGCAGAACCCACGCTTTTTAGAACCTCACCTCAGCGCCAACCTGGCCTACAATGCCAAGTTTTGCGCTTTAGCTGCAGAGATGGACGTTCCAGCGGCCTCGCTCGCAATTGCATGGGTCTTGCATCAAAGCGAGTCTGTGATTGCCATCCCGGGTACCCGCCGTCAGGCGCATCTATCTGAGCTTATTCAAGGCGGCAAGATGGATCTAACTCTGGAAGACGTCACCCGTATCGAGACTGTATTGCCTGTTGGTTGGGCTCACGGGGACCGCTACTCGGTTGGGCAATGGACAGGCCCGGAGCGCTATAGCTGAACTTGGTCAACCACTTGAAAAGCCCTTATAGATCAAGCGCAGTGCAAGCAGAGTCACAAGGGCTCGAAACACGCGCCGAAAAAGCTGTTCAGATACCTTATGCGTCACCTGTTTGCCCGCCCAGGTGCCTGCGAAACCAGCCAGAGTAGCTCCAATGATATGTGGCAGATAGTCCAAGTATCGAAAGCCCAAACTGACATATCCAGTCATCTTCATGATATCGAGCGTTAACAGACAGGCCGCCAAAGTTCCTGTGATTTCAAGTTTGTTTAATTTGGTCCGCAGGATCAAAGGTTGGAGCACGCCGCCAACGCCAAACAAAGTTCCTAAATAGCTGTGAATGATCCCCACGAAGACAAACGGGTGTTTGACACCAAAGCTCCAATTCAATGCAGGCATCCAAATCAAGATCAAAAGGATAAATCCCAACAGCGTAACGATTGCCGCTTCCGGAAGGGCCACGAAAGTGCGGGCACCCAAAACCACGCCCAGCACGCCGCCAAGGCCAAAGCTCGCCACTAAGCGCCAGTTTACATTTCTCCAAAAAAAATAAACGCGGGACATAAGCGATGCTGCCGCAAAAGCAGATTGCAATTGCACGGCCGCCGCCACAGGCAAGACAGAGACTGACGAAAACAGCATGATGTAAACGCCACCCGTGGCAAAAGCCGCGTTTACAAAAGCAGCCGCAAAGCTACCAAGCGTTACCGTGAGGACAGCCGTGTCGATCAACTGGCCACCGCCCCTCGTCGCGACCCTCTAGCTAAAGGATTTCTCAATACGGTCCAAAGTGCGCATTGCATCGAGCGTATCATGAACCGAACTATTGGGTTCGCGCCCTTCGCGGATCGCAGAAATGAACTCGCGGTCGATCAACTCGATGCCGTTGTTGGACACAGCCACATCGCTCAAATCAATCTGGTTCTCCCGCCCGTCATACAAATCGTCATACCGCGCCAGATAGGTGCCGTTATCGCAAATATAGCGGAAGAATGTGCCCAATGGCCCGTCGTTGTTGAAAGACAAGGACAAGGTGCAAATCGCACCAGACGGTGTTTTCATCCCAATGGACATGTCCATGGCGATGCCCAGCTCAGGATGGTGCGGCCCTTCCAGACCAAAGCATTCCGAGGCCACTTCGCCCGTTTGGTACTGAAAGAGATCTACGGTGTGACAAGCATGGTGCCACAGCAGGTGGTCTGTCCAACTGCGCGGCTCGCCTTTGGCATTCATGTTCGAGCGGCGAAAGAAATACGTCTGAACGTCCATCTGCTGGACCTTCAGCTCGCCTGCGTCAATCTTGTTGCGGATCCATTGGTGTGACGGGTTAAACCGCCGAACTTGCCCCGCCATCGCCAATACGCCTGTTTCCTTCTGCACATCGCAAATGCGCTGACTGTCTTCCAAGGAATCCGCCATCGGGATTTCAATCAAAACAGGTTTGCCTGCCCGCATACAGGCAATGGCCTGTTCCGCATGCATCTGCGTAGGCGTGGCCAAGATCACTGCATCAACATCATCGCGCGCAATACATTCCTCTAAAGAAGTGGAAGCATGACCAATGCTCCGGGTCGCTGCAACTGCATCGATTTTCGATTGCGTTGGTCCCATAACCGAAGTGACCGTCACATCATCAATTGCTTCTAGTGCCTCTAGATGCTTGGTTCCGAACGCGCCGTAGGCGCCTGCAACGCAAAGTCTCATGTGGGTGCTCCTCAGCCCGTTTTGTTTTCAAGAATGATATGCCCAACAGCCGTGTTTGAGGCTGGCACGTGATAATGCCGATGCACTTCAGTGACCTCGTCATCAAGCGCACCACGCATGACGTGCCACATGACCATTTCGACCCCTTCAGACCCGGCCTCACGCAGGTATTCAACATGAGGCATCTGCGACAAGCCAACAGGATCAGACGTGAGACGATCCAAGAAATTCAGATCCCATTCTTTGTTGATCAAGCCCGCGCGCTTGTATTGCAACTGATGGCTCATGCCACCCGTCCCAAAGATCACGACATTCAGATCTTCGTCAAAACTTTCCACCGCGCGACGGATTGCTTTGCCAAGGTTGTAACAGCGATTGCCTGTGGGGGCCGGATACTGCACCACGTTTACGCACAGGGGGATCACAAGGCAGGGCCATTCATCGTCCACACCCTTGTCCCCGAACATCACGGAAAGCGGCACCGTGAGCCCATGGTCCACTTCCATCTCATTCATGATGGTGATGTCAAACTCATCCAATATAAGCGACTGTGCGATGTGGCTAGCAAAAACCTGGTGGTTTTTGACCACCGGCACAGGCCGCGGTCCCCAGCCCTCATCCGCTGGATGAAACTCAGCAGCACACCCAAGCGCAAAAGTTGGAATACAAGAGGCGTCAAAAACTGTGCAATGATCGTTATAAACCAAAAATACGACATCTGGCTTGGCTTCTTTGATCCATTCGCGCGACTTCTCAAATCCCGCAAAACAAGGCTCCCAATAGGGCTCACCAGTGTTTCCCAGATCCATCGCTACGCCAATGGCGGGCACATGCGAACACCCCACGCCTGCAGTGATACGAGCCATCAGTTGTCTCCCTTTTCATCCCATTCGTGTTGGTAGCGATTGCCTTCTGGAGAGCGCCCTCCATCCACCATCATCTTGCGATAAGCTTCATTGCCCATACCTGTCATCAATCCTGCCAACTGCTGAAAGTTGATTCCGTCATTTGCGGCCAATTTGCTGGTGTAATAAATGTTCCCGCCGAGCTCCAAGAGCCGGTTCCAATTGCGGTCCAGCACCGATTGACGTTGCTCCGCAGTCATTGGGTATTTGTCTAGGTAGGCTTCTTCGCCAACGTTGAAGGCATCACGGTTCTTTTGCAGCCGAAGCGAAATGCAAAACTGATTGAGATGATAGCCTTCACGGCCACGATCGGCATCAAAAACAAATGTGCCGGGGATATCTTCATAGTCCTTTTCTAAGCCCATTTGCTTATCCTCCCTGTTTGTTGAATGACGCTGCGCATTGAAAATACGGGGTGCAGGCGGTCATGTGAGCTTTGCCAGAATTGCATCAGACAAAGCTTCTAGATCTTGAGCCTGCTCCGAGCTGATGTCGAGCCCAAGCCCCCCCGTTTCACGCTGACGCACAACTGTGCCTTGGGTCATATGTGGCTCAATGCCAAGGTCGCGCAGTGTTTGAGCAACTTCATCCATTTCCGCAGCGCGGCGGATCCCATGTGTGACAGACCGCTCCATCATGTAAGGCGCACGCCGCGCCCAATCGAAACCCGGAAAACTCTGTTCAAGCGAGGCCAAAATGTGGTTGTCGACCCCAGCTTTCCGCGCAGCCAAGAAACACTCCAGCGTGAGCGCTTCCAACCCTTTGATCATGACAGATCGTATCATCTTGCGCGTCGAGGCAGCGCCAACTTCGTCGCCCGCAATCTCCGCGACCATGCCAAACTGGTCAAACAACTCCAATGCCGCTTGCGCATGGGGCCCAGCCAAAAGACACGGGGCTCTGTGCAGCTTTGGGTGTACAGGGGTCATCACAGCGACGTCCACATAACGCCCGCCGGCGGCATCGATCATTTTGCTCGACCGGCGCTTTGTTTCTGGCGCGCAGCTGTTGCAATCCAAAAAGAGTGCACGGCGCAAATCGCTTTGAGCCGCTGCGTGGGCCGCAGTTTCCGCCTGCTCGGCAGTGACAAGGGAAAAAATCCCAGCGACGCCCGAACATACTGCACTGGTCGTCTGGGCTCCAACGACATCAAAACCAGCGTATTCCGCTTCCTTGGCTTGGGCCTGCGCCCCATTGGTTTTGACATCAAATGCTATCACATCAACAGACACACCCTCGTCGCGCCAGCCTTTTGTGAATGCCTGAGCCGCTTCTCCAAAGCCTATAAACGCAATGTTTTGGTTGCCTATGGTCACAAGCTTAACCCTCTGCAAGTCGTACACAAACCTAGCATCCCTAACACTCAATAAGCCAATTGAAATGAACAGATGAAAATTGGAAAAAGCTATATGGGTGCCATTTTGTGAGCAAATATTAGGCTGCCGACTGACAGAACATCCGCAGTTTTTTGATAAACTCAGCTTGCGTTTCCGTGGGTTGCCAATCTTGCCGATAGGTCAATCCGATATCTCGCATATGACCCTTTAGATCCACATTGAGCGCTGTGATGGCCCCCAATGTCTCGTCAACGCTGATCTGGTGTTTGGAAACCACAGATACGTAATCGCCTTGCGCCAAAACCCCTCGCAAAATCGCCATGGACGACGAAACAACCCGCACTGGTGTCTGGTCTAAGTCTTGAATCCGCAGCGTTTCAAAGAGGTATTGCCCTGCTGGAGTGGTTTTCGGTGGGGCAATCCATGGATAGGCAAACGTGTCTTCAAAACGAACGTTGGTTTTGCTCGCTAAGGGGTGATCAGGACTCGCCACCAAAGCCAAGGCATCGCGAAAGAGTACGTCTTGCTTTACATCATCGGCAGGTATTGGATACCGTAACGCGCCGATTATACAATCAATGTCACCTTCCCGTAGCGACCGCAAAAGCTCAGCGTATCGGCCTTCAACGACGCGAATTTGAAATCCTTCAATTTCGCTAACCATTGCATGCACAGCCTTGGGCACAATACTGGTCCGCGCGAGCGGCAGGCTCCCCAAAACAAAGGTTCCAGCTTCTAGGCCGAGCTCTAGACTGATCTCTTCAGCCCCTTGTCGCAGCTCGGTTTGCGCCAACTTTGCGCCAAGTACGAAAGCCTCCGCCGCCGGTGTCAGGCGCACGCCAGAGCTGCGCGCGGCGAAAAATGAGAGGCCAGCCACAGCCTCCAAACTGCGCGCCGTTCGATGTACGGTAGGTTGCGACAGGCCCAGAGCTTGAGCTGCCACTGTAAAGCTGCCTGAATTGGCAATCGCGATCAAATTACGCAACTGCGACGCGGTGACTGCTGTTTCAAAAGTAGCGCCACGGCGTCCCACTGTGCCCACTTCTCTAAGAGCTGCGAGCGCGCCTTCTTTGAGATGCGCCAAGGCTTTAAGCGCTCGGCGTTCGAAAATTGCACCACAGGCAGTTAGGCCTGAGTGTTGGCGTTTTCGAATGAGCAAAGGTGTTCCCAAATCGTCCTCAAGGCGGGCGAGGGCTTGGCTGGCAGCTGGTTGGGAGAGATGGCAGCGCTCTGCCGCAACCGACACCGAGCCACTGCGTGCCGTTTCAACAAAAACGCGCATATGTCGTATGTTTGGAAACCCGCCTCTCATAGCGCCCCTATAGCTTTTTATTATTTTATTGCGGCAATTCGAAATAGGCAACTTCGCCACTAAGCCATTAGGTTTGGAGCGATGCAATATGTCCGAAGTCCAACGCTTCGAAACAGACCCAATCCAAAGGGAGCACAGCTTATGTCCGACCAAAAAACAGCGCTTGTGATCAGCGCGCATTCTGCTGACTTCGTATGGCGCGCGGGTGGAGCGATCGCGCTTCACCAGGCGAAAGGCTATGACGTTACGGTCGTCTGCTTGTCCTACGGGGAACGGGGCGAAAGCGCTAAGCTTTGGAAGCAAGAAGGCATGACGCTAGAAAAGGTGAAAGCGGCGCGAAAAACAGAGGCTGAAAACGCCGCTGCTGCTCTGGGTGTGAACGACATTCGGTTCTTTGACGTCGGCGATTACCCACTGGATTTAGGACGCGAAACTCAGAACCGCATGGTCGACGTGATCCGCGAGATACAGCCCAAATTCATGATGTCACACTCAAAGTGGGACCCCTACAACACCGATCATATGAATACGACCCAGTTCGCGCTTGAGTGCCGCATGATAGCGCAAGCATGGGGGCATAACCCAGGTCAAAAAGTGCTCGGCGCACCGCAGCTCTATCTCTTTGAGCCGCATCAAACCGAACAGATGGAATGGAAGCCAACCACTTTCCTCGACATCACTGAGGTCTGGGACAAAAAATGGGCGGCCATTCAATGCATGCAGGGCCAAGAGCACCTTTGGGCCTTTTACAAGAATGTTGCTGAAAACCGCGCCAATCACTTCCGTCGCAACTCGGGTGGCATGGCGGGAGGGCGTGCCGCCAAATATGCGGAGGGCTTTGAGACGGTCTTCCCAAGAACAGTGGATGAGCTGGAATGACATATCAACCTGGGACGACCGGCCTTGTTGTTCAGAACATCGAACGCGCAGACCAAGCCGTGATTGACGGCCTCGCCGCATGCGGTGTGGCCACGGTGCATGAAGCTCAGGGCCGCAAAGGCCTTCTGGCCGACTACATGCGCCCTATCTACTCAGGAGCAAGGATTGCAGGCTCTGCCGTGACCATCCTAGCACCGCCTTGCGACAACTGGATGATCCACGTTGCAATCGAGCAATTGAAGCCGGGCGACATCATGCTTTTGGGTACAATCACGCCTTCCAATGCTGGCTACTTTGGAGATCTTCTGGCCACCTCAGCCATAGCGCGCGGATGCCGCGGCCTGATCATCGATGCAGGCGTGCGAGATATCAAAGACCTCACCGAAATGGGTTTTCCCGTTTGGTCCAAAGCAGTGCATGCGCAAGGCACAATCAAGGAAACGCTTGGATCCGTGAATGTGCCTGTGGTTTGCGCTGACGAGTTGGTAAACCCTGGGGATATCGTTGTGGCAGACGATGACGGTGTATGTATCGTGCGCCGCGAAGAAGCGGTTGATGTCCTCGAAAAAGCGCACGCCCGGGAGGCAAATGAAGGCGCAAAACGTGCTAAGTTCGAAGCTGGCGAATTGGGCTTAGACATCTACAACATGCGCGAGCGGCTTGCGGAAAAAGGCCTCAAATATGTCTGACGGCCTGCGCTGCATGTGGATGCGTGGCGGTACGTCAAAAGGCGCATATTTTCTGGCCGAGGACCTACCAAGCGATACCGCAACACGCGACGCCGTGTTGCTGCGTGTCATGGGCTCACCAGACAACCACCAGATCGACGGCATGGGAGGCGCTGATCCTCTCACGTCCAAGGTCGCAGTGGTGCAGAAATCCGGACGGCCTGGCGTTGATGTCGACTATCTCTTCCTCCAAGTTTTCGTAGATCAGCCCCTCGTGACTGATGCACAAAACTGCGGAAACATCTTGGCGGGTGTGGGCGCATTTGCGATCGAACGTGGGCTTGTTGCAGCGCAAACTGAGGAAACCCCCGTCACAATCTTTATGGAAAACACGAGCCAAATCGCAGTGGCACGCATCGCGACGCCACGGGGCGTTGTGACCTATAAAGGTGCGGCAAAAATTGATGGTGTACCTGGCACAGCCGCCGCCGTCCCGCTTACATTTAAAGATACAGCAGGATCCTCCTGTGGCGCACTCCTGCCCACTGGATCTGCGCAAAACACGGTCGAGGGTGTCCCTTTAACCATGATCGACAACGGAATGCCCTGTGTGGTGATGCGCGCAGATACGATGAACATCACTGGCACTGAAAGCCCCGAAGAACTGGAAGCCAACACAGATCTCCGCGACAAGCTCGAAAAAATTCGACTGGCCTGCGGCCCCATGATGAACCTGGGCGACGTCACCGAAAAATCAGTCCCCAAGATGACAATGGTCAGCGCGCCAATGGCAGGCGGTGCCATCAGCACACGCACGTTTATCCCTCACAGATGCCACAAAACCATTGGAGTTCTTGGCGCTGTGAGTGTGGCGACAGCTTGTTTGATCAAAGGCTCACCCGCCTATGATCTTGCGCATCGCGGCGACGGCCCAACGCGCAGCCTCTCTGTCGAACATCCAACAGGCGAAATGACAGTGATCGCCAGTCTTGGCCCAGATGGCGACGTGGACGAAGCTGCAATCCTGCGCACGACCCGAAAACTGATGGATGGAGAGATTTTCGTATGACGGAACAACAAATGGATTCCGATTGGCTGGTCTTTCATCCAAATCCCAAAAAACCCGATTTTGTTTTACCTACCGGGGCTGTGGACGCCCATTGCCATGTCTTTGGCCCCTCGCCCGAATTTCCCTTTGCGCCCGAACGCAAATACACCCCCTGCAATGCAGGCAAAGACCAACTTTTTGCTCTGCGGGATCACTTGGGATTTTCTCGCAATGTCATCGTTCAGGCGACATGTCACGGAAAAGACAATCGCGCGATGGTCGACGCCTGCCGAGCGGGTGGTGATCTCGCGCGGGGGATTGCAAGCGTTGGACCTGAGATCACACAGGCCGAGCTCACCGACATGCATGACGCAGGGGTTCGCGGCGTCCGCTTTAACTTCGTAAAACGCTTGGTTGATGCCACACCAAAAGAGGTTTTTGTGAGCATCGCTGACAAAATCCAAGAGTTTGGCTGGTCGATCGTGGTCTATTTCGAAGCAGCAGATCTCGAAGAGTTGGAGCCTTTCCTCACAACGCTGCCCGGAATCATCGTTGTGGATCATATGGGCCGCCCCGACGTCGCAAAGGGTGTCAACCATCCCGATTTCAAGCGTTTTATCCGATTAATGGATGAAAACGAGCAAATCTGGACCAAAGTCACTTGCCCGGAACGCCTGACGATCTCAGGTGTGCCCTATGAAGACGTCGTGCCCTACTACCAAATCATCGTGGACAGGTTCGAAGATCGCGTTCTGTGGGGCACAGACTGGCCACATCCCAATATGAAGTCACACATGCCGGACGACGGAGCACTCGTGGACTACATCCCGCAAATCGCTCGCACACAAACTCAACAACAAAAGCTGCTCGTTACAAATCCTATGAAACTCTATTGGGCCACCTAAAATGGCGACCCCGGCAGGGTCGCTACAGTCCTTGAGATATATGAGTTTTTTTCAGAGTGTGTAACTGTTGACAGCCTTGAGAGCCATTGACCCGTACCACACCCTCATACTTGTCTATTCCCAACGTTTGCAATCTACACGTGGTTTGAGCGTCAGACACTACAAACGCTCGAACAACCCACCTGTTATTTTGGCGTTTCACAAGCGTTCATGGCTGATAAGCTACCGGCTCGTCAAGGTGCGCAGCATTCCCTCATACTTCCTCAGGTTAATGCTGCTCGGGTCTAGGGCGTCAGGTGTATGGCCATCAGTTTCGAGTCGGTAAATCTCAATCGTTAGGTCGGCTCTTTGTTCTGGTGTCGGTTCAAGACCCATTCGATTGAGCAATCGATCCAATTGGACAATCACTTCGTGCATGACATCCAAATCAAGTTTTTCCCTGGGCTCGTGGGACTGAAAAATCTCTTCCGGCTTGACCCCTAGTTCCGCAGCCAAATCCCTCATCCGGCTCTGACTGAGAGACGAAACGCCACGTTCGAGGCGCGAAAGCTGTGTAATGCTGATCTTTAGCTTCGCGGCAAGGTCGGCTTGGGACAGGCCATGGGCCTTTCTGAACTTGGCGATGTTGTTGGGGACCTTGTTGTCCATGTTGCCCTGGTCGTTGCTGCTCAACGACTAGAATGCCCGATCTGATCATTCAGTTGCACTCACACTTAGTGGTGTTTATAGACAATATACGTCATAATATGACTATAAAATTGACTCAGACAATCACATTGTGGCGGCAAAGATGCCTGTACCCATCAGGATCATGAGACAACTGAGATGAATTCGTTCGTGAAGAAAAAACTGCTTTGTACACTTTCGGTCAGCATGGTGTTGATCTTCGGCCAGGCCACCTTGGCAGAGAACTATCGTGTGTCCAGTGGCCTGCTCCGTACGGCCTCGGACATCCTGGGGACGCCCATGATAGCGACCCAGCGGATGTTTCGTGAGGACGCCATCCGGGTCCTCCAGCAGGGTAATACCCGGTTTGTGCGTTTCACCATCCAACACGGCGATATAGGTGGGGCTCCGACGGACAACGACCCGGAGCATTCGAGGCTATTCAATCGGCCATGGTCAGAGCGAGTGGAACTTCGGACGCGGGACACGATGCGGCGGAACTCACTCTATGAGATCAGGTTTCGGGCTCGGATCGTGGAGGGCTACACCGGGCCCAACGGCACCTTCTTCCAACTGCACACCGGAACGAAGCCCGCTCTGATGTTCTTCTTCCGCAGCTTCTCCCAAACCGAATGGACGGCAGCATTGATGCAGGGGTGTTCGCAGTCCTGTACTCGGAACGATGACCCAGAATTGGAAAACTACCAGCGACGAGCGACCCATGGTCAGTCGATGCGACGCTGGATCGACTACCGCATCGTACTGGACACAGGTGCGTCACCCACGATGTCAGTATGGATCGATGGCAATCCATTGATCCAGGAAGAGGCGTTCGTCATTCCACTTGGTCGAGAGGTCTACAGCCGTATCGGCTCGTACCGCAGCGGCGATCTTGACGGCCAACCCACCTCAGTCATCGACTACTCCATGTTGGAGGTCACCAGGCTGGGCCCAGCGCCCGACTGATCCCCTGGTAGGACAAACTACCTGTGGGACGCCCCAAGAGCCTCACAGAGACGATTGAGGGCCCGCTGCGTAGCTCTCTCTCCGGCCATTGCTGGCGGGATGGGTTGGCAGCGCCCTCTGTGGCCTGTGAGCGCGTCTCGTCTCCGTAAATACCAAGACAAATGAGGAGGCGAACAATGACCCAAGAACAATTCCGGCACGACAACGAACTCGTTCGCACGGTTGTGGTTTCAGACGAGGACAAAGAGGCGATCCTAAAGGACATCCTGGAGCGCAACACAATCCGACGGCGGGCGGGGTTACCGCCATATGACGTAGATGCACAGGCTCAAAGTGAGGTGGCTGATCTGGCTGACGCCATGTACGAGGATCGGCTGCGGCCTTACGTCGAACGCCTCTATAACCAGATCGAGGGGTCCCCCGGTATAGCTGGTAGGGTCACGCAACACATCGCGGTATATCAAGCGGCAGAGGCCGCTCTGTTCGACAACGAAGGCATTGTTCGGCCACGACCAGTTGGTTTCGACATCACCAAGTTCATCATCAAATACGAGCAGGGCAAACTGAAGGACTGGGGTGGTGCTTTCACACCGGTTTGATGCTCACTGTACTGCCAACCAGGCACGCCATAACCGACCTCTTGAATTTCAATCGGTTTTCTCGACATTTCCAACAACCGATCCGGGCGCATGCCTAGTCACCATGCTGCTCCGCCATTTGGGCTTCCGGCGTTGAGCCCCGGAGCGGGTTAGCCCGTCGCCATATCCCCGTATCGTTGGTTTCCACCTTCTTCGGGCAAGTGGTCAAACCAGAATTCAACGGCCTCATCCAAGAGTGGCCCTAAAGGTACGTGTGATGTGGATTTAACCTCTTTGAGCTTGGCATATGTTGATTTCTTGACTGATCTGATGGTGATTTGTTTGCGTTCGTTCATATCTGTAACCTCCTCATATATTTTGCACTTCACTTGCCTTGCTGGTTCGTTCTTGAAGAACGATTTCGCCGAAAACAGGTTCTCCACATTTCCTACTGATCGCACTCGCCAATTGAACCTAAATACTTGGCCGAGTGATGCATTGCCAATGCAGTGCAGGGCTGGAGATGACGAGATTGGCTTCCCAGATCAGTATCATGGAGTACCAACATTATGCCTGCTTCGCGGCTGGTAACCCCATGCTCTGCGGCGATGACAGCCCATTGTCCTGTCCGGACTTTTTCTTCGGTAGCAAGGGTTGACCGCCGTTTGGGAGTACCAGCGAAAGACACCACGTTTATCCGTGCAGGAATTGAAGCTCGGCAAACAAATGTCGGGCGGGTCTATGGAGGGTCGGTTCGCAGCCAACCGTGAAATTCTAAGTTACGATCCGGCCAACTGGCCGATCCTTAACAGAATCCGGAAATGTGGCGATCCCTACCCGTGCCAAGAAAAGTCCTGTGAGAAGTGCAACAATGCCCCACTGGACCCCCAAGCGTGGCGTTTGGACCCCAGCCGTTACATCGCCCAAGATGTGGTCAATCCGGTCTATTATCCTCACCGTTTTGGCAAAGGCAGTTTCCGCCGCATCCAGAACATCACCAAAATGATTGAGCCGTTCTGCGGCTTGCCAGTGAATGAGGTTGCGCCCTTCACTAACAAGTTCGCTGTATTCCAGGGTGGTGAAGATTACAGGGCAGCAAAACAGTTCTACGTTCAATGGATGCGGGAGATTGGCAACGGATTTAAGGCCCTAGTTCATCCGGACGTAAAGATGACCTACAGGTTCGAAAGGTCATGGACGACAGCAGGACAAGTCAAATGGGACTTGCCGTTCAGAGCCCCAGGACTGATGGATGTTCGAGACATGAACCCTGATCAGGTGGTGTGTCTGTTTCACGTTCATGGCTTCGCCCACTTTCCAGGCTTCAAGTATCATGAAGCAGGCCAGTTTTTCCGTATGGTCTTTGAAGGCTCTTGGCAGGTTCACGTGGCTGAGCCAAAGCTGGATGATGTGTTGAAGGACCTTAGTCGTGACATGTCGTGGCTAAAGCTTCAGGACCCGCTACTCATCGACAATTCGAACCACAGCGACGAGCATTTTTTGCCTGACCATCCAGACGATGTGGACGACTGGTTTGAGCATTATCTCGGGTCTTGTCCTGCGCCACATCAAGCTCCATCAATTGATGAAAGACTGGACGCTATGGCGGACCAGTATGCTGCACAGGTGAAACTCGATCTTGATCAGGCAAGCATTGATCAAAATGATCTAGCGTCCGGAAGCTACTACTGGCGAAGAGACATTCCTAGTCACATCCTTTGGACAACCGTTCACGGCCTCTGGGTTTGGGAACAAGCTGGCCGAATGGAGAGACGCCGCCGGTGTCAGGTCATCTGTGGCGACACATGGTATCCGCAAGTCGGTCGGCATCAATATGGCCGAGAACGAGGCAACCCCGTATGAGATTATGGCCGCTCTGGGTCACTCATCACCGAAAGTCACCAAGGTTTACACCGAAGCGGCCGATCGGCGAAAGCTATCCGCAAAAGCAACAGCCAAGGCCACCCTCACTCGACTATCGATGCCTACAGAACAAGAATTGAAAGAGGGGGTCTAATGGAACTTGTCGATAATAAACATCGCATCGACCAAGATGTTGTCGAGGCCGTTGAAGAGGCGCTGGTGGAGTACCTGGAACCCGTCAAAAAATACGAAGAGATTTCACTAGCGGAACTCTACAAAGTTCTTGGGGTTAGGTTCACCACCAACAGAACAGGTGGCCTGGATAAACTAATTCTCCATACAATGCTGACGTGGAATTGGCGGATGATAGAAAGAGGTCATGACCGTTCGCTGATAAGTTTTGAGCGTCGTAGGCACCAGACTGGAACCAGATCAATCAGGTTCGCAAACGGCGATTTTCTCTTCACTACACTCAGTTATCCACCCCAAAGGTCTGATGAGGCGGATACAAGAAGCGACGTGGTTAGGGCGAGAATTAATGCGGCCCGGAAAGCACGCTCGTTAGCCGAGAGGGAGACTGTCGAATGAATGAGGTAGAATGCAGCATCTACACACTTTTTTACACACCCTAGGGATGTTGCCATTTTCTTCAATGATATCAGATGTAGTGGCGACCCCGGCAGGATTCGAACCTGCAACCTGCCCCTTAGGAGGGGGCTGCTCTATCCAGTTGAGCCACGGGGCCGCGCGCGTTTAGCCTTAAGGCAACACGTTGTGATTTTGAAGCCTTGTTCGGCAAGGCTTGGACAAGCCTCGCGCAACGCGGTAACAACAAGCTAAAGAGCGAATATAGGCCCCCTATGAACATAAAACGCCCCCTTACTCTGCGCGATGTCTCTGAAGCCTCGGGCGTGAGTGAAATGACTGTAAGTCGTGTTCTTCGTGCCCGTGGAGATGTTTCACAAGCGACCAGAGAAAAGGTTTTGAAGGCCGCTAAAGAGCTTGGCTATGTACCAAACAAGATCGCGGGGGCTTTGGCGTCTCAAAGGGTCAACCTGGTTGCCGTGGTTATCCCTTCGCTCTCAAACATGGTCTTTCCGGAGGTCATGACTGGGATCAGTGAAGTCTTGGATGGTACAGCCCTTCAGCCGGTTGTAGGCGTCACGAATTACTTGCCCGGCAAGGAAGAAGAGGTTCTCTACGAGATGCTATCTTGGCGCCCTTCAGGTGTGATTATAGCAGGCCTAGAGCACTCAGACGCCAGCAGAGCAATGCTCGAAGCAAGTGGCATTCCAGTCGTTGAGATCATGGATGTAGATGGAACCCCAGTTGATAGTATGGTTGGCATATCGCATCGGCGCGCGGGGCGGATGATGGCCCAAGCCATTTCGGCGCAAGGGTTTCGAAAAATTGGGTTTATGGGCACTAAAATGCCGCTAGATCACCGGGCAAGGAAGCGCTTTGAGGGTTTTACAGAGGCTCTCGCAAAGGAAGGCGTGGAGGTTGCAGATCAGGAGTTTTATGAAGGTGGATCCGCACTGGCCAAAGGGCGTGAGATGACCGCTGAGATGCTCAAGCGCTCACCTGATCTCGATTTCCTCTATTATTCCAATGACATGATCGGTGCGGGAGGGTTACTCTATCTCCTAGAGCAAGATCGCAGCATTCCCCAAGACATTGGCCTTGCAGGCTTCAATGGTGTTGAGCTTTTGCAAGGGTTACCGCGCCAGCTGGCCACCATGGACAGTTGCCGCCAAGATATCGGCCGAAAAGCGGCTGAAATTATTGCGGCTCGATGTGAAGATGGCGCTGATCAAAGCCCAGTTTCTGTAGAATTGTCCCCAATTGTGAGCCCTGGCCATACGCTAAATCGGGAGGGGTAAATGGCTGCGCCCGTTTCAGATGAAATCGCGCTCAGCATCGTGATCCCTATGAAAAACGAAGCTGGAAATGTGGTGTCTTTACTCGAAGAGATCGCGGACCATTGTGCTGATATTCAACATGAAGTTATCGTTATCGACGACGGCTCAACCGATGAAACTTCATCTTTGATACAGGGGCTCCAACAACAAAACCCCAATCTGCGACTCTTACAAAATCAGACCTCTGGCGGTCAAAGTGCTGCGGTGCATTCAGGTGTTTTAGCCGCGCGCGCACCAATTATTTGCACGCTCGATGGTGACGGACAAAACCCACCCATGGAATTGCCCAAACTCTTCGCCCCGCTTGCCGCAGACAAAACCGGAAAACTGGGACTAGTCGCGGGCCAGCGCGTGGCCCGGCAAGACACGGCTGCCAAGAAGCTTGCGTCAAAAGTCGCGAACCGTTTGCGAGCCTTTATCCTCAAAGATGGAACAAGAGATACAGGTTGCGGCCTTAAGGGTTTTCGCCGTGACGCCTTTTTAGAGCTTCCGTATTTCAATCATATGCATAGATATCTGCCAGCTTTGTTCAAGCGCGATGGCTGGAAAATTGACTTGGTTGATGTGAGCCACCGGGAGCGCGGCTCTGGTCGTTCAAATTATTCCAACCTCCAGCGTGCTTGGGTCGGCCTTCACGATTTGATTGGCGTGGCCTGGCTGATTAAACGTCAGAAAACCGCCAGGCCTCGCGAGATCACGTTAAAGACCCCTCAAAATGGATAACACATGGTGGGCATGGCTCGGCGTACAAAGCTGGACAGAATTCTGGTGGGTTTTGATCGGGCTGAGCGGTCAACTTATGTTTACCGGACGTTTCTTGGTACAATGGATTGCTTCGGAACGTGCGCGTAAGTCCATCGTACCGCTCGCTTTTTGGTGGTTTTCCATCGGGGGAGGTGTAATCCTCTTGGCTTATGCAATCTACCGAAAAGACCCCGTCTTTATCCTCGGTCAGTCCATGGGCCTATTCATCTACATGCGGAACCTTTGGCTGATCAAAGTGGACAAAACCAATGAGTGATCGAGCTTGGATCACCTGGGCAGTGACTCTGGTAACCGGCCTCACAGTTTTACGTATCTGGTCTATTTGGATAACGCCCACGGATCTCTTTGTTGATGAGGCACAGTATTGGCTTTGGGGACAACACTTGGACTTTGGCTACTATTCCAAGCCCCCCCTTATCGCATGGGTGATACGCGCGTTTAGCGGCTTGGGCACAGTAGATCCCTTTTGGGTGCGATTGCCCGCGCCCCTTTTTCATTTTGCAACTTCTGGCGCGCTGGCGGTTATTGCAAGTTCTTTATGGGGAAAAAAGACTGCAGCTATAACAGCCATCCTCTACATCTCTTTGCCCTTCGTAGGGGTTGGTAGTGCGCTGATATCAACTGACACGATCATGTTTCCGTTTCTAGCTGGGGCGCTTGGCGCCTACCTTAATGCAGCCAAAAGCAGGTCATTGGTCTGGGCCTTTCTTTGCGGGGCGCTCTTAGGCATTGCGGCAATGGGGAAATATGCTGCCTTCTATTATGTTCTTTGCTTTGCGCTTACTATGATCGCATTGCCAGCGTGGCGACTATCACTCGGCCAAATTGGCCTCGCCCTTTTTGCGTGCCTAATCGCGATCTCCCCTAATCTGCATTGGAATTTTGTTAACGGATTTTCCACCGCGCAACACACACTCGACAATGCTGATTGGGTTCGAGACCCTGGAACCCGCGCGGCCTTTAGTTTCGAAAACCTGGGCAGCTTTTTAGGTGCTCAGGCGATTGTATTGGGACCAGTGGTATTGGTAGTTATGCTCGTGCAAATTTTCAGAGCTCCACGCCGGGTAGAGGGCCAAATCAACTCTGGCTTGGCCCTGATGAGTTGTACCATTCTGCTCATCGTTTCCACACAAGCTTTTCTTTCTGAAGCCTATGCCAATTGGGCCGTAGCAGCCTATCTTCCAGCCGCTCTTCTCGTCGCAAAAGCTCTGGAAATTAGGCCTGTTTTACGCGCCTTCGCGCTTGGCACAAACCTCATATTTTGTTTGGCACTTTTGGGAGCAATTGCTTTTGCAGATCGGCTGAAAAGACCTGATGGAAACTTCTACTTGGCGAGATATCTAGGAATAAATGCAATAAGTTATGAGATACTCAATTTCGCCCAGGGCCGCCCAATCATTGCATCCAACCGCGACATTCTCGCGAACCTTTTTTTCGTGAAAAACGCTGATCAAGACGTCTTCGCAATTCCATCTGTTGGTCGTGCAAACAACCACTACGCTCTTAAATTCGCCTACCCTGGAGGTCTAACAGAGCTCGTCTACGTTCGCTTCGCCAGTAAAGATGTGCCGTGTTCGGAGAATGATTTGGGACACATCGCGCCAACCACAGGGCACTATGCGGGCAAAAGTCTCGCTGTCAGTCTTATACCAGGGTCTTGTTTTTCCCCATGAGTTGGTTCAGGCGCATACTCCAAAACAAAGGCCGAGAATTTACTGCTCCGCTCATGCCGGACTCCCCCTTTTGGGTAGTTAGCGACTTACATGGATGTAAAGACTTACTCGAAAAAGCACTTGCGTATATTCCAAAAGAAGAAAGAAAAGTCTTTGTAGGAGATTATATCGACCGAGGCCCAGACAGCGCAGGCGTACTCAAAAGGCTTGTAGATCTGCAAACCAAAACTCCAAAAACCACTATCTGCCTTAAGGGAAATCATGAAGCGATGCTGCTGAAATTCATCGGAACGGATGGTCAATCAGGACGTCGTTGGCTCAAATTTGGCGGATTAGAGACTTGTCAGAGTTTTGGAGTCAGAAACCTCGAAACACACCCAAGTCTCCATACATACGAAAAAATAGCCAAGGACCTCAAATCTAAAATGGGCCTCGATCTCCTCGCTTGGATTCAAGATCTCCCTTCGATTTGGTCAAATGGCAATATCCATGTCACACATGCAGGAGCGGACCCTTCTGTCCCAATGAGTTTGCAATCTGATGAAAGTCTATTATGGGGCGCAGAATTTTTTGAAAATAGAAACCGAAGGGATCAACAGTGGGTTATTCGAGGGCACAAAATAGTACCAAAACTAACATGTAAAGAGGGCAAAATTTCAATTGATTTAGGTTCATATAAAACATCAATAATTGGTCTTGCCAACATCAAACACAATTCATGTTATTTTAAAGAGATCTCCTCTCGATGACCTAATGCCTTGAGAGAAATTACCGCGAAAAGACTATTTAAACAGCCATATTTTCTCTTAGGTACGTAAGAAAATCCGTAGATTTAGGACCATTTTTTGGTGCGTACAAAGTTTGCTACTCTTGAAAGGCACCTTGCCAAACGGCAAGAACTGGATCAAGGATATACCTTGCAAGCGTTGTCGGCCGTCCGCTCAACAAAACTGTAGCTGGCATTCCAACCGACAAACGAAAATCAGTTCCAAATACTTCTTTTGCTTGGGATAGATCATCCAAATTTATTTTCGCATGGGCAACAAAGTAGCTTTCACCAGATTTCTGGTCTTCTTGCGGCTCTAATGAAACCGCAGTGACACTGACATTTAAGTTTGGGGCCGTTCGCGTAGGAAAACTACTTAGCATAAGACGACCGGCTTGACCTATATACACTTGGTCAATATTCAAAGGCGAAATACGTAGTGAAATACTCGGTTTTTCTAGATATTCAGATATAACAGCTATATCGCTTCCCGTCGTCACAAAACCGCCAACATCTCCAACAGGCAAAGACGTGACGATACCTGACATTTTCGACTTAATCTTCGATTTCTCGATCAAAATTTTTAGCCGTTCCGAGTCCGCCAAAAGAATTTTTCGTTCCCTACTACTACGAAGTACACTACTTGCTAGGCCCTCCAAGTACTGCTTTTGACGAATCTTTATCCGATCGTCTATTTCTTGCATTTCAGCCTGCAGTGACACACTTCTTGTCAAGTTTTGCACCAAACGCGAGCGAGAATTTAAAATCGCTTCGTAATTTCGCTCAAGTAATTCATGGTCGACTATTCTTCGCTGAGCTAAAAGTAGTGATCTTTCAAATTTTGAAATTAGGCTCTGCGTAAGCTCCTGCTGAATCCTCTTTTCAACTCGCAATAGATTAGCTCTGTTACCTATTTGCACAAGCTTATTTTGTAGTTGTTGCACTTCGGCGAAAAATAACTCATCTCGCGTTCGATGGATATCGGATACCGCCAATTGCCCAGCGGCGCGTGAATTCAAAACTTGTGATTTTTTACCAAGTCTTTGGCTAGCTTCAATAAGCTCATT
>JBCDCE010000024.1:0-53507 GCA_039182515.1 Pseudomonadota bacterium | reverse complement strand
CTCTTTCAAAGGCTCAAAGGCTACCGCCGCATCTTCTCAAGGTTCGAAAAGCTCGATGTCATGTACAGAGCTTTCCTGAACTTCGCCCTCATCGTAGACATGATTAAGTGTTAACACGCCCTAAGTCGCGGAACCGGCGCTGTTTTGCTCGATATAGGCGCGAAGCTCTTCAGCTTCTTGTCGCGCTTCTCGCAGGCCATCCATCGCAGCACGGAGTTCTGCTTCTGTCTGCGTGAGTTGGTTTGTGATCTCTTCTTCGCGCTTATGCACATAAGCAATCGCTTGATCCCGAGTTTCTTCGGCTTCGTGCAGGGCGTGTGCCATTTTGTCCAATTCGCCCACGTCTGCGTTGCTTACACGCGTGAAGCGATTGACCAGCCAATTGGCGATCCATCCCATCAAAAACGCAATAAAGAGGACGACGGCGATGCCGACGATGAACTCATTCCTGTTCATTTCATTGGGTCTCCTCTTGAGGGGAATCTTCGGCGGAATCCTGTGGTGTCTCTTGAGTACCCTCTCGCGATGCGTTTTTGGTCGGTTCTACGCTCGCGTCTGAAGCACTCTCGGCAGAATTCTCAGAAGCATCTGACGGGCTTTCAGGGGCTGTTTCACTCGCAACGTCGCTTGTCGCACTCGGGTCTGCTCCTGCCTCATCCTCTGAGGCCGGATCTGCTTGCGCGGTATCTTCTTTAACGGTCTCGACAACAGGCAAGGTAAACTCGATCCGACGGTTGGCTTCGCGACCTTCTTCCGTAGCGTTGTCCGCAATGGGGTCGCTTTCCCCATACCCCACCACCTTCAAAACACCGGGGCTCACGCGGCGGTCAATAAGCGCGGTTCGCACAGCAAAAGCGCGCTCTTGGCTGATGCGTTGATTGAGCTGCTCGCTGCCTTGACTGTCTGTGTGTCCGCCGATCTCAAGCACGATATCGGGGCGGCAAGATTTCACGACGCCTGCAATTGCGTCGAGTGTGTCATTGCCGCTGCCGTCGATGGTCGTTGAGCCAGGCTCGAAGGTGATTTTCTGGGCCTTAAGAATGCTCGCAATATCGGCCACGCACACGGGGCCTTTCAAAAGCGAGGCAAGCGGGTCGAGCGCTTCGCTATAAGTCACATTGAGCTTGTAGGGTGTGGCGCCGTCTAAAGCCTCCGAAATAAGCCCCGTGACCTTTTCTTTGATCTCCGGATCGCCACTAGAGCCGCGCAAATCAAAGCTCGTCTCTGTGATCTCCAATGCACCGAACTGCAGGGTGGCCAGGCCTTCGAGACCCGCAAACACGCGCTGGCTCCAGTCCAAAGGCGCTTGGGGCGTAACCGAAAGATCCATCCGGTGCTTGCCAACGCCAAATGCGGCATCCGCAAAGCTGGTTGCGGCTTGGCGCACGGGTGCGCTGGGCACATCTCCGGTGATTTTCACGTCACCCTCGGGGCTTCGAGTGGCGCTGAAACTCAAGGGCTCGGCTTCGCCTTCCGCAAGGGGCGGCTGGGGCAGAACGCCTCGCACAGTGTAGAGCGGATCAATTGAGGCTTGGAGGTCAGCCACAGTGCTGTCAAAGAGCGCTTGGTCGGTGCCGAGTGTTCCCGTGAGGCTCAGAGCTGTATCCGTGAGCGTGACGGTGCCACTGGGCAGGGCCCCTAAGGCTGCAATGGCCTCAGCGGCCGTGCTGCCCCAATTGGTATTGGGGGCCCCAAGGGCCAAGGGGCAGTCAATCTGCCCAGTCATACCTAGCGCCCGCGCGGCCGCGAGGATGCGCGCTTGGCTTTCCTCATCGGAGGCCGCACAGGCATCAAAACGCGCACCATCTTCGGCGCTGTGCACGACGCGCAAAGTGTAGGGAGACAAGAAAGGGCGCGGTGCCTTGATGTCGAGCGTGACCTGCACACCGCTCGGAGCACCGCGCACATATTGGCTTTCGATCTTGGCTTTTTCGCTGGGCGTGTTTGCCGTTGCATTGATCGCAACAGCGTCTGCGCTGATCGAAACTTTGGCGCGGTTCAGCTCTGTAATCGCTTCAAGGCCGTAGCGTACGGAGGCCTCCCAAGTACTCGGGGGCTCATAGTCCGCTGTTTCGAGAAAATCAGATACCTTGCCTTCGTTCAAAGAGGCGCTGAGCTGGCGGGCGATCCCGGCGCGATCCGTATTGGCAGGCACAAGCCCGATCATGGAAATGCCGGTCTCGGTGCGCAACAGCTCGATGGAAAAGGCAGGCGTGAGATCCACGCCCTTAGTCTCAACATCCGTCTCATCAATGATCCGTGCCGCATCCACAACCCGGCCTACAGCGCGTGCGGCTTCAAATCGCGCAGCTTCATCAGGGGCGGTGCCCGAAATGACCACTTGCAGGCCATGCGCTTCCACTTCTGTCCAGTCAAAGCCCTCGATGTCGAGGCGCTCACGGGCCGCAAGCTCAGAGCGATCTTCGACAAATTCAGCAAGCTGTTCGCCAGCAAAATAAGCGCCTGCAGCGCCCGCCCCCAGACCAATCAAGGATAACAAGAGAGATTTGATACGCATGGTCCCAGCATCGTCCACTTCTGGCCTTTTGGCCGTCTGTCCAGTCCTAGCCGCGTGCGCCAAAAGGCGCAATCACACCAGGGCCGCAACGGCGAAAAACAGCAAAGGCAAAAGGCCCGCATTTCTGTTGGAGCGAAACAAACGCACGAGGCCCTCGTCGCTGTCTGGATCAAATTGCCTAAGCTGCCAGGTCATGTGCCAACCAAAGG
Organism: Pseudomonadota bacterium; assembly: GCA_039182515.1. GTDB lineage: Bacteria > Pseudomonadota > Alphaproteobacteria > Rhodobacterales > Rhodobacteraceae > JBCDCE01. Next base: position 50,780 of record JBCDCE010000024.1, on the reverse strand, counting down.
CCCAAGGCGCGCCAAGCGCGATCACAAGCGCAAGCGGATTGGTTTGCGGCAAAAGCGCCAAAAGGATCGCAAGCGTCATCAACAGTACGGAGATGATCATGAACCACTTGAGCCATTTGACCGTTTTGTCACCAAAAAGCCGAGCGGTGGATTTCACACCAATAAGGGCATCATCCTCCGTGTCTTGGTGCGCATAGATCGTATCGTAAAAGAGCGTCCAAGCGATGCCCGCCAAATAAAGCACCACCGCGGGCCAACCCAATTTGCCGGTATGGGCCGTCCAGGCCAGAAGCGCGCCCCAGTTAAACGCCAAGCCCAAAAAGACCTGCGGCCACCAGGTGAAGCGCTTGGCAAAAGGGTAGATCGCCACCGGAATCAAAGCTGCGATGCCCAGTAGGATTGCGTTTGGATAAAACGTGATGAGGATCAAAAACGCCAACAGCGCTTGTATGACCATCCAGACTAAGGCTTGGCGCACGGTGGCTTGGCCCGAGGGGATGGGCCGCGCTCTGGTGCGCTCTACTTGGGCGTCGATGTCTCTGTCAGTGATGTCGTTCCAGGTGCAACCAGCCCCGCGCATCAACCAAGCACCCGCCGCACAGCCCACGGCGACCCAAAGGTCGTTCAAATGCGGATCACCGTCCCACAAAATTGCCAAGGCCAAGCCCCACCAACAGGGCAAGAGCAAGAGCCACGTGCCGATCGGTCTGTCTGCGCGGCTAAGGCGCAAATAGGGGCGTGTGGCAGCGGGCGCATAGCGATCCACCCAATTGCCGTCCACGGCATCAGGCGTTGCTCCGCTTTGTAAGCCCTTTTGTGCGCTCTGTGGCTCTGGCGTTTCAGGGGTTAGGGTCATAGGTAGTCCTCCATGGGACGCGTCAGGCTTTATGTACCGCAGCCTTTGGAAGAAGGGCAATCACTGATGGTCGAAGGGCCGCAGGCGCATTACCTTTTTGGCGTAATGCGGCTCAGCAATGGGGCTGAGCTTGAGGTCTTTAACGGACAAAGCGATGGCCGGTTGGCCACTGTGGCTGAGGCCGGCAAACGTCGTGGTGTTTTGAGCCTCGGTACTGTGGCAACGCCCTTTCAAGCGCCCCCTGATCTTTGGCTCCTCTTTGCCCCTATCAAAAAGGCCCGCACGGATTTTATCGTTGAGAAATCCGCAGAGATGGGCGCGGCTCGGATCTGCCCCGTCAGCACCGATTTCACCAACTCAGAGCGCATCCGGCAAGATCGGCTACAAGCTCATGCCGTTGAGGCGGCAGAGCAATGCGGCGGAACCTATGTGCCTGAGGTAACAGATCTGTTGCCTCTAGCGCGTATGTTAGACACCTGGCCAGAAGACCGCGCTTTGATCCTTTGTGATGAAGGCTTAGCAGGCGAAGACCTGAAAGGTGCTGAGCTGCCCAGCACACCTGCCGCGATCCTCATTGGCCCGGAAGGTGGGTTTTCAGATGCGGAACGCGCCCGATTGGCAGAACTGCCTTTTGTGACCCGGATCAGTTTAGGCCCGCGCATTTTGCGCGCCGATACGGCCGTGGTGGCCGCCTTGGCACTCTGGCAATCCCTCAAAGGCGATTGGTGATGCGCCAGGCCATGCCACATGAAGGCCCAGCCATTGAAAGCTGGCTCAGCCAATTTCCTGCCACAACGATGTTTTTGCGCTCTAACCTTGCTCACATGGGCCTAGGTCAATCCGAACATGCCAATTCGACCGACTTTTGGATTGCGGAGAAGGCTGCTGGCGAGATCGTGGGCGTTTTGGGTGTGACCAAAGCGGGTTGGGTCATGGCGCAGTTTGCGCAAGAGACGCCGCTCGATATCGACGCGATCCGAGCTGTGCTGACGCGCTATCCGCTTTGTGGGTTCAATGGTGACATGCAAATCATGCAGCCTTTGATTGAAGGCCTGGGCATAGATCGAAACGCGTTTCAGATTTTGGATGACGACGTTCTTTACACGTTGGACCTTAAAGACCTCCGTCTGCCCGATCTGGAGGGTGCGGAGGTACGCCAAGCGCAAGAGCATGACTTCGATCAATTGGTGCGCTGGCGCGAGGCTTTTGAAATTGAGGCGCTCTCAACGCCGAAAGAAATGGCCAGGGGTCGCGCGGAACGCTCAGCACGCAGGCTCCTAGACCAAGGCTGGAGCTATGTGCTTCAAGCCTCAGGCCGAGGTGTCGCCCAAGATGTTGCCATGGCAGGCTTCAATGCGAAAATCGCGGACCTCGTACAGATCGGTGGCGTCTACACACCCCCTACTTTACGCGGCAAAGGCTATGGCGGCGCAGTTGTTGGCCAGATGCTGGATATGGCGCGTCGCGACGGCGTGGGCCAGGCGATCCTTTTTGCAGCAACAGCTGAAGCCGGGCGCGTTTACGAGCGGCTTGGGTTTAAGGCAATAGGACATTACACTTTGAGCGTTTTGAAAGATGCAAAGGGGCAGGGGTGATCCGGCCGGAAGTCTCTGAGATGTTGCGCACCTGGCGCGAGGTCCTGGCCGCGGGCCTGCTTTGTGCCTTTGGGCTCTTCGTTGCGCTGACAGCCTTTGGCTTTGCCACCTGGGCGGGCTGGCTCATGGCGGCTGTGGCTGTGCCTTGGCTTTATCAAGCTGTGCAGCGCGCGCGTTTTCCGCACGGCGAGGGCGGCGCGGGCGTTGTTGAGGTGCGCGAGCGGCAAATCACCTATTTTGCACCAACAGGCGGCGGCACCGTTGAGATCGACGCGCTTGTGCGCGTCACCATCCAAACAACGCGGCGCTGCAATTTGATCTGGCAATTTGATGCGCTGGGCGGAGACAGCCTTGCCGTATCCGGGAATGCGACAGGCAGCGAGGCGCTTTTTGATGCGCTGAGCGCGTTGCAAGGCGTAGATTATGAGGCACCCCGCCGGGCCGCGAACGCGACAAAACCGGGACTGTTTCTTGTTTGGCAAAGCTCACGTGCAAAAGCGCACACCGCCCTTCACTGAAGCGTCATAACGCGCCCGATTGACACCCGCGCCAATTCCCGTCAGGCGTTGTAAGCCCTTAGTCTGATGCAGGAGTTCGGCCCATGTCTATCCCACAAAGCGGCGGTGGCCCGATTGAGCATTACAGCCAAATGGCAGAGTATTTGGCCAAAGGGTGCAAACCCAAATCAGACTGGCGTATTGGCACCGAGCATGAAAAGTTTGGCTACTGCGCAGATACCCATAAGCCGCTTCCCTATGAGGGTCCGCGCTCGATTAAGGCCATTCTGGAAGGCCTGCGTGACGGCTTTGGTTGGAGCCCTGTGGAAGAGAGCGGCAATATCATAGGCCTGACCAAAGAGGGGGCCAATGTCTCGTTAGAGCCCGGGGGTCAACTAGAGCTGTCTGGCGCGCCTCTCGAGACAATCCATGAGACCTGCGATGAGGTGAACCAACACCTGCGCGAAGTACAAAGCGTGGCCGACAAAATCGGCGCGCGTTTCATTGGGCTTGGAGCTGCGCCTGAGTGGACACATGATGAGATGCCGCGCATGCCAAAGGGCCGCTACAAGCTGATGACGGACTATATGGGCCGTGTGGGCACGCATGGCACCCAGATGATGTACCGTACCTGTACGGTGCAGGTGAACCTCGACTTTGAGAGCGAGGCGGACATGGTCAAAAAGATGCGCATGGCTCTGGCACTTCAGCCCGTCGCCACGGCGCTTTTTGCGAATTCTCCTTTCTTTGAAGGCAAGCCAAATGGGCACCGGTCTTGGCGCTCGCGGATCTGGCGCGATCTCGACGCGGACCGTACGGGCATGTTGCCGTTTGTCTTTGACGAGGGCTTCGGCTTTGAGGCTTGGGTGGAATACGCGCTCGATGTACCGATGTATTTTGTTTATCGCGACGGCGTTTATGTGGACGCACTGGGCATGTCTTTCCGCGACTTTCTGAAAGGCGAATTGCCAGCTCTGCCGGGTGAAAAGCCCACTTTGAGCGATTGGGCGGATCACCTGACGACTGTCTTTCCGGAAGCGCGCGTGAAGCAGTTTATCGAAATGCGCGGCGCGGATGGTGGCCCGTGGCGCAGGCTTTGCGCTTTGCCCGCTTTCTGGGTGGGCCTGACCTATGACAGCGGCGCGCTTGATGCAGCTTGGGATCTGGTCAAAGGCCTGGATGCGGAAACCCGCGAAGGCCTGCGCGTCGCGGCTTCCGAGCAAGCTTTGGCGGGCGCTTATGGTTGTGTTTCTCTGGGAGATATGGCGCGTGAAGCCGTGGCCATTGCAGACGCTGGTCTCAAAGCCCGTGCGAAGCCGGGTGCAGGTGGGCTGGTGCCCGACGAGACGCATTTCCTCAATGCGCTAAAGGAAACCTTAGAAACTGGAGAGACCCCTGCTGACGAGCTTTTGGCCAAATACGAGGGCGAATGGGCGGGTGACCTGAGCAAGATCTACGCGGACTACTCTTATTGAGTTAGTGCGGACTTGTCAGACGCGGTCCTCCAAGGCGGTGTAAAGGAAAATAAAGGCTGCCGTCCAAAGGGCGCCAAATCCCCCTCCGAAGACGCAGAAGAAAATAACTGTTCCAAAGACTCCCTGCAGGCTGATGTCGCTGCCCGATGCGATCAGCATCAAGACGGGGACTGAAAGTGCGCCTAAAGCGATGCCAGCATTCATAAACTCCCAACCCATTGCGTTATTTCGCAAATACCACCAGGTGTAGGGTCCTCCAACAATCGCCCACACGGGTGTGCCGACCCAAAGCGCGGCGAAGACAAAACTGTCAAAAAAGTCACCTAAATTGGTTGTAGGTAAAAGGAGGGCGAGCAGGCCAAAAAGCCCCAGAGAGCCCACAAAGGGCGCAAATGCAAAAGTAACGAGGAAAAGGCCGAGTTTCATGGGAATGTAGATCCGATTTGGAGGGTCCTATTGAGAGGCCGCCTGGTCGGCGGCCTCGCTTCTTTTTTGGCGCTTAGCTCGGCTGTTCCAATCCCAACTCAAGCTGAGCCTTTGCGCTGTCCGCCAGGACCATTTTCAGGTGAGCAACTGCGTTGCTAAACCCGAGCCCGAGGCAGAGGCTCATGAACCCAAGCAGCCCAAACACGCCCACAAGGCCGAAATCTTGCAAGGCAATGAGGGCGGCTGCACCAAGGCCTACACCGCCAAAGCCGATGGCCACAAAAGCAACTGCAATGGCGATGGCTGCAGGCGGGGCGGCTTGGCCGGTGACTGGGCAGTCCTCCATGCGGCGGCCTAAGTCCAAGATCACGAAGCAAAGGCAGGCCAGGATGGCCATGGAGAAGGGGAAAAAGATCGCGAGATTGAGGATCATGATTTTGCTCCTTTCTGATCCAGTTTGCAGTAAATTGAGCGGAAAGTTTGGCTCCAAGCGAAGCTGAAAAAAATGCAAAGCCCCAGCCACCAAAGGCTGCCCCATAAAAAATCTTCGAGGGTATCATGGGGACGCATTTGAACGACGTAATAGTAGAGACACATTGCGAACCCCGAGAGGGTGCCTTGCAGGACGCACCAGGTAATGAGACCGGCATCTGGTCCGAAGCGGGGCAAATACCACAGCAAAAAGGGCAGTGTGATCCCGACCCAAAACGGTAGCCCGAAGGCAAGCGCCACCACCGGCACAAGCATGATCCAAAACGTAAAGAGGGCGAAGAGGAACGGCGCACCAATAAAGGCCACTGCGAAGCGTGTGGGGTTGATGTGGTGCACAATTGGTTTTGGCTTTCTCCCCAACCATACAAAGTTTCCAAACATTTCTGTCATTTCAGAAATCCTTTCGCAAAATTTTTTACATACGGGGCAACCAGCGGGCGATTTTAGCGCCCAGCTTGATCGCGGTGATCTGTAGGCCGCGCGGCATGTCGCGGACGTCTTGGTACCAGGTGTCAAAGAGCTCCATCATCTCGAGCGTCTCTTCCATGCGTTTCTTAACATCGGGCGGCGTGCCATCCGCATCTGCGTCGCGCAATACGCCAGACATGGCGGTGAGAGTGGGGGCAAACTCGCGATCTCTGCGGGAGGCCACAACCGCTTTGCTCAGATCGAACATGTCACGGATAGAATGAAAGTGGTCACGACGGTCGCCCAGCTCGCGAGACGGCTTCACGATGCCCAAGGCTTGCAGCTCTTTGAGGCCATTGGAGACATTCGAGCGCGCAAGGTTGAGGGTTTCACAAATCTCATCAGCGGTCATGGGTTTGGGCGAAAGATGCAAAAGCGCATGGATCTGTGCAACAGACCGGTTCACACCCCATTTGCTGCCCATTTCTCCCCAGTGGAGGATAAAGTCTTGGGTGGCTTGAGTGAGGTGCATTTCAGCGATTCCCTAAATTTCTGTAATTACAGAAATAACAGGATATACTAATTTGTAAAGTAAATTCAGTTGGCACTATTTCTTTCCGATTTTAGTCTCTGTGCCCATTTGCAAACGCACAATGTTCTCCGCATGACGGACAAAGACCAGCACAGCCAAGACCAATAAAAGCACCAGCGTCTGCGGCACACCTAACAAAAGCGCCCAAACAGGCGCCGTGCTGGCGCTGACCAAGGCCGCCAAAGAGGAGTAGCGCCGCGCAGCGGCCACGATGAGCCAAGTGGCCCCTGCTGCAAGCCCCAAGGGCCAATAGAGCCCAAAAAGAAGCCCGTAAAATGTGGCCACACCCTTACCGCCCTTAAAGCCCAGCCAAATCGGAAAACAGTGCCCAACAAAAGCCGCGAGGCCTGCGGCCTGGGCCGCATCTTCACCCGCAAATGCGCGCGCAATCAAAACCGCTATGCCTGCTTTGCCGCTGTCGAGGATCAAGGTGAGGAACGCCGCGAGCTTATTGCCCGTGCGCAAGACATTCGTGGCACCGATGTTGCCGGAGCCGATTTTTCGCAGATCGCCCAAGCCAAAGGCACGCGCAATCACTATCCCAAAAGGGATCGAGCCAAAGAGATAGCCCAAAGCTATGAGCGCCAGGAGAATCAAGAGTGGTGTGGTGAGCGCAGGAATCATGCTTGGAACACTTTGGCTCCGCCAACCCAAGTTTGCATCACGCGGCCTTCCATACGCTGGCCATCAAAAGGCGTGTTTTTCGATTTTGAGCGCAGGGTGCTGCGATCCAAAACAAAGGGTGCATTGGGATCAAAGAGCACGAGATCTGCGGGTGCACCTGCTGCAAGACGTCCTTGAGCCAATCCAAGGCGCTTTGCCGGATTGAGCGACAGGGCTGCCCAAAGCTGTGGCAAGCCAATGTGGCTTGCGTGTACCAATCGCAGGGCGGCGGGCAGCAGGGTTTCAAGCGCAACAGCTCCGGAGGCGGCGGCTTCAAAGGGCTGGCGTTTGCTTTCTTCGTCTTGGGGTGTGTGCATCGAACTGATGCAATCGATCAGTCCCGAACTCAGAGCTTCGATCACAGCCAAACGGTCCTCTTCGCTGCGCAGAGGCGGCTTTACTTTAAAAAATGTCCGGTAGTCAGCCACGTCAAATTCATTGAGCGTGAGGTGGTGGATCGACGTGCCAGCGGTGATATCAAGCCCGTTTGCCTTGGCACGCTCCAAGGCGGGCAGGGCACGGGCTGTTGTGATCTGGTCTGCGTGGTAGCGCGCACCTGTCATTTCCAAAAGGGCGATGTCGCGATCCAGCCCCATGCGCTCCGCCATGGGGCTCACACCCGGCAGGCCTCTGAGCGAGGCGAACTTGCCCGACGTGGCGCTGGCTCCGTCGCTCAAAATAGGCTCTTGAGGATGGGCAATGACCAAAGCCTTCAAACCCGCCGCATAGGTGAGCGCGCGTGTGAAAACCTTGGTATTCGCCACGACGCGGTCGGCGTCTGAAAAGGCCACGGCACCGGCGTCTTGCAAAAAGCCGATCTCTGTCATTTCGCGGCCCAAGCGGCCTTTGGTGAGCGCAGCCATTGGCAGCACGCGCACAGGTGCATCATTTGCCGCTCGCCGCGCGACAAACTCAAGCACCTCTGGCGTATCAATTGCAGGGTCGGTGTCGGGACGCGTCACGATTGTGGTCACACCACCTGCAGCAGCCGCGTTGCCTGCTGAGGCAAAGCTCTCTTTATGGCGCTCGCCAGGCTCGGAGACTTTCACGCCAATATCGATGATCCCAGGACCAAGGCACTTGCCGTCACAATCGATCACCTGGGCTCCGCTGGTTGCCGAAACCTCTCCCACTTGCGCGATCACGCCGTTTTCAACCAAAAGCTCACCGGTGTGGTCTGCAAGACTCTCGGGATCAATCAAACGCGCATTTGTGAAATGTAAGACTGTCATCCGCCGACCCACACCATCAGGCCTACAAGGGCAAAAGCGACTAAAAGGGCCACCATGGCCACGCGCCCGCTCATCTTAGGATCTTTCGGTTCTTGCACGGCTAGCCTCCCAATCCAAAAATGGCTGCGAACAGAAGGGCGACGGCCAGGCCAAGCAGCGCAAGTGTCATCCCCCAGGGTGTGCGGGATTTCGCGTCTTTCGCCGCTTTGATGGCCGCTTCTTCGGGGCTGTCTCTATTGGGTTCGGCGCTAGCGCTTTCCAAAGGGGCTTGGAAGGACGGCGCTTGGGGCGCCTCAGCATAGGTGCCGACAAGACTCACGGCTGAGACGGGCGTCAGCACTTGGCGCAACCCTTGAAACGCAGAAGATCGCACGACGAGGGCAAAGCCCGTGAGAGCCTCGATTTTGGCTCTGTCGGGGATCAACGCGTCTTCCGGCAATCCAACCGCATCGCGCAGAAACCCATAAAGACCCAGATCGTCGAGCACCTCGATGGGGATCACCTGCGTACCTTGCACGTCGAGCATTCCAGCGCCGAGCGCATCGGCTAGGGCTTCGGAATCGCTGCTCATCTGCGTGGCTTGGCCCTTGCTCATCTCCAAAGAAAAGAGCCGCACCAGCCCGTGTTCGCCCTTGGGGATCTCGAGCTCGCTCATACCATGACCTCGCGGGGCTGGGCTTTGCGGGCCTGGACCAAAAGGTCCATGGCCGCCATGCGCACAGCGACACCCATTTCAACCTGTTCTTGGATCACGGAGCGGTTGATGTCGTCGGCGATATCGCCGTCGATCTCAACACCGCGGTTCATCGGGCCAGGGTGCATCACGATAGCATCCGGCTTGGCGTGCTTGAGCTTAACCGCATCGAGCCCATACCGATGATAATACTCGCGCTCTGATGGGATGAAGCCCCCGTCCATGCGCTCCTTTTGCAAGCGGAGCATCATCACAACATCAACGTCCTGAAGCCCTTCGGCCATGTCAGAGTAAACCTCCACGCCCAGATCCGCGATCCCTGAGGGTAAGAGCGTTGGCGGGGCCACGAGCCGCACGCGGTTCTCCATTTTGCCCAAAAGCAGGATGTTTGAGCGCGCCACACGGCTGTGTGCGATATCGCCGCAAATGGCGATGCTGAGCCGGTGCAAACGGCCTTTCGCACGCCTTATGGTGAGCGCATCGAGCAAAGCCTGCGTGGGATGCTCATGCTTGCCATCGCCAGCGTTCAACACAGCGCAATTCACCTTTTGAGCCAAGAGATCCACAGCGCCTGACTGAGGATGCCGTACCACCAAAAGATCGGGGTGCATGGCATTGAGTGTGAGCGCCGTATCGATCAGCGTTTCGCCCTTTTTCACGGAAGAGCTTTGCATCGCCATGTTCATCACATCCGCACCCAAGCGCTTACCCGCCAGCTCAAAACTGGCTTGCGTGCGCGTGGAGTTCTCAAAGAACATGTTGATCTGCGTGAGACCTGCGAGCACATCCGAGCGCTTCACGGAGCGGCGGTTCACAGAGACATATTGGTCAGCGAGGTCCAAACAGGTGCGAATCTCTTCCGGATTAAGATGTTCGATCCCAAGAAGATGCTGCGCGCGCCAGGCCATGGAGTGTCCCTTCAAGCTAACTTTTGGGCTTATATGGGGGCATAGGATGCGCGGCAAGCCGTTTACCTCTGCGCCCCCGCGCCCTAAATTCACATGGATGGATGATCTGGATTGGCATGGCGCGAAAGCGCCTTTGGATTGGCATAGCGCAAAAGCGCTCTTGGACTGGCAGGTAGAGCTGGGCGCGGATGAGGCGATTGGCGATGCGCCAATCGACCGCTACGGCTTGGATGCGCAAGTTGCGCCAGCTCCATCGCCTGCGTCCGATCCCGCGGAAAATCAAAGGCGCAAGCCAGGCGTGGCACGCCCGGCACGCACCGCTCCAAAGCCCGAAATGCCGGCTGAGGTCGACGCAGTCGCAGCGGCGAAGGCTGCCGCTGAGGCTGCACAGGATCGAGACGCGCTCTATGCAGCCCAAGAGGCTTTTGATCAGTGCGAATTAAAGCTGGGCGCGCGGAACTTTGTCTTTAGCGACGGTCAGTTCGGCGCCAAGCTTATGATCGTCGGTGAAGCGCCTGGGCGCGAAGAAGACATCGAAGGAAAACCTTTTGTGGGCCGCGCAGGTCAATTGCTCGACAAAATGCTCGCGGCGATTGGTCAGGACCGGTCTGAGAGCGTTTACATCACCAATGTCTTGCCATGGCGGCCGCCGCAAAACCGGGATCCCAAACCAGCTGAGATCGCAATGATGGTGCCGTTTTTGCAAAAACACATCGCGCTGGCTGATCCCGATGTGGTGATTGCCATGGGCAATATTTCCTGCACCGCTCTTCTCGGTCGCAAGGGCATCACTCGGATGCGCGGCACTTGGGAAACCGTCCAGGAGCGCCCCCTTATGCCGATGTTCCATCCCGCGTATCTCTTACGAAACCCGATTGCTAAACGCGAAGCCTGGGCTGACCTTTGTGCTGTGCGCGCAAAACTCGCAGAACTAAAAAGCTGAGACGAACACATGAGCAGACTTGACGAAAAGCGCCCGTTCTTGCCCGTCCGGATTGCTGTTTTGACCGTGAGCGATACACGCGGACTGGAGGATGATCGCTCCGGTGACACGCTTGTGGGTCGGCTTACTCAAGCGGGGCATGTGTTGGCTGCGAGGAACATCGTCACGGATGATCGCGACAAGATCGCGGCACAGCTCAGAGATTGGGTTGAGGACAAGGAGATCGACGTGGTGATTTCCACGGGCGGCACAGGGCTCACAGGCCGCGATGTGACCGTTGAAGCGCACCGTGATGTATACGAAAAAGAGATCGACGCCTTTGGCACTGTCTTCACCATCGTCTCAATGCAAAAGATCGGGACAAGCGCCATTCAAAGCCGTGCCACGGGGGGCGTTGCGCAGGGCACCTATCTCTTTGCTCTGCCGGGCTCCACGGGCGCCTGCAAAGACGCCTGGGACGAAATTTTGAGCAAACAGCTCGATTACAGGCACCAACCTTGTAACTTTGTAGAGATTTTTCCGCGATTAGACGAACATCTGCGGCGAAAATGACCCGGCCCGCGACGGAAATACAAAGCTTACACGTTTAGTTTTTTGGCAAGCCTGCGCGCTCGCCCTAGGTATTTAAGCGAAGACGTCTCGCAAGGAATTGGAAACATGCGGTTTTTAATGCGCAGTTTGATGGGTGTTGTGCTCATGGCATTGACCTTTGGTCTGTTGGCAACAGCGGGCTATACGGTCTGGGGTGCCGTCCAAGAACGTATGGCGGACGAGCCGCGCCAACGTCCGCAACGCGAGCGGGTTTTTGCGGTGAATGTGATCCCCTATGCGCCCAGCACAATCACGCCCGAGATGCGCGTGTTTGGCCAAATTGAGAGCCGTCGCGTGCTGGATATTCGCGCAAGCGCAGGTGGATCGGTGACGTATCTGGCTCCAGAGTTTCAAGAAGGCGGTGTCGTTGAGGCGGGCCAGCTTCTCTTGAGGCTTGATCCGGCTGACGCACAATCCGCGTTGGATCGCACACGCGCGGATGTCTCTGAGGCCGAAGCTGAGGTGCGCGACGCGGAACGCGGGCTTGAGCTCAGCCGCGCAGATCTCGCTGGTGCTGAAGATCAACTTGTGTTGCGCGAACGCGCCCTGACGCGACAACGCGACCTTAAAGCTCGCGGCGTTGGTACAGATGCGGCGATTGAAGCGGCAGAGCTTTCGGCGGCCGCCGCCCGTCAATCCGTGATTTCGCGTCGCCAGTCGGAGGCGCAGGCTGAAGCGCGTGTTGATCAAGCCCGCACGCGCCTCGACCGTCAGGTTATTTTTCTCAGCGAAGCGCAGCGGCGCTTGAGAGATACCGAGATTAAGGCCGCGTTTTCTGGAACGTTAAGCGGCGTGACGCTTGTGGAGGGCGGGCGGGTGACGCAAGCCGAACGCGTGGCACAGCTTGTGGACCCCACCCAGCTTGAGGTTTCGTTTCGATTGTCCACCGCGCAATACGCGCGGCTTTTGAGCGAAGAAGGCGCACTTGTGGGCGCGCCTGTGGCTGTGTCATTGGATGTGCTTGGGCTCGATTTGGCCACGAAAGGCCGTGTGATCCGCGAAAGTGCGTCCGTTGGTGAAGGCCAAACCGGGCGGCAGGTTTTTGCGACCCTAGAAGACGCCAAAGGCTTTCGGCCCGGTGATTTTGTCACCGTTGCAGTAAGCGAGCCCGCGCTCGAGCGCGTCGCACTTTTGCCCGCTACGGCTGTCGATGCGCAAAATACCGTTTTGATCGTGGGTGAAGGAGAGCGCCTGGAAGTGGCCGATGTAACATTGCTGAGGCGCCAAGGCGATGATGTGATTGTGCGCGCGCGCCTGCGCGACCGCCAGGTTGTGGCAGAACGAACCCCTGCTCTGGGAGCTGGCATCCGCGTGCGTCCTTTGACACCTCAAGCCGCCCAAGAAGCCCCGGCCGAGCCGGAAATGCTGGCTCTATCGCCAGAGCGTCGGGCCAAGCTCAAAGCCTTTGTTGAGGCCAACAACCGGATGCCAGCTGCTGCAAAGCAACGTGTGTTAAGCGCGCTTGAGCGCCCCGAAGTACCTGCTCAGATGGTCAACCGGCTTGAGAGCCGGATGGGAGGATAAGCTTTGGCGGATCTCACACGCGCTTCGGGCATTCTGTCTTACTTTACGCGTCACCGCACGGTGGCCAACCTCTTGCTGGTGGTGCTCTTAGCGCTTGGTCTTGCGGCTTTGCCGCGCATGCGCGCGCAGTTCTTTCCGGATGTGATCGTTGACAATGTGAGCGTGAGCGTCAGCTGGCAAGGCGCGGGGGCTGCAGATGTTGATGCCGCCATTGTGCAGGTTTTGGAACCCGCGCTTTTGGCTGTGGAAGGTGTGGAAAGCTCAAGCGCCCGTTCGCGCGAAGGCTCTGCGAGCATCTCCCTAGATTTCGAGCCCGGCTGGGACATGTCGCGCGCAGCAGATGATGTGGCCAGCGCCGTGGATGCGATCAACACTTTGCCCGCTGAAGCTGACGATCCAGTAGTGCGGCGCGGGGCCTGGCGAGACCGTGTCACGGACGTGGTGATCACAGGGCCTGTTGGTGTCGATCAATTGGGGCGCTTTGCGGATGAATTTGTCACACGCCTCTTTGCCGCAGGCGTCACGCGCGCCACGATCCGTGGTTTGGCGGCCCCACAAACCATCGTGGAAGTGCCGCAAGTGGCGCTCATTCAACATGATGTTTCAATGGCCGATATATCCAGTGCCATCGCACAAGAAGCAGATGCAGATCCAGCAGGCGACGTGGGCGGCACCGCGCGCGTGCGCACGGGTGTTGCCAAACGCTCAGCAGAGGACATCGCAGGGATTGTTTTACGTTCTACAGGCGACGGCTCCAAGCTCACAATCGGCGATGTAGCTCAGATCAGAGTGGAAGGCATCGACCGCACGCGGGCGTATTTTGTGGGCGACAATCCGGCGATTTCGATCCGTGTGGACCGCTCAGATCAAGGGGACGCAATCGAAATCCAGGCACGCGTGCAAGAGGTCGCGGATACTCTGCAAGCAACCCTGCCTGAGGGTGTCGAAGTCTCGCTTATTCGCACACGGTCCGAGGCCATTTCAGGGCGCCTCAACATCCTTCTCGATAACGCCTACGTCGGCCTCGCCTTAGTGGTTGCCTTGCTCTTTTTGTTCCTGAATGCGCGCACGGCGTTTTGGGTTGCGGCGGGCATTCCTGTGGCGCTTCTTTCGGCCATCGCGCTGATGTACCTCGCGGGTCTCACGATCAATATGATCTCGCTGTTTGCGCTGATCATCACCCTCGGGATCGTTGTAGACGATGCGATTGTTGTGGGAGAGCACGCCGATTTTAGAGCAAGGCGATTGAGGGAAGATCCCATCACAGCCTCGGAAAATGCAGCCAAACGCATGGCGGCGCCTGTCTTCTCAGCCACAGTCACAACAGTCATTGCCTTTTTTGGGCTCACCACCATCGGTGGGCGGTTTGGGGATCTGATCCAAGACATCCCATACACTGTGATTGTTGTGCTGATCGCGTCGCTTGTTGAGTGCTTCTTGATCCTGCCGCATCACATGAGCCATGCCTTGGCGCATAGTGCGAAAGAGCACTGGTATGATTGGCCATCGCGGCAGGTGAACAAGGGCTTTAACTGGGTGCGTGAACGACTATTCCGGCCTTTTATGGGCTGGGTGATCACGGCGCGTTATCCGGTCTTTGCGCTTTTGCTGGTCGTGCTCGCTGCGGCGACGTCCCTGTTTATCACTCGAGACGTACAGTGGCGCTTTTTCAATGCGCCCGAGCGCGGCTCAGTGACAGGCAATTTCTCGATGGTCGACGGCGCCACGCGCGAAGACACCTTTGAGATGATGCAAGAAATGCAGCGTGCCGTGGCCGCTTTGGGCACAGAGCTTGAAGGGCGCATTGGGGTAAACCCAGTTGACTTTGTAATTGCAGAGATCGGCGGCAGTGCCGGGCGCGGCATGGCGGGCACAGAGACCAAGTCTGCCGATCAGCTTGGTGCGATTTCGATAGAGCTGATCGATGCCGATCTGCGCCCTGGCTATTCGAGTTTTGCTTTTGTCGGAGAGTTACAAGACGCCGTGCGCCGCCATCCGCTCGTGGAAAACATAAGCTTCAGAGGCTGGCGCTCAGGCCCAGGCGGGGATGCTTTGGACATACAGTTTTACGGCGCAGAGGCCGCCACGCTCAAAGAGGCCAGCCTTGCCTTGCAAGATGCGCTTGCGCAATTTCCTGAAGTCTCTGCGGTGGAAGACAACCTCGCTTATGACAAAGACGAATTGATCTTGGAGCTCACCGCGCAAGGCCAGGCTTTAGGCTTTACCATTGATCGACTGGGCGCGGATCTGCGCAACAGGCTCAATGGAATTGAGGCCGCCACTTACCCCGTTGGGCCCCGCAGTGCCGCAATCCGGGTTGAGCTGCCCGAAAGTGAACTCACCGCAGACTTCTTGGACCGCATGATGGTGCGCGCGTCCTCAGGGCAATATGTGGCCTTGGGCGATATCGTAACTGTTGAGCGCCAAGCGGGCTTTTCCACCGTGCGGCGCGAAAATGGGCTCCAGCTCATCTCTGTGACGGGCGATATCAGTGAAGACGATCCAGCCCGCGCCACGGAAATCATGCGGTTGTTAGAAAATGAAATCCTTCCCAAAATCGAAGAAGAGCAACAAGTGGCGTTCAATCTCTCTGGCCTCAGCGAGCAAGAAGGCGAGTTTTTGGCGGATGCGCGCACAGGGCTCATCTTTAGTCTCTTGGGGATTTATCTTGCCTTGGCTTGGGTCTTTTCCAGTTGGACGCGCCCGATGGTGGTGATGGCGATTATCCCATTTGGGCTCATCGGCACAATTTACGGCCATTGGATCCACGATGTGCCGCTCAGCATGTTTACCGTGGTAGGCCTCATCGGGATGACAGGGATCATTATCAACGACTCGATTGTTTTGGTGACTACTATCGACGAATACGCAGAGGATCGAGGGGTGATTCCGGCCATCATCGATGGCGCGGCGGACCGTCTGCGCCCCGTGTTGCTAACCACGCTCACCACCGTTTTGGGGCTTATGCCGCTTCTGTTTGAAACCTCTCGTCAAGCGCAGTTTCTCAAGCCAACGATCATCACATTGGTCTATGGTTTGGGCTTTGGGATGCTTTTGGTTTTACTCATCGTGCCAGCATTGATTGCCATGCAGCGCGACTGGAAGGTACGGGTGACCGCAACGGGAAGAGCGCTGCGCGCTGGGCCTGAGGCGCGTGCTGTGCGCCGTGCTGTTTTGAGCTTGAGCGGCTTGGCCGCTCTTTGGGCCATCCCAACCTTTGGGGTGTTTTTCGTAACCGGTGACTTCGCTTGGGGCGGTGGCATTTTTGGCCAAGAGGCCAGCCTGAGCAACACCTTTGGCCTTTATATGATCGGGGTTTTTGCAGCTGCGATTCTGGTGACGGTGCTCTCAGCGCTTTTTGTCAGACACCCACGTGCCAAGCGCCGAACAGTGTCGATCAGCTGATTGCTTTAGGTTTTATGCGTTGATCCGGCACCCTCGGAGATCCACGGCAGTACCTTCGGCGACCAAGGTGAAACGCAAATTTCGGCGATCCAAAGCGATGGGTCCACCATCTTGGTGGAGAATGTCAGCTTGCAACGTCACGCTGGATCCGATGCGCGAATAATCGGCTTCAGAGACCCAAAGCTCAGGGTCGGAGGCCTCGATGACGCCCATCTCGTCTTCACCCAATGCAGGGACTTTGAACGACGCCGTGATCTCCACGCCATCTTCAATGGGCGAAAAGCTACAGATCACTTCACTTGCGCCTGCCTCGCGCGCGGTGAGCGGCTGGGCGAGCATTGCGCCGAGAATGACGCCTGATTTTCCACCATCTTTTGGCAATTTGGCAGAGAACGGCAGGGTTATCGGCACACAAATATCGCGGCAAATGCCGATTTGCACAGCCCCTTTGACCTCTGCATCTCGACTTGAATCGGTCACGCGCAGATCCATGGGCAACACCATTTGACCCTCGTATCCCAAAACCCGTGTGCCGTTTTGCCGTTGAATCTCAGGCACTGTCCAATGGAACGATACGCCGTCCACATTCTCTGAACCCCGCCAAGAAAAGGCGGGAGGAATGCCCATATCACCCGGTGCGCGCCAATAGGTTTTCCAACCCTCGCCCAGCACAAAGCGCATGGCAAAGCGGTGTGTCTCGTCGTCCACGCGCCAGCCGGGTACGATTTCCAGCGATATCGCGCCTTCGAGTGGATCAGCGGCTGGCATCAACGGCCAAAGCGACAAAAGGGCGGTGCAAAGTAAGCGTCTCATCGCTTACTCCTTACGCGATTTCGCCTGTCATGAAACTCACAAGTCAGACATCAGCCCGTGAGAGGCTCAAGCGCCATTGCGCTTTGGGCCGGGACTGGGGCAACATTGGCTCTATGGAACACCTGCAAGATCTTACTGGTAAACTGCTTGTGGCCATGCCGGGCATGGGGGATCCGAGGTTTGAATCTTCGGTGATTTATCTCTGTGCACATTCAAACGATGGCGCGATGGGGCTTATCATTAACAAACCCAGCCGCGAGGTCGTGTTTGATGA
The DNA here is from genome assembly GCA_039182515.1 of Pseudomonadota bacterium. Lineage (GTDB taxonomy): Bacteria > Pseudomonadota > Alphaproteobacteria > Rhodobacterales > Rhodobacteraceae > JBCDCE01. The sequence goes on along the minus strand of JBCDCE010000024.1, from coordinate 33,392 downwards.
TTTGCTCAAGCAACTCAGCATTGAGCCGGTGCAAGGCCATAGGGATATTACCGTTTTCTTTGGTGGCCCAGTGGAGCTTGGACGCGGCTTTGTGCTGCATTCAGCAGACTACGTTTCCAATTCCTCGACCCTGCAAGTCGACCGCCGAATCGGCATGACAGCCACACTCGATGTGCTCGAAGACATCGCGCAGGGCTTGGGTCCTACGGCCAGCCTTTTGGCTTTAGGATATTCGGGATGGGGGCCCGGACAGCTCGAAGACGAGATCTCAAGCAACGGTTGGATGATCTGCGACGCACCGCTCGATCTTGTGTTTGACGAGGATCATGCAGGAAAATGGGGCGCTGTTTTAAACGCCAATGGCATCGATCCCAGCCTTTTGTCTGCAAGCGCAGGTCGCGCTTAACCCAAAGAGTCTGGACGAGGTGCAGCCGCGCGTTGCAGCCGGTCGTTGATCGCACGCCCAAGACCAATCTGCGGAATAGGAGCCACGGCAATGACACCTGCGCCGGTTATATCGAGTCGACGGAGCGCTTCAAAAAGAGCTTTGGCTGCTTGGGTTAAATCCGCATCAGGCGAAAGATTGAGGTCTCCCTCCACCTCCCCGAAGCCCAGATGTGCTTCGCCCGGCTGGGCAGTCATTGCGTTTAAGCGGATCCCGGCCCGTGGGGCGTAATGCGAGGCCAATTGCCCTGGCGCTGTGATAGTTTGTGCTTTCTCAAGAGTTTGCAACGCATGTCCCAAAACCTCTTCCAAAGCCTCATTCGGTAAGCCACCGTGCCGCAAAAGCGTTGGGGCCCCTTCAAGCGATATGATGGTCGACTCAAGCCCAACCGTGCAGGGCCCCGTATCCAGAACGCCCGCGACCTCCGGTCCAAGCTCTTGGGCCACATGCATGGCTGTTGTAGGGCTCAATTTCCCGGAAGGATTCGCAGAAGGCGCTGCAACTGGAGCGTCCACCAGTTCCAGCAGTTTGAGCGCCATGGCATTGTCTGGGATCCGCACGGCAAGCGTTGGCAAACCTGCAGTCACGAGGCCAGACACCGCTTCAGGATCGCGCAACGGGCCAACCAAAGTGAGTGGTCCAGGCCAAAAGGTCTCCGCCAAAGCGCGGCCCTGCGCCCCAAGATCAATCAAGGCCTCTGCTGCGCTCAGCGTCGCAACATGTGCGATCAGGGGATTAAACATGGGCCGTGATTTGGCCGAATAGATCTTTGCAACAGCCTCATCGGAGCGCGCATCTGCGCCCAGCCCATATACCGTTTCTGTGCCAAACGCGACCAAAGCCCCGCTGCGCAAAAGATCGGCAGCCTGCTCAGGATCTGTAAAGATTGGAATAGACATAAGCGATTACGGGGCCATGACGCGGCGTTTCAGTTGCGGGGCGAGCGGCGCTTGCTAGATTTTGGCTCAACCTGATCCCTATCTATGCGTCTCGTGATTGCCAAGACGCTAACCCGGAGTGATCCCATGCCTTATCGCGCACCCGTTACCGAATATAAATTTGTACTCGAGCAAATTGTTGAGTTGTCAAAAGTGCAAGCAACTGAGCGGTTTTCTGAAGCAGACGGAGACTTGGTCGATGCCATCCTCACAGAGGCAGGCAAAGTCTGCGAAGAGGTTCTGAGCCCTTTGCAACGTCCTGGCGATCTGCATCCGGCAAAGCTTGAAAACGGGGTTGTGCGCACCTCACCAGGGTATGTCGAAGGCTACGCGGCGCTGGCCGAAGGGGGCTGGATGGGCATTGCGGCCTCGCCTGAGCATGGCGGCATGGGCCTGCCGATGTCTGTCACGACGGCCGTCAATGAGATGATGGCGTCTGCTTGTCTCTCGCTCCAGCTTAATCCCCTAATGACCCAAGGCCAGATCGAAGCTTTGGAGCACCACGCGAGCGATGCGCTCAAAGAGCTTTACTTGCCCAAGCTGATCTCTGGTGAGTGGTCGGGCACGATGAACCTCACCGAGCCTCAAGCGGGCTCTGACGTAGGTGCTTTGCGCTCGAAAGCGGAACCCAACGGTGATGGCACCTATGCGATCACGGGTCAGAAGATCTACATCTCCTGGGGCGACCACGACATGGCAGAAAACATCTGCCATTTGGTGCTTGCCCGCCTGCCTGATAGCGTGCCGGGCACCAAAGGCATCTCGCTCTTTATGGTGCCCAAAAAGCTCCCCGATGAGGCCGGGAACCCAGGTGTTGCGAACACGCTGAAAGTGGTCTCGCTAGAGCACAAACTTGGCCTGCACGGCTCACCCACTGCCGTGATGCAATACGACGGCGCCACTGGCTGGCTTGTCGGCCCAGAAAACGGCGGCATGGCTGCAATGTTTACCATGATGAACAACGCGCGCTTGGGCGTGGGCGTTCAAGGCACGGGCGTTGCCGAAGGGGCCTACCAACACGCACTGGGCTATGCGCAAGAGCGCAAACAAGGCCGCGCAGAAGGCTCTGGGGCCATCATCGAGCACGCGGATGTGCGCCGGATGTTGGCCACTATGAAAGCCGACACTTTCGCTGCAAGGTCCATCGCTTTGGCCTGTGCGGTTGCGATCGACATGGGCAACGCGACTGATGAGGCGGCCTGGAAAGCCCGCGCGGCCTTTCTCACGCCCATTGCCAAGTCATTTGGTACAGACGTGGGCATCGAAGTGGCCAACACGGGCATCCAAGTGCACGGCGGCATGGGCTTTGTGGAAGAAACAGGTGCGGCGCAATACGCCCGCGATGTGCGCGTGACAGCGATCTATGAGGGCACCAACGGCATCCAAGCCATGGATCTGGTGGCGCGCAAGCTCATGGATGGCGGCGAAGCGGCCTTTGCGCTGCTTGATGAGATTGAAGCGCAGGCGGAAGACGCCCGCAGCACCCATGAGGCGCTGGCAGAAGCCGTCTGGCAGGCCACAGAAACGCTCCGCGAAACCACTGAGTGGATGGTTAGCCAAAAAGACTTCAATGAACGCTTTGCGGGCGCTGTGCCGTACCTCAGAGGCTTTGCGCGCGTCTTGGGCGGACACTTCCACCTCAAAGCGGCCATGGCTGGAGATGCGGCGCGGTCTAAGCTCGCGGCTTTCTATATTCAGCGGCTCTTGCCGGAGCACGTTGGGCTCTTGGCAAGCGCGCGAGATGGGGCAGAGGCCGTGATGTCGATCACGGCTGAGGAGCTTGCAGCCTAATGGAGCAAGCTGGGGCCAAGCTCCGCTATCCTTTTGAAACCCCACCCCTCGAAGGCGAAGCCATAGAGGTGGCGCCAGGCATCCTGTGGATGCGTTTGCCGCTTCCCATGGCGCTCGACCATGTGAATATCTATGCGCTCGATGACGGCGATGGTTGGACGATCATCGATACAGGCTTTGCCTCCAAACGCGGGCAAGCGCTCTGGGAAAACCTCATCGCAGGCCCGCTCCAAGGGCGGCCGATCAATCGCTGCGTCGTGACCCACCATCATCCCGATCATGTGGGCATGGCGGCTTGGCTTTTGGAAACCCAAGGCGCCTCGCTTTGGATGACCCGAACCGCCTATCTTTGGACCCGCATGTTGCAGCTCGATGTCCAAGACCGCCCGTCAGCTGAAACTCTACAGTTTTGGACGCGCGCCGGCATCGACGCCGACGTGCTTGAAACACGCAAAAACGAGCGGCCGTTTAACTTTGCCGATTGCACGAAGCTTTTGCCGCTGGGCTACAACCGTTTGCAACAAGGTGACGAGATCACAATGGGCGGGCGCAAATGGGCCGTGCATATCGGGCATGGCCATGCCGCTGAGCACGCCACTTTTTGGAGCCTGGACGACGATCTCGTGATCGCGGGCGATCAAATCCTGCCGTCGATCAGCCCCAACTTAGGCGTCTATGCCACCGAGCCAGAAGCGGATCCTGTTGGCGACTGGCTGGAAAGCTGCGCGCGCTTTAAATCTATGGCCCGCCCGGAGCACTTTGTGTTGGGCGGGCATAAATTGCCCTTTTTGGGCCTGCCCTTGCGCATGCAACAGCTCATAGACAACCATCACGGCGCTTTAGCCCGACTTGAGCAGTTTTTGGACAGCCCAAAATCCGCGGGCCAGTGTTTCCAGCCGCTCTTTAAGCGCGAAATCCGAGGCGGCGAATATGGCCTCGCGATGGTTGAAGCCTTTGCGCATTGCCAACATCTTTGGAAAACAGGGCGTGCATCTCGGGTGCTCTCCGATGAGGGCGCTTACCTCTATCAAGCGATTTAGATCCGGCTATCTGCCTTGCAGCATGTCGTGAAGCGCAATGATCTTGCGCCGCGCTGTGGTTTTGCAGAGCCCTGGAATGAGCGCATGAATACCTGCGGCTAGGCCTGCCACAAACAACACGCCTGCGATCCTCAGGGCCACGCCCATGTGCTCAAAATAGGTCTCGTTGACCGCTGCCGGGTGCTCAAAAAAGAGGGACGAGACGAGGCTTTGGGGTTTGCTCTGCATAGGGCTCTCCATTTGGTTTCACAGAGTATAGCGCTGTGTGTCGCCGCCAAGGTCCCAAATTACCTTGAAAATACCTATATTATTGGGACAGTATCCTAATATGAATTATATAGACGAGATGGATTCCTCAATCATACGCGTTTTGCAAGGCGACGCGACCGTGAGCATGGACGAATTGGCCGAGCGGGTGAACCTCTCGCGCAATGCCTGCTGGCGTCGGGTTAAAGCTCTGCAGGACGCAAAAGTGATCACAGGTAAAGTGGCGCTTGTGGACCCCCAGAAGGTGGGCTGCGGTTTGCAAGTGCTCGTGATGGTGCGCACCAATAGGCACGATGCGGATTGGATGGCCACTTTCGATAAGGCGGTGCGTTCCATGCTTGAGATCACGGCAGCCCTTCGGATGACCGGCGATCTTGATTATGTGCTGCGCGTGCAAGTGCGCGATGTCGCGGCTTATGATGCTTTTTACAAACGGTTGACCAAGGCCGTTGCAGTCTCAGATATTTCTGCCAGTTTCGTCATGGAAGAGATCAAAGCGACGACGGCCATGCCAATTTAGAGCGGCCGTCAAAAGTCGCCAAAGAAAAAGGGGAGGCTCATGGGCCAAGACATCAAAACCAGCGCGGAAGCTGTCGAGGGCGCAGCGCTCCCACCCAAACGCCGCGAAGTCCATACGGATCCAGCGGCCAAGCAAGGCGAAGTGCCCGAAAAGCTGCAAAAGCCAGTGACGTCTAAAAGCCCGGCGCAATGGGCCTACGAGCGGTTGGTTCTTTATATCCAAAACTTCGAAGAACAGCTCGATGCAGACCATGAGATCGCCATGGGTTTCACAGGCGGTGACATGGGCGTGCTGCGCATTGAAGGCATTGGGTACTTTGATCCCGACATCGTGACTTTCTATGGCAGCGAGCCCAACGGCGCCAAAACCCAGCTTGTTCAACACGTGACACAACTAAATGTGATGCTGCGCGCACTGCCAAAAGCTGTTCAGACGGACGAGCCCAATCGCATAGGGTTCCGCCTGGCCACGGCGCTTGAGGATGACGAGGCCTAAGCTGCGCCAATTCGCGCAGCTTGATCTGCGGCCAGAATCGCGTAGACCGCGCTCAACAAAAAGGATTTCAGGTATGGCTGACCAAGAGCATAACCACGAACACGGCACCATGGACACCAAAGTTCAGGAAGCCACCTTTGACGGCTTTGTCAAAATGGTGACTTGGGGCGCAATCATTTCAATTGCGCTGCTGGTCTTTATTGGCCTGGTAAACGGCTGATCTCTTGATCCGCATCCTGGCACTTGTGGCGCTGGTGGCTTTGGCTGCCTGTGGCCCACGGACGCCCAAAACCTCCCCACCTGAAATGATTGCTGAACAGGTGTACAGCCATGACGGTCCACCTGAGATCAAGCTTTTTACGATGGTGTCGAACCGCTCGAACTATGGCGCGCACCTCGGCATGCTGATCAACGGCTCGCAGCGCGTGATCTTTGATCCCGCAGGCGACTTTGCCCATGAAACCATCGCTGAGCGGGGCGATGTGGTCTTTGGGGTCACGCCTTTGTTGGAGCGCTTCTACATTGGCGTTCATGCCCGCGAGACCTACCGGGTGGTGGAGCAAAGTTTGGTTGTGAGCCCTGAGGTTGCTGAGAAGGCTTTGCAGTTGGCCCTGGCCAACGGCTCAGTTCCGGCGGCGCAATGTGCGCTCTCCATCACGCGGATCCTGGCGCAATTGCCGGGCTTCGAAGGCTTCAAAACAGGTTTCTTTCCCAATGCCGCGCGTGCGCAATTTGGCGCTTTGCCAGGCGTGGTTGAAACGGTGCACGTCGAATATGACAGCGACGATAAACTGATCGCGCTCAGCGATTACGTCCAGCCTTGAGAAGCGGTTTGCAGCTTAGCCGAGCAGGTAAAGAAGCCCGTAGAGCGTAGCACCACCCAAGATGAAGGCCCAAAGCACGCTTTTGGTCACATAAGCCACACCCAAGGTCACCGCCGCACAGGCCAATCGGCTTGGATCGGGCGTGCCACCTGTTGCTTCTGGGAAAAAGACCATCGGCGCCACAAGCCCCGGAAAAACCGCAACAGCCGTGTAGCGCAGATGGCGCAACACCCAAGGCGGCATTTGCCTGTCTCCGATGAAGCCCAGAAAGGAAAATCGCAGTCCGAAGGTGCCGAGGCCCAAAAGGACGATGATCAGCCAAATAGGGGTGCTGTCTGGGATCATGACGCAGCCTTTGGCATCAATTTCAGCTCAGCATAGGCCCCCACCATCATCGCCAAAAAGGCCGCGATGATCAGGCCCAAGTTGAACGGCACCCACAAAAGCAAAAGTGCGCCCACACAAGAGACGAGCGCCGCCAACACATGGGGCAAGGTGCGCAGCGCAGGCCCTGTGAGCGCCAGAAAGGCAATCGGGATCGCAAAATCCAAGGCATAGCTTTCTGGGATCTGTGTGCCCACCACAGCGCCCACGTAAGAAAACGCGTACCAAACGGGCACCACAGGTGTGACCACCCCAAAAAGATAGGCCAGCTTTCCGCTTAAGCTCTCCTCAGGCTTCGTTTCATAGCGCAGCGAACTCAAAGCATAGGTTTGGTCCACCAACAAATAGGCGATCAAAGCGCGTTTCCACAGCGGTGCTTTGCCCAAGATGGGAGCAAAGCTCGCGGAATACATGGCCATACGCAGGTTCACGGCAAGCGCGGTGATGAGCACAATGACGGTCGGCGCTTCATCGAGCATGAGCTGAATGGCCGTGAATTGAGCAGCCCCTGCGATGATCAACACGCTCATGCCCATTGTCTCTATCACGTTCAGGCCTGCCTCAGTCGCGATCACGCCAAAGAGCATGGCAAAAGGGGCCATAATCAAAATGAAGGGCGCTCCGTCGCGCGCGCCAGCCCAATAGGCAGATTTCGTGGTGGTGGAGGACATGAACAGGCTCTAAGTTGAACTGCGCTTGATAAGACAGCATGGTGATGCGCGCGCGGGTTTGACCGCCGCGCGACACATAGAGCACTAGCCTTGGCCTGAAGGGGATGCAATTGGCCCGTGAGACAGACACATCCGGTTACCAGATCGCACCGGATCTCGAGGCGCGTCGGTTATCGCGGCCACTTTCGGGTTTTGACGCGCAAGGAAACGTGCTTGATCTTAAGGTGATCGAAGAGCGCCCCCTGACGATTTATCTTAACGCCCAAGAGATCGTGACAGCGATGACCATCGGTGATCACCCTGAGCTTTTGGCCCTGGGGTTTCTGAAAAACCAAGGCATGATTGCACCTGGCGATGTCACAGGCGTGGATTATGACGAAGAGGCCGAAGCAGTGGTTGTACGAACGGCTTTCGAGACCAAGTTCGAGGCCAAACTTGAGAAGAAAACCCGCACCTCTGGCTGCGCGGTGGGCACCGTCTTTGGGGATATGATGGCAGGGCTTGAAGGCCTAACATTGCCTCATGCGGAGGTGCGCAGCTCGTGGCTCTACGCGCTCGCAGAAAAGATTAACCGTACCCCAAGCCTCTATCTGGAAGTTGGTGCAATCCACGGCACCGTGCTTTGCGCGCGAGACAAGCCGCTGGTTTATATGGAAGATGTCGGTCGCCATAATGCAGTCGATAAGGTTGCGGGTTGGATGCTGCGCGAGGGTATCTCAGCCCATGATAAGATCCTCTACACAACCGGTCGGTTAACCTCAGAAATGGTGATCAAATGCGCGCTGATGGGCATTCCGGTCCTTGTGTCGCGCTCTGGCTTCACGGCCTGGGGCGTTGAGATCGCCGAGCAAGTGGGGCTCACCCTGATCGGGCGTCTGCGTGGCCAGCGCTTTATGTGCATGGCGGGTAATGACCGTTTGATGCGCGACGCAGGAGAAACCCAATGACACAGCGCGCACCTCTGGGCGTGATCCTTGCGGGCGGCCTTTCGCGGCGCATGGGCGGCGGTGACAAAGCCTTGCTAAACCTCGGGGCTAAGCCACTTCTGGCGCATGTGATCGAGCGCTTGTCTCCGCAAGTGGATGACCTGGTGCTCAACGCCAATGGCGACCCGGCGCGGTTCTCTGAATTCAACACGCCGGTGGTGGCTGATACTGTTCCCGATTTCGCAGGTCCGCTTGCGGGTGTTTTGGCAGGTCTCGACGCCGCAGCCGAGCGCGGGGCGTCGCAAATTGTCACGGTAGCTGCAGACACGCCCTTCTTTCCCGCCGATCTTGTGCCGCGCTTGCAACTGGCCTGTGAAGGCATGTCCGTGCCCTTGGCGCTTGCTGCAACCGATGGGTTGCACCCCACCTTTGGACTCTGGTCGACAGATCTACGTGCTCCCCTACGCAATGCATTGGAGGGCGGCACTCGCAAAGTGATTGTCTTTGCGCAAGCACATAACGCACAAACCGCGACTTTCCCGGCGGAGCCGTTCGACCCGTTTTTCAACGTGAACCGCCCAGAAGATTTGCAAGCCGCGGAGGCGAGACTGGCATGAAGGTCTTTGGCGTTATCGGGTGGAAGAACTCCGGCAAAACCGGGCTCATGGAGCGGTTGGTAACAGAGTTTGTGGTGCGCGGTATGAGCGTGAGCACGCTCAAACATGCGCATCACCACTTCGATGTGGATCAACCCGGCAAAGACAGCTTTCGCCACCGCGCTGCGGGCGCGCAGGAAGTGCTCTTAAGTTCGGGCCAGCGTTGGGCGTTGATGCACGAGTTGCGCGGCGTGCAAGAGCCAAGTCTAGACGAGCTATTGGCCAAACTGTCGCCCGTGGATCTGGTGCTGGTGGAAGGTTTCAAGAGCTCGGATCACCCAAAGCTCTGCGCCCACCGCGTTGAAACGGGCCAAGAGCCGATCCTAAGCGAGACGGTGCGCGCCGTGGCCAGCAATGTCACGCCAGAGGTTCACGTTCCACTGCTTGATCTCGACGATACCACCGCCATTGCAGACTTCATCGCCAAAGAGAGCGGGTTATGAGCGCGGCTAAGAGATCCGAACAAGGGACACCTGAACTCGCGTGTTTTGACAAGGTAATGATGGTTGATTGGTCTGGCGGTGCGGACCGCGGCCCGCGCCCGGTCAAAGATTCGATTTGGGCCGCCATTGCGACGCAAACCAAGAGCCAAACACCGGTCTATCTGCGCAACCGCACCCTTGCTGAAACGCATCTCAGCGACCAGATTTCCGAGAGCCTTGCCAAAGGCGAACGGCTTTTGATCGGGTTTGATTTCCCTTTTGGCTATCCCTCCGGTTTCGTGGAGCGCCTCACTGGCCAAACTGATCCATTGGTCTTTTGGGCCTTTTTGGCCGCGCGCGCGGAACAAGATCCCAAAGGTGCTGAGAGTGGGCGTTTGCGTGCCACGCTCAGCGCAGAGCTCAACGCCAAACTTCCAGGCGAAGGGCCGTTTTGGTTCAATCCATTTAGCAAGGACATACCCGGTCTACCCCGCAAAAAGCCAAGTTGGACGCATCCTTTTGAGGAATGGCGCGCGGCTGAAAAGTCTGCATCTGGAACCTTCAGCCTTTGGCAGATCGGAGGTGCGGGCGCGGTGGGCGGCCAAGTGATGATGGGTCTGCCTGTGCTTGAGCGCTTGCGCCAGAAATTCGCAGGCCAGGTTTCGGTTTGGCCCTTTGAGCCCTTGGATCGTCAGATCGTATTTGCGGAAATTTGGCCCTCTCTTTTGGCCCCCGAGATTGAACGCTTACAAGAGCCTGAAGAGATCAAGGATGCGACTCAAGTGCGCGTTTTGGCGAAGGCCTTTGCACAGCTCAAAGCCCCTGAGCTCGCAAAGATGCTCGCGGTGAGCGCGCCCGAAGAAGGTTGGATTTTGGGCCTTGGCCATGAGGCTACATTGCGGGAGGCTCTGAAACCAAAGCTGATCCCGCCGCGCATGCAAAATGACTGTTTTGCCATGCCACAGGGCGTGGATTGGATGCCCGTGGAAGAGGCCCAAGCGCAGCTCTTGGACCGACTCGTCCCGATAACTGCTTATGAGACTTGCGCGCTGGAAGAAGCCCAAGGCAGGGTTTTGAGCTCAGATGTTGCTGCGGTAAGAGCTCATCCTCCTGCAGCCAATAGTGCCGTGGATGGCTATGGGTTTGCCCAAGCGAGCTTAGAGGGCCAGAGCCCCCATGTTTTGCCATTGGCGCAGGGCCGCGCCGCGGCCGGAGCGCCATTCGATGGGGAACTGCTTAAAGGACAAGCCGTTAGGATCTTGACCGGGGCAACGGTGCCCGCAGGCGTCGATACAATTGTTTTGGAAGAAGACTGCCGCGTCGAAGACGGCCATATCGCTTTTGATGGCCCCATCAAGCCAGGCGCAAACCTCCGCCCCATGGGCGAGGATATAGCCAAAGATCAGATCGTCATGGCGCGAGGCCGCAAGCTCGGCGCATTTGATTTGGGCGTTTTGCGTTCGGTTGGTGTGGCGGACGTCCCAGTCATGCGGTCTTTGAAAGTGGCCGTGATGTCGACGGGCTCTGAAATCACCGAAGACGTGAGCAATCCCGCGCCTGACCGCATCTATGATGCCAATGGCCCGATGTTGCGTGCCATGTTGCGGGCTTGGGGATACGAGGTGGTCAACCTTGGTATTCAGGCCGATACCCGTGAAGCGATTGAAACCGCTCTTAGTGAAGGGGCCGCAGCTGCGGATGTGATTTTTACAAGCGGCGGGGCTTCTGCTGGTGATGAGGATCATGTCTCGCGCGCCCTCACCCAGCGCGACGCCTATGCTGCCTGGCGCATTGCCCTAAAACCTGGCCGTCCTTTGGCCTTGGGCGTATGGGACGAAACACCCGTGATCGGTTTGCCAGGAAATCCCGTGGCCGCTGCAGTTTGCACGCTTGTTTTTGGCTATTCCGCGCTGGCGTCTCTGCAAGGCGCGCCCAAGCCAATGCCGGATGGTCAGTGGGTCCAAGCGGCTTTCAAAAAGCGCAAAAAAGCCGGACGGCGCGAGTTTTTGCGTGCTCGGCTTGGGATCAATGGAGTTGAGGTCTTCGCCTCTGAAGGCTCGGGCCGGATCAGCGGGCTCGCTTGGGCAGATGGTTTGGTCGATTTACCAAGTGACGCGCAAGAGATCGAACCAGGCACGCTGGTGCGCTACATTCCGTTTAGCGATTGGGGGCTATAGGCGCGGTTTGCGCTCTGCGGTAGCTTTGATCTACTGAAAAACACCAGCCACGCGGCCCAAGAGCATAAAGGCCAAAGCCGAGCGAGTGACCGACAGCTGGGTCAACTCCGTGTCACTCATGTTCGGCTCAAAACCCATCAGCGATTTGTCAAAGCGGCGCAGGAAATGGTGCGCGGTATCACGGAAGATCGTGTCTTCCCGCATTTTCTGGGCTGTGAGCGCCAGCGACGCGCGATCCCTTACGCCCCCCAAAGCCGAAAGCGCTGGGCCGCGTTCGCCTTTCGCAAAGCGTCGCCACAGGTCTGGGCGGGGGCGATCAAAGGTGAGGTCGTCCATATAGATGCCTTCTTGGCTCAGAAGGGTCAGGATGTCTTGGGCAGCCTGGATGAGGGCGCTGGCTTGGTTGTCCTTGAGCGCACGGCGCAGCGCGGCAAAGCCTGTGATGTCATCTGCATCTTTTGGGAAATGCAACGCGCGCAAGAGATCGTCATTGCTCAGCACACTCACGGGTGCGGCTTCTTCTTCGGTCTCAAAGGCCAATGTTGGCTGGTTCGCGGTCTCTTCGGCTGCGTCAGGCTGGGTCTCTGCGGCCGGGGCAGGAGCCCCGCGCCCGATAAGGCTGCCGCTTGGATGAAGCCCACGTGCATCCCTTTTGCTCGAAAAACGCAATCCGCTTTGATCCTCATTGACGGTTTCCAAAGCAGGTTCGGGTGTTTCCAAGCTGAGCTCTGAGACATACTCCTGAGGGGCTTGGGAGCGCTCTTCGCGAGCTGGGTCGGGCACAGCTTCAGGTTCCGGCGAAACGGCCGTGAGAGACGGCATGGCTTTCATAGCTTGGGCAGCAGCGGGTCCAAGCGAAGGCGCGTTTGAGGTCTCTGGAGCCTGGCGGAGCGCATCTGGAAAAGCGGAGCCTGTGGGAGAGGCTTGCGGGCTTTGCGTAGTTGCCGCGCCAAGAGGTGGTGCGGCATGCTCTACGTCCGGTTCGAGTCGCAGGTGAGGGGCTTGGGAAGATGTCTCTTCCGCAACAACCTCTGGCGCTCGCACTCTTGCTGAAACAGACGACAGAGCCGCCACGCTCGCGCGCAAATGCTCTGTCTCCGAGCGCAAACGGCGCACAGCCACAGCGCTTGTCGCGGCCAACCAGAACACGCAAATCGGGGTTATTGCCGCCACTGCCATCATGCCAGCTTCCACCCAATTGCCCATAGGCAAGGGGGTCGGCAACAGCGTGAAAAAGCTGACAATGGCCAAGATCCAAATCGCGCTCAAAAAGATCGCGATCACAATCGGGGCACGATTGGACTCGTCTTGGGAAACCGAAGAGGACTGCGCATTGGCCATGGGGCCTGACACCTTTAAATAAACTGAACTTCCAAAATTTCGTAACTCCGCTCCCCGCCAGGGGTCCGCACCTCAACGCTATCGCCCTCTTCTTTGCCAATAAGCGCGCGCGCAAGAGGCGATTTTATGTTCAAAAGCCCTTTTTCAATGTCAGCTTCAGGTTCGCCGACAATTTGGTAGGATTTCTCTTCGTCTGTGTCTTCATCCACCAATTTGATGGTCGCTCCAAATTTAATGGTGCCCGAGAGACTTGTGGGATCGATGATTTCAGCCCGGCTCAAAATAGCCTCAAGCTCAGCAATGCGGCCTTCGATAAAGCTCTGTTTTTCGCGCGCAGAATGGTATTCAGCGTTTTCTTTAAGATCACCCAATTCGCGCGCCTCGGCGATCGCTTTGATGATCGCGGGGCGTTCAACGGTCTTGAGCTCTTTGAGCTCAACGTCCAGGCGCGTTGCGCCCGCTTGGGTCATAGGGATCTTTTCCATGGGGTAAACATCTCTTGTAGAAGCTGCACGCGCAGCGAAACCATCATCCGACAAAATGCAATCTAGGCAGAAATTGCAAGAGGAAGGGGCCAAAAAGAGAGGCGGTTTGTCGCAAGTGTACGGTCTAACCTGTTTGTCTAAGCGCTTTATAATAATATTACGCGGTGTCGTGGTTGACTGCGCAGATGCGCCCGCCTACCCGCGATATGGACGGTTTGTGAGCTGAGGAGAGCGCTTGTGTCTGAAGTTGAACGCGAAGCGATGGAATATGATGTTGTGATCGTGGGCGCGGGGCCAGCTGGGCTCTCTGCTGCGATCCGCTTGAAGCAAATCGATCCAGAGATCTCTGTGGTGGTTTTGGAGAAAGGCTCCGAGGTTGGCGCGCATATCCTCTCCGGCGCTGTGCTCGATCCGGTAGGCCTAGATACCCTGATCCCGGATTGGCGCGAAAAAGGCGCGCCGATCACTGTGCCGGTTCGGGAAGATCACTTCTACATGCTGGGCCCTGCGGGTCAGGTAAAGATCCCAAATGTGGTGATGCCAAAACTGATGTCGAACCATGGCAATTATATCGTGTCGATGGGCAACGTGTGCCGCTGGATGGCGGAACAAGCCGAAGAACTGGGCGTGGAAGTCTTCCCAGGTATGGCCTGTTCTGAAATCGTTTGGGCCGAAGACGGAACTGTGCGCGGTGTCGTTGCCGGCGAATTTGGCCGCGATGCGCTTGGCAACCCTGGTCCGAACTACGAGCCAGGCATGGAGCTTTTGGGTAAATATGTTTTCTTGGGCGAAGGTGTGCGTGGGTCTCTGTCCAAGCAAGTTATCTTCCGTCACCGTCTCGACGACGATTCCAACGTCCAAAAATATGGGCTTGGGATGAAAGAGATCTGGGAAATCGATCCCGAAAAGCACAAAGAAGGCACTGTGACCCACACAATGGGCTGGCCTTTGGGATCGAACGCAGGCGGCGGCTCGTTTATCTATCATTTGGACAACAACCAAGTTTATGTGGGCTTCGTGGTGCACCTCAATTATGAGAATCCGCACCTTTTCCCTTACATGGAATTCCAGCGCTTCAAGCATCATCCAATGGTGGCAGAGCTCCTTAAGGGTGGCAAACGCGTGGCTTATGGTGCGCGTGCAATCTCAGAAGGCGGCTGGCAATCTTTGCCAAAACTGGCCTTCCCAGGGGGCGCGCTTTTGGGCTGTTCAGCCGGCATGGTCAACGTGCCACGCATTAAGGGTAATCATAACGCGATGCTCTCGGGGATCGCGGCTGCGAACGCGGCTGCGGCGGCCATCGCGAATGGGCGCAGCGGCGATACCTTGATAGAATACGATGCAGATGTGCGCTCAGGTGAGATCGCCAAGGACCTCAAGCCAGTGCGCAACGTCAAACCACTTTGGTCTGATCACGGTCTTTTGGCGTCGCTCGTGGGCGGTGGTCTGGATATGTGGACGAATTCGCTCTTTGGATTCTCGCTCTTCGGGACGCTTCAGCACAAAAAGTCAGATGCGAGCTCCACAGGGGTTGCTGCAGCTTATGAGACGATTGAGTATCCCAAGCCGGACGGTGTGTTGAGCTTTGATCGCCTCACCAACGTGAGCTTTTCCATGACGAACCACGAAGAAAGTCAGCCTGCCCATCTGAGGTTGATCGACTCGAGCACACCGACTCTTGTGAACTACAGGACCTTCGCGGGTCCGTCGCAACGCTATTGCCCGGCGGGCGTCTATGAGTTTGTGCGTGATGAAGAAGGGCGCAACAAGTTTGTGATCAACTTCCAAAACTGTGTGCACTGCAAAACCTGTGACATCAAAGATCCAAGCCAAAACATCATTTGGACGACGCCACAGGGGGGAGATGGGCCCAATTACCCCAACATGTAAAATACACACAAAATTTAAGATTAACTTTGATCGCGGCGAGCAGTTGATTTGAAGCGCGACGCGGTTAGGGTGGGGGCTCGTGTTTGGGAGAAGAGTATGGGCTCGATAAGATCGCGTGTTTCGCGTGTGTTTGGACTTGGACTAAGCGCTACTTTGCTGATGAGCGAGCTTGCTCTTGCGCAATCCGCAGGGGATTACTTGGCAGGTCGCCAAGCACAGTATCTCAACGATTTTGATGCAGTTGGACGTTACTACAACCAAGCCTATCGTCGCGACCCTTCCAACGAGCTGCTTTTGGAGCGCACCCTGATCGGGTTTATCAATCGCGGGGATTTTGACCAGGCGGTCGATCTCACATCGAAAATCTCCCCTCGGGTGCCTGAGAACCAAATCGCCCGCTTGAGTGTGGTCACCGGGCTGATCGAACAGGGTGAGTTTGCGAAAGCGGAAGCTGAAATTGACGCCGGGCGCGGCGTAGGCTCCTTAATTGATGGTCTTATCGCCGCCTGGCTTAAAATTGAAACGGCAAGCGCTGGTGAGGGTTTTAAAGCCTTTGATGCGTTGCTTGAGATGCCGTCCAATACAGCTTTCGCGAGCTATCATGCTGGCTTGGCGTATGCGATGGTTGGCGACTTTGAAAAAGCCAAAGCGCTGCTCACCACAGAGCAAGTGCAGCCCTTTGTACGCACCCGGCGCGGCAGTATGGTCCTTGCGCAGATCTACAGCCAATTGGGCGACAACCCCGGAGCGGTCGCCTATTTTCAGCAAGCCTATTCCGGCAATCTTGACGAAGATCAGCGCGCGATTGTGCAGCGCTTGGTGAGCGGCGAAACCCTAGATTTTGATGCAGTTCTCGGCGTCAAAGACGGCGTTGCCGAAGTGTATTTTTCCGTAGCGTCAGCGCTTGAGAGCGACTCTGATCCTGACTACACGCTTATCTTTGCGCGGGCTGCGAGCTTTCTTCGGACGGATTTTGTCGACGCGCTTTTGCTCACGGCGGGACTTTTGGAGCGCTTGGAGGCCTTCAAACTGGCGACAAAAGCCTATGATGAAGTGCCGCGTTCTCATGCGGCGTATCACGCTGCAGAAATTGGCCGCGCCCAAGCGCTGTACAACGCAGGCGATCAAGAAACAGCCATTGAAGTGCTGCGCCAATTGACGGAAAGCCACGGTGAGGTTAGCGAAGTACACCGTGTGCTGGGCGATCTCTTGCGCCGTATGGATCGCTTTGAGGACTCGACTAAAGCTTACTCGAACGCCTTAGAGCGCAGCACAGAAACTGATCCCGGCCTATGGTTTATCCATTACGCGCGCGGCATCACTTATGAGCGCACGGACAAATGGCCTTTGGCCGAAGCCGATTTTCGGCGCGCCCTAGAGCTCAATCCAGGCCAACCAAATGTGCTTAATTATTTGGGCTATTCGATGCTTGAGAAGGGCCTCAATCTTGAAGAAGCTTTGCTTTTAATTGAGGAAGCGGTCGCTGCACGCCCAAACAGCGGCTTCATTGTGGACAGCCTAGGCTGGGCGCTCTTTGAGCTTGGTCGTTTTGACGAAGCGATTGTGCATATGGAGCGCGCCGCGGAACTCACACCGATTGATCCAGTGATCAATGACCATCTTGGAGATTCGCTTTGGATGGTGGGTCGGTTGACGGAGGCACGCTTTCACTGGATGCGCGCCCTCTCTCTGGACCCCGCCGAAGAGGATGCAGAGCGGATCCGTCTTAAGCTCGAGATCGGTTTGACAGCTGTGCGCGAGGCCGAAGCCAATCCGATCGTGAAGGTCGCAGAAGAGACTGACGGGGCGGCAGCACCTGAGGACGATGGCTAAGCGATATACGGGATTTGCGCCGGCAAAGATCAATCTCGCGCTGCACATCAAGGGCCAGCGCGCGGACGGTTATCATTTATTAGACAGTCTCGTTGCTTTCGCGGATGTGGGCGATAGCATCATTTGTGAGCGCGCAGATAACATGTCTTTGGAAGTTGCGGGGCCTAGGTCCGCCGCTGTACCGAGCGATTCTCGCAATCTGATGTGGAAGGCCGCCGAAGGTGTGGGCGCAAAACTCGCCATGACCTTAGAAAAGCGCTTACCGGCCCAGGCTGGCATTGGGGGCGGCTCGTCAGACGCGGCCACAGTTTTGCGTGCCTGTGAGGCCTTAGGGTTCTCGGTGCCCGCAGACCTTGCAGTGTCTCTAGGTGCAGATGTTCCTGTATGTATGCTTGCCCAAGGCGCACGCATGCGCGGCATCGGAGAAGATATAACGCCCGTTGCCTTTCCGGAGCTAAATGCTTTGATCGTTAATCCGGGAGTGGATGTTCCAACAGGGCAAATTTTTGCTACCATGCAAGACAAAAACAATAGTCCACTTGAGGATCTACCAAAAACAGATTGGCTAAGCTGGTTGGCGCGGCAACGCAATGATATGCAAACTGCGGCCATTGCTCACGCTCCGATCATCGGTGAGCTACTAGAGGTTTTGAAATGCAAAAAAGGGGTGCAGGTTGCACGAATGTCGGGCTCCGGCGCGACGTGTTTTGCGCTTTTTGAACAGTTTTCAGAAGCCGAAGATGCAGCCCAAAAGCTGCAAGAGCGATATTCAGATTGGTGGGTGGTCGCCAGCAAGTTAACTTAAAGACCGGTTAATTTAGGAAAATTCAGTTTCCCCCTCCCTACCACCCATTATTCTTTAGGTGAGTCGGTGAATAGGAGTTTAAAGGCGGCCTTTTCTTTCTTTAAAATTTGACCAAGACAACCTTAAGGGCGAAAAAAGGGCGCTATTACAAAGGGTCGTCCTTTGCTCAAGAGACGGGAAAACCCCTAAATTCGCAAGTTATATACGTTCCCAAAACGCTCTGTCTTTGGGTCCCAAACACCACAAGGACCTGGTTTAGGTGACCCGTTCCACAACGTAGTCGGCAAGATCCATCAACATGTCTCCGATCTCAGCCTGTGGCAGGGAGGCTAGCGCACTTTTGGAGCGATCTCTCCAAGCCACGGCCTGGGCACGGGTTTTTTCAAGTGTTCTATGGACCGTAATCAACCTTAAAGCTTCTTCGAGATCGCCTGGCCGCTGGTCGCCTCTTTCTATCGTACGCCGCCAGAAAGTCAGTTCCTGATCGCTCTCGGCCCCTCTCGCAGCATCAACCGCATAAATTACGGGCAGTGTTAGTTTGCGCTCGCGAAAATCATCTCCGATGTTTTTGCCGGTTTTTGATGTATCCCCATCGTAGTCCAACAAATCATCGACAATTTGAAAGGAAATTCCCAAAGCATCTCCGTAGTCAAAGAGCGCTTGCTCATGCTCGGCTGGCACGTTTGAGATGACCCCACCCACCTGCGTGGCTGCCGAAAAAAGAGCCGCTGTTTTGCCGCGCACGATCTTGAGATAAATCTCTTCATTTGTGCTCAGATTTTGCGACGCTGTGAGCTGCAAAACCTCACCTTCTGCAATTGTGGCAGCGGCGTTGGATAGGATGTCTAAAACTTTCAGCGATCCCGTTTCCACCATCAACTGAAACGAACGGGCGAAGAGATAATCCCCAACAAGCACGCTTGATTTATTGTCCCAAAGCAAATTGGCTGTAGGCCGGCCGCGTCTCTGACCACTTTCGTCCACCACGTCATCGTGCAAGAGCGTGGCGGTGTGAATGAACTCAACCGTCGCTGCGAGCTTGATGTGATCCTCGCCTTCATAGCCACACATTGCGGCGGTCGCGAGCGTGAGGAGAGGGCGCAACCGTTTCCCGCCAGCTTCGACAAGATGCGCGCTCACTTCTGGAATGCGAGGCGCATGTTCGCTTGCCATGCGCGCACGAATGACCTCTGTGACAGCCTCCATTTCGGCGCTCAACGCTGAGAGGAGACGGTCGTGCGGCTTTTGACTCAACTCAACATCCATAGCTTGAAGGGTCTTTCTGGTTGCTTTTGGTCGTGTGGCTCGACAGGGACGGCCAGGCCGCTTAAGTCGGGAACATGAAAGAGCTTTTGCGCAGCACCGACCCAACGATCATCGCTTTTGCCAAAGCCCTCCTGTCTGGGGAGGATATAGAGTGCTTCGAGATGGACGTAAATATGAGCATCCTCGAAGGGGGCATTGGCATTATGCCGCGCCGCCTAATGGTGCGCCGGCAAGATCACTTTGTCGCTGCGGCTGTGATGCGCGATAATGATTTGCCTGTTAGTCCATGACCACACACACAGGGTCCCGAACACGCGACGCTTTTTTGGGAGGCCGGGTGATGGCCTGGCAATCTCAAACGGGCTTTCGCGCTGGCGTCGACACGGTGCTTTTGGCAGCCTGCGTTCCAGCAAAACCAGGGGATAGAGTTTTGGATATGGGATGCGGCGCTGGCGTGGCCAGCCTGTGTGTTCAGGCTCGTGTTTCAGGCGCAGAATGCCTCGGCGTTGAGCGTGAACCTATCTATGCGCAGATTGCGCGTGACAATGGAATTGAAGTCGAAGAGGCGGATGTTTTGGCGTTACCCAAGGCACTCAAAGAGCAGCAGTTTGATCATGTTTTGGCGAACCCACCTTATTATGCTCCCCAATCCCGAATGGCTTCTCCTGATCCCAAGCGCGAAGTGGCTTTGGCGGAAACAGGGGACCTGAGCGCTTGGATCGAGGTGGCGTCTAAGCGCTGTGCCCCTAAAGGCTCGGTGAGTTTTGTTCAGAAAGCAGCACGTTTGCCCGATCTTTTACCGGCATTTGCGGCCCATCTGGGCGATGTTGTGGTGCAGCCTTACGCCCCGCGCTCGGGGCGTCCAGCCCATTTGGTCGTGGTGCAAGGGTGGCGCGGCACCCGCGGACCTTTTCGCCTCAACGCACCAATTATCTTGCACTCAGGCATGCGTCACACAGATGACGGCGAAGACTATACCGAAGCCATGCAGCAAATTCTTCGAAATGGCCGCGCGATTGATCTTTGTCGTTAACGGATTGCTCATCTCTTTCGCAAAAGACTGTTTCTGTAGCCCTCAGTTCGCACCTGCGGCGTGACAAACACCCAATACATGTGCTGGACTAGGGACACCATAAAACAGAGCAAGGAGAAGGCCATGTCGTTGACTTCACGGATTTCTGAACTTCAAAAGAAGCATGCAAATCTATCGGACACGGTAGACCGACTGCAAAAGAACCCGGCCATCGACGATCTCCAAATCAACGCAATGAAAAAAGAAAAGCTCAAACTTAAAGAAGAAATCGCGCGTTTGAGCGCCGTTTAGCAGGCCGTCAGGCTTCTAAAGGGCGGATATCGAGGGTCTCGGTAATCCAGGCTGTCTTTTCGATTTCCGCTATTATCCAATCGCGAAAGGTTTGGATCTGAGGGCGCGTCTGAGCGCCTTCAGGGCAAATAAACCGAAAGCGAGCGCCCGTATGTAGGGCCGTCTTGAAGGGCAGCACCAAGCGCCCATCAGAGATCTCTTTGACCACAAGTGCACGCCGCCCAAGGGTAATTCCAACCCCGGCAACAGCTGCGTCAACCGCATGATCGGCTTGGCTAAATGTCAATGCAAAGGGTGGCGGCGTTCCGATATTCATCATTTTGAACCAGGCTGCCCAGTTGGGCTGAGGATCCAAAAAATCAATGGACGCATCATGAATGAGGGGCGCGTCTTTCAGGCTCTCCAACGTGGGGTATTGTTCGGCAAGTTGCGGGGACATGACGGGGCAAACCCATTCTTTCGCAAGCGGCAAAGCATAGAGCCCAGTATCGCCACCGCGGCCAAACCGGATTGCCACATCGATCTCATCGCGTTGAAAGTCCATCATTTTTAGGCTGGCGGAAAACTTGAGTTCTATCTCTGGATGGGCCCGTGCAAACTCATAGAGCCGAGGGGCCATCCACTTGGCGGTAAAAGCAGGCCCAGCGGTGACGTTGAGGACATTCGACACAGTAAGCCGCTTTGCATTGCGCCACGCACTCATGAGCACCGCAAATCCATCGGTTGCCCCTGGGCTCAGCGCGCGCCCGGCTTCCGTCAATTCCACAGCGCGATTGAGCCTGCGAAAGAGCGGCATGCCCAAATGCGCTTCAAGAGATTTAATCTGATGGCTGAGCGCTGCAGGCGTGACGTGCAACTCTTCAGCGGCTTTTGCAAAGGACAACAGGCGTGCAGCCGCCTCAAAGGCGCGCAGAGCTGTGAGAGGGGGTAGGCGGTCTGGCATAGTCACTTTAGTAAAACTAAACTGACGGATTGAAAAGTCTCGTTTGTCGAGGGCTCCGACAAAGCCCATATTCAGATCAAGCAAAGACACTGAGACATAGGAGATCTCCCCAATGATTGAGACACCCCGCAACACCGACGAGTTTAATGCAATGAAAGCCGCCCACGAAGCACGCGGCGAAGCCCTTCGCAACCTGTGGCAGTGGATGACGCACCGCCGCTAACCAAAGCTCCCTTTTGTTCCGGTGGGCTTAGGTTCTGTCCCCCCAAATGGTCTAACCCGTTTCACCGAGCATAAACAAAGCCCCGGCGCAGGTCTCTGCACCGGGGCTTTTTGATGATACATCTACGTATGCACAACGTATGTATCCTGTATGCCTAAGGTATGCCTGTAATGCAACCTAAAGTAGTATCCACCTCACAAGGTCTCTAAATTACATTCGGCGCCACATCTGTGAAGCGCCCTGAGGGAATAAGCTGGGCCGAAGAGACGTCCCATGTATAGAGGTAACACATCGCTTTGCGAGACAACCCATCTGCCAGCGACACAGTAACCTCCCGCAAAAGAAACTCATGCGGTTCCGGCCAGGCTGGACCACAGGCCTCAAAGTCGTCAAAGGCCGGATAGAGGGTATCTGGATCCATCACCGCATAGACTTCCCCATGCACGCGGTCATCTGGGTTGGGCGACGGTAGTGCGCCTGGGTAGGTATTTTTTCCTGGCGCATCGGGATCATCGATTTGGTAGAGCCGCGCTTGGATTGAGCCACGGGCCGACAAGCGTGCGTGTTGGCGCAAAAGGGTGCCCATGGGATGCTCTGAACTGGTTAACAGCGTGCCATACACAAAAAGATAGTTTCTACTCATAACGATCGTCCAAAATGAAAAAGCCCAAGGCGCGTACCTCGGGCTTTAACCATGAATAATGGGGCATTTTAGGCCAAATATTGACCGCCATTAATCGACATCGTGGAACCAGTGACAAAGCCTGCATCATCTGACGCGAGGAAAACCACACCGCGCGCGATTTCATCCGCTTCACCCAAACGACCCACGGGAATCGCTGGCAAGATGACGCTGTCCATCACCTCTTGTTTGATGCCGGCCATCATGTCGGTGTTGATGTAGCCCGGGCAGATTGCGTTCACCGTGATGCCAGCGCGCGCGCCTTCCTGCGCCAGGGCCTTTGTGAAGCCCAGGTCGCCCGCTTTGGCGGCAGCGTAGTTGGCTTGCGCGAACTGACCTTTTTGACCGTTGATCGAAGAGATGTTGATCACGCGGCCAAATTTACGCTCGCGCATACCGCCCCAAACATTGTGGGTCATGTTGAAAATGCCTGTGAGGTTGGTGCCGATCACTTCGCCCCATTGCTCAGGGCTCATGCGGTGGAATGGGGCGTCGCGGGTGATACCAGCGTTGTTCACAAGGACGTCGATGGGGCCAAGATCAGCCTCAACTTCTGCGATGCCAGCCTTGCAGGCCTCGTACTCGGCAACGTTCCATTTGTAGGTTTTGATGCCTGTTTCAGCTGTGAAGGCTGCGGCCTTTTCTTCGTTGCCAGCGTAGGTGGCGGCGACAGTGTAGCCTGCGGATTGCAAGGCTTTGGAAATGGCGGCGCCAATTCCGCGAGAGCCACCGGTAACGAGTGCGATGCGGGACATTGTTGTCTCCTATGGGATTCGAGGTTCGTGAAATGTTGTTATAAGAAATGGATTGAACGCGCAATTATATTGCGCGGTCGATTTTTCTGTATGACGGAGCGTTATGGGCGCTCAACGCAGAGCGCAACGCCCATACCACCGCCGATGCAAAGCGTTGCCAGGCCTTTTTTGGCGTCGCGGCGCTTCATTTCGAACAAAAGCGTGTTGAGCACCCGGCAGCCAGACGCACCGATGGGGTGACCAATGGCAATTGCGCCGCCGTTGACGTTTACGATCGCAGGATCCCAGCCCATGTCTTTGTTCACAGCACAGGCCTGAGCTGCGAAAGCTTCATTGGCTTCGACAAGATCAAGATCTTCGACCTTCCAACCGGCTTTATCCAGCGCTTTGCGTGACGCATAGATTGGGCCAACGCCCATGATCGACGGATCGAGGCCCGCTGTGGCATAGCTCGCAATGCGCGCAAGCGGCTCGATGCCACGCTTTTCAGCGTCATCTGCGCTCATCAAAAGCGTGGCGGCGGCGCCATCGTTGAGACCAGAGGCATTGGCCGCTGTTACTGAGCCGTCTTTGGTGAAGGCAGGGCGCAGCTTTTGCATCGCTTCCATGGTTGCGCCGTGGCGGATGTATTCGTCTGCATCCACGGTGATATCGCCTTTGCGGTGCTTGACGATGAAGGGGACGATCTCATCTGCGAAGCGGCCCTCTTTCTGAGCGGCTTCCGCTTTGTTTTGGGAGGACACCGCGAACTCGTCCTGCATATCGCGCGAAATCTGCCATTGCTCGGCTACATTTTCAGCCGTTTGACCCATGTGGTAGCCGTTGAACGCATCCCACAGACCGTCGCGGATCATCGTGTCGATGTATTTCATGTCGCCCATTTTTTGGCCGGCGCGCAGCGCGGCGGCATGGGGGCTGAGGGTCATGTTCTCTTGACCACCCGCGACCACAATCGCGGCATCGCCCAGCATGATGTGCTGCGCGCCCAGAGCGACGGCGCGAAGGCCCGATCCGCATACTTGGTTGATGCCCCAAGCTGCCGCCTCTTTTGGAAGGCCTGCGTTGATATGGGCCTGGCGGGCGGGGTTTTGCCCCTGAGCAGCCGTGAGAACTTGGCCCATGATAGTCTCAGAGACATCCTCTTTGGCGACACCGGCGCGCGCCACCACTTCTTCCAGCACAGCAGCGCCCAGATCATGGGCGGGTGTATTTGCGAAGGATCCCGCAAAACTGCCAACGGCTGTGCGCGCTGCGGATGCGATAACTACGTTTGTCATAAAAAGTCCTTTCGACAGGGTTCGACAGGGGCAGTCGGAAAGCCCGTCGCAGGAGATATGATCAAACTCAAAAAAGGTGCGGGGCTTTGCGCTCCCCCTAAAGGCCTGTGCGCGCAGGTTCAAGCCAGCCTGGGCGAGATGGCGCTAACATTACTGAGAAACGCTGCGAAACGGGCACGAGATGGCCAGGTCGCCTAAGCGCTGGCCATTTGTTCTTTCACTGTGGTGGGGACGCGAATGGTGGGCGCGCCATAATAAAAGCCCTGAAAACAGTCCACGCCTTCATTTTGCAAAAACGCCGCCTCATTGGGGGACTCTAAACCTTCAGCGACCGTAAACATCTCAAATTGTTGAGCAATACCCACAAGCGCACGCACGAGCGCTTGATTGTCGGGATTGTTGTGCACGCCTCGAATGAAGTCGCCATCGATTTTTACAATGTCGAAATAGAAATCCCGCAAGAACTTAAACGAGGTGTAGCCAGAGCCAAAATCATCCATCGCAAAGGCGATGCCTTGGCTTTGCAACCTGTCCATAAAACTGATCACCACCTCGGGCATCAGCATGGCAGAACTCTCGGTCACCTCCAAAATCAACCGCTCGCCCACTGTAGGATCCGCCTCGAGGCCTGATTCGAGCACGCGCATCCAGCGCGCATAGCCCACAGAGCGCGCCGACATATTGATCGACAGGCGCAAATCGGGGTTCGCGGAAAGCGCCTCAAGGCCATATTCAAGTGCGAGGCAATCAATGATGCGGCCCATCTCGTGATTTTCGATCACAGGCACAAAGTCTTTTGCCGGAATGATGCGGCCGGCTGCATCCAGCACGCGGATCAAGCCTTCGTAGAAGGCCGGTTGACTGGGATTTGAGGCCAAAACAACCGG
This sequence comes from Pseudomonadota bacterium, assembly GCA_039182515.1. Classification (GTDB taxonomy): domain Bacteria; phylum Pseudomonadota; class Alphaproteobacteria; order Rhodobacterales; family Rhodobacteraceae; genus JBCDCE01. The sequence goes on along the minus strand of JBCDCE010000024.1, from coordinate 8,125 downwards.
CTGATAGGCGAGCATCACCTCTTTGTGGTGCAGCGCATTGGCGACCATTTGCAAGGTGCCTTGATCCTGAGACTTCACCGCCACGTCCAAGGGCGAGCTACGCTTGGCATGTTTGCGAAAACCGTTTTTGGGTGTGATCGTGGCAGACAAAGATTCGCACTTTCGGTGAAGTCACAAAGAACCTGCCCAACATCTCCCCTAAGAGTTTAAGACGCCGTAAACGCGTGAAGAAAACGCCAAGACTGCGCGCTCACGCCACATTATTGCAAAGGCTTGCCCGCAACCCAAGCTGCAACAATCGCTTTTGCGGAGGGGCTGTCCCAATGTGCGTCACCCTGCATCCGCGCAACTTCTTCGCCGTCAGGGCTAATCATCACCGTAATCGGCAAACCCAAAACCCCCATATCGCGCGCAAACGCCTGATCGGGATCTCGGTGTTCGGGCAAATTGCTCACGCCGATCTCGTCAAAGAACTTGGTCAAAGCAATCGGATTGCCGCGCCCCGTAGAGACCGTGACGATCTCAAAGTCTGGCCCACCAAATTCCGTTTGCAGCGCAGACAGCATGGGCATTTCTTTGCGGCAGGGCGCGCACCAGGTCGCCCAGAAGTTCAGAATGACATGTTTGCCCTCAAAAGCTTCCATGTCGAGCGTATCGCCATCCTCGCCCAGAAAAGCGGTTTGGCTTACAGGCTTGGCCTCATTGTGAAACTGAAGCTTTTGCATGGTGCCCTGGCGCAGCTCTGCCACGGTTTGGGCTGTTGTGGACCCGGGGGCGGAGGTGTCAGCGGCAGCGGAGGGTGCAGCACTGGTCTCTTGAGCGGAGGGCGGTGTTTCAGGGCCGGGTTTGGGTTGCATAAACAGCAAAACCGCGCCACCGATTGCACCGGCCCCCAGCGCCAGATAAAAGCCGCGTCCAACGAAGTTACTCATCTGATCATCTCCTAAAAGGCTGCGCCAATGAGCACAAATTCGAACCAAATGTGGGGCGGGCGTTTTGCCGACGCACCTGATGCATTGATGGAGGCCATCAACGCCTCGATCCGCTTTGATCAAAGAATGGCGCGCGAAGACATCGAAGGCTCACGCGCACATGCTCAGATGTTGGCAGTGCGAGGCATTCTCAACACTAAGGATGCGGACGCCATCAGGGAAGGTCTTCTCACAGTCTTGTCAGAGATTGAAACAGGGAATTTCGAATTCTCCAGCGCGCTGGAAGATATTCATATGAATGTTGAGGCGCGGTTAACCGATTTGATCGGCGCACCTGCCGGGCGTTTGCACACCGCGCGCTCGCGCAATGATCAGGTCGCCACGGATTTTCGCCTCTGGGTGCGCGGCGCGATTGATCAAGTGGACGAAGCCCTTGCTGCTTTGATGCAAGCGCTTTTAGGGCAGGCCAAAGCCGGTGTGGATTGGGTCATGCCGGGCTTTACCCATCTGCAAACCGCCCAACCCGTCACATGGGGGCACCACATGCTGGCTTATGTGGAGATGTTTGCGCGGGATCGCGCGCGTTTTGCGGATGCGCGCAAACGCATGAACGAGTGCCCTCTGGGAGCGGCAGCCTTGGCGGGCACAAGCTTTGATATTGATCGGGACATGACGGCAGAGGCGCTGGGCTTTGATCGGCCCTGTGCCAACTCTTTGGATGCGGTTTCAGACCGTGATTTCGCGCTCGAGTTTCTCTCAGCCGCCACGATCACAGCCATGCATCTCAGCCGCATGGCCGAAGAGCTGGTGATTTGGTCGTCTGCGCAATTCCGCTTTGTGGCCATGAGCGATAAGTTCTCCACCGGATCCTCGATCATGCCGCAGAAGAAGAATCCTGATGCCGCAGAGCTCATCCGTGCCAAGATCGGGCGGATTTTGGGGGCAAACGTTGCCTTGCTTACGGTCATGAAAGGCCTTCCGCTGACCTATTCCAAGGACATGCAGGAAGACAAAGAACAGGTCTTTGACGCCTCCGACAATTTGCTTTTGAGCTTGGCTGCCATGGCGGGCATGGTCTCGGATATGACGGCCAACAAAGAGGCTCTGGAAGCCGCAGCCGCCTCTGGCTTTTCCACTGCCACGGATCTCGCCGATTGGCTGGTGCGCGCGGCTGGCCTGCCCTTCCGCGATGCGCATCATGCCACAGGCGCTTTGGTGGCCATGGCCGAAGCGCGCGGCGTCGATCTGCCGGATCTCAGCCTGGAAGAGATGCAAAGCGTCAATTCTGCGATTACGATGGACGTCTTTTCGGTGCTCGGCGTGCAAAACTCGGTTGCGTCGCGCATGAGCTTTGGTGGCACGGCCCCTGCGCGTGTGGCCGAGCAAGTTGCGCGCTGGGAGGCGCAGTTGGCATGAGGTTTTTGAGCGCATTGGCCATCATGGGGCTCTTGGCGGCCTGCGGCGCAGATGGTGCACCTGTGCGTCCATCCGCAAATGTGAGCATTGGCGTTGGTCCAAATGGTGTCACCGTCACACCTCGCGCGACAGTGCGCAAAGGCAATGTGAGCGTGGGAGTGGGATTATGACGGAGGCCAAAACACCGCTGATCAAATGGGTCTTCTTGGCGCTGGCGATCTGGGGCGCAATCCATCCGATGTATTACTTCGTGGCGTACATGGGCGAGACGGGCACCGGATTGGGCGGGCTGATTGATGCTTGGTACGTCAACGCCTCCACAACTGGGCTGGTCTGGGATCTTACAATAGCGGCTTTGGCCCTGACCCTTTGGGTGCTCTATGATGCTCTACGCCAGCGCGCTTGGATCTTTCTCATCGCGATTCCGGCCACGTTTTGTATTGGCGTGAGCTGTGGCTTGCCGCTCTTTGCCTTCCTGAAACTGCATCGCATGAGGTAGCCGCGTAGAGCCGCGCTCTGCCAAGAGTTGAGCGGATTTTCGCGCAAATGCCGCGGATGAGACCGCGTCTTGCCCGTGAATTCCCGTCAACTCACCAAAAACTGCGAGTATCACGCTCCCCGGAGCGCGTTTACGCTTTCTTCATAAAATTAGGGAGATTGCGACATGATACTTCGAGGGACATCTCAAACGACACTTCTGCGACGCCAGGCTCTCACGCTCTTGGCCGCCGCAACGCTTTGCGCCAGCACAAGCATCTCACCTGCCGTTGCACAAGATTTCTCAGGTCCCGTTCTGTTGACCGTAACAGGCAATGTGCAAACGCCCACGCGCCCCGGTTATGACGAATTAAACGATAAGTTTTTCGGGTTTAACGAGGTGGAGTTTGAAACAGCCGCCCAGTTTGACTACGAAAAACTCCGCACACTCACCAATGTGACCGTGAAGGCCGACTTCCCAAAGGGCGGCGACGTGCACACATATGAAGGTCCGCTCCTTAAGGACGTGCTCGCAGCAGCCGGGGCAAGCGGCAAGACGATCACGGTGCAAGCTCTGGACGGCTACGCCGCGATCGTGCCCATTGAGGAGATGATCGACAAAGGCGCGGTTGTGGCCTTGCAGCGCGACGGAGTGCCCTTTGCCATCGGAGACTACGGCCCAACCCAAATCGTCTTCCCGCGTGCCGAGCGCGCAGACCTTGCAGATATGCCGGACGACAACTGGGTTTGGTCGATCTTTCACATCAACGTTGAATAGCCCGTTTTCTACTGAGCCCCGCTGTTTCCCAACCGGTTGTGTTTGAGAGGTGCACCAGATCCCACAAGAGGTGACCCATCGCTCAAAACCAGCACAGACCATCCCCATGGCGGGGCCGCAGTGGAGGGCTAAGGTTCCACATTGCGTTTCATAGGCACCAAAACGCGATGCGGAACGAGAGGCGCAACCTCGACCAAATGTAAGGGTTGCGCCTTTCATATCTTGGCATTAGCTGCGCTTTATGGATCACTTTCTGTATAAAGACGGCCATTTGCATGCCGAAGACGTGCCGCTGAGCGAGATCGCGCGCAGCGTGGGCACGCCGTTTTATTGCTATTCCTCCGCAACGTTGCTGCGCCATTACACGCTCTTTGATCAGGCTCTTGAGGGTATGGATCACCTTGTGTGCTACGCGATGAAAGCCTCCTCAAACCAAGCGATTTTGAAGCTTTTAGGTGATGCGGGTGCTGGCATGGATGTGGTCTCGGGTGGCGAATATGCGCGCGCCAAAGCAGCCGGTGTGCCTGGAGCGCGGATCGTCTTTTCCGGTGTTGGCAAAACGGCGGAAGAAATGGCCTTAGCCCTCAAAGGCGGGATCCGTCAGTTTAACGTGGAAAGCGAGCCCGAAATGCGGGTCTTGTCAGAAGTGGCAAGCGGGCTTGGCCTTACGGCACCGATCACGGTGCGCGTGAACCCAGACGTGGACGCCAAGACCCATGAGAAGATCTCCACCGGCAAGAAAGGCGATAAGTTCGGGATCCCCATTGAGCGCGCTAGCGAGGTTTATGCCCTGGCGGCCTCGCTTCCTGGTCTCAAAGTGATCGGGATCGATGTGCACATCGGCTCACAACTGACCTCGCTTGAGCCTTTTGAAGCAGCCTATCACAAGGTAGTGGATCTCACGCACCAGCTGCGCAGCGAAGGCCATGAAATTTCGCGCCTCGATCTGGGTGGCGGCTTGGGTATTCCCTATGCGCGCTCCAATGAGGCCCCGCCTTTGCCCACAGACTACGGCGCAATGGTCAAGCGCGTCTTGGGAGATCTGGACGTCGAGATTGAGATCGAACCGGGCCGCCTGATTGCGGGCAATGCGGGCATTTTGGTGAGCCAAGTGATCTATGTGAAATCTGGCGCGGATCGACAGTTTCTCATCTTGGACGCGGCGATGAACGATCTCATTCGCCCTGCCATGTACGGCGCGCACCACGATATTGTGCCGCTTGTAGAGCCCGAGGCGGGCACGTTGCCCGAAACTTATGATATTGTCGGGCCTGTCTGCGAGTCGGGGGACACTTTTGCAAAAGGCCGTGATCTGCCCAAAATGCAGGCAGAGGCGCTTGTCGCCTTCCGCTCTGCAGGGGCTTATGGCGCTGTGATGAGCAGCGAATACAACACGCGGCCGCTGATTCCGGAAGTTTTGGTCCAAGGCGATCAATTCGCGGTTATTCGCCCACGTCCGACCTTTGACGAAATCATAAATCGAGATACCATCCCTGAGTGGCTCTCCCCGGAGTAATCCGGCTTAGGTATCCCCCTTGATGAGCCTCGACCCAAGGACGGCACATGCGGCTTGACGAGCGAACCTTGCCCAAATCAACCCGGCGCGCGCTGCGCTGGACGCATTTTGGTCTGTGGGCAGAGCGGATGACGCATGCCTTCTGGCCGCTTTGGTCAGTGGTGTTTGTGGTCCTTGCGGCTTTGCTTTTTGGCGCTGCGTCCCGTTGGCCACTTGAAGCCGTTTGGACCGGGCTTGTGGCAAGCGGTGCGGGGATCGCCTTTGGCATTTGGTATGCAGTCCGCCATTTCAAACGTCCAACCCGCGCAGATGCTTTGGTGCGACTTGACACCAGCATGCCCGGACGACCCATTTCAGCCTTGATCGACACCCAAGCCATTGGGGCCGGCGACGGCGCAAGCGAAGCGCTTTGGGAGGCCCATAAATCCCGCATGGCGGCCAAAGCCGCTGCCGCCAAAGCACGTCCGGGAAATCTGCGAATCTCCGCGCGCGACCCTTTTGGTCTGAGATTTGTGGCTGCCACCGCTCTGGCCGTGGCTCTTATTTTTGGGTCCCTGTCTCGCTTAAGTGAGCCGCCAAATCTCGGGTCCGGCCAACAAATTGCCCAAGGCCCGCTTTGGGAAGGCTGGGTGACGCCGCCCGGCTACACTGGGTCGCCAACACTCTATCTTAACGACATCCCTCAAGGCGATTTCGATGTGCCGCAAGGCTCGGAGATCGCACTGCGGTTTTATGGAACGCCTGGCGATCTTGTACTGTCTGAAACCGTGAGCAACGCGCCTGTCGTCGCTCCCTCCGAGGCACTGAGCCATAAGTTTGTCGTGGCGTCGAATGGCACTCTGAGCATTGAAGGCGAGAATGGTGCCAGCTGGCAGATCAACATGCTGGCCGATGAGCCGCCAAGCGTGGGTCCAAGCGAGCCGATTTCCGCGAGCGTCATAGGCGCCATGGAACAACCGTTTGTGGCTGAAGATGACTATGGCGTCGTGGCGGGGCGCGCTGAGATTATGCTGAACCTCGATGCGGTGGATCGTCGGTTTGGATTGAATATGGCTCCCGAGCCGCGCGCGCCAATTGTGCTCGATCTGCCCATGTCGCTCAGCGGCAATCGGAGCCTCGTGGAAGAAACCCTCGTAGAAGATCTCTCCCAACACCCCTTTGCGAACATGCCCGTGACGCTCGAGCTTTTTGTTGAGGACGAATTGGGACAAGAAGGCCGAAGCGGGACGCTCGATGTGACCTTGCCAGGACTTCGCTTCTTTGAGCCATTGGCAGCCGCCATCATCGAGCAGCGCCGTGATCTCTTGTGGAACCGCGAAAATGCGCCGCGCGTGGCTCAAGTCATGCGCGCGATTTCTTTTGAGCCCGATGATATCTTCCGCAAAGAGACAACCTATCTCAGGTTCCGTGTGATTTTGCGCCGGATCGAAGCTTTCTCTGAATACGGGATGACTGACGATCAGCAATCCGAGATTGCCGGAGCGCTTTGGGACCTGGCGTATGAGCTTGAGTATGGGGGGCTCGAAGATGCCCTCGAACGCCTCAGACGCGCACAAGAACGGCTTGAAGAAGCCATGCGCAACGGTGCCAGCGAGGAAGAAATCGCGGAGCTGATGCAAGAACTGCGCGACGCGACGCAAGACTACATCCGGCAATTGGCGCAGCAGCAGGATCGCGAGGCTGAAAGCAATGGAGAGCAATCAGCAGGTAATAATACTCGGATCACCTCCGATCAGCTCGAAGAAATGCGCCAAGAGATCCAGCGGCTTATGGAAGAAGGTCGCATGGCCGAAGCCCAAGCCTTGCTCGAGGAATACAACCGCTTGATGCAGAACCTCGAAGTGCAACAGGCGCAAAATGGCCAGGGTGGGGCTATGCAAGGGCTGGCAGAAACACTGCAAGAACAGCGCGAGCTTTCCGATGAAGCCTTCCGTGAGTTGCAAGAAGAGGTGAACCCTGGTCGCGAGGGCGAGCAACAGGGCCAACCGCAAGGCCAAGGCGAACAGCCAGGTCAGCAGCAAGGCCAACAACCGGGGCAACAACAGGGCCAGGGTCAGCAGCCAGGCCAACAGCCTGGGCAACAACAGGGCCAAGGTCAGCAACAGGGACAACAACAGGGGCAAGGCGGTCAACAACAAGGTAAGGCTCCTGGTCAAGGCCAAGGCGATCTGCGCCAAGAACTGGCCGACCGACAGCGCGCCTTGCGTCAAGAGCTCCAGCGCCAACAAGGGAATTTGCCCGGAGCTGGTACCGAGCAAGGCGACGCTGCGCGCGAGTCTCTTGGCCGCGCGGGCCGCGCAATGGATGATGCCGAAGATCGCCTGCGCGAGGACGATTTGGCCGGCGCTATCGACAACCAAAGCCGTGCCATCGAGGAGCTACGCGAGGCCATGCGGTCTTTGGGCGAGGCTATGGCTCAGCAGCAACAGCAACAACAAGGTCAAGGTGCTCAGCAAGGCGACCAGATGGGTCAAGCCGGGGAAGCGCAACGTGATCCCTTGGGACGCGAACGCTCAGATGGAAACGCATTGGGAACAGAAGATAACCTGTTGCAAGGCGAAGATGTCTATCGCCGCGCACGGGACCTCTTGGATGAAATTCGGCGCCGTGCGGGTGAAGGCGAACGCCCTGATGTTGAGCTGGAATATCTTGAGCGCTTGCTAGAGCGTTTTTGAGTACCGGGCTTTGAGTTTTGGGCATCGAGGAAGATGCCAGGAAAAGAACTTGGGTAATAGCTTCGCAGCCTTAGAAGCGGGTTCAAGTCGCTGCCCTGGGCGGCAAATTTAAGTCTTGCGCAAGCAACCGCTTGAGCCACCCTGACACATCGTGATCGAAAGATTGGGGGCTTGACAGCCAAGGCCAAACGCAGTCGCCTTATAGGCCTTTCATGAAATATTAACCCTAACGCCGATTAACCCTAACGCCGATTAACCCTAACGCCGATTAACCCTAACGCCGATTAACCCTAACGCCGATTAACCCTAACGCCGATTAACCCTAACGCCG
>JBCDCE010000023.1:0-53788 GCA_039182515.1 Pseudomonadota bacterium | reverse complement strand
CCCCGGCGCCGCACGCGACAGGCCACGGCAGTGCCCCTGATGGTCTGCAGGGTGCCTTGGCCTTTCTGCGCGAGCAGTTGGGTTATGACTAAAGCCGCGTCGATTTAAGCTGCCACGTCTTTTCGAGGAACAAAGACCAGTGCCCGACCGCGGGCGTCGGGCTGAAAGCCCCCGCCCAGGGGGGCGGTCGGGGGCTGGTCGGCTTCGCCTCCTGCGAGCAGCCGGGCTACGACTAGAGCTTAAGGCGCGCGGCTTGCCGTAAGATTGAGCGTAACGGTTACCGGAAAGCCCAGTGAGCTTTCGTCTGCCATGCTTTGCCCAATCCCGTAATCGAGCCGCATGAGATCAAATTGGGCACTCATTTCAGCTGTGTTGTCCACGAGGTTGAGCTCAAACGGAAAGCTGAGTGGCAGCTCGGTACCCTTCATGCTCAGCGTCCCTGAGCTTGAGTACGTACCGTTCTCATCCAAGGTGATGTCGCCAGAATAGGTGGCGGTTGGGAATTGATCGGTTGCGAAGAAATCTGGTCCCATAGCCTGGCCCGCGACTGAGCCGAGTGACAGCGACGCGATATTGATCGTTGTCTCCACTCGCCCTTTGGTGCCTGCGCCCGGGGCTGGATCGAAGCTGATTTGCGATGTCCAATCGGCGAAACCGCCCTCAACCGTGCTGCCGAACTGAACAACGGAAATACCGATGGAGCCTGTCTCAACGCTCCATTCAGACGCAACAGCCTCTAGCGTCGCGGTGGCGGCGGTTGCTTGGTCGTGCTTGCCATACATACCAAAAACGCCCCCCAAAACCAAAGCTACGGCCCAAGTTGCGACTGCAAAGATCCCAGGTAGACGGGTTTTGATTTGCTCAGGTATTGCTTGGATGTCCGGTATGCCAGGCAGCATACGAGCCAGGGTTTTGTCCCGGTCGATGATCAAGTGTTTGGCCGCCCCGGCAAAGTGCAGCAGGATCGACAAGACCATGACGCGGACCAAGACGATGTGCAGCCCGCCGAAAAACGCGGCCACGCTTTCGGATTGCGGAACCAAGGGCAAGGATTGCCCAATCGGGAGCCAAATGGGCGCGAAGCCCGAGGTCGCGGCATGGTGGATCCAACCTGACAGAGGCACCAGCACCAGCGATCCATAGAGCAACCAATGCACAGCGCTTGCAAGGCTATGCTCCAGCAGATTGTCTCCATTGAGCGACAAAGGCTTGGTGTTGGTCAGAGCCCAAAGAATGCGCGCGAGGGCGAGTAGGAAGACTAAAACACCAACAGTCTTATGAAGGGAAAAGAGCATCGCGGTTCGTGCTACGAAAGCGGCATCCGTATTGCCCGCTTTGATTTGGCTGGCCATATCATTTGCGATTGAGCCCAAAGGTATCATCGAGAGGATCAAAAGAGCGACAGTCCAGTGGAACCATTTGGCGACAGAGCCATAGTGCGTCGCGGTGTTTCTCAGAGCCATGTCGTGGGTTCCTTATTTTTAAAAATGGGGCCTAGACGGGTTGGATTATCCTGTTTGATCACAAAGTGAGAGATGGCACTAGCCGTTAGATCGCACTGCACAGAAGCCGCGCACCTGCGCACGATCTCGGCTTTTTTTTTCGTTCTCCGTCCCAAACATAGTGCTCTGCGTGAAGAGCCCCAATTGCTATGCCCCATTTGCTGTGCCCCAATTGCAGTGCCCCAATTGCAGTGCCTTAGGGCATAGGCTAGGCAGTTAAAAAAATATCACAGCGAGGAGCGCGCCATGAGCCGAGCATATGTCTTTCCCGGGCAAGGGGCCCAAACAATTGGAATGGGGCTTGCTTTGGCAGAAGCCTATCCTGCGGCCAAAGCCGTGTTTGAGGAAGTCGACCAGGCTTTGGGTCAAGCGCTGAGCAAGCTAATTTGGGAGGGCGATATCGACACCCTGACCATGACCGCAAATGCCCAACCAGCTTTGATGGCCACGTCCTTAGCGGCTATGCGCGCGCTTGAAACAGAAGGCTTGGCCTGGGACGGTGTGAGCCACGTGGCGGGGCATTCTTTAGGAGAATACTCGGCCCTTTGTGCTGCAGGCTCCATTTCCCTGAGCGACACAGCTCGGCTTTTGCGCATTCGCGGGGATGCCATGCAAAGTGCAGTGCCCGTGGGCGAGGGCGCGATGGCGGCGATCCTTGGTTTGAGCTTTGAGGATGTGAGCGCCCTGGTGGCTGAGGCCGCGATGGATGACGTGCTCAACGCTGCCAACGACAATGATCCGGCTCAAGTGGTGGTGTCGGGCTGCAAAGCCGCCGTTGAGCGTGCGGTTGCTTTGGCAAAAGACATAGGCGCGAAACGTGCGCTTTTGCTGCCAGTAAGCGCGCCGTTTCACTGCGCCTTGATGGCACCCGCCGCAGAGGCCATGGCAGAGGCGCTCGCCACAACAGAGATCGCAGCACCGCGCGTGCCTTTGGTTGCCAATGTCTTGGCCAGCCCCATCGACAGCGCAGATGAGATCCGTTCGCGGCTTGTTGAGCAAGTCACGGGGCGGGTGCGCTGGCGTGAAAGCGTGGGCTATATGGCTGAAAACGGCGTCGATCAAATCTGGGAAGTGGGGGCCGGAAAGGCGCTCAGTGGCATGATCCGGAGAATCGCGCGCGACGTGGCTTGCAGCCCAGTTGGCACACCTGACGACATTTCAGCACTCAAAGCATAATTGCAGATACATCAAAAAGGACGAGACATGTTCGATCTCAGCGGAAAAGCCGCGCTTATCACAGGCGCTTCAGGCGGCATCGGCGCAGATATTGCTAGAGGCCTTCATAAAGCCGGCGCGAAAGTGGGCCTATCAGGGACCCGTGAAGCGCCATTGGAAAACTTGGCGGCAGAATTGGGCGAGGGGGCTTATGTGTTGCCAGCCTCATTGATGGATGCGGAGGCCGTCGCAGGCCTGCCCAAGCGCGCCATTGAGGTGATGGGCAGCGTTGATATCCTGGTCAACAATGCGGGCATCACCAAAGACAATCTCTTTATGCGGATGTCAGACGACGAATGGTCGGACGTACTGGAAGTGAACCTTACGGCGGCCATGCGTCTTTGCAAAGCAGTGATGCGCCCGATGATGAAAGCGCGTTGGGGACGCATCATCAACGTGAGCTCTATTGTTGGGGCCACGGGCAACCCGGGCCAGGCCAATTACGCAGCCTCCAAGGCAGGGCTGGTGGCGATGTCAAAGTCTCTGGCCTATGAGGTGGCCAGCCGTGGCATCACTGTGAATGCGATTGCGCCCGGCTTTATTGAGACGGCCATGACCGACAAGCTCAACGAGGCGCAAAGGGAAACGATTTTGGGCCAAGTGCCAGCAGGGCGCATGGGAACGCCTGACGAAATTGCGGCGGCGGCTGTCTATTTGGCGAGCCAAGAAGCGAGTTATATCACGGGGGCCACGTTGCATATCAATGGTGGCATGGCCATGTTGTAGGTGCAGCGCCGCTATGAGCGTACGGTGGTGTGAAAACATTTGCGTCTTGTGGAAAGTGTGTTAAGGGCGGCGCATCTTGGCAAAGGGCTAGGCCGAACTGCCGATAATTGCCTCATTGTAGGCACCCGTCAGTCTCCGAGGCTATCGGGCAATTTGAGCTTTAAGGCTCTAGAGAAGGATGAGGAGTGTCATGAGCACTATTACAGAACGTGTAAGAAAAATCGTTGTTGAACACCTGGGCGTAGAAGAAGCGAAAGTTATCGAATCTGCGTCTTTTATCGATGATCTGGGTGCGGACAGTCTCGACACGGTTGAGCTTGTGATGGCTTTTGAAGAAGAGTTTGGCATCGAGATTCCAGACGATGCAGCAGAGACAATCCAAACATTTGGCGATGCAGTCGGCTTTATAGAGAAATCCGCTGACTAAAGCACCTCGGTGTGCGAACAGGTTTGAAGCGGCGGCTTGGAGACAAGCTGCCGTTTTTTCATTTGCGGAGGGCCTCTTGCTTGCAAGCGCCCCCGCGTGGCGGCTATGACACCGCCAAAGACTAAAGGAGGTGCGGCATGCGTCGGGTTGTCGTGACAGGGCTGGGGATGGTCACACCACTTGCAGATGGTGTGGAGGCGAGCTGGTCTCGCATTTTGGACGGTCAATCTGGGGCAGGCGGCATCACGCGTTTTGACCCAAGTGCTATGGCCACAACCTACGCTTGCGAAGTGCCTATGGGCGATGGCACCGACGGCACGTTCAATGCCGATGCTTACATGGACGCCAAAGATCGGCGCAAAATAGACGACTTCATCGTCTATGCTATGGCCAGTGCCGCGCAAGCTTTGGACGACGCGGACTGGAAACCCGAAGACCGAGAAGAGCAAAATCGCACGGGCGTGATGATCGGCTCTGGCATCGGCGGGCTCAATTCGATTGCCGATACGGCCGTTTTGCTCAAAGAGCGCGGGCCGCGCCGTGTGTCTCCATTTTTCATCCCTGGATCTTTGATCAACTTGGCCAGCGGCCAGGTGTCGATCAAATATGGCTTCCGAGGCCCAAACCACGCGGTGGTAACAGCATGTTCCACAGGCGCGCATGCCATTGGTGACGCGGCGCGTTTAATCGCACTTGATGATGCGGATGTGATGATTGCAGGTGGTGCGGAGAGCGCCATTTCGCCTCTGGGCATTGCGGGCTTTAACGCCTGTAAAGCGCTGAGCACAAAATGGGCGGACGATCCGACCAAAGCCAGCCGCCCTTGGGACAAAGACCGCGATGGCTTTGTGATGGGCGAAGGTGCGGGCGTGCTTGTTCTCGAAGAATATGAGCATGCCAAAGCGCGCGGGGCCAAGATCTATGCCGAAGTTCTGGGCTATGGTTTAAGCGGTGACGCGTATCACATCACAGCCCCACCCCCCGATCACGAAGGCGCTGAACGCGCGATGCGGGCGGCTGTGAAACGCGCGGGTATCACAGTGGACCAAATTGATTACGTGAACGCTCATGGCACTTCGACCATGGCCGACACCATAGAGATGGGCGCTGTCGAGCGGCTCTTAGGCGATGCCGCAAGCAGTGCGTCTATGAGCTCAACCAAGTCCTCCACGGGGCATCTTTTGGGGGCTGCGGGGGCCATTGAAGCCATCTTCAGTATTCTGGCGTTGCGCGACCAGGTCGCGCCACCAACGCTCAATCTTGATGATATTGATGCGGAGCCAACCATTGATTTGGTCGGCGCTGAAAAACGCGAACGTGCAATCAAATACGTGATGTCCAATTCCTTTGGCTTTGGAGGCACGAACGCCTGTTTGATCATGGGAGCCGCTGAGTAATGTGGCGCCACGTGGTGTCGAACTTCCTGACCGTTACAATCGTTGCGCTCTTTTTGGCCGGCAGCGGTATCATGTTGGCCAACCAAGCCTACCGGGCGGAGGGTCCCTTGGTGGCTTCGACCTGTGTGGAAGTGCCTCGTGGGGCGCGGTTTGCGGCATTATCCTCCCAGCTCGAGCGGGATGGCACCATTTCCAGCGCGCGGCTGTTTCGCATTGTTGCGGATTACGCGGATCGTCAAAATGATCTGAAGTTCGGCAACTATCTGGTGGAGGCTGGCGCCTCCATGGAGGATGTGCTGGAAGTCTTGACAGACGGTGGACCGAGCACCTGCGGGACTGAAGTTGTCTATACTGTTGGTGTGACCCGCAATGCCGCGCGGGTGCGCGAGCTTAATCCGCAAACCGGCCGCTATGAAGAACAGGTCCGCTTTGACATAACCGAGCCGAAACCTGCTGCTTATGAAACGGCCAAAGACGGCGCAGGCACGCAGTTCCGTCTTGTGGTGGCAGAAGGCACCACGGTTTGGGGCGTGGTAGAAGCCGTTCGAGCCAATGATCTGCTGACCGGTGAAATTGGGGAGGTGCCCGAAGAAGGCGCTGTGGCACCCGGCAATTATCCGATTGCGCCCGGCGACGACCGCCAAGAGCTTTTAGCCCGCATGACCGCGCAGCAAGAGCGTATATTGCAAGCGGCTTGGGGCGACCGCTCCCAAGCAGGGCCTTTGCTTTCTCCAGAAGAGGCGTTGATCTTGGCCTCTATTGTGGAGAAAGAAACGGGGCTGGCCGAAGAACGGCGCCAAGTGGCCTCGGTCTTCGTGAACCGGCTTGAGCGTGGCATGCGTCTCCAAACAGACCCGACCGTGATCTATGGTATCACCGAAGGGAAGTCTGTGTTGGGGCGCGGGTTGCGCCGAAGCGAGCTGCGCGCGGGCACGCCTTATAACACCTATATCATCGAAGGTTTGCCGCCCACGCCTATTGCCAATCCTGGTCGTGCGAGCATTGAAGCGGTTCTGGATCCCGATGATACGCCCTACATTTTCTTTGTGGCGGACGGCACGGGCGGCCATGCCTTTGCGGTGACCTTGGCGGAGCACAATCAGAACGTGGCGCGGTGGCGCGAGATCGAAGCGCAACGCAACAACAACTGAATTCGCATTTATTAACAGGGGATTAATCGCTGGGACGCAGTCCGCGGCGGCACGAATTCCTTTGACAGTGCGAACGGTCGAAAGTACACCTTCAGGCAAGATAGGATAATTGGGTCGATATTAGGGTCAACGGCACGAGCACGCTCGGGGCCGTTTTTTTTGTCCTCATATTGGAGGCGCCCTCGCAACCTAAGGCAACGCCCTTTCATGATTGATAACGACACAAATCTTCCGTCCGAAGATGCAAGTAAGGACTCCTCCGCTCCGCTTGATGAAAGCTCGCTTGATATGCGCCTTCGCCAAGTTGAGCTTTTTGAACGCATTATCGATGCGCAACTTGAACACTTCGCAAGCAGCGAAAACTCCGCGCGTGATCTCGTGGGGCTTTTGCACAATTTGATGCAAGCCAAACTCGCCGTTGTTGAAGAGAAGGCCAAACATGACCTCCGTATCACAGAGCAATCAAGCCACGTCTCAGACCTCGACCTTGGAGCCGCAAGACATGAGGTCTGCCAGCGCTTGGCTCGCGTCAGAAGATGTTGCGGTGCAAACAGAGTTCCTCGCGGACCTAAGTGACAACGCGCTTTTGGCTTTGCCTTATCTTTTCGAGTTTTGGGCCCATGATCATCAAATCCCGCCTGAAGGCGATTGGAAAACCTGGTTGGTCTTAGGCGGACGAGGTGCTGGCAAAACACGCGCTGGCAGTGAATGGGTGCGCAGCATGGTTGAAGGAGATTCTCCCCAAGATCCGGGGCGTTGCTCGAATCTGGCGCTTGTTGGCCAGACGTATGACCAAGTGCGCGATATTATGATTTTTGGCGACAGTGGGATTTTGGCTTGTACGCCGCCCGACCGGTTGCCTGTTTGGAAAGAAAGTCAACGCACGCTGGTTTGGCCCAATGGGGCCCGGGCCCAGGCTTTTTCGGCCAGTGATCCCGAAGCGCTGCGCGGCCCGCAATTTGATGGCGCGTGGGTAGATGAATTGGCCAAATGGAAAGAGCCTGAAAAATGCTGGGATATGCTGCAATTTGCGCTGCGTTTGGGGGAGGCGCCTCAGCAATGCGTCACCACAACGCCGCGGCCCATTGATTTGCTGCGTGTGCTTTTGGAGCGCGACAATACGGTGATTACGCAAGCGCCAACGGAAGCCAATTCTGCCTTTTTAGCAGAAAGCTTCATTCAAGAAGTGCGCAACAGATACGCGGGTACGCGGCTTGGTCGCCAGGAGCTCGACGGTGTCTTCGAGCAAAACCTCGAAGGCGCGCTTTGGTCTCATGAAATGGTGGCGCGCGCGCGCACCAAAGAGCCGCTTGAAGGCTTTGATCGCATTGTGATTGCAGTGGATCCGCCCGTAACGGGGCATTCTGGCTCAGATGAATGTGGGATCATCGTTGCGGGCTCTTCGCGCGATGAAAAAGGCGGCGGCTTGGGCGAAGTTCTCGCGGATTGCTCGGTGAGTGCGGCCTCTCCGCAAACCTGGGCGCGGGCCGTGGCGCAGGCTTATGAAGCCCATGGAGCGGATTGTGTGATTGCAGAAGTGAACCAAGGTGGTGATCTGGTGGAAACTGTTTTGCGGCAGCACGCACCCAGTGTTGTCTACAAAAAGGTCCATGCCCGGCTCAGCAAAGTTGCGCGGGCCCAGCCTGTGGCCCTGCTTTACGAACAAAATCGGATTGGGCACCGGAAGGGGCTCGATGCGCTTGAGAGTCAAATGCGAAACATGACATTTGAGGGCTTTCAGAGCAAAGGCTCTCCTGACCGGCTCGATGCCATGGTGTGGGCCATAACCCATCTGCTTGTCAAAAGCGTCGCGCCCAGCAAACCCGCTCTGCGCGCATTGTGATGCGCGGTCCCTCCACAGATCCTTCCTCTTAAGGAGTACTATTCGTGATGAACTTCCTTCGCCGGGGCAAAGCCTTGCCACCGGAGCAAAAATCGCGTGGGCAAGGACCTGCCATTGCTTACCGCAGCTCGCAAAATGTCTCTTGGACCCAGCGGGAAAGCACAACGCTAACACGCGCGGGATTTGTGAGCAATCCCGTGGGCTTTCGCGCGGTCAAACTGATCTCTGAGGCTGCTGCAGCCGTGCCCTTGGTGCTGCAAGATGGCGCGCAGCGCTATGCACAACACCCGATCCTCTCGGCCCTTGATCAGCCCAACCTCTTTCAAGCGCGTGGCGCGTTTTTGGAAGCGCTTTTCGGGCAACTTCTGTTGACCGGGGACGCGTTTATTAAAGTCAGCCTGTTGGGTGGTGGCGGCCTGGAGTTGCACGTGCTTCGCTCTGACCGCGTGGAGGTGATTTCGGGTAACGATGGCTGGCCCGTGGGCTACACCTATAACGTCGATGGCAAGAAAACGCGCTTTGATGTGAGCGAAGATTTTTGCCCGATTTGCCATATCCGTGCCTTTCACCCGCAAGACGACCACCGTGGCCTTAGCCCATTGTCCGCAGCCTCTATGGCGGTGGATGTGCACAACTCAGCCTCGCGTTGGTCCAAGGGTTTGCTCGACAACGCAGCTCGCCCGTCGGGTGCGTTTGTTTATTCAGGTGCCGAAGGCTTCGACACTTTAAGCGCTGAGCAATTGGACCGCCTGGTCGTTGAGATCGAAAACCACCACCAAGGCGCGCGCAATGCAGGCCGACCGATGTTGCTCGAAGGGGGCTTGGATTGGCGGCCTATGGGCTTCTCGCCCTCAGATATGGAATTTCAAAAAACCAAAGAGGCGGCAGCGCGTGAGATTGCCACGGCCTTTGGTGTGCCGCCCATGCTGTTGGGCATTCCAGGAGATGCCACCTACGCCAATTACGCCGAAGCCAACCGCGCCTTTTACCGATTGACGGTCCTGCCTCTGGTGGGCCGCGTTGGGGCGGCTTTGTCGCAATGGTTGCGCGGCGAAGATGAGCCGGATCTCTGGCTCAAGGCCGATCTCGATCAGGTGAGCGCCTTGGCCTCCGAGCGCGACCAGCAATGGGCGCGGGTTGCCAAGGCAGAGTTTTTGACTCGAGCGGAGAAACGCTCGCTCTTGGGCTTGCCTGCGGAAGAGATAGAGGCCGGGCATGACTGACCGCCCGCCGCTTGATGCTTTCGATTGCCTGCCCGCACACAGGATTGCGGCCAATGAGCGGATCATGGACGTGCAGTTTGCCTCGATTTCCAAACGCCTCGACCGCATGGAAATTGTGATTGAGCGGGTGGAAAAGCGGCTTTGGTTGATCGTGTTTGGCGTGGTTGGCGCGATTTTGGCACAGGCGTTTCAGTCTGTGCTGACGGTTGGACTATAAAAGGACCCAAGCGATGGAATTGGAAAAGAAATTTTGCACTAGCGACCAGAGTTTGCGGCTTGTGGATCAGTACCAGATCGAAGGTTATGCCTCGATGTTTGGCCGCGTGGACAACGGCGGCGATATCGTTGAACGCGGCGCCTATGAAAAGTGTCTAGAGGCCAAAAGCGGACCTGGGCAGATTAAGATGCTCTGGCAACACGATCCCGCCACACCCATTGGCGTTTGGGACAGCATCACTGTGGACGAAGTGGGCCTCTATGCCAAAGGGCGGCTTTTGGAAGACGTGCAAAAAGCGCGTGAAGCGGCCGCTCTGCTCACCGCGCGCGCCATTGATGGGCTCTCCATTGGCTACAGGACATTGAAATCCAAAAAGTCAGAGGCCGGGCAGCGCTTGCTCACGGAAATCGATCTTTGGGAAGTGTCCCTCGTGACCTTTCCGATGCTCAACGATGCCACGGTTGCGGCCAAAAAAGACGACAAAACTCCAGAAGACGATCTGGGGATTTTAGCCACCATCGCGGAGGCGCGACGGATGCTGGCGGCGTTCTAGCCAGCACTCACTTTCACCAAAAGGATCAATAAATGAACCAGCCTGAGACAGCTTCTCGGGACAAAAGCGCTGTGCCTTTGTCTCAAAGCCTGAGCGCCGCGATGAATGATTTCGTGTGTGATCTCAAGACCTTCAAAGACGACATTCAAACCAAACTGCAAACGCGAGACGATCGTATGACAACTTTAGAAAAGAAAATGGTACTTCACGCAGGCCGCCCTGCTTTGGCGGGCGAGGCACAAAGTGCACCACACCAAAAAGCCTTTGATGCCTATGTGCGCTCAGGCGACGAAGACGGGCTGCGCGCGCTTGATCTTGAGGGCAAAGCCATGTCCACTGCAGTGGCGGGCGACGGAGGCTATTTGGTTGATCCGCAAACCTCTGCCAGCATTCAATCGGTTTTGTATTCCACAGCCTCCATCCGCTCGATTGCGCAGGTCGTGAATGTTGAAGCGACAAGCTACGACGTTTTGGTTGACCGCAGCGATCTCGGCTATGGTTGGGCCAGCGAAACGGCTGCGACCACAGAGACGTCAACACCTGCTATTGAGCGCATTGCAATCCCTTTGCATGAGCTCAGCGCATTACCAAAAGCCTCGCAGCGTTTGCTAGACGACAGTGCGTTTGACATCGAGGGTTGGCTCGCGGCCAAGATCGCGGATCGCTTTGCGCGCGCTGAAGCGGCCGCGTTTGTCTCTGGTGACGGTGTCGATAAGCCACGTGGTTTCTTGACCCATACAGCGATTGACGAGGCCAGCTGGTCTTGGGGCAATCTTGGCTACATTGCCACGGGCGCAGATGGTGCCATTGGCGATGCCGCGCGCCTTGTGGATCTGGTTTATGCGCTTGGTGCTGAATACCGCGCCAATGCGTCCTTTGTGCTCAACTCAAAGACGGCTGGCGAAGTGCGCAAGCTTAAGGATGCGGATGGCCGTTTCTTGTGGTCTGACGGTCTTGCTGCGGGCGAGCCTGCGCGGCTCTTGGGCTACCCCGTGCTTGTCGCTGAAGACATGCCAGATATTGCCACAGATGCTTACCCAATTGCCTTTGGCGATTTCACAGCCGGCTACACAGTCGCCGAACGCCCTGATCTGCGCATCCTGCGCGATCCCTTCAGTGCAAAGCCCAATGTGCTTTTCTATGCCACGAAGCGGGTCGGCGGGGATGTCTCTGATTTCGCAGCCATCAAGCTTTTGAAGTTCTCGCAAGCTTAATTCACCGAGCTTTTTAACAGCTCACCTAGGCGCGTTTGCGCCTCAGAAGCGGGTTGCGAGGGCCTCTCTCGCAGCCCCGTTTGCGATGGAATTGGAGAACATGGATGTTGGTGACTGACACGCGTGTGGCGACGTCTGATTTACCGCTCGCAGAATTTCGCGAGCATTTGCGATTGGGGACAGGGTTCTCTGAAACAGATCTGCAAGACAGTGTCTTGGAAGGATACCTGCGGGCCTCAATCGCAGCTATTCAGGCGCGGACAGGGAAAATCCTGCTCAGCCAAGATTTCACCTGGACCTTGCTGGCTTGGCCGGGGTCAGACTGCGTTTTGTTTCCGGTAGCGCCGTCTGTTGAGATTTTGAGCCTTGCGGCAAGATCCGCAGATGGATCAGCGCAAGCCTATGATCCGGCTTTGTTTCGTGTGGTGCCCGATACGCATCGGCCTCAATTGCGAGCACAGGCTTTGAGTTTTCCCAATGTGCCAAGCGATGCAACAATCGAGATCAAATTTCGCTGCGGCTTTGGCCCCAGTTGGCAAGAAACGCCCGCTGATCTGGCGCAGGCCGTTTTGCTCTTGGCGGCGCATTACTATGAGTTTCGGCATGAAACGGCATTGGGCGAAGGTTGCATGCCTTTTGGTGTCACGGCCCTTTTGCAGGCCTACAAGCCGCTTCGCGTTTCGCTGGATAGCACATCATGAAGAGCGTGCGATTAAACACGCCGCTCACGCTTGAGGTGGCCTCAAAAATGCCCGATGGCGCGGGCGGGCTTTCGGTGCAATGGACAGCGCTCGGCACCCTTTGGGCTCAAATTGAGGCCGCTAAGGGCACATTGGCGGCTTCTGAGGGCCATGCCGTGGCGCGCAGGTCGCTTACGATTACGGTGCGTGGTGCGCCTATTGGCGCAGAAGACCGTCCTCAAGTTGGCCAACGGTTTCGCCGGGGTGCGGCCTGCTATTCGATTTTGTCGGTCAGTGAACAAGATCCCATGGGGCAGTATTTGTCCTGTGCTTGTCGTGAGGAGTTGGTGCCATGAGCTACGGTCCAGCCCCAGATCTTCAGCAAGCCATCTATGCCGCCCTCACAGGTGATGCAGAGCTTACCTCTCTTTCGGGGGGTGCGGTATTTGACGCGATGCCGGAGGGCAAACCTGAGGATTGCTTTATTCTGATTGGCGACGAAGAGGTGCGAGATCGCTCGGATGTATCCGGGTTTGGTGCCGATTTTCTTGTTGCGATTTCAGTGATCGGGCCCTCAGACGGGTTTTTGAAGATCAAACAGATCGCGGCGCGCGTCAGTGATCTTTTGCTTAATTTCAATCCCAGTCTTGCCCGCGGCTGCATCGGCTTTTCGCATCTTGATCGCGTCCGCGCACGGCGCAGTACACCCCAAACCCACCGACGCGTCGACTTGCGATTTCGCATGCGTGTCGATGACATCACCCCCTCAAATTAGTGGAGCAGGCCATGGCTGCGCAAAATGGAAAAGACCTTCTGATCAAACTCGATATGACAGGATCAGGATCCTTCACAACCCTCGCAGGCCTTCGTGCCCAGCGCATTAGCTTTAATGCAGAAAGCGTTGATATTACGAACTTAGAAAGCCAAGGCGGTTGGCGCGAGCTCTTGGGCGGCGCAGGTGTAAAATCGGCCTCAATCTCCGGCTCTGGCGTTTTTAAAGACGAAGCAACGGATGAGCGCGCGCGTCAGATCTTCTTCGACAGCCAAACGCCTCTGTTTCAAGTCATCATTCCAGATTTTGGCACCATTGAAGGCCCGTTTCTGATCAGCTCAATTGACTACGCGGGCAGCTACAATGGCGAGGCGACTTACGAGTTGGCGCTCTCATCAGCGGGCGCATTGAGCTTCGTGGCGCTTTAAAATGGCCAACCCTTGGCGCAGCGAAGTGGCGCTTGAGATTGATGGCACAAGCTATCCAGCAAAGCTGACCTTAGGCGCGTTGGTTGAGCTGGAGACACTTCTGAAATTCAGCTCTTTGCAGGATTTTGTTCAGGACTTTGAAGAGCAAAAGTTCTCAGCAAAGGATGTGGCGGCTGTGCTCTTTGTGGCGGCCAAAGCGGGCGGTTGGCAGGGCGATTTTGAGGCACTCTTGAGCGCCAAAATTCCAGGAGGCCCAATGGCCGCAACGCAAAAGGCGGTCGCTTTGCTTGTGGCGGCCTTCAGCCTGCCTGGCGACGGTGAGGTTTAGGGATGGATTGGAAATCCATGAGCATCCTTGGGCTGCGTGTTCACCGGTTGAGCCCAGAAGTGTTCTGGAGCCTGAGCCCTGCTGAATTTGGCCTCATCCTTGGCCACGAGAACGGCGCGGCTGTTCTCTCGAAGCAGGGACTAGACCGCCTAGAGGCTCAATTTCCCGATGAAAAGGACGAGACGTGACTGATTTTGACGATTTTGAAGACGATCTGAGTGCCTTAGAAAACAAGCTGATTGATACCGGCAATGTGGCCTCCATTTTCTCGCAAGATATCGAGACGCTGCGGGCAGGGCTTTCGGCCGCCTCATCTGACAGCAAAGTCTTGGCAGGTGGATTGTCAGGCGGTTTGCGCAAGGCCTTCGATGGTTTGGCGTTTGAAGGATTGAAGCTATCGGACGCGCTCGACATCGTGGCCCAAAGCGCGATCAACGCAGCCTATAAATCCGCCATTGACCCTGTTGCAGATCAGGTTGGAGGGGCGCTGGCACAGGGCTTAACCTCAGCTATTTCGGCCATTTTACCCTTCGCGAATGGTGGCTCGTTCTCTCAAGGGCGTGTGATGCCTTTTGCCAAGGGTGGCGTTGTCTCAGCACCCACGACTTTTCCGATGCGAGGCGGTGTTGGCCTCATGGGCGAGGCGGGGCCAGAGGCGATTATGCCGCTGTCACGCGGGGCGGATGGCCGGCTTGGTGTGCGCGCGAGCGGACATCAGCAACCGGTGTCGGTTGTCATGAATATCACAACTCCCAACGCTGAGAGCTTCCGGCAATCCCAATCCCAACTAAGCGCTAGCCTGTCTCGGGCCTTGGCCAGCGGCAATCGCAACGCATGATCCAAAGAGGAAGTGGCAATGTCCTTTCATGAAGTAAGATTTCCGACCAAGCTGAGCTTTGGGTCGGTAGGTGGGCCTGAGCGGCGCACCGAAGTTGTGACGCTGGCCAATGGTTTTGAGGAGCGCAACACGCCATGGGCGCACCCAAAGCGCCGCTATGATGCGGGCGTTGGCCTGCGCGCGATGGAAGATATTGAGGCTCTGATTGATTTCTTTGAAGCACGCCAAGGCAAGCTATACGGGTTTCGCTGGAAAGACTGGTCTGATTTCAAGTCTTGCGGCGTGAGTTTTGAGGTGAACGAGAACGATCAGGCTTTGGCGTTTGGGGATGGCGCGCAGCTCGCGTTTCAATTGGTCAAGAATTACCGGTCAGGCGACAACATCTATGCCCGCCCCATTTGCAAACCCGTGAAGGGCACCGTGATCGTGGCCCTAGACCGCGAGCCGCAAAAACTTGGTGTAGATTTTGAGGTCGAGGTCGAAACGGGTGTGATCACCTTTTCCAACCCTCCCGAGGTCGGCGTTGCTGTTACAGCTGGCTATGAATTTGACGTACCAGTGCGCTTTGACACGGACCTTATTCAAACATCTGCAGCGTCTTTTCGAGCCGGGAATATTCCTAATGTGCCGGTGGTTGAGGTGCGCGTGTGATGGATGAAGCTGGCTATATTTCCCATGTGGTTAACGGGCTCACCAGCTTTTGCAGGGCTTGGGTGGTGACACGCAAAGATGGTGTAACCTTTGGGTTTACGGATCACGATCTGGATCTGACTTTCGACGGGATTGTGTTTCGTGCAGACACAGGCCTAACGGCGGTTGCGTTGCAACAATCCACGGGCCTTTCAGTGGACAATTCCGAAGCGCTTGGTGCGCTGAGCGATATCTCCTTAAGCGAAGAAGATCTCAATTCAGGCCTCTATGATGGCGCAGAGGTTTTGGCCTGGAGTGTGAACTGGCAGGATGTGGAACAACGCAAAGTGCTCTTTCGAGGGAACATTGGCCAGATTGAACGCCAGGCTGGCCACTACCGCGCGGAACTTAGAGGGCTGGCCGATCGACTGAATACGCCCACAGGAAAATTCTTTTCTCCAACCTGCAGCGCGATCTTAGGGGATGCGAAATGCGGCGTTGATACGTCTGATCCGTCGTTCGGGATGACGGCGAAAATTGAAGTTATCGAACCCGGTTACAGCTTTCGGATTACCCCTCAGAGCAATTACCCTGAGCGCTGGTTTGAGCGCGGTCGCGTTCAATTTCTGTCGGGGTCGGCTCAGCACATGATTGGCGTTGTTAAATGGGATCGTATCGTGGGTGAGGCGAGAGAATTAGCTCTATGGGAACGCCTAAAGGCCAATTTTAAAGATGGAGATGATGTGTTTGTGCATGCAGGCTGCGACAAAGCCTTTTCAACATGCGCGGCCAAGTTTCAAAATGTTCCGAATTTTCGGGGCTTTCCCGATATCCCGGGATCAGACTGGCTGTTGACGCACCCAAGCCTGTCCAATGAGACCAACGGCGGCAGCCGAAGATGACGCAGTCTTTCAGCACGCCTGAGCGTGCGGTTGCTGAAGCTCGGCGATGGCTTGGTACGCCTTACGTGCACCAAGCCAGTGCTTTAGGGGCTGGATGCGATTGCCTGGGGCTTGTGCGCGGCGTTTGGCGTGCTCTGTATGGAGTTGAGCCCACAAGAGTTCCGGCCTATTCCCCTTATTGGCAAGAAGAACGCTTGGACGATCCGCTCATGAAAGCTGGTTTTGAGTTTTTTGAGCCTTTGGATTTAAGCGCGCTGCATCCAGGCTCCGTACTTGTCTTTCAAATGCACTCGGGCTCTGCCTGTAAGCACTTGGGTGTCTTTGCTGGGCAGGGGGATCGCCCGAGTTTTATACACAGCCTTTCGCGGCGCGGCGTTGTTGAGAGTGCGCTTACACAGAGTTGGCGGCGCCGGATCGCGGCGCAGTTTGCCTTTCCAAAATAAAGGATAAGTCATGGCGACTTTGGTATTATCTGCCGTTGGCGGTGCAATTGGTGGTGCGATCGGCGGGTCTGTTTTGGGGGTCTCAGCTGCAGCTCTTGGGCAGCTTGCGGGGGCCACGATAGGGCGCTCGATTGACCAAAAGATCTTGGGCTCAGGATCACAGGCTGTCGAAGTGGGCCGTGTTGATCGCTTGAGACTTACAGGCGCTTCAGAAGGCGCACCGATTGGTCAGGTTTTTGGGCGCATGCGGGTTGCGGGGCAGGTCATTTGGGCGTCGCGCTTTACAGAGACCAAAGAGGAAAGCTCAGCAGGCGGCAAAGGCGGGGGGCCGGAAGTCAAAACAACAAGCTATAGCTATTCCGTGAGCTTGGCAGTGGCTCTATGCGAGGGCGAGATTTCGCATGTGGGGCGCGTGTGGGCCGACGGTGTCGAGATTGCGCGGGAAAGCCTCAGCTTGAGCATCCACTACGGCCAAGAAGATCAAGCGCCAGATCCTATAATCGAGGCCATCGAAGGCGAAGGCACCGTTCCGTGCTATGGTGGATTGGCCTACGTCGTGCTCGAAGATTTCAGCATATCAACATATGGCAACCGGGTACCACAGCTGAGCTTTGAGGTATTTCGTCCAGCTCCAGAAGATGCTCTTGATCTTGACGTCGCAACGTCCATTGAAGCAGTGGCTTTGATGCCGGGGACAGGCGAGTTCGCCTATGCAACTGAACCTGTCTACGTGACACGGCACGATGGTTCGATCAATGCGGTGAACGTGAATACGCCGTCAGGTGCCACGGACTTTGTCACGTCGCTGAACGGCATGGCAGGCGAGTTGCCCAACTGCGGCTCTGTGAGCCTCATTGTCTCTTGGTTTGGCAATGATCTGCGTTGTGGGTCTTGTGATGTGCAGCCTAAGGTCGAAAACCCGACCCTGGACGTGGATGGAGTAGATTGGTCTGTCGCTGGGATCACCCGTGCTCAAGCGGGTGTTGTTCCGGTGTTGGAAGAGCGGCCCGTTTATGGGGGAACGCCCTCGGATCACACAATATTTGGCGCTATCCGCCACTTAAATAGCTTGTCGCAAAAAGTTGTTTTCTATCCCTTTTTGCTGATGGAGCAGCTTGCAGGCAACACGCTGCCAGATCCTTACGGCAGCGAAGAGCAACCCGTTCTCCCATGGCGCGGGCGCATCACCACGGCCCTTGCTCCTGGTCAAGCTGGTTCGCCTGACAAAACAGCACAAACCAGGGCGGAAGTTGAAGCCTTTTTTGGGATTGCCGCGGCTGACGATTTTGTCGTTGCGCAAGATCAGGTGAGCTATGTCGGCGGGCCAGATCAAGGCTACCGTCGCTTCATTCTGCACTATGCGCATCTATGTGCTGCAGCCGGAGGGGTCGACGCTTTTTGTATTGGCTCAGAGATGCGTGGGCTGACCGCTTTGCGCGATGACCTTGGATTTCCAGCCGTCGCAGCCTTTAAACAACTGGCTGCCGACGTGCGCGCCATTCTTGGCCCTGATACCAAAATTGGCTATGCGGCTGATTGGTCGGAGTATTTTGGGCATCAGCCCCAAGATGGTAGTGGAGATCGGTATTTTCATCTCGATCCCCTTTGGTCTGATCCCAACATCGACTTCATTGGGATCGATAACTATATGCCGCTCTCAGATTGGCGCGAGGGCACTGCGCACCTCGATGCGGGCGCCAAGTCAATCTATAATCTCGACTATCTCAAATCCAACATTGAAGGCGGCGAGGGGTTCGATTGGTTCTACCACTCGGAAGAGGCACGTGCCGCACAGATCCGCACCCCAATTACAGACGGTGCGCACAATGAGCCTTGGATTTACCGCTACAAAGACATGCGCTCGTTTTGGGAAGAAGAGCATTTTGACCGCGTTAATGGTCAGCGCTCGGCGACACCAACTGGTTGGGTGCCGCGCTCTAAGCCGATTTGGTTTACTGAGTTGGGTTGTCCGGCGGTGGACAAGGGGACCAATCAACCCAACAAGTTCATTGATCCCAAGTCTTCCGAGTCGAGCTTGCCGTTTTTCTCAAATGGTCGACGCGATGAGTTGATGCAGGCGCAGTACCTGAAAGCGGTGTCTTCCTACTGGCGGGACCCCGCGAATAATCCAGTGTCTGAGCTTTACGGCGGCTCCATGATCGATATGACGCGCGCCCATGTCTGGGCTTGGGATGCGCGCCCGTTTCCATTCTTTCCAAATGCGATTGATACCTGGAGCGACGGTGAAAACTACGCGCGGGGGCATTGGCTGAATGGGCGCAGTTCAGGGCGGGACCTTGGCTCTGTCATAAAAGAGATTGTGATCTCAGCCGGGTTGGGCGCGCCAGACACGTCGAAGGCTTATGGTTTTGTGCGGGGCTTTCATGTGCCTGATGCGTCTACACCGCGCGAGGCGTTGCAACCGTTGCTCAC
Source organism: Pseudomonadota bacterium (assembly GCA_039182515.1). Taxonomy (GTDB): domain Bacteria; phylum Pseudomonadota; class Alphaproteobacteria; order Rhodobacterales; family Rhodobacteraceae; genus JBCDCE01. The sequence goes on along the minus strand of JBCDCE010000023.1, from coordinate 34,866 downwards.
GGCCTATGCCGTAGACGCAATTGAGAAAGACGGCATCTTAACCTTCAAGTCGCGCAATGGGCTCTGCGACGCTGTGATCGACAGCGGCGAATCGGTGCTAGAGAACAATGAAATCTCGCTTGCTCGGCTTCGTGACAATGAGGCGGAAGTTGTTGGTCGGATCAAGCTCGATTTTGTGGAGGCTGATGGGGATTATACCGTACGCAGCTCCGAGGCCATCTGGCCTGATGAGACTGTTCAAGTTGTGAGCCGCAATGAGGTGAACCTGTCTTTGACAGGCGGAGAAGCGCAGGCCATCGCCGAGCGTTGGCTCTCTGAAGCCCGTGTGGCGCAAGACAGTGTTCAGGCAACGCTGCCTCCCTCATCTTTGCAAATAGGCGCAGGCGACCTCATTCGGTTTGACGATGAAGCGGACGTTTTCAGAATTGATGCGGTGGAAGACTTCGGCATGCGCCGCGTGCGTGCGACGCGCCAAGATCCCGAGAGCTTAAAACCTTCCAGAGAAATTGAAGTGGCTGCGCATGTCGCAAATTTTGCTGTGAGCGTTCCGATGACAGCCCATTTTCTCGACCTGCCTTCCCTCGACGGCTTGGCAACAGCGCCGCAAATGCATGTCGCGCTTACATCCGACCCATGGCCCGGTCAGGGTGCGATCTATGCCTCAGCAAATGGGAGTAACTTGCAACTCGAAACAGTTGCTCAGGCACGCTCCGTGACTGGAACGTTGGTTTCGCCACTTGTTCAGCACTGCAGCGGTCGGCTCCAGGCGGGGTCGGTAGATGTGCGCCTAAAGCACGGCAATTTGCAGAGTTTAGAGGATGCCACGTTCCTTGCAGGGGGCAATCTTGCGGCGCTTGGCGACGGGACTGCCTCTGCCTGGGAGATTGTTCAGTTTCAATCTGCCGAGCTCATAGCCCCTCAGACATACCGCTTGAGTGGACTGCTGCGCGGTCAAGGTGGCTCAGAGCCCGAAATGGCGCAGGTATGGCCCGCAGGAACTGAGTTCATCTTCCTAGATGACAGGCTGTCTCAGCTGGAGATCTCCATCGCGCATCTTAGGCTGTCGAGGCAGTTCGCTTGGGGGCCAGCATCTGAGACAATTTCTAGCGCAAGCTTCCGAGATCGGGATGTTGTGGTGAGTGGCCGGGCATTACGGCCTTATGCTCCTTGTCACTTGAGGGTTGAAAACACGTCGCAAGGAGAACGACTAACCTGGATCCGTCGTAGCCGGGTTGTTGGGGAGTTTTGGGATGAGATTGAAACGCCTTTGGGAGAGCAATCCGAGCGTTATACGCTTGAATTGAGCTTTGGTGGCACTTTAGTGCGAAAGGTAGATCTCACAGAGTCGAGCTTTTTATATGACGCCTCTATGCAAGCTGCAGACGGCGTGACGGGCGCTTTCGATTTTCGTGTTGCACAGGTTTCTGATATCTATGGACCTGGAGCTTGGGCGTACAAAACCGTTTGACTTTTGCGCTGTTCGCTCCCACCTCAGAGAAGCGAGGAGGATTTAGCATGGCAAATCGCGAAACGAACCTACGAGAGCTCGACCCGGTTTGGGAAAAGATCTGCAATGAGGCCCGCAGTTCTATCAGCGCAGAGCCAATGCTTGGTGGCATGATCCACTCGAGCATTTTGCACCATTCTAGCTTTGATCGGGCCCTGGCGTATCGCATTGCGTTGAAAATGGCGTCCGGCGAAATGTCAGAACAACTTTTGTTTGAAGTCGTTGACGAAGCCATCTCATCTGATCCAAGCCTTTCGCAAGCGGCGCGCGCCGACCTGGCTGCGATCTACGAGCGGGATCCAGCCTGCCACAAAATGATGCAGCCTTTGCTCTATTTCAAAGGATTTCAGGCGCTCCAGGCTTATCGGATCGGCCATTGGCTATGGACGCAAGACCGCAAAGATCTTGCGTACTTCTTCCAGATGCGTGTTTCCGAAAAATTTGGCGTTGATATTCATCCAGCGGCTCGCATTGGCCGGGGTATTATGATGGATCACGCGCATTCGATTGTAATCGGCGAGACAGCCGTGGTGGGAGACAACGTCTCAATGTTGCACTCCGTAACGCTTGGCGGGACTGGCAAAGAAGACGATGACCGTCATCCTAAAATTGGCAACGGTGTTCTGATCGGTGCTGGTGCCAAGGTGCTTGGCAACATTCACGTCGGCGATTGCAGCCGCATCGCTGCTGGCTCCGTTGTATTGCACGAAATTCCACCCTGCAAAACCGTTGCCGGGGTTCCGGCAAAGATTGTAGGGGAAGCGGGCTGTGATCAGCCGTCTCTCACTATGGATCAGCTTTTGGGAGGCTTTACCCCCCAAAAGCCAGTGTAGGGGCGTTACGCCAACATCGCGACTGGGTTCTCCAGATTGTCGACGACGGCTTGCAAGAACTGCGCGCCCAAGGCGCCATCGATGACCCTGTGATCCACCGACAATGTCATGGACATCACCGTTGCCACGCCAAGCGCGCCATCCGCATCGACGATGGGGCGCTTTTTGCCAGCGCCAACGGCCAGGATGCTGCCATGCGGTGGGTTTATCACGGCGTCAAAATTATCGATGCCAAACATTCCCAAATTTGAGATCGCAAAAGAGCCGCCTTGGTACTCGTGAGGCGCCAGTTTGCGATCGCGTGCGCGGCCAGCCAAATCCTTCATCTCAGCAGAAAGTGCCGAGAGCGATTTGAGATGCGCGTCTTTCAAGACAGGTGTGAAGAGCCCACCGTCAATGGCTACAGCCACAGCGACATCTGAGGGTGCAAGCTTCAAGATACGGTCGCCTGCCCATACGGCATTGGCCTCCGGAACGGCTTGGAGCGCAAGCGCGGAAGCTTTGATGATGAAGTCATTTACGCTCAATTTGATGTCACGCGCCGCAAGTTGTTTGTTGAGTTCACTTCGGAACTTTAGAAGCGCGTCGAGCTGCACGTCGCGGCGAAGGTAGAAATGCGGGATCGACTGTTTTGCTTCGGTGAGGCGTGTTGCAATCGTCTTACGCATGCCATTAAGCGAAACCTCTTCGTAGTCGCGCCCTTCATACATTTTCATAACAGCTTCAGCATCTGGCCCTTGCGCGAGTGGTGCAGTTTGTGAGCTGCTCGCAGCCACAGGAGTGCTTTCGTTGGATATGGGTGCTGCTGTCGCGTTCTCAACGTCGAGCTTTACGATACGACCGTGCGGACCGGTGCCTTTAATTTTGGTCAGGTCCAAGCCTTTATCTGCTGCGATCCTGCGTGCCAGCGGTGAAGCAAACACGCGCACACCGCTTGAAGCCACGGGACCTGCCGGGGCAGCGGGGCTTGGAGTATCTCTGGAAGGTGCGTCCGCAACCGGAGCTGGAGCGGGATCTGCTTGTGGAGCAGGGGTATCGGCTGCGCCAATATCGTCGGCGCTTTCACCATCTGCCAGGAGAACAGCGATAACGCTGTTCACCTTAACGCCTTCAGAGCCTTCGCCTACAATGATCTTGCCGATGGTGCCTTCATCAACAGCCTCAAACTCCATGGTGGCTTTATCAGTTTCGATCTCTGCCAGAAGATCCCCGGAAGCAACTGTGTCGCCTTCTTTGACAAGCCATTTTGCAAGGGTGCCGTCTTCCATCGTTGGCGAGAGCGCGGGCATTAAAATTTCGATTGGCATTTTGGTGCTCCCTTACCGGTAGGTGACAGATTTGACGGCTGCGATCACTTCATCGGTGGTCACAAGAGCCAGCTTCTCGAGGTTTGCCGCATAGGGCATAGGCACGTCTTTGCCGGTGCAATTTACCACGGGTGCATCGAGGTAATCGAAGGCTTCTTGCATGATCGTTGCCCCGATGTAGCTGCCAACGCTGCCCTGCGGCCAGCCTTCTTCAACGGTTACACAGCGGTTGGTCTTTTGCACTGAGGCAAGCACTGTGGCTTTGTCCCAAGGGCGTAGGGTGCGCAGGTCAATGACTTCCGCAGAAATACCTTCTTCTTCGAGCTTGTCCGCGGCTTCGAGCGCGTATTGCATCCCAATGCCAAAGCTCACGATTGTGACGTCGCCGCCTTCGCGCCAGATCCGGGCTTTTCCGAAGGGAACTGTGAAGTCGTCCATATCGGGTACGTCAAAGCTGCGGCCATAGAGAATTTCGTTTTCTAAGAAAATGACCGGGTTTGGATCGCGGATCGCTGATTTCAGCAAGCCTTTGGCATCAGCCGCCGAGTAGGGCATGGCCACTTTGAGGCCAGGGATCTGCATGTACCAGGCGGCGTAGTCTTGGCTGTGTTGAGCGCCAACGCGCGCAGCAGCACCATTTGGACCACGGAAGACCATAGGCGCACCCATTTGGCCGCCAGACATATAGAGGGTCTTTGCAGCGGAATTAATAATGTGGTCAATCGCTTGCATTGCGAAGTTAAACGTCATGAACTCGACAATTGGATTTAAACCCGCCATCGCGGCCCCAACCGCGATGCCGGTGAACCCGTGTTCGGTGATCGGGGTGTCGATGATGCGTTTGGAACCAAACTCATCCAGAAGGCCTTGGCTGACCTTGTAGGCACCTTGGTACTCCGCAACTTCTTCGCCCATCAAAAAGACGTTTTCGTTGTCGCGCATTTCTTCGGCCATTGCGTCGCGCAAGGCTTCGCGAACGGTTTGGGATTTCATGGCCGTTTCAGCGGGATAATCCGGGCTGAGATCAGGTTTCGGCATGGCGGGGGGCGCGCTTGCCTCGGAGCTCCCTGCGGGAGCCGCCTCGGCAACCGCGTCAGCGCTTTGGAGCGCTTCCTGTGAAGGAGCGGGTGTTGCGCTGATATCCTCTGCGCTTTCACCCTCTTCTAAAAGAACACCAATTGCGGTGTTCACTTTGACACCTTCAGTACCCTCTGGAACCAAGATTTTGCCCATGACGCCTTCATCTACGGCTTCAAATTCCATAGTGGCTTTGTCGGTTTCGATCTCTGCGAGAATATCGCCTGAGGAGACAGTGTCGCCTTCCTTCACAAGCCATTTTGCGAGAGTGCCTTCTTCCATCGTGGGAGACAGCGCGGGCATAAGAATTTCAGTTGGCATTTGTTCTAATCCCTCGTGCGCTTAAGCGTAAATGTCTGTGTAGAGCTCAGCCGTGTTGGGCTCAGGGCTCTCTTTGGCAAACTCAGCCGCTTCGCTGACAACGGCTTTGATCTCTTTGTCGATCTCTTTGAGCTCGTCTTCAGTGGCGTGCTTGCCGGTCAAAAGCAGCTGGCGCACGTTTTCAATGGGGTCACGCTCATCGCGCATTTTTTGCACTTCTTCTCGAGTGCGATACTTGGCCGGATCCGACATTGAGTGGCCCCGGTAACGGTAGGTCTTAACTTCCAAGATGTAGGGGCCTTTGCCGGAGCGGCAGTGCGCCACGGCTTTTTCGCCTGCGGCTTTCACGGCCAAAACGTCCATACCATCGACTTCTTCGCCCGGGATTCCATAGGCTGCGCCGCGCTCCCATAAGGAAGGTGATTTGGTGGAGCGTTGCACGCTTGTTCCCATTGCATATTGGTTGTTCTCAATAACAAAAACCACTGGCAAATCCCAAAGCTCCGCAATGTTGTATGTCTCATAGACCTGGCCTTGGTTGGCGGCACCATCCCCAAAATAAGCGAAGGTTACGCGATCATTGCCACGATATTTGTCTGAAAAGGCAAGGCCTGCACCAATAGGTACTTGAGCGCCAACAATGCCGTGACCGCCATAAAAGTGCTTTTCCTTTGAGAACATATGCATCGAGCCGCCTTTGCCGCGCGAATAGCCCCCTTCTCTGCCTGTCAGTTCGGCCATAACGCCGCTCGCATCCATGCCACAAGCCAACATATGACCGTGGTCCCGGTAAGAGGTAACCCGCTTGTCGCCTTCGCTGGCTGCGGCCTCGAGGCCAACCACAACGGCTTCTTGACCAATATAGAGGTGGCAAAAACCGCCGATCAGTCCCATGCCGTAGAGCTGGCCGGCTTTTTCCTCAAAGCGCCGGATCATAAGCATGTCTTTGTAATAAGCCTTCAGTTCGTCAGCAGATACATTCGGCTTGGCGGATTTGCGTGGGGGCATTGAATTCTCCAAACAAGGTCGCAAAAATAGTTTAGCGTTAAACTATCTGTATCAGGCCCGGTTCGAAAACGCGAGACCTCGATTGACGCAGGGAGAGAATTTGTGACTTGGCAGACTATCTTGTTCAATTGACGGGCTCTTTGGCGGTCATAGCTTTGCCGAAAGAGTCAATTTGCAGAAAATCGAGCGCATTCTTGGCTGGGGTCTTTGAACGTTATTATCCGACTCACATTACCATAAAGGGTGGTAGGGAGAGGGCCGCTTCAATAAGAAAAGTTCGGGCTCACTGGATCACAAGTTCGTCGGCGCGAATATAGCCCAAAACATCCCGTGCCTGTTGATCAAGCAAATCAAGATCGAGATAGCCATCCGACAGGCGTTTAGTGAGGTTTTCCAGGCGCGCAACATCCTCTGCGAGCTGCGTCCGTTGGATCTCCAGTGCACGTTTATCAGCACTCACTTCAGCGCGTCTAAAAAGGCCATAGTCGCCTTGTACCGCCGCAAAAGCAAAATAGAGGCCGAGGCCAAATACGGCCAAAGAGTATCCCAAAATAGAGAGCGCTCGGTTCTGCGTCATAACTGCCTCAAATGGTGCTACGTATGAGCACCTTGAGTTTATTATGACACAGGATTAACGGGCTGTGAATCCCTTATTTTTGGCTTATTTAGCCTTTGCACCTCATGCGACTTTGCGCTTTGGCTTAGCCCGCGACTGATGCCTCGTAGATGCTCGTGATGGTCTCACCGAGGGACGCGTCAAACTCCGCATCGCTTTGGCCGGCGGAAAGACCTTCGGTCAAGGCGCGGCTGAAGCTCGCCACCACTCCGGTATTTTGGGCTAAGCGCGCATTTGCTTCTGCGCGGCTGTAGCCACCAGAAAGCGCTACAACGCCCATGACGCGCGGATGGTCCACAAGTGGCTTATAATGATTAGCTTCTTCTGGAAGCGTCAGTTTGAGCATCACATCTTGATCTGAGCTCAACGCGTCAAGCTGAGTCATGATCGCGTCGCGAAGCAATTCTTCCGTCTCTGCCTTGTCGTCAATTGAGATCGTCACCTCGGGCTCAAGGATCGGCACAAGGCCATGGCCCAAGATTTGTTGACCAACTTCAAATTGCTGGGCGACAATGGCTTTTACGCCCGCCGCGTTTGCCCCATCCACAACAGAGCGCATTTTCGTGCCGAAAACACCAAGGCCCGCCGCGCGCTCCAAAAGCGCGTCTAAGCCTGGCATGGGCTTCATGAGTTTCACGTCGTTTGCGCTGTCTTCGAGACCTTTGTCCACTTTCAAAAACGGAACCACGCCGCGGTCTTCCCAGAGAAACTGAGAAGAAGGTTTGCCCGAAATCTCACGGTCCATGGTTTTTTCAAAGAGAATTGCGCCAATAACCTTCTCGCCGGTGAATGCGGGCGATTGAACGATGCGTGAGCGCATCTCATGTATGCGGTCATACATTTCGGTCTCATTGCCATAAGCCGTTTCTTCAACGCCATAGAGTCGTAGAGCTTTCGGGGTCGACCCTCCGCTTTGGTCCAAAGCTGCGATGAATCCTTTGGCGTCACGAATTTTTTGAGCTTGAGTGGCGTTGGGCATGAAAAGGCTCCAGGTGCAAAGATTTCCTGCATTGCTCCTAGAGCGGGACTCGTTTTCTTTCAACAATGGTTCCGCTAACGGGGCCAGAATGGTGTAGCGAAACGCAGTAATCTGGCAACAAACCTTCTGATTTTACATGATTACCCTCGTGATCTTCGCGGATCAGCTTTGTTCAAGAGCCGCGACGCCAGGCAGCGTTTTGCCTTCCATCCATTCCAAGAAAGCTCCTCCAGCGGTTGAAATATAGGTGAAATCTTTGGCCGCATCTGCTTGGTTGAGCGCGGCCACAGTATCTCCGCCACCAGCAACTGAAATCAGGCCAGCCTCACGTGTAAGGCGCGCGGCTTCGCCGGCTGCCGTCATTGTCGCGGCATCGAAAGGCGCCATTTCAAAAGCGCCAAGCGGACCATTCCAAATCAGTGTCTTTGCGGATTTCAGAGCTTCTCCGATATGGGCAACGGCTGTTGGCCCTGCATCTAAGATCATCGCGTCCTCGGGGCAGTTTTCTGCGCTTACCGTTTCATGGCGCGCATGAGCGGCAAATTCCCAAGCTACAACAACATCTGTGGGGAGCAAAATCTCGCAGCCCGCGCTTTTCGCTTTGGCCATGATCTCGCGCGCCGTATCAGTCAGATCGTGTTCACAAAGGCTTTTGCCTACATCAATCCCTTGCGCTGCCAGGAAGGTGTTGGCCATGCCACCGCCAATCACCAGCGTGTCGACCTTGGCCACGAGGTTGCCCAAAAGATCGAGTTTGGTGGAGACCTTTGCGCCGCCGACAACCGCAACGACCGGCCGTTTAGGTTTGCCCAGAGCGGCCTCTAGGGCCGAAAGCTCGGCTTGCATAAGGCGACCCGCACAGGATGGCAGAAGTTTTGCCACGCCCTCGGTTGAGGCATGAGCGCGGTGCGCCGCTGAGAATGCGTCGTTGCAAAAGACATCACCCAAGGAGGCCAAAAACTGCGCCATTTTGGGGTCATTTGCTTCTTCCATGGGCGTGAAGCGCGTGTTTTCTACCAAAACGACGCTGCCTGCCGCTTGTTGTGCGAGAAACTCAGGGGAAGGTTGCTCAACGAAGGTCACGGGTTTGCCCAAAGCGGCTTCAAGCGCTGGCACAACCTGGCGCAAAGACATTTCCGGCACGGGTTTGCCTTTTGGCCGGCCAAAATGCGCGAGCAGAATTGGCAAGCCGCCTTTGCTTAAGATGTCGTGAACTGTGGGCACAATCCGTTCAATGCGCGTGGCATCCGTGACTTGGCCATCTTCCATGGGCACGTTGATATCGACGCGCGTCAGCACGCATTTGCCGTTTAGGTCCATATCATCAAGCGTTTTCCAGGCCATGTCAGATCTCCGCTTAGTGTCTCTTTTTGGGCGTGATGAGGCTCACGTCGCGCATCCCGGTGCCCAGGTCAACAGCTACCCCAATGCTACCGCTTGGCTTTCGTGGCTGAGCGGCCTAACTAACGGGGCAAATCAATCGCAAGGATACTGCCCCATGGCTGAGATCAAAGACCCCGAAAACACCATTTTGATGCAACTCAAAGACGGCACAGTGACCATTGAGCTTTTGCCAGATGTGGCGCCCAAGCATGTGGAGCGTATGAAAACTTTGGTGCGCGCGGGTCAGTATGACAATGTGTGCTTTCACCGTGTGATCGATGGCTTCATGGCGCAAACGGGCGACGTGGCAAACGGAAACATGGAATCTGGCTTTGACCTGCGTCGCGCCGGAACCGGCGGCTCTGATATGCCAGACGTGCCTGCGGAGTTTTCCAAACTGCCGCACGATCGCGGCACAATTGGTGCTGCGCGGTCTTCCAATCCAGACTCCGCCAATTCGCAATTTTTCATCAACTTCAACGACAACCTTTTTTTGAATGGCCAATATACAGTCTACGGCCGCGTGCTTTCGGGTATGGAGCATGTCGATGCGATCACGCGCGGTGAGCCGCCTGCAAATCCAGATCGCATGATGTTTGTTAAAGTGGCTGCGGATGTCTAATCCCTCACGCAGCATTTTGGCCGCTGCCGCCGTTTTGGTGGCAGTGGCCTTGGGCTATGTGTTCCTCGTTGAGCGCTCGGCACCCGACGCCGTTGCGACGTCTGAGACCTCCGTTGCACAGCAAGAGCAGTCGAGCTTGACGAATACTGAGGCTGCACCGACGGATGCTCCGGTCCTAACGCTTGAAGTTGCGGGCCAGGCCAATGGCATAATTCGCGTTGCGATGCGCCCAGATCTTGCGCCCAATCACGTGGCACAGATCACCGAACTGGCCAAGCGCGGTGCGTACGACGGAGTTGCGTTCCACCGTGTGATCGAAGGCTTTATGGCGCAAACCGGTGACGTGCAGCACGGCAAACCCGACGGAACACCGGGGCTGGTGGGGACCGGTGGGTCTAATTTGCCTGATCTCGATGCAGAATTTACAAACAAAGCGAGCTTTGAGCGAGGCGTCATGGGCATGGCGCGGTCTGCAAATCCAAATTCGGCCAACAGCCAGTTCTTTTTGATGTTTGCGCCCGCTCCGCATTTGGACGGCCAATACACCATCGTTGGTGAGGTGATCGAAGGGCTCGATGTGCTTGATGCGATCAAACGGGGAGAGGGGCCAAATGGGGCTATGATTGGAGCACCAGACCGCATGACGAAGGTCACGGTAAGCCCTTAAACCAGATCAAAGGCACTCACGTCCTCGTGTGACATCTGCGCGAGGGCTTAATTTTGTGGGCAATCCATGCCAGTCTTTGCAAGCTTAAGGTTTGCAAAGGAAGCGCAATGGTGATCAGAGTTTTGGCAATAGGCCTGCTTACATGGTTTGGAACGGTCGCAATGGCCGAAGAGCCGCCACGGTTTTGGTCTTGGCAATGGCCTCAAACCAACTTTGATCAGCGCATTATCGAGAGCTTTTCGGAGATCCGCGATGGGGGGCCACCCAAAGACGGCATTCCGGCCGTCGATGATCCGCGTTTTATTAGCGCCTCTGACGAGACCCGGCTTGGAGACCGAGAGCCGGTGTTGACGCTTGCCCTTCCAGGCGAGCGGGCTCGGGCCTATCCCATTCGCTACTTTATGCGCCATGAGATCGTGAATGACGTGGTTGGTGACCGCCCGGTGTCTGTCACTTATTGTCCTTTGTGCAATTCGGGCATGGCGTTTGATCGGCGAGTTGGGGACGCAGTTCTGGATTTTGGGGTCTCTGGTAAATTGCGCAACTCGGATATGGTCATGTACGATCGTCAAACCGAGAGCTGGTGGCAACAAGCGATTGGCACCGGCATCATCGGGCATTACGCGGGCACGGAGCTCACTCAGATCCCAACTGTGATGGAAAGCTGGAAAGAGTTTCTCGTTGGGCATCCAGATGGTTTGGTGCTCGACGCACCCTTTCCCGGAGCCTCTTATTCGAACCCTTATGTAAATTACGACAGCTCAAAGCGCCCGTTTCTTTACTCGGGCGAGCTGCCACCTCATGGAATTTTGCCTCTTGAGCGCGTGCTCCGCGTAGGGGACAGTGCTTGGCCGCTCAACCGTTTGGCCAAAGAAGTTGAGCTTCGCGAAAGCGGTCTGATGATTACCTGGAATCTGGGGCAGGCCTCTGCACTTGATACCGGCGATATCAATGCGGGCAAAGAAGTGGGAACCGTGCGCGTGTTCGATGAGGCGGGCAATCCCGTGGCCCATGACATCCTTTTTGCCTTTGCTTTTCATGCCTTTTGGCCAGAGGGCAACTGGATGCTGAATTAAAAAAAACCGCGTGATTACAGCCCTCTCCCTACCACCCTTTATGGTATGGTGATTCGCTTGTCGAACCCTGAAGCACAGCCAGTTTGTTTGAGCGCATTTTATAAGAATTTTCTGAAACGGCGCGTCGGCAACTTCGGCTATCATAGCGATTGACCCAAGCGGCGAATTTTTATCATCAGAGCGGCGACATACTCGCCAATTGCAATCAAGCTGTTACGCTACCGGCTATACCGTCGTTGGGTTAAATTGAGGGGCTTTGTATGAAATTTTTACTGACATCCACGGCTTTGGCCGTTGGCGTTTTCACAATATCTGCACAGGTTGCCGCTGCGGATTGTGCGCCGGACAGCCTTGGTGCAGGTGAAACATCAACCTGTACCGGCGTTGATACTGATGGTTTTAAAGACGGCAGCGACGCGATCACGGTGATCGTCGATTCCGGTGCACTCGTGTCTCAGTCGATCTCTGATGAAAACACCATCGATGTGGACGGATTAAATGCGACGGTTGTGAATGACGGGACCATTATCAATCGCCCGGCGGCGGATCCCAACAACGCCATTGCTGGTGGCGAAGGGCTCACGGTGGAAAACTATGGGCTGATCGACAGCGCAGATGATGCCATCGATAATGAAGGCACTAACAATCTGACCGTTTTGAACGACGGCACAATCCTCGCAGATGACAAAGGTATTCAAGCGAGTGATGGCCTACATCTGACCAATGCCTTTGAGATCCTCACTTTTGACGAGGCTGTTGAAGCGGGCGATGATGCTTATATCGAAAACGGTCTGTTCGGGGTCATTGCCTCGGAAGACGACGATGCTGTGCAGATCGAGCAAAATGCGCAGATTTACAATGAAGGCGAAATCATTGGCGCAGACGATGGGATCGACATCGACAGTGGCTACATCAACAACAGCGGCGACATTATCGCGCTTGTTGGCTCCGGTGTCGACATTGACGACGATGGAAACGCGATTGTTGAGGTCGACAATTCCGGTGCCATTATCGCACAGGAATATGGGATCTTAGCCGACCCGGCCAATGCCCAAGGCCAAGTGATCAGCAATTCCGGCGGTGTGATTGGCCTTCAGGGCGCCTTCAGCTTAGGGGCTGGCAATGATGTGGTTACTCTGCAGGAAGACGGTGTTTTCTTAAGGGACATGCTCTTTGGCGGCGATGACGACTACTTCAACATCAACGCGCTCAACTTTCTGTTGGCCGATGTGCCCTTCACGTCGCTTGATCAATTGAACATTGATACCGTGCCGCCTTTGGAGGTCGCCGTTGCAGACGGAGGAACGGGAACAGACCGTTTGGAGTTTTCCCTCTTCAACCAAGCGAGTGTATCGGTAAGTGCGATCACCGATGGGTTTGCCTTTGATTTCTTCAATGCGGATGTGGGCGCTTTCACATTCCACGCCATTAACTTCGAAGAGTTTGTTTTTGCAGGCTCAGTTGTGAGCGCGAGCGTTTTGGCGAGTGCTGCCGCACCTGCGCCTGTACCATTGCCCGCGAGCCTTTTGCTTTTGGGCGGAGCGCTTGCTGGATTGGCCCTGCGTCGCAAGTCTTAAGCGATGGCAACTTTCCCGCCGCAGGCAAGTGCGGCGGGACGGCTCTAGCCCAGTTGCACCAAGGCGTGGCGCTTTTTACCGGCAGAGAGCTTCACAGGCGTTGCGAGATCCGCTGCGGTCAGCATGAGGCCGCTGTTGGTGAGCGCTTCATCGTTGAGCTTGGCGCCGTTTTCCGCGATCAGTCGTTTGGCTTCTTTGCCAGAGTTCGCGAGACCAGAGCGCACGAGCGCCTGCACAATCGACAGCCCGTCCCCCAGCTCTTCTACGCTCAATGTGAGCGTAGGCAGATCATCTCCAATGCCACCCTTTTCGAAGACTTCCTTCGCTGTGGTGGCTGCTGCTTGTGCAGCCCCTGCGCCGTGAAGCAGCGTTGTAACTTCATTGGCGAGGAGGATCTTGGCCTCGTTGATCTCGGAGCCTTCCAAAGCCCCTAAGCGCTCGCATTCGTTCACAGGCAAATCTGTGTAGAGCTTTAAAAACCGGCCCGTGTCAGCGTCGGTTGTATTGCGCCAGAACTGCCAGAAATCATAGGGGCTCAGCATCTCTGCGTTGAGCCAAACAGCTCCACCTTGGCTTTTGCCCATTTTGCGCCCCTCGGAGGTGGTGAGCAGGGGCGAGGTAAGGCCGAAGATTTGCTGGTCGATCACGCGGCGCGTCAGGTCGATACCGTTGACGATATTGCCCCACTGATCCGATCCCCCCATTTGCAACAGGCAGCCATAGCGCCTGTTCAACTCAAGGAAATCATATGCCTGCAAGATCATGTAGTTGAACTCGAGAAAGCTCAATGACTGCTCACGATCCAGGCGGCTTTTCACGCTTTCAAAGGATAGCATCCGGTTCACGGAAAAATGCCGACCGATGTCGCGCAGAAATTCGAGGTAGTTCAACCCATCGAGCCATTCGGCGTTGTTGAGCATGATGGCGTCGGTTGGGCCTTCGCCGTAGGTGAGATAGCGCGAGAAAACTTGTCCCATCCCCGCGATGTTTGCGTCGATCTGTTCTGGTCCCAGGAGAGGCCGCTCATCAGAGCGAAATGAGGGATCGCCCACCTTGGTTGTGCCACCGCCCATCAAAGTGATGGGCTTATGGCCTGTTTTCTGAAGCCAACGCAGCATCATGATGTTGAGCAGATGGCCCACGTGCAGTGACGCGGCCGTGGCATCATAGCCGATATAGGCCGGTACAATGCCTGCGATCAAAGCTTCATCCAAGCCTTGATAATCGGTGCAATCGGCTAAAAAACCTCGCTCCATCATCACGGCGATAAAGTCCGATTTGGGGTGGTAGGTCATCAGCCTTCCTCTCTTCGTATTGGGCCTCTATAGAGAGGCAAAAGACTGAGGAAAAGAGCATGTGGGACGCCAAATCCACCCGGGTCCTGGGAGCGATGTCCGGCACAAGCCTGGATGGGGTTGATGCTGCCGTGATTGAGACGGACGGGACAGAGATTTTCAGCTTTGGCGAAACGGCTTACCGCCCCTATACCGGGAAGGAACAAGAGCTGCTTCGCGGAGCTTTAGGCTCTTGGCCAAGCGCGGATCTAGAGCCTGTGGCAGAGCTGATCGAGACCGCGCATGCAGAAGTCTTGGCGCCTTTTGAGAATGTCGCGTTGATTGGCTTCCATGGCCAGACCTTGGCGCATGATCCCGCCAACAAACGCACGCATCAATTGGGGGATGGTCAATTGCTTGCGGATGCTTTGGCTGTGCCCGTGGTTTGGGATTTCCGCACAGCTGACGTGGCTTTAGGTGGGCAGGGGGCGCCTCTGGCACCCTTCTTCCACTTTGCTTGCGCGCGCTCTATCGGCGCGTCAGAGCCCATCGCGTTTCTCAACCTGGGAGGCGTCGCCAATCTCACATGGATCGATCCACGCAAAAAGCGGCCGGAAGACGACGGCGCCTTGTTGGCCTTTGACACAGGTCCCGCAAATGCGCCGTTGAACGATCTTATGATGGATTGGTTCGGCGAAGCTTTTGACAAAGACGGAGAGACAGCGGCTCAAGGGTCAGCAGACGCGGAGATCATCGAAACGTATCTCAAAGACCCGTTTTTTGCGCGCATGCCGCCAAAGAGTTTGGATAGAGGCGATTTTCTGAACCTCACCCAAGCGGTTGATGCATTGAGCGCGGCGGATGCTGCGGCAACTTTGGTAGAAGCGATTGCAGTGACTGTTTCTGAAGGTCTCAAACTTTGCCCTGCACTGCCCGAACAGATTTTGGTCACCGGGGGCGGCCGAAAAAATCCAGCGATCATGAAGGCGCTCTTGTCCTCACTTGATGGAAAGATCTCACCCGTTGAAGAGGTCGGCCTCAACGGAGACATGCTTGAGGCGCAAGCCTTTGCCTATTTGGCCATGCGCGTCGCACGCGGTTTGCCGACCTCAAGCCCCAGCACCACAGGGGTGGCTGGGCTCGTGGGGGGAGGTGTCGTCAGCTATCCTTCGCAGCTCGATTAAAAAGGCCTGGTTCAATTAGTCTTTGGGAATGTCAAAATCGGGTGCGGCGAGTTCAAACCCGTCGAACTGAAAGCCAGGCGAGACCACACAACTCACCAAGGAATAGGCGCCCGTTGTTTGGGCCGATTGCCACCAGTCTTTTGGCACAAGGCCTTGGCCCTGCGCGCCGTTTAGAATGTTAGTGCCGAGCGTTATGGCTTCTGCAGGGCCTACGTCTGTTTCGCTGATCCAGAGCGTGAGAGGATCGCCTGCATGGAAAAGCCAAAGCTCTGCGGCATCGACTTTGTGCCAATGGCTGCGCTGCTGATCTGTGAGCAAAAAGTAGATGCAGGTTGCTAAGGCGCGATCCGGGCCCGACTGCATCCAGGTCTGCCGATAATAGCCCCCCTCGGGATGAGGGGAGAGCTCAAGCTTTTCGATGATCTCTTGCGCGGTCATTGGCGCGCGTTTTGCACGAGATGGAGCATACGCAAAACATACGTGGTGTGTATGCTCCAATCCATAGCGATTTAGGCTCTCAAGATGGAGGTGCCAGCGAACTCAGCCGCTTCGCCGAGCATCTCTTCGATGCGGATCAATTGGTTGTACTTTGCCAACCGGTCTGAGCGTGCAAGAGAGCCGGTTTTGATCTGGCCGCAATTTGTAGCCACTGCGAGATCTGCGATTGTGGCGTCTTCGGTCTCGCCTGAGCGGTGGCTCATGACATTGGTAAAGCCTGCACGGTGGGCCATATCAACTGCTTTAAGTGTTTCGCTTAACGTACCGATTTGGTTCACTTTTACGAGCATTGAGTTGGCAGAGCCTTTCTCGATTCCCATCGCCAAACGCGCGGGGTTTGTCACAAAAAGATCGTCGCCCACAAGCTGAACGCGGTCACCAAGGCGATCTGTCAGTGCCTTCCAGCCGTCCCAGTCGTCTTCAGACATACCGTCTTCAATCGACAGAATTGGGTAATCGTTCACCAAAGCTTCCAAGTAATCGACATTTTCGTCTGAACTCAGTGACTTACCTTCACCAGCGTAAACGTATTTGCCATCTTTAAAATACTCGGTCGCCGCACAATCCAAGGCAAGCATGATATCTTCTTGTGGTTTGTAGCCCGCACCTTCGACAGATTTCAAAATGAAATCAAGCGCATCTCTTGTGGAGCTAATGTTGGGCGCGAAGCCGCCTTCATCGCCGATGCCCGTGGAAAGCCCTGCTGCGGTAAGCTCTTTCTTGAGCGTGTGGAAGATTTCAGAGCCCATGCGCACCGCGTCGCGAATATTCTCCGCCGAGACAGGCATGATCATAAACTCTTGAATATCAATAGGATTATCGGCGTGCTCACCGCCATTGATGATGTTCATCATCGGCACAGGAAGAACCCGCGCACTTGTGCCGCCCACATAGCGATAGAGCGGTTGCTCCGTGTAATCCGCGGCTGCTTTTGACGTGGCCAGGCTCACGCCCAAAATGGCGTTAGCGCCCAATCGGCCTTTGTTTTCAGTCCCATCTAGCTCGATCATGGTACGATCGATGGTCTCTTGCTCGGTTGCATCAAAGCCGACGAGTGCTTCCGCGATTTCGCCGTTTACGGCTGCGACAGCCTCCAAAACACCTTTGCCTTTGTAACGCGATTTGTCGCCATCGCGCTTCTCGACGGCTTCATGAACACCTGTTGAGGCTCCAGATGGCACGGCCGCGCGGCCCAAGGTTCCGTCTTCTAGGGTCACATCTACTTCAACGGTTGGATTACCTCGGCTGTCGAGAATTTCGCGGGCGTGAAGATCGATAATCGTGCTCATAGAAAGCTCCTTAGGGTAAACTTGCCCGTCCTATAACGCTAACACTCAGGCATTGGAAGTGGTTCGCAGTTTGGCTTCGCGCGCGAACATAAACAGACCAGATCCAACAACAAGGAGCGATCCCATTATCATCCAAACATCTGGAATCTCACCAAAAATTGCATAGGCGAAGCCGATTGCGAAGAGCAGCCTGGAATAGCGGAACGGGGTCACGAAGCTCACATCACCCCGTCGCGTTGCGCCTACGAGGAGGTAGTAGGCGACCACGCCAATACCAAGAGATAGCGCCAAAAGGCCCCACTCGGTTGAAGTGGGTACAACCATTGGCTGCCCGAGTACAAACAAAATACCAGAGGCCGGTATTAGCATGAGAAAGCCGTAAGTGGAGAGCTGCATTGAGGAAATATGTTTTGGCACCCGCCGGATCGCGACATCTCTAACAGCCAATCCAATGGTGCCTTGAACAGCAAAAAAGGACGCCGCTTCAAAATTCTCCGTGCCGGGCCTCAGGATCATGAGAACACCTCCGAAGCCAACGAGAATTGCAGTCCAACGTCTCCAACCAACCGCTTCGCCCAGAAACAAGGCCGCGCCCATTGTGACGATCAGAGGCGCGGCTTGAAGGATTGCAGAGGCCGACGACAATGGCGTGAGCGCAAGAGCGGTTACGAACCCAATTGTGCCGATAAGCTCTCCAAGATTTCGCATGATGATCGCTGGATGCAAAAGATCTCGCGAGATAATTGTTGCACCTTGCCGTTTTGCCATCATCCAAAAGAACAGGCAGCCACCGGCACCCAAGGTCAGCAGTATTTGCGCAACTGAAATACTATTTGCGAGGATCTTGATAAAGACGTCTTCAATGGCGAAACCCAGCATTGCGAGCATCATCAAAATTGCGCCGCGGATGTTTTCCATCCTGAAATCCACTTCGTTTTGTGCGGGCTTTGGGCGATTTGCCTCTTAAGCGCAAGCGAATTGGATCAAGACTTTTTGGGAACGCCGTAGAGCTCTAAGCGGTGTCCCTTGAGCACATATCCTAGTTTTTGCGCGATGCGCTCTTGGAGAGCTTCAATTTCGGCGTCTACGAATTCAATGACTTCGCCAGAATTCAAATCGATCAAGTGATCGTGGTGATCGCGGTCGGCAGTTTCATATCGCGCGCGGCCATCGCCAAAATCATGCTTGTCGAGGATGCCCGCCTCTTCAAAGAGTTTCACAGTGCGATAGACGGTCGCGAGCGAGATTTTTGGGTCAACAACACTTGCGCGCGTGTAGAGCTCTTCCACATCCGGGTGATCATCAGCATCTTGCAAAACACGCGCAACAATTCTGCGCTGCTCGGTCATGCGCAAACCAGTTTCTTCGCAACGCTCAAGGAGGGTAAGGGCCATGGGTTTCGTCCTCAGGTCTTGCCTTTGGTCCTGTATCTATCCGCTCAAAGCAATACGCGCCAACCCTGAAACGTTGCTCAACAAAAAAAACCTTCCCCTTTCGAGTAAAGGGAAAGGCTTTGAAAAGCGTATGCGCGTTTACGAGTAGAGTTTTGGCGCGCCAAGTTGGTCGTGAATGTTGTTCACAGTAGAGGCATCCAACTGCAGCGCTTGGGCCAGCTGGTGCAAGTATTGCGCTTCGTTTTGATTATCGAGATCGATCCCCATGAGCGACATGGCATAGACCTGTGGTTCCATGCCATTCGGCACGTTGCGTGCAAGCGCGTCGGCATCTACCGGCTTTTGCATCTCTGCTTGGACCAAAGCGCGTTCATCAGTCGTGACTTCGTCGAGTTGGGCGAGCAGTTTTTCTTGCTCTTGCGCATCAAATTTGCCGTCTGACTTTGCGGCTTGGATCATGGCCGACAGCATAAGAGCAGCTGCGGCTTCTTGGTCTGGCGTTGGATCAATCTGCGCTTGAGGTGTCTGGTCAAAGCTTGAATTGAACACATCTCCAAAAGAAGACTGTCCATCGCCACTTGAGCCTGCGCCGCCCTGAAGAGCGCCTGCAAGTCCGCCCAAGAGCCCACCTAAGCCGCCACCAGGCGCTCCGCCGCCTTGTCCCAATTGGCCAGCAAGGCCGCCTATGATGTCCTGCAGACCACCGGCTTGGCCCGCTCCAGTGGCAGCACCGGGCCGGCTTGATTGGCTTAAGCCATCCAGCAAGCCGCCCAAACCACCCTGCGCAGATCCTGCACCCCCCATGAGGGTTCCCAAAACGTCTTGAATGCCCCCTGTGCCCGCAGATTGAGGGAGGTTTGTTCCCCCAAAGAGACCATCCGTACCACGACCCGCTGAGGCGTTTCCGCCTTTCATCATACCGCTGACACCTTTCGCCACAGCCATGCCGATTGCAACTTTTGCGAGGGTTTTAACCAAAGACATTTTTTTCTCCCAATAAATCTCTGAGGGAGCTTTGCACTGTAAAGGCACTAGGCAAAGGGGAAATATTGGGCAGAAGCGGCGCAGCGCCTATCATGCGCTGAGCACTAAGTACCTAAGCGTTTTGCGAGAGGTGCCACCGTAAGTCCCTGAATAATTATGGAAAAAATCACGACAACATAGGTGGCCGTGAGGATAAGAGCCGTCCATTCACTTTCCGGCAACGACAATGCCAATGCTACGGAAATTCCGCCCTTAAGCCCGCCCCAAGTCATGATTGGGATCACTCCTGTTGAAAACGTTCTAAATGGCGTGAGCAAAAGAACTGGGACAGCGACGGCCGCCAAGCGTGCCAGAAGTGCAAGGCCGATCGCAAGGACGCCCGCAATCAAAAAATCTGTCTCGAATACAATTGCGAAAACCTCAAAGCCGATCATGAGGAACAAAACGGCGTTGAGGATTTCATCAATGAGCTTCCAGAACGCGTCCACATAGTCACGGGTTTTCTCGGACATGCCATGTTTTGTGCCGATGTCTCCGATCAGGAGGCCAGCGCACACGGCCATGATGGGCGCAGAAACATGCAGTGCAACGGCCAGTTCGTATCCACCAAAGGCCAAAGCGAGGGTTATGAGAACTTCCAAGGAATAGTCGTCAATTCTGCGCATTACGCGGAAGGCGGCCCATCCCAAAGCAAGGCCTAAAATGGCACCACCAAAGGCTTCTTGTGCAAACAAAAGAAAGGCGTCTGACAGGCCGTTTCCGTGGTGGGCGTCACTTGGAAAGGCTAAACCAACAAGGACCAAAAAGACAACATATCCGACACCGTCGTTAAAAAGGCTTTCGCCTGCGATCTTCGTCTCAAGCGACTGTTTGAGGTTGGCTTGACGCAAAACACCCAAAACGGCCACGGGATCTGTTGGAGAGATCAAAGAGCCAAAAACGAGGCCGATGAGGAGGGGCATACCTGTGAGCCAAGAAAAACCCACGCCCACAATTGCTGTTGAGAGGGCCACGCCCATGGTTGCCATGAACAGCACGGGCAACCACTCGCGCTTTAAATCTGTGAGCTTAACGTGTAGCGCCCCGGCAAAGAGCAAAAGACCCAACATGCCTTCGAGCAGTGCTTCACTGAACTCAATGGCCTTCACTTGAGTGCGAACCACGTCGGCCACACCAAAAGCCGGATAGATCCAGTCAACGAGCATCACACCAAACGATGCCAAAAGTGCGACGATCAAAATGCCGATCGCCGAAGGCAGTTTGAACACGAGATAATTGATCGTCCCGAAGCTGGCGGCTAAAACAATCAAAAGCGACGCTATTTGCAAAAATGACATCTGTCCCACTCCCAGGATCTTAAGCGACTGTTTTTTGTCTTCTTTGACTGCCTCTACATATATTTGCCGCTTGAGGACAGCTTTAGGTGCCGCAGAAGGTTCGTTGGACAACTTCGCTTGCGCCGGGTTCCAGCATTAAATCTGGATCTGTCGGGGCAAAGGGGGTCTGTAAGGCCGTGTTCAATCGGTGAAACGGTGACATATCGCCATCAACCGCAGCGGTTATCATTTCTTCAATCCGGTGGTTACGCGGAATGATGGCCGGGTTGGCGCGCTCCATGGCATCTTTGTTCTGTGCCATATCCCGCCACTCTTCAAACCAATCCGACATCTCGGTGATCCCTTCAAAAGGGGCTCTGTCACCTGTGCGAAGGGCGTAAAAGGCTCTGGTGAAGTCGACTTGGTGGTTTGTGAGATGTTCCAAAAAACGGCTCAAGAGATTTGGGCCCGCGTCTTCCCGTGGCGCGATTTCTTCTTCCATGTCGGCATTGAGCCCAAGTTTCTGGGCGAAAACTTCGGCGTAGGCTTTTGAAAAGAGGGGGCCAAAGCCGTTCACGATTTCGGTGAAGTCCTCTATCGCCGCGTCGCGATCCGGCATCAGCGGCAAAAGTGCCGTTGCTAATTGAGCCATGTTCCAAGCCGCCATGTTCGGTTGATTTGAAAAGGCGTATCGGCCCATGTGATCGATGCTGGAGAAGACCTTCATGGGATGAAAAGCGTCCATAAAGGCGCAAGGGCCATAATCCAGAGTAATGCCTGCCACATGTGCGTTGTCGGTGTTCATCACGCCGTGAATAAACCCAAGCCCCATCCATTTGGCGATCAATTGCGCTTGTTTGTGAACGGCCCCTTCCAGAAAGGCACTTGGATCTTTTGCGTCGGGATCATGTCGGTTGCGTGTGTAGTTAAAAAGAGCTTCCAGGTTCGCTAGGTCATCGCGTGCTGCGAAGTATTGAAACGTGCCAACGCGTATATGACTGGGTGCGACACGGGTGAGAACAGCTCCCGGCATCGGACCTTCGCGCAACACAACTTCGCCCGTACCAACAGCGGCAAGGGCGCGGGTGGTCGGCACACCCATGTTGTGCATGGCTTCTGAGATCACATATTCTCGCAAAACGGGGCCCAGCCAGGCGCGACCGTCACCCATACGTGAAAAGGGGGTTTGGCCTGAGCCCTTGAGCTGAAGGTCCCAGCGGGCCCCGCTTTGGTCTTTGAGTTCGCCCAAAAGGATCGCGCGCCCGTCACCAAGTTGCGGGGACCATCCGCCAAATTGGTGCCCTGCGTATGCTTGTGCTAAAGGGTCTGACCCTGGAGGCGGTGTATTCCCAGAGAAAATTTGTTCAATATCGTAAGGTTCAAGGTCAATTTTCAATTGCTTTGCAAACTCTTCATTCCAGGCCAGGAGCTTCGGGGCCTTCACTGGTGTGGGGGCGAGTTTGGCATAAAATGGTGCAGGCAAGCGTGCGTAGCTGTTGTCGAAATCAAGCATGTGAACCTAACGTATTGGACGGGTCATAAGGGCGTAGCCTTCGCGCCGAACAAAGCCGATTTTCTGATAAAGAGCCTCAGCAAGCGGTGCGTTCTTGTGCACTTCGAGATGCAGGGCGGTGAGATCGGTCTGCGCCATGAGTTCACAGATTTTCTGGAGCGCATCCCGACCCATCCCGCGCCCGCGCACGGAAGGTCGGAGGTAAATCTCGTCGATAAACCCGTCCATTCCGCCAAACTCTAGAGACCACCCAAAGGTGAGCGCAATATAGCCAACGGGCGCGCGCTTCGGGCCAACAAGGTAAATCGCTCCATAGGGGTTGCCTTCCAAGAGAGGCTTAATCGCATTTGATTGATGCTCGGCGGAGGTATCAAAGCCGCTTTCCGCGTGAAACGCCGCAACGAGGGCTAAAACCGCGTCATGATCTTCTGTGCAAGCGAGATGAAGGGAAGCGCTCATAATCGAGCCAGTCGTTCGTTTAGGAGCGCAAAGAAACCATCTGCATATAGATCCTGCATGAAAAGCGCATTTGGTGCGCGGTCCGTGACGCGCCAATAATCGGCGACAGTCATGCCTAAGGTAAGCTCAGAGCCTGTTTCGATTTCCACGTTCACGTGCCGTCCGTCAAAGAGCTCGGGCTTTAGCAAATAAGCAATAACACTCGGATCATGCAGTGGCGCGCCAGCAGATCCGTATTTCTCTTTGTCAAAGCGTTCAAAGAAATCCGTCCAAGCTGCAACCATGTCGCCAACCTTGGTGCCCATCGCTCGGAATGCATCGATACGGGGTTTGGTGGTGAGCGCTTTGTGGGTCACATCGAGCGGCATCACGACAATTGGGACACCGGACTCAAACACCAATTTTGCTGCCTCGGGATCTACGTAGATGTTAAACTCGGCCGTAGGTGTGATGTTACCAACCTCAAAATATGCGCCGCCCATCAAGACAATTTCTTGCACTTTAGAGATAATTTCGGGCGCTTTTTCAAAGGCCTGCGCTATGTTCGTAAGCGGGCCGAGGGGGCAAAGAGTTACGGTGCGATCTGGATGCGCTTGCAGGGTTTCAATGATGAAGTCAACCGCGTGCATATCTTGGAGCGGGTAGGTTGGGTCTGGCAGCGCCGGGCCGTCGAGACCTGTTTTGCCATGGACATGTTCCGCCGTTACCAGCCTTCTCTGCATAGGTGCGTCGCAGCCCGCAAACACAGGAACGTCCGTTCGCCCTGAAAGCTCAACAACGATGCGCGCGTTCTTTTCAGTGAGGGGCAAAGGGACATTTCCGGCTACGGCGGTGATGCCCAAAACATCCAAGTTCTCTGGGCTCGCCAATGCGAGCAAGATCGCAACCGCGTCATCCTGGCCTGGATCGGTATCGATGATGATTTTGCGGCTCATACAGGCTGGCTTTCTTTAAGTTTCTCGTTTGCCTTGGCTTCGTTCCAAAGCGCGTCCATTTCTTCAAGAGTGCTGTCTTCTGGTCTCTTGGACCGTGCCGTGAGCTGAGCTTCTATATAAGCAAAGCGGCGCGTGAACTTGGCGTTTGTACGTCTGAGTGCCGCTTCTGGATCCACCTTAAGATGGCGCGCTAAGTTTGCCATAACAAAGAGCATATCGCCCAATTCATCTTCTATTTCGTCAGCGCTCAGCCTATCTTTTGCAGCCACCAGTTCTGCGGCCTCTTCCTGCAGTTTTTCCAATACTTGGGTGGTTTCAGGCCAGTCAAAGCCAACGCGCGCGGCGCGCTTTTGCAATTTTTCGGCCCGCAAAAGCGCTGGTAGTCCAAGAGCAACACCGTCGAGTGCGCCTTTGTGATTTGCGGCTGCGCGTTCGGCGGCTTTTTGGGTTTCCCAATCGAGCGTTTGCTGCTCCGCTGATTTACCTGGATCTGGAATTTCAAAAACATGCGGATGGCGCGCGACCATTTTGTCGGAAATGGCGTCCGCGACCTCTTCGAACGTAAAGTGTCCGGCCTCGGACGCAATCTGCGTGTGATAAACGGTTTGGAGAAGCAAATCGCCCAGTTCGCCTTTGAGATCGGTCATGTCGGCGCGCTCGATGGCGTCGGCCACCTCATAAGCCTCCTCGATCGTGTAAGGGGCAATGGTTTCAAAGGTTTGCTCAACGTCCCAAGGACAGCCTGTTTGTGGGTCCCGCAAGCGGCGCATAATTTCCAGCAAGCGCGGCATTCCGCCCTTAGGGTTGTGAATGAGATCGTCTTGCGCCATGGATTTACGTACTTTTTGTCGATGATCTGCTAAGGAGTATCAGTCTCGTGCCCATCATCAACCGAATTGCAGCGTTTTCAGAAGATATGGTCGGATGGCGCCGAGATCTCCACCAGATGCCCGAGCTTGGCTTCGAGTGCCACGAGACGGCGCAATATGTGCAAGATCGGCTCACAGAGTTCGGTGTGGACAAGATCGAAACTGGATGGGCCAAAACCGGTTTGGTTGCGATCATCGAAGGAAAAGGGCCTGGGCCCACAATTGGCCTCAGGGCGGATATGGATGGCCTGCCTATTCTGGAAACTTCGGGCGTTGACTATGCCTCTCGCAAAGAAGGCTCGATGCATGCCTGTGGTCATGATGGGCACATGACGATGCTTTTGGGAGCAGCCAAATACTTGGCCGAAACCCGCAATTTCTCAGGTCGGGTTGCTTTGATTTTCCAGCCTGCTGAAGAGCTTGGCGGCGGCGCCGGCGTGATGGTTGAGGAAGGCATGCTGGATCATTTCGACGTGAAATCAGTTTACGCCCTTCATAATGCGCCGGGTGCTCCGCTTGGCACCTTTTTTACCAACCCAGGCTATGTTTTGGCCGCCGTTGATACGTTTGAAATCCACATCACGGGAAAAGGAGGCCACGCGGCTTTGCCGCATACAACCGTGGATCCTGTTGCTGCGAGTGTTGGAATTGCTCAAGCTTTGCAAACGATTGTGAGCCGAAATCACTGTGCGACAGAAGATTTGGTCTTGTCGCTTACGCAAATTCAAACAGGCTCAGCGGAAAACATCGTGCCCAGCACCGCCTTTCTTGGGGGAACGGTCAGAACCTTCAACAAGGAGGTGCAGGATATGGTTGAAAAGCGGATGACCGAGATCGTGGTCGGGCAGGCGGCGAGCTTCGGAGTTGAGGCTGAACTGCGCTACATTCGCGAATATCCCGCCACCGTAAATACAGCTGCAGAGACGGAATTTGCTTGTAATGTGGCCCGCGAATTGGCGGGTGAGCAGAATGTCGATGATGCTGCTGGGCGGGACATGGGCGCCGAGGATTTCGCCTATATGCTTGAGGCGCGGCCGGGTAGCTATGTGTTTATTGGCAATGGCGCATCGGCGGGGCTTCACCATCCCGAATATGATTTCAACGATGAATGTGCACCTTGGGGTGCCAGCTATTTCGCGCGACTGGTAGAGGCAGCGCAACCGGTGAAATCCTAAGGATGAAGCACATGATTATTTTGGTTTTAGCGGTCTGCCTGCTGGTCGCCTTTGCGGGGTCTTTGGTGGTTCGGTTTTTGCCAATTTCAGAAAAGACGCTCACTGCTTGGGACGGCTTTGGGCCGTCAGAACTTGGGCTGCACGAATTTGATGGCGGAGCAAAGCTTGTCGTTGATGGTGGTGCTGCGCCGGAGCAGACACTTGCGGACTTCGCAAAGATCATTGCCGCGACTGCGCGCACGACGCCAGCTGAGACGGCTTTGAAGGATACGCGTGTTTTTGTCACCCGCTCCAAATGGGTTGGATTTCCCGATGTGGTGACGCTTTGGGTGGCGGAAGGGCGAGTCCACGTTATGAGCCATCTCGTTTATGGGCTTTACGATCTTGGCGTGAACAAAGCACGCCTCACCCAATGGGCGGCGCGAGCTCAGTTACAGGTCAACCCAGACTAGCGTTCGACGCGATGCCTTATGAGATCGGGCAAGGATCTTCTTGATAGCGCCAAATTGGATTGTTGAGCGACATATCGCAAAGAGCCAACACGGCGCGCGTTCCGATCACAAGGCAGGCCGCATCGCCAATCTCAACACGATTTCCTTTGCTATCTGTGCAATAGCAATCTGGATAGGTCGCGGTTTGAGCGCCACTTATTGTCCCCAAGCTCGTGAGGATGATCAGGGTCACAACACGGGTTTTAAACATATCCAAACCATAGCATACCACGCCCCCTTGACCAAATCGCGACTTTGGGGGAGCTAGGGCGCTATGGTACCTCAGGACACACTTCTCCAAATCATCCAGCGTTTTGAGTTTCTTGAGGCGCAAATGTCTCAGTCGGGTGCCGATATCGCGGCGCTGTCGAAAGAATATTCTGACCTGCGCCCGGTGGTCGAAGAGATTCGCGTTTACCAAGGTCTGTTGGCGGATTTGGCAGAAGCTGAAGAAATGCTTGGGGATCCGGATATGAAAGCGTTGGCGGAAGAAGAACTGCCCGCGCTCCGCGCTAAGCTGCCGGATGTGGAGCATAATCTTCGGATCAGCTTGCTGCCTAAAGATGCAGCCGATGCGCGACCGGCCATGGTTGAGATCCGCCCGGGCACCGGGGGCGACGAGGCGGCGCTTTTCGCGGGCGATTTGCTGCGCATGTACCAAAGGTTTGCTGAATCTCAAGGCTGGAAGTTTGAGATTATTGAAGAACAGGCCACTGAACTTGGGGGCATCAAAGAAGTCACAGCTCATGTGCAGGGCGAGGGGGTCTTTGCCCAGCTTAAATACGAAAGCGGCGTACACCGTGTTCAGCGGGTCCCTACAACGGAGTCAGGCGGGCGGATTCATACCTCCGCGGCTACGGTCGCTGTTTTGCCCGAAGCGGAAGACGTCGATATTACGATCAACCCTCAAGACATTCGTATAGATACAATGCGCGCGAGCGGCGCAGGTGGCCAGCACGTAAACACAACGGACTCTGCTGTTCGGATTACCCATGTGCCAAGTGGGATCGTGGTGACGAGTTCAGAGAAGTCTCAGCACCGAAACCGTGAAATTGCGATGCAGGTTTTAAAAACGCGGCTGTTTGATATGGAGCGGCAGCGCGTGGATGGAGAGCGTTCCGCCGAGCGCAAAAGTCAGGTCGGCAGCGGTGATCGGTCGGAGCGTGTGCGCACCTATAATTTCCCACAAGGGCGAATGACCGATCACCGTATCAATTTGACGCTCTACAAGCTTGATCAAATTCTGGCAGGCGATTTGTCGGAGATTGTCGAGGCCTTGACGGCCGCGGATCAAGCCGAAAAGCTTGCGGAAATGGAGGCGTGAGCACAGTCCAAGCCGCTTTGCTTGAGGGGACACGCGCGCTCAAAAACCTTGGAATCGACAGCGCGCAAACGGACGCCCGCTGGCTCATGGCCAAGGCGCTAGATGTTCCCAAAGATCGTTTGACCTTGGTGTTGCCGGATGAGATTTCAGCCAGTCAATTTGCGCGTTTCCAGGTGATGCTGGAGCAGCGTTTCAAGCGTCAGCCCGTCTCGCAAATACTCAGTGAGCGCACGTTTTTTAGCCGAAATTTTCGCGTCACGTCCGATGTTTTGGACCCTCGGCCAGAAACGGAACGTTTGGTTGAGATTGCTTTACAAAAACCTTTCCAAAAGGTGGCGGATCTTGGGACGGGTTCAGGGTGTATACTGCTTACGCTTTTGGCCGAAACAACAGGTACCCGGGGTGTCGGCGGTGATGTTTCCGAGGCTGCGCTGGAGGTTGCCAAAAGCAATTGTAAACAGTTGCAGTTGGCGGGGCGCGCCACCTTTATCGTGTCCGATTGGTTTAGTGCTTTTGAAGGGAGCTTCGATCTTATCGTTTCCAATCCTCCCTATATTGAGCTCGCGGATATCGCGCATTTGAGCCCGGAGGTGCGTGATTGGGAACCGCATCTCGCCCTAACGACAGGCACGGACACGCTTCAGGCTTACCGCGAAATTGCGCGTAGCGCGTCCCGCTTCCTTGCGCCACGGGGGCGTATTTTACTCGAACACGGCGTTGGTCAAGCGGGCGAAATTACCGAAATTTTCTCAAAAGAAGGGTGGTCAAAAATACAGAGTTTTACAGATTTAACGGGTCGCGCTCGTGTCTTGGAGGTCAGTTCACCAAAGGTTTGACAGAAAAACGACGTTTTTTCCTTGTACTTGATGTCCTTGCGTGCTTTCTATCACCCAACGCAAGCGGCAGGCGCGGAGCGCGCCCAGCGTTGTTAACCGAACATTTCCGGGAATCGGGCACAGTGATGTGCAAAACCCCACACCCAAGCAAAAACATTTTGGGACACTTATGAGATCATCGAAAAACAGGTCTCGGTCGAAATCGAACCGAAACAATAATAACCGGCCCACGGGCAATATCATAAACCGTGTTTTTGACAGCTCTGGGCCGGAAGGCAAAGTGCGTGGCACGCCGCAACAAATCATTGATAAATATAACCAATTGGCGCGCGATTCCCAGCTGAGCGGCGACCGGGTTGCTGTTGAGAACTTCCAGCAGCACGCAGAGCATTACACGCGTCTGTTGAGCGAAGCTCAGCGTGAGTTAGATGCGCGACGCGAAGAACAAGAACGCCAAAACCGCGAACGCCAAGCAGAACGCGAGCGGGATCGCGCGGAGCGCCAAGAGCGCGAAAGCAACCAGCAGCCCCAAGCGCCGGCCCCGGAAGGCCCAGTGGATCTTGGCTCTAGCGATCAGCCCGATATCGTTGAGACACCCGAAACCGGAGCGTTGGTTGATTTGCCTGAAGCAAATGCGGCGCGGGACTCTGTTCCGACGGAAAAGCCAAAGCGCGCGAGAAAACCTCGAAAGCCAAAACCAGCACCGTCTCCTTTGGATGAAGCGAGCGCGGCTCCTGAGCCAGACGTCGCTGAGTAGGCTCTTAAGAGTAATGTCGGCTTAGGGCGCAAAAGGCCTCTAAGCTCACATTTTCCGCTCTCTCGGTTGGTGCGATTCCAGCAGACTTAAGACGATCTTCCAAATCCGGCCCGAGAGATTTCAAAGAAGCGCGCAGCATTTTGCGCCTTTGTTGAAAGGCAAGCGCCACGATGCGTTGCAAGACCTCAGCCTCTGCCGGAAACTTTGGATTTTCAAGGGCGACAAGCTGGACAACGGCTGATTGAACCTTGGGCGGTGGCGTAAAGGCCTCTGCAGGCAAAGTCATAACAATTCGTGCGTCGCTGCGCCATTGGGCTAAAATTGCCAAACGCCCGTAGGCTTTCGATCCAGGCTGGGCAACAATGCGTTCGGCCACTTCTTTTTGAAACATGAGCGTCATGCTGTGCCAAAACGGGGGCCATTCTGGTGGCGTGAGCCAGCGTACCAAAAGTTCGGTTCCGATGTTATAAGGCAGGTTGGCTGCAATCTGGATTGGCGCTGTCAATTGAGAGGCTGCATTTGATTGCAGCGCGTCTCCCATTTCAACAGAGAGTTTACCTGCATAAGCCTCAGCAATTTCTGCCAAGGCGGGCGCACAGCGCCCGTCTTTTTCAATCACGTGCACGCGCCGCGCACCGGAGGCCAATAGTCCGCGGGTTAGGCCCCCTGGGCCGGGGCCAATTTCCAACACGTCTGAACCTTCTAGATTTGGCACATGCCGCGCAATTTTTGCGGTGAGATTTAAGTCTAATAGGAAATTTTGTCCAAGTGCTTTTTTGGCCGCGAGATCGTACTTGGCAATCACTTCTCGTAGTGGTGGCAAGCCGTCTATTTGCGCCATGATACGCCTCCACGCATCTCCACCATATGCCAGGCGAGCTTTAAGGCCTCGATCAAGCTGGACGGATTGGCGAGGTCCTGTCCCGCAATGTCGAAGGCCGTACCGTGATCCGGAGAGGTGCGCACGAACGGCAAGCCTAATGTGACGTTCACGCCTGTGTCAAAAGCCAGCGTTTTAATCGGTATTAAGGCTTGATCATGGTACATGGCGACTGCGGCATCGTAACTTTGGCGAGCAGCGGCATGGAACATCGTGTCCGCAGATTGGGGCCCGAAAACATCCATGCCGTCTTTTTGCAGCTCTTTTATGAGTTGCGCCATCCAAGCCTGCTCCTGCGTGCCCATGGTTCCGCCTTCCCCCGCATGTGGGTTGAGGCCAGCAACTGAAATACGGGGGCGTGCAATCCCAAAATCTGTTTGTAAAGCAGCATGGGTGGTTCGCAAAACCTCCCTCAAGAGATCTGGCGTAAGAACGCTTGCAACGTTTTCAAGTGCGATATGAATGGTGGCTGGCACGACACGCAACTCGTCGCTAGCAAGCATCATCACAGAATTTTCGACATCCGCGAGTGCCGTCAAAAACTCAGTATGCCCAGGATAAGCGAACCCAGCGCCTTCTTTGAGTACCTGTTTATTGATTGGGTTGGTGCAAAGTGCACTGGCGTATCCGGTCTTTACCAGATCCACACCGCGGGAAATGACATCAATTATGGCTTGCGCATTCGCCATATTTGCAACGCCGGGCTCAGCCGGTGCGGCAAAGCAGTGTTGAAGAACCGGCAATTGGTCTGATCGCGCTGCTTTTGCGAGATCGTTGTGATCCTCTAACAGCGTGATCTGGCCTGCGTTGAAGTGAGCCGGATCGCCAATGAGGAAGAAAGGCACTTGGCCTTTCAAAGTTTCAAAGGCTTTCAGGCTCAGTTCCAATCCGATCCCAGACGGGTCGCCGCAAGTCAGGGCAATTGGAGCGCGCAACATGTCGGGACGCGAGGTGCTACTCAAGGATGCGTGCGTCTGCTTGCAGCTGGTCTAAGAAACTCTCAGCCAGAGCGGCAACGCGCTCGTTAAAGAGCGCCGTGCGCACCGCGCCGCGATCAACATCGGTGTCGATTGTTTGCGTGCGGCCGCAGAGCATAACAAGCAAACGACTTGTGCCATCTTGTGCAACCAAATTGTAAGAGACCTCGCTTGCATCAAGCTTGGCGAGCTCGAGGCTTAGGTCTTGAGGAAGATCTGACAGGGTGCGGACTTCCCGGTTTAAGCGCTCTTCGGGTTGGCCTTTTGCCACGCCGTAAAGATCATCACAGGTATCCAGCTTTTCGGCGATGCGCATGGCTGCTGTGCGCGAGGCTTCGAGGCTTTTGGCTGGGACTTGATACGTTGCAAATTCAACGGCGCTTGTAGGCAAGGTCTCGCTTTCAAGCTCTTCAATCGCGCGCAATTGAAAAAGAACGAGCGCATTGCCAAGCTCGAGTGGCTCAGAAACTTGACCAGGATTCAGCCCTAAAATTACCTGGCGCAGTTCTGGTGCGAAACTTGCTAAAGGGCGCCAATCCAGCCTTCCGCCATTGGCGCGGGTTTGTGCAAAGCTAAATTCACGGGCCGCGTTGCTGAAGGCGGCGGTGCTGGTGATCCTTTTTATGCGATCTGCACGCGCGCGGCTTTCCGCGGCCAATTCAGGAACGTTTGGTAAAATGATTTCCGATAACAGCACGCGCAGGCCGGTGCCTTTGTCGCTCAGTGCGATCCGACGATCAATTTCAGCTTCGGTTACACGGGCCTGAGGGCGAAAACGTTGGCCAACATAGACGCGCCAAGCGAGACCGACAGAGACGAAATCCCGGAAGGTCTCTCGAGACACGCCGCGTTCACGCAAAATCTGAATGAACTGATCGCTGGTGAGATTACCTCGTGCGGCAAATTCAATCATGCCTTCCTGTACTTCTTCGGGCGTCGTTGAAATCCCGGCTTGACGCATGGCTTGCTGCTTTAAGCGGTCTTCAATCAGTTGGGTGCGGGCGAGTTCTGCAGCATTGCTCGCAGCACCTAAGACGCCCAACATCCGTGTCCGCTGATCCAACTCATACTCGGTAATGATCAGATCGTTGACATTGATGGCAGGTGCAAAACTCTGCGCCATAGCAACCGGAGCTGAAATCAAAAAGACGAGAAAGAGGAGTGTTGCTCGCATGCGGTTTTACTTCCTGTTGCCTGTTGCCAAACTGTTTAGCGACTAGGACGGGAGGATGCCAGAGCACCTTCCACGTCTGAGAGAGTTGCTGGAGCGATTTGTGCTAAAGCCTTTTAAACTCACAGTCACGTCAACGTCCGTAGTTGGCGAAACGGTCGTCGACGACGTGAAGCGACGTGACAAACCAAAGTTCACCTCGACACACTCATTTGTATATTTAAAACCCAAAGAGGCGTTTGCGGCGCGGTCCGTTATAAAATCATAACGCACACCTGCGCTGGCTTCCCAGTTGGAGTTGATTGCGTAACGCCCGTCTGCTGTCCATTCAGAGACGGCAGTTGCGCGGTTTTCTCCCGGATCTTCGACCAAAAACACATAGCTCGATGACACATCCCAATGGGCTGCCGACCACCATAGCCGTGTTTCATTTTTTGCAAATGTGAAGTCGTCGTCAAAAAGGGCCCTGTTTATCAAATTCAACCCATCAGCTCGTGTCCATTGCATAGTGAAGAGCCAATCGGATGTTTTTCCGCTCAGACCGGAGGAGAGCGTCGTCTCCAACGGCGCGTCAAACGCGTAGCTTCGGCCCAAAAAACCTCTCAGAGCCCAATCGGCACTTGGACGATAATCAAATGACATGCCTGCTGTGCTGCGACCGCCGGTTTCAAATGTATCCAATCCAGTGGCGCGCGAAAAATTGAGCCAATTGCCTTCGTCAAATTCGACTCTTTGAGAATCTTCATTGGGCACGTCTTCGCCATAGACTTCGGACCAAGCAACTTGAAGGACTGGCGTGAGCATTAATCTCCCGCCATCCTTCATTTTTCGCGCCAGTGGCCAAGATAAGCTGGCGCGCGCTTGAGGGACAAAGCGTGCAATCGGGGAGTCAGAAAAATTGCTGTCTTGCGAAACTTGATACAGGCTACCAAGCGCGCCGATTTCGGACGTAACTTCGAATCCCGGCCCCCAAACTCCGCGTTGACGATACAAAAGAGCGCTATGGGCGCTGACGACATCGCGCCCAGTTACGTCGTTGTCGTCGAAGCGTTGGTGCGCGTGAAGATAGAACTGCGATGTCAAATTGCCGCCAAAACGATCTTCGGGATGCCGGATTTCGTAGCTGAGATCATAAACGATTGGGGGAAGGCTGTCGTTTCGTTCGCCTGATCTTAGGCTCTCATAGTACACGAGATCTGTTTCAAAATATCTGCGATCTTCTGTGCGCATGAGGCTAATTGCGCTGTCGAGACGGTCTTTGCTCGAATAGCCGTAGTCCAAGAGGTAAGCGTCATCGCTTGTGGCTTCGACATCAAATGTCAGATTGTAGTCTCTTGGGAGGTTGAAGCTGCCTTCCGCAAAGACGTAGCCTCGTGTTTGACTACGAAGGATAGAATCCGATGTTCCAGCGCCTTCGATTTGAATGTCTCCTGATGCGAAAGCTTGCCTGTAGCGAAACTCGAGCGTTCGCGTGTTTGGGGAAACGAAAGGTGTGAGCGTCAAATCCCGATCTGGTTTGAGTGCTATGAAGTAAGGCAACTTCAACCCTGTTCCCAAAAGGCTGGTGGTTTTCAATCTTGGAACCAGCCAGCCCGTCGCCCGCTCAAGTGTTGGGTCTGGTAAGCGTAACCGGGGCAGGTAGAAAAGCGGTACATCAAGAACCCGAAGCTGAGCACCTTCAAAATAGAGCTGACGCGCGGCTTCATCATGAACCACGCGCTTGGCTCGAATTTGCCAAAGAGGTGTTTGATCTGGTCCACAGACTTGGCAGGAGGAGGCTGTGACTTGGAACAGTTGCGTATAGCGGCCATCCACCCGCGAGATTTCATTTGCGGCAAGTTGCAATTGTTGGGCCAATACCAAGCGCGCGCTTTGTAAAAGCCCGTTCCTGAGGTCGTCAGAAATCTCGGCTTGCGACGCGAGTAGAACAAATCCATCTCCTTCAAAGAGCCGAATGTCGCCCTCTATTTGAAGCCTTTGAGTGGCTTGATTGTAGATCACTTTATCAGCGTAAAGTGCGGTTTCGCTTTGAAAAACCTGAACGTTGCCCGCAGCGACAAGCTGGTTTTGGCCATCGAGTGTAATTGTATCTGCGAGTAGGGTTGCAGGTTGGGCTGAGACAAAGAAAGGCAGGAGACAGCAACCCGCGAAAACCAAAAACAGACGGATTAAGAATTTCATCATCCATCCTCTAGGTGTAGCAAGAGACCTAAAGGTAGTAAGATCCCAATAACGGGCGGCGCCCAAGCGGCCAATAGAATTGGGATTTGACCGTTTTCGCCGAGAACTTGAGCAAAGTTGCGAAGAAAAAAGAGCCCAAAGCCAAATAAAACGGCAGACAAAACCAGCATGCCCGTTCGCCCGAAACGCACGTGGCGCATGGTAAACCCAGCCCCTATGAGGACCATAGCAACAAACAAAAGCGGTTGTGCGAGTTCCATATGAAACCAAAGCTTGTGAGATTGGGCGGCAAACCCAGCGCGTTCGAGCGAATTGATAAAGTTTGGGAGATCCCAAATGCGTATCGCGCTGGGGGCGCCAAAACTGTCTTGAATACTTGCGCGCGT
>JBCDCE010000022.1:0-56408 GCA_039182515.1 Pseudomonadota bacterium | reverse complement strand
TTGAAAACCGTTGAACGTGAGAGCGTTCCGGGGGTTCGAATCCCTCATCCTCCGCCACCTGCCTTCCGACAACTCTCAGTAATCAACCTAGATTGACGTTCGCGCCTGTGTTGAACGCGCTTCGATGCGTCCAAACGCGTCAAACCCCCAACATTTCGTGGTGTTTGGGCGAAGAATCGCAACATGGGGGAGAAATCCACTTGGTTTCCCCGTCTTTTGCCCGCTACAGTTGAGATAGCTGCAGAATAATAAAAACGCTTTGGGGGCATCGTGGGGACTTTGCGCTTTTTAGGGGCTTGGTGCGGCGCAGCTGCATTGGCCGCCGTGGTATGGCTTTGTCTTGCTTGGAAGGTTGCTGCGGATGTGCCAGCGCCAACCGGGCCTGCGTTTGCTTGTGATGGGAATATTTACCAGGTCCAGTCCGGCCAATTGCGCATTTTCAACCCGATCACCTCAACTTATCAAAACGTTGGTCCACGGAACGGCAGCTACAATGCGACCGGCTACAATGTTTTGGATGACTATGCCTATGCGTCCCAAGGCAGCAATATCATCCGAATTTCCTCGGACGGGGTGATCCAAGTTCTATTCAATGTGGGTTTTGGCACGTTTTCCGGCGACATTGATTTTAACAACGGATTTTGGCTGCGCCGTAACAACGAACGCTATGAGCGGATCGATCTTGTAACTGAAGCCCGCCAAGTTGTTGACTTTACCCAAGTGGGCAGCGCGGGGGGAGGCCCAGCGGACGTCGCTTATGTGCAAGACGGTGGCGACGAGCTTTTGATCGGTTTTGGTGGCGGGCGGATGTATCGCTACAACATCACCGCCATGACTAAGGAGCGCTTCACCGTGCCCAGTCTGCCCGGCGGCGGCTTTGGCGCCACATGGACAGACGGCAACGGCCGGATGCTTACGTTCAACAACAACAATGGTCTGCTCTATGAAGTGTTCGATTATCTGACGAACTCACCTTCAATGGTGCAGGTGGGAACGGGCGTGCCCTCTGGCAACAATGATGGGTTCTCGTGCTCGCGCGCTGCCTTCCCAAATCTTCAGCCTCTTGCGCAAGACGATGACTTCACCACGCCGCTCAATACTGCCATTTCGGGCAATGTCACTGCTGACAACGGCAATGGGGTGGACAATGATCCGGATGGAACGCCGATTACGGTTAACCCAACACCGCTTCTCGGCCCAAGCAACGGCAGCGTTGTTTTGAACACAGACGGCAGCTTCACCTACACGCCTGGCCCGAATTTTATCGGCGTGGATACGTTTGAGTATGAGGTTGAAGATGCAGCTGGGCTCACGGCTACAGCACTTGTGACAATCACCGTAACGGGCACAATCGATTTTACCGCCCTGAAAACCCAAGTCAGTGGGCCCAACCCGGCAACCTCTGTGGGCGATCTGATTGGCTACGAAGTAGTTCTTCAAAACACTGGCGATATTGATCTAACCGGGGTGGTGGTGACCGATACTTTGCCCGATGGCTCGGTCATCACGCTCACTGGGCCGGTTGAAACGGGGGGCACTGCGCCGCTGGCGTCGGGTGTTTTGGACGTGGGAGAGACTTGGACCTATTCGACCAGTTACTCCGTCACGCAAGCGGACCTCGATTCAGGTGCTCCGCTGACCAACTCTGTAAGTGCGTCGACCACGCAAACTGGCTTGCCCAAGTCCTCCAGTGCCACCACCGCTGTTACTCAAAGCCCAAGCTTCACGCTTAGTAAGGTCGTGGATATTCCAACTTTAAGCGCCCCTGGGGTTTTGACCTACGAGATTGAAGTGGTGAACACCGGGAATGTCACGCTGACCGGGGTAGGGCTCACGGACACGCTCACCCAAGGAGGGGCTGGTCGGGTGTTGAGCTCTGGTCCAGATCTAACAGGCGATCTGGATGGCGACGGTGAGCTCGATGTGGGTGAGACTTGGCGCTATGCGGCCACGTTCAACGCCACTCAAGATGAGATCAATGACGGCGGCGACATTGTGAATACGGCGCAATTCACAACCCTTGAGGCCGGGTCTCAAACCCAAAGCGACACGACCACAATCTCGCAAAGCCCCGCTTTAACGGTGAGCAAAGATGTGGATCAGCTCACGCTGGCCTCCCCTGGCACGCTGGCCTATTCCATTGAGGTGGCAAATACCGGCAATGTGGGTCTCACCGGCGTTGCGTTAACTGACACATTGACCCAAGGCGGCGCGCCCCGCAGCCCGAGCACGCCTGTGCTTTTGAGCGGGGACGCCAACGCGGATATGGTTCTGGGTGTCGGGGAAACCTGGGTCTACGGCTTGAGTTATGCGGTAACCCAAGCGGATCTCGACAACGGCGCTGATCTCGTCAATTCGGCTTCTGTGACCACGACGCAAGGTGCTGGTGGCTCCAACTCCGCCACAACAACGCTCACCCAAACTCCGAGCTTTACGCTTGTGAAAAGCGTCGACAAAGCCACGCTGAGCGCACCGGGTACATTGACCTATTCCGTGGTGATTGAGAACACCGGCAATCTCAGCCTCACAGGTGGCAGCTTGATCGACACGCTGACCCAAGGTGGTGCGCCTCGTACGCTCACAAGTGGTCCAGATCTTTCGGGAGATCTCGATACAGATGGTGTGCTCGATGTGGGAGAAACCTGGATCTATGCCGCGCAAT
Organism: Pseudomonadota bacterium; assembly: GCA_039182515.1. GTDB lineage: Bacteria > Pseudomonadota > Alphaproteobacteria > Rhodobacterales > Rhodobacteraceae > JBCDCE01. The sequence goes on along the minus strand of JBCDCE010000022.1, from coordinate 53,746 downwards.
TTGCCGCGCAGCAAAGCGATATTGATGATGGCGCGGACATATCAAACGAGGCGCGGTTTGATCCCAATGAGGCGCCTGCTCAAACCTCCACGGCGGTGACCTCCATTACCCAAACGCCTGGACTGTCCTTGGGCAAAGCGGTGTCTGCGGGCGAACCAACGTCTTTTGATAGTGTCGGCGACACCATCGAGTTTACCTTCACGCTGACAAATACGGGCAACACAACGCTCACCGCGCCCATCACCGTAAATGACAATCAAATTGGCAATAATCTCTCTTGTCGTGCGGCCCCGCTTGCCCCCGGCGCCAGCACCACCTGTGCGCATGTTTGGACGGCTGACCAAGACGATTTGAACGCAGGCAGTGTCACGAACTCGGCTCAAGCCACATCTGCCAATGGCGTTGTGAGCGGCACCCGGCAAGCCACAGTTACGGCGGTGCAATCGCCCGCTTTGTCCATCACAAAGTCGATTGTGGCGCCGGTGCCCACGATTTTCGCGGCAGGGCAGGTCCTAAACTATGAATATCTCGTGACAAACACGGGCAATGTCACCTTCACGCAGGCTGTTACGGTAGACGACAATATCACAACGGTGACCTGTCCGCCTTTGCCGGGCGGCGATCTTATCCCGGGCGAAAGCCTCACCTGTACGGCAAGCTACCAGATCAATTCCAACGATGAGCAGCTTGGCAGCACCACAAACGTGGCACGCGCGGAAAGTCAGTTTAACGGCGTGGATGTGGCCTCGCCGACGGATGACGCGATCTTCCCCGTGAGTGCGGCACCGACACTGGATTTGACAAAAGAAGCTCTGCCTGCAGGCCTGTCTGTTGCCAATGTGGGGGACACCATCACTTATCGCTACTCGGTGACAAATGTACCGCCTGCCACGGGGCCTGGAGCGGCGCTCACCGAAGAGATTTTTGTCGACGACAATAAGTTCGCTCAACCAATTCTCTGCCGGGATCCCGCCGTAGAAGGCAGCAGCTTTTTGCCCAATGCGACGCATGTTTGCGAAGCGATGTATACGGTCACGCAAGCGGATCTGGACGCAGGTACAGTGGCCAATGAGGCCACGGCGCGCACGGTCTTTGCGCCCGCAAGCCTCACGCCCGTGAATGTCACCTCCGTGGCGGTGAATGAAACGGTGCCCGTGATCGCGAACCCTCAACTGACGGTCTCGAAGTCTATCACCAGCAGTGCTGCTGCGAAGGCGGTTGGGGAGACGGTTTCATATGAAATTATAGCGCGCAACTCGGGCAATCAGACGCTCTCCAATGTGATGATCTCTGATCCTTTGCTGGGTGCGCTCACCTGCGATCTTACCGCGCCTGTGACGCTTCTGCCCACCGAAGTGCTGACTTGTACAGGCAGCTACACCGTCCAACAGCAGGATATTGATGATCAAACCGTGGGGGACGCGGCCAGTGCGGATTTGGTCAATACCGCAACTGGGGCTGCCAACCGCCCCGATGGCACGGCTTTGCCACCCGCAACAGATGACGTCACCCAAGAGCTTGTCGCCGCTGCTCCGGGCGTTTCCATAGCAAAAGCGCTGTTCCCAGATCTCGCAGCTTCTCCGGCTTACATGACCGTCGGCGATGCGGTGAGCTACCGCATGACAGTGACCAACACGGGCAATATGACGCTCGCCAGCGCGGAAGTGACCGACAGTTTGGTGGCTGGCCCCTGTATGATCGGCCCGCTTGCGCCTGGGGCTTCGGACACCTCTTGCACGTTTACCTATGTGGTGACCCAAGCCGATATCGATGCTGGGCAAATCAGCAATATTGGGCAGGTTTCGTCTCAACCGATTGATCCGAATGCGGCACCCGTCACAGCAGATGATACTCTGATGTCTCCGGGACCAAATTTCATGCCAGGGCTCGAGGTGTTGAAATCTGGTGTTTTGGATCTTGGGGCGGATGGGCGTGCAACGCCTGGTGATTTGATCGCTTATACCATCACTGTTGAGAACACTGGTAATGTCACGGTCAGCGACATTGCTGTGAGCGATCCGGGCGCCGAAGTGGGCTCGATTACATATGCGGCCCTGGATGATCCAGACGGCGACGGTGACATCAACCAACTGGCGCCTGGTCAACTGGCCACCGTCACCGCGCGTCATCCCATCACGCAGGCCGAGATTGATGCAGGAGTGTTTGCCAACCAAGCCACGGCGCTGGGCCAAGATCCCTCAGGCGGGGCGGTCTCTGATCAATCTGACAGCACCAATCCCGGGGATGGGGCAGGGAGCGATGATCCCACAGTCACACCAATTCCGCGCGATCCCGGATTGCAGGTCACCAAAACGCCCTCGATCACCGCAGGCGCCGCGGCCGGAGACACTATTCTTTATAGCTATGTGGTTGAAAATACCGGCAACGTTACCCTCACGAACATCCTCTTGACCGATGACCATACCAGCGCCAGCGGCACAGCTCCTCTTACAATTTCCGGCAGCGGCTTTGTGTCGAGCCTGGCTCCTGGGGTTCAGACAACTTTGACGGCCACTTATGTTGTGACCCAGGCGGATATCGATGATGGAACTGCGCTCACCAATGAGGTCACGGCAACGGGCCAGGGTCCAACCGGCACCGGCTCGGTGAGTCAGATGGATACGGCTCAAGTGGACTTAGAGGCGCCCGCGCCAGATATTTTGACGATCAAGCGGGTGAGCGCGCAAACTGGCAGCGCGCCGGGTGATACAGTCACCTTCCAGATCATCGTGGAGAACACGGGCAATGTGAGCCTTGCCCCGGTGACTCTCACAGACAGTTTGCAGCGCTTGAATGGCACAGTTCTCACGGCTCCGGTCCCTGCATGGGACATGGTCGATACGGCGCAGGCCGGTGTGCTCGATGTGGGCGAGGTCTGGACCTATTTTGTGACCCATAGCCTGACCCAAGACGATATCGATGCAGGCGGCATTTCCAACAGTGCGACGGCCACCGGCACCGCGCCTGATGGGACGATGACCTCTGATACGTCCGATGCGCTTGGGACAGGAGACGCGCCGACGCTTGTGCAAATTGTACCGATGCCTGGTTTGGAAGTGGTCAAAACCCTGTCGAACTCGGCAACGACCCTGGGCAGCACGGTCTCTTATGACATCACTTTGCGCAACACGGGCAATGTGACTCTGAGCAGTGTGTCGATCCTGAATGACACGCTGAGCCGCAACGACGGCACGGTGGTGTCTAGTTCTTTGGTGCCAAGCTTTGTGGGCGCGTCATTGGGCTCCGGTGCTGGCACCTTGCAAGTGGGGGAGACGGCCACCTATGCGCTATCTCATGTTTTGACCCAAGCTGACATTGATGCAGGCGGGCTTACCAACACGGCAACTGCGGAAGGCAGCCCGCCGCTTGGTGCACCTGTCACAGATGTCTCTGACAATACGGGTCCGGGCTCCGATCCAACGGTTCTAACCATCCCCGCTGCGCCCGGTTTGGCTTTGGACAAACGTCTCAAAGCTGGATCTGGACCCAGCTTTAATGCGCCAGGGCAAGTGTTGGTCTACGAGTTTGAGGTCACAAACACGGGCAATGTCACGCTCAACGATCCGGTGAGCATCACGGATGCTTTGATCACAAATGCGGGCGGGTCGATTATCTGTGCGGCTGGTCCTCTCGCGCCGGGGGCCTCGCTTTTGTGCGAAGGAAGCTATGCGGTCACCCAAGCTGATGTTGATGCAGGGGAACGCCTCAACAGTGCCACGGCCAGTGCAGGGGCAACTGTGTCGAATATCGCTGAAACAAGGACCCCGGCGACACAGACCCCCGCCTTGATGGTTGTCAAAACAGCCGATCCCGTGCCAGCGGCTGATTTCATCACCGGGGCGGTCATCACATACACCTATGATGTGACCAACACTGGCAACACGACCCTCACAACGCCGGTGCAGATCTCAGACAACCTGATTGCTGACGGTGATATCACATGCCCGGCTTTCCCAGCCACGGGGCTCGCGCCCGGTGCGCTTTATCAATGCTCAGGGTCTTATTCCGTCACTCAAAGTGACGTGGATTTGGGTTCGGTGACAAACCTCGCGTCTGCCTCCTCAGGCCCGACGGTTTCGCCATTGGCGTCAGAGACGATTCCTGAGAGCGGCGTCGCCTCCTTGTCGATCAGCAAGACGCTGATCCGGTCCCTGCAACCCGATCTCAGCGACAGCGGCGGCCTGACTTTTGATGAAGTGGGCGACGTTTTGGAGTATGAATTCAGCGTCACCAATGATGGCACACGGGCCTTCACGCGCGATGTGGTGGTGAACGACGACAAGATCACCGCGCCCATCGTTTGTTTTACGCCCACCGCCGGTGATCCCGATTTCACTGCTGGTGAGAGCACAACATGCATTGGCCAATATGTGGTGACGCAAGAGGATCTCGACAACGCCCAGGTCATCAACCAAGCCTTTGCGGAAACGCTCTTTGGCGCGGCTGATACGCCTGTTGTGTCACCGCCCATGTCAGAGACGGCACAGGCTGTCGCAATGCCCGGTATGACCGTGGTCAAAAGCGTCATGCCCGCCAATTATTCAAGCCTTGGCCAGGTGGTGAGCTACGCAATAGAGGTAACAAACTCGGGCAATCAAACCCTGACCTCCGTCAGCGCAAGGGATCCGCTTTTGCCAGGGCTTCTATGTGAGAGCGCTGAGCTTGCCCCCGGTGAGGTGCTCAACTGCTCAGAACCGTACACGATTACGCAAGAGGATATTGACCGAGGCAGTCTCACCAATACGGCTGAGGCAATCGCGATTGACCCTGCGGGTCAGGCCGCTCCCCCCGCCAGTGGGTCTGTCACCAGCACAGGGCCTTCCGTTGCGCCCACGATTGCGCTGCGCAAAAGCGCGTCTCCGGATCCTTTTGGCCCTGTGGGCAGCGTCGTGAGCTTTGCGTTTGAGGTGGAAAACACCTCGATTTACACGCTCTCCAATATCGTCGTGACCGATCCGCTTGTGGCAGATTTTTTGACGCCTGCTTTCAGCTGCGCGGTGCCCGATCTGCCACCGGGCGGCATCGATACAAGCTGTGTGATGCCTTACACGGTTACCCAGGATGATGTGAACGCGGGCCAAATCGCCAACACGGGCACGGTGGAGGCCACCGATCCGTTTGGGAATGTGGCGGTGGGCATGGGCAGTGCAACGCCCACGGGGCCACCGCAGGTGCCTGGGCTTGAGGTCACAAAACTGGCCGAATACCCCGCCACAAGCTTGGGCAGCCAAGTCAGCTACACGCTGATCGTCGATAATACCGGCAACGTTTCGCTGGGGGGGCTTTCGGTGAGCGACACAATGGAGCGGCTCGATGGCACCGCAACAAGCCTCACCAGCCCCTTCGTGCTCAACCTTGTTGAGACCGATCCAGACACTGGCGCATTTTTGAGTGGCGACGTGAACAACAACGGCCGCTTGGATCCAGATGAAACTTGGATCTACTCGGGCAGCTATCAGATCACCCAAGCGGATATAAACGCAGGCGGGTTCCAGAACGTGGCAAGCGCCAAAGGGATCGCGCCGGATGGATCGGTTGTGGAAGACACGGCTGACGACGGCAACGACGCGGACGGCAATACCACAAACGATCCGACAGTTGTGCCGATTACAACGGTACCGGATCTCTCGGTCACCAAAACGGTCACCACGCCTGGCAGCCAAGTGGGCGATGAGGTGATTTTCCTGATTGCGGCGGCCAATATCGGCAATGTGGATATCACCGGGATCACATCCCCAGTGGATCAACTCACGCGGCGCGATGGCACCGATATCACGGGCGGCATCACCTCCATCACGGAAGTTGTGTTGGATGCCAATGGCAACGCAACGCCTGTTGTGAGCAACGACGGCACACTCTCTCCCAGTGAGGTCTGGTATTGGCAGGTGCGCTATCCTTTGGCGCAGGAAGATGTCGATGCAGGCGGCATTCGCAACACCGCGCAAGTGACCGGCCAAGCCCCGGATGGCAGCTCTGTCACGGATACGTCTGACGACGGGGACGACACAGACGGCAATCTTGATGACGATCCTACTGAGATGGCCATTGCGCCAGCGCCCGGGCTATTGGTGACCAAAACGCTTCTAAGCCCCTTGGCGCCTCAAAACGCAGGCGAGGTCCTGACCTTTGAGATCACTGCGCTGAACACAGGTAACGTGACGCTTTCAGGGATGAGCAGCACCGATACGCTGACCAATTTTGACGGCGGCACCGCGCAGCCTGCGCTTGCTGGCGTGACGGGACTCACAAATGGAGCGCTTGGCCCACAATCTCAGGCGGTGTTCACCTATACCTATGCCCTTTCGCAGGCGGATGTGGATTCCGGCGGGATCAACAACAGCGCGACCGTGAGTGGGCAAACGCCTTTTGGCGCGCCTGTGGTCGATGTCTCGGATGACGACGGAACTGGCAATGATGATCCCACAACTGTTGCCATTGCTGCTGCCCCAAGCGTGGATGTGCTGAAATCCGCGAACGTGCCCACGCGCATCGCGCCGGATCTCTTTGCTGTCACCTTCACCATCCGAGTGGAGAACACAGGCAATGTCACGCTTGAGAACCTCTCCGTGCAAGATGATTTAGCCTCTTTTGCTAGCCCTGCAATAGTGACCTTTGCGCAAGTTTCAAGCGCGACCGGCATGAGCCAGGGCACGCCCAATCCTGGTTTTGATGGTCTCACAGACCTCGAGACCTTGCTTTCTGGAGCGCGCCTGGCTCCGGGCGAATTGGGCGTGATCTCACTGGAGGTACAGTACAACACAGCCACCGGCGTTCCTACGGGCACTAACACGGCTGAGGTACGCTCTGATCAATTGAACCAAGTGGCCGATGCCAGCACAACCGTTGTCACCACAGAAGATCCGCCCGACATTTTGGCCACCAAATCCGTGAGCCCAGAAGTGGCTCGGCGCGGCGATCTTTTGAGATATACGCTCACCTTCCAAAACCCACTGCCCACGGCAGAGGGCGGCTTGACACTCATTGACGATCTGCCAGCAGGGATCGCTTATGTGGAAGGCTCCGCAACCTTCAATGGGGCCGCAACGCCACAGCCCAGCAGGGACGGACGCCGCTTGAGCTGGGCGGATGTCACTTTGCCCGCAAACGGGACCATCGTGATCACGCTCACCGCGCGTCTTATCGGTGGGCCGGGGCGCTATGCCAACCAGACTTATGCCCTGGGCCCTGACGGGTCGCGCATATCCAATAGGGCCGAGGCGGTGTTTGAAGTCGCACCCGAAGGTGTCTTCGATTGCTCGGATGTGATCGGCAAAGTCTGGGACGACCGCAATGCCGATGGTGTCCAACAAGCGCCAGATCGCAGGGCCCTGTCGGATCAAGATGTCTTTGGCTCCAAAACCAAAACCGCGCCTCAAGAGCAGGATCTCACCAAAGGCGAGCCGGGCATTGCAGGCGCTCGCGTTGTGACACCCAGAGGAACAACCATCACTACCGATGCTTTCGGGCGCTTCAGCGTGCCTTGCGCAGAATTGCCGAGTGCGATTGGGTCAAACTTCACGCTGAAGCTTGACCCCCGGAGCCTGCCAACAGGCTACCGCGTGATCGGAGAAAACCCGCGCGTCACGCGGCTTACTCCGGGCAAAATGGCGCGCGTGAATTTCCCTGTAAGCCTTGCCACGGTGATCAATGTGGATCTCACTTTGGATGCCTTTGCAGGGCAGACGCCTGTGCCGGGTCTGATCACAGCCCTTGAGGGGCTCTACAACAGCTTAGACCCTGAAGGCGCTTATGTTTTGCGCCTGACCTATTTGGCGCGGGGCGAGCCTTCGCGCGAGGTCCAAGAGAAGCTAAGCGCACTTGAAACACGCCTAGATGGCCTTTGGAAAAGTACGGGCGGTGCGGCGCCCATGCTCATCGAGCGTCAGATCGTGGAGGGGCAGTGATGGCAAAAGATCGCATCAAAGGCGCTGTGACTGGCACGGTTTTGGGAACGCTTCTTGGGGTCGCTCCCGCAAGCCTTGCGCAAGCACAAAGCATTGCGACGGGCGAGAACACTGAACCTGTGGTGGCGGTTCCTTCTGGCTTTGCCATCTCGCTCGATGGCATGCGCACCCATGGCAGTGCCCAGATCGAAGACCGTGCGCGCAAAGCCGACTTGGCGCTTGCAGCTGCCGATATTCAAATGCGGTTTGACGGATTGGACCTGGATCCGCGGCTCACCTTGCACGTGATGGGCGATGCGAAAAGCTATGGCCCTGGCGATACACTGCGCGTCAAAAGCGTGCTGAATTACGCGGCTTTTGTCGCCCGCGGTGAGTTGCGCCTTGTGGATCTTGACGCGCTGGGCGGGCCGAAAACCGTTCTTATTCAAGCGATTACGCCGGGTGGCGCTGCGCAGATGACTTTGCCCGATGAGGGCCGCTTTGCGCTCACACACCGCGTGTATGACGCCAAGGGCCGCTTTGACGAAACGCGCTCTGTGCTTTTGGAAAGCTTAGATCCAAGCGCTGAGGCCACAGAGCATGAAGCGGGGCTCGATACCACCGCGCGTCTCCGCATCCCTCTCAGAGGCGGAGCGGTCACAATCAGTGGGCGGGGCCTGCCGCCACGCGTGAAGATCCGGGCTTTGGACACACCCGTGATTGCAGATGCCCAAGGCAATTTCGTGATCCAGCGGATTTTGCCGCCTGGGCGACATGCGGCTCAGGTTGTTGTGACGGGAGCGGGCACGCCGCTCAATGTCACTCGCTGGATCGAGATCCCAGAGGCCGAGTGGTTTGGGGTCGGTTCAGCCGACCTGACTATTGGCCAGCGTGATGGGGATCTGAGCGGATCAGAAAGCTATACGCGCGGCCGGATCGCCGGATTTATCGACGCCAAACGCGCCGATGGCACACGGATCACAGCGAGCATCGATACGGGCGAAGAAGAGCTTGGTGATCTCTTCCGGCGTTTTGACGAGCGCGACCCGCGCAATACGCTTTTGCGTGTGGATCCAGATGATCTTTATCCCACATATGGCGACGACAGTACGCTAGAGGAGCGCGCGCCTACGCAAGGCAAGCTCTTCTTACGCGTTGAAAAAGCAGGGAATTTTGCGCAATGGGGAGACGTCACAGCAGATGTTTCAGGCGGGCACTACCTGCGCAATGAGCGCAAACTCTACGGCGCTGCGGCGGGCTATTTCTCCGCTGAACAAACCTCAAAAGGCGCGCCCAAAGTTCAAATAACAGGCTATGCCGCCCAGCCTGACCAGCTTGCGCAGCGCGATGTTTTTCAAGCCACGGGCGGCTCGGTTTACTTCTTGCGTCGCCAAGACATTGCGATTGGCACTGAAAGCTTAAGCGTGCAACTGCGCGACCGCACAACGGGACGCGTGCTCGACACGATCCGGCTCACGGCTGGAAAAGACTATGATATCAATTACATCCAAGGCGTTGTGACACTAGCCGCTCCGCTCAGCGGCGCTTTTGCATCACGCGGGATTGTGCAAACTGCACCCAGTGGCGATGTGGATGTGTCCCTTGTGGCGCAGTATGAATTCACGCCAGGCATCTCGTTGGATGACTTTGCCTATGGCACCCGCGCCATGGTCTGGGCGACGGACGCGCTGCGCTTGGGCTATACGGGAATGCTCGAGCAAACCGATCTCGGCGAGCAACGCATGGCCTCTGTGGATCTGCGCTATGAATTTGGCGAGACGAGTTTTGCGAGCTTGGATTATGCGGTCACAGATGGACCTGGGATTGGCGCGAGTCTTTCCAGCGATAGCGGCCTGGTTTTTGACACCTCTGCGGGTGCTACGGGATCTGGCAGCGCGCTCAGAGCGGAAATTTCGCTGACTTTTGAAGAGCTTGATCTCTCACAAGAGGGTGCATTCAGCGCTTATTACGAGACCCGCGAAGAGGGGTTCTCAAGCTTGGATTACCGGGTCACGAGCGCCACGGGTGATGAGACGCTCTGGGGCTTTTCTTGGGATATGGCCTTAACGGATCAGCTGCGCGTGAGCGCGCTGTATGACGACTATTCTGCTCAAATTGGAACCTATGAACGCACTGGTGAGATTGATCTGCGTTACGCGCAGAGCGATGCGGTTGAATATGCCTTTGGCGTTGAATCTATTGATAAAAACCGCACCACGGAGCGCGGGCAAAGGCTCGATGCCGCCGCACGCGTGCGCTACAGGTGGGCTGAGAATCGCGAGATCTATGCCTTTGCCCAAGGCACGCTTAGCCGAGATGGATTGCCCCAAAACGACCGCTTTGGGCTTGGAGGTGTTTACAAGTTTGATGGCGGGTTGAAGCTTTCAGGTGAGGTTTCCTCAGGCTCTGGCGGCGCAGGTGGCCGGATTCTAGGTGAATTTGACCGTGGCACGGGCCGCACGGGCTATTTTGGATATGAACTCACGCCTGGACGGGACTTTGCAGGGGTTGACCTTACAGGCACAGATGCGGGGCGCTATATTTTGGGTGGGTCTGTGCAAGTCTCTGAAACCACAAGCTATTTTGGCGAAAACACCTATGATCTCTATGGTCAGCACCGCGCCTTAACAAGTGCTTACGGGGTGACGTTTCAGCGTCCAAATGGCCTCAGCTACACCGGTGCGATAGAGGCGGGACAGGTGCGTGATGACGTGAATGGCGATTTTGATCGGCGCGCTTTAAGCCTTGGGGTGCGCCTCGAAGAAACAGATCTCACGGCGGCCGCGCGGCTTGAATATCGCACCGATGAAGGTGATCTAAACGGTGGTTCACGTGACGCACGCACGCTTTTGGTGAGCGGTCATTTTGCGCAGAAACTGGATGATGCACGTCGCGTTACTGCTGCCTTTGAGGCCTCCAATACCCAAGGGGACGGTTTGGTGCCGGGAGGGGATTTGGTTGACATTACAGTGGGTTATGCGCTGCGCCCCGTCACGCATGACCGTCTCAATGTGCTGGTTCGCTACCGGTATTTGTACGACACCTACGGTCAGCGCATCGACGGCTCAGACGTGCTCGGGCCGGTGCAGCGCAGCCATGTGGTCTCTGTGGATGGGATCTATGAGGTCAATGCAAAATGGGAAATTGGCGGCAAGTTGGGTGCGCGTCTTGGGCAAAGCGCTGCGGCCTCTGATCAGCCTTGGGCCGAGAACAACGCCTGGCTGGGCGTTGTGAATGCGCGCTATCACATGGATCATGCTTGGGACGCGCTGATTGAGCTGCGCCAGCTCACGTCAGGCTCGGGAGAGGCACAGGAAACAGGGGTTTTGGGGGCGATCTACCGTAAAATGGGCAAGCATGTGAAAGCGGGCGTTGGCATGAATTGGGGCTCGTTCAGCGATGACCTGACGGACCTGACTTATGACGACCATGGGGCCTTCATTAACGTTGTGGCAAGCTTTTAGGGCAACGTCCGTTACGCCGCATTTTTTTGTGGCTCACTCAGGTCGGATCTCTTGGGTTAACGCCCTATTTTTAAGGCAAATCGACGTCTGCAGGGACGTATGCCTAACGTATGCATGTACATGCACAAATGCCCGGTTTAACGCGCCGGGCGTTGCAGGAATTGGGCTTGCAACGGTCGATTGGGTTGGATCGTTTAAACGGGAAATGCCGCGGAATTTAACTTTTTAGTAAGGTTTTGACGCGCGCATTGGCCACAACCATCCTGCCTCTCAAACTGCGGAACTTGGAGCGGAATTTCGAGGGGCGCAGCCTTCGGCTTTATTCATTCCTGCGGGATATGGCGGCTAAAGCACAGATGCCATTGAGACCCGTTTACGCGAAGGCGATGTGTGGAACGCCGCGCACTCCTTTCCCAGACCGGACCTTCAAGGTGTCCTCGCTGGTCAACGAAGTGCAGACTTTTGAGACCTTCGCGGCAAGGGCATCAATGTCCGGTTTAAAGTTCACTGCTACAAGTCTATTCGCGCCGACAACCTTGACTCAGGCATGATCGCCCTGTCCGTTATCAAGGATGTTCAAGTACCTTCATCTTCCAACCGACGTTCCAATTTCCATCCCCGTGGAAATGACGCAATTCAAGTGCTTAATATTGATCGAGCGAGAAGTCAGTAACGACTACAGGAACGAAGTCAGCGCAGCTCTTGTAGCAGCGGGGTGTCTGTATGCTTTAGCATGGGGTCTTGATTGTTCCATATGGGACGATGCGGTCGATTGGGCGTTCCTAGAGCACTATGACTACGGCGAATATCCCGAAGATAAACTTGTCATGACGACATGGCATGACAGCGAGAAGCTTGAAGAAACTGTGGATTTTGCAAAGCACTGCACGAAGTACTCCGATGTAAAACTTGACGATATCTTGGTCCTAGATTTCACCAAGCAAGAACGCGGCGACTTTATTGAGAAGCTCTACTTGAAAAAGTGAAAGCCGACATCGGTGCTCGGCGCAGCATCTGTGAGTCTGGGCTCAAAGCCGACCTTAGCTGCGATGTGCGCGAAGGTCGGCTACGTCCCTTTTTCTAAATTCGGGTCAATGGTCTGACGTAAAAGTCAAAGGCATCTGATGTTCAACATGATCTGAAAGTTGAGACGCGCGTCGGTTCAAACTGAGTCGGAACAGCCAGTTTGATCAATACCTGGATTTTTTCTCACGCACTGTTTGTCGCTAAACCGCGGGAGGCTGTAGGATAAGGTTTGGGCAAAGTTTGCGGCGGCTGGCTTTACGTGGCGCTAGCCTTCCGCACTTGAGATTTGCCAAGCGGCCAAGAGCCGGGGGAGGGCCTCAGACCAGGGCAGAACGCCTTGGTGCAGGGACCAGGCTTGGTATTGCGCCAAAAGCTCTGCTTCGCGCGGCGCGTGGCGACCCGAAAGGTCTCTCAGCTCCGTGCGGTCTTCCTCCATTTGATAAAGCTCCCAAGCCTGGCCGTATTGGCAGACAAGTTTCCACGGGCCTGCGCGAATGGCGGCGTTGCCTTCGTGTTCAAAGAAGATGGGCGCGTCGCGCTGCCAGTCTTGGCCTTGAAGGGCGGGCAGGAAGCTTTCACCTTGCAAAGGTTGGAACGCGTGCTCTGCGCTTTGCGCGAGCGGCTTGGTGCCGGTGGCCTCTAGAATTGTTGGCAGTAGATCGACCACATGGGCGGCTTCAAAGCGCGGGCTTTGCGGCGCGATGCCTTCGGGCCAATGGGCAATGAGCGGCGTCGAGATACCCCCCTCATGCACGTAATGCTTAAAGAGGCGGAAGGGCGCGTTGGAGGCATTGGCCCAGGGTTTGTCATAGCTTTGATAAGTGAGAGGGCCGCCCGGGGTGATATGAGCATGGTTGCCCATCGCAATCTCGCGGCCATCATGGGTGCGGTTGGGAAAAAACTTGGCCCAGCCATCTTCGGCCATGAACTCCGCGCAACCGCCATTGTCGGACAGAAAAAAGATCAGAGTGTTCTCGAATTCGCCCAGATCTTTGAGATGCTGAATGAGCCGCCCGATTTGCTGATCCATCCGGTCGACCATTGCGGCATAAGCGGCCATTTTACTGGCCTCCCAGCTTTGCTCTTCCACCGCCTCCCAAGGTGGCACGTCGCCATCCCTTGGAGAGATGTCCCAAGGGGCCTCTAACACAGCTTTGCCGTTCATTTCTTCATGCCGGGACTGTCGGAGGCTGTCCCAGCCTTTGTCATAGAGGCCCTCGTATTTGGTGATGTCTTCTGATGGCGCATGCAGTGGCCAATGGGGGGCGGTGTGCGCGAGATAGAGAAAGAAGGGGGCGTCATCCGCGACAGCTCTGGACACCATGCCCATGGCTTTATCGGTGATCGCATCGGTCATATAGAAATCATCTGGGATGTCTGTGACGCGGGTGTCGTTCTCCATCAAATAATGTGGAGAGAAGAAATGCGTGACCCCGTCGATGATACCGAAGAACTCCTCAAAGCCGCGTTGGCGCGGTGTTGGGTTCTCTAGGCTGCCGACGCGCCAAGCTGGCACTTCATTGGCCATGAAGTCTCCGGCCACGTGCCATTTGCCCGACATGCAGGTGCGGTAGCCCGCGGCTTGCAGGTGTTCCGCGATCGTTGCGGCGTCTTTGCGCAAAAAGCCTTGGTAGGCCGGAGTGCCCAGATTGGCGCCCATGTGGCCCACGCCCGCAGAATGCGGATAAAGCCCTGTTAAGAGCGACGCGCGCGTGGGGCAGCAGCGTGCGCAATTGTACATCGATGACATCAATGTGCCGTTTTGGGCCAAATTGTCGAGTACAGGCGTTTTGATTTCAGAGCCCATGCAGCCGAGATCCGCAAAGCCCAAATCATCGGCCAAAATCACCACGACATTGGGTCGGATGGGCTTTTTTGGTGCAGATTGGGGCTCAGACATCGGTTTTTCTTCTCTCTTTGACCAAGAAATGGCCTTCCTGACCGGGATTATGTGGCCAAATTTACGCGCGCGATAGAGCCAGATGAAATCTTGTGAGATAGTTGGTTGACGCTCGCGAAGCTTGCGCGGAATGTATGCGACAAGCCATGTCGGAAATGAACCGACAGACCCGCCGTACAAAAGGACGGCAAACAGAGGCCATCAGGGGGGCCTGGGATGAAAGACATAATCGGCGACGCGGTCGTTGAAGTTAGTGGCGTTTGGAAGATCTTTGGCGATCGGTCCAAGGAAGCACTCCAAGCAGTGAAAGACCGCGGGCTCTCAAAAGCAGAAGTGCTTGATGAGTTCGAATGTGTGGTTGGGGTGAAGGACGTGTCCTTCTCCGTTGGCCAGGGCGAGATCTTTTGCATCATGGGCCTTTCGGGTTCGGGCAAATCAACGCTCGTGCGCCACGTCAACCGGCTCATTGAACCCACAGCCGGGGAGATTATCATCAACGGCACATCCGTGGGCGGGCTCAACGCCGAAGATTTGCGGATTTTGCGGGCAGACAAGATCGGAATGGTCTTTCAGAACATGGCGCTGCTGCCGCATCGCACTGTGGCTGACAACATCGCTTTTGCGCTTGAGCTGCGCAACGTGGATGCTTTCACCCGCAGCCAAGTGGCGGCAGATGTGATCGAAAAGGTGAGCTTGCAAGGCTACGGGGATCGGATGCCCTCGGAGCTTTCGGGCGGTATGCAGCAACGTGTAGGCCTGGCGCGCGCTCTGGCCGCGGATCCCGACATTTTGCTCATGGATGAGCCGTTTTCCGCGCTCGACCCGCTCATTCGCCGTGGGCTTCAGGACGAGTTCTTGGCGCTGTCCAAAGACATGGGCAAGACCACGCTCTTTATCACGCATGACCTCGACGAGGCCATTCGGATGGGCAGCCGCATCGCAATTATGAAAGACGGCGAGGTGGTGCAGATCGGCACACCCGAAGACATCGTGACGAACCCGGCGGATGAATATGTGTCCAAGTTTGTGCAGGGCATCTCGAAGCTGAAGCTAGTATTCGCGCACACGGTGATGAAGCCTCTGGAAGAGCACGAAAAAGCATACGGTCCGCTGAGCGCAGATGCGCCGGAGGCGGGGCCAGAGGATGATCTGGATCACCTCATCGCGGTCTCCGTGGGCCAAGAGCACGCTGTCCGCATCGTTGAGGACGGCAAAACCCTGGGCGTGGTCTCCAAAGACGCGCTCTTGCAAGGTATTCAGGGGGAGAATTGATCAATGACGGACGCAACAACAACCGACATTCCTGCAAATCCTTCCCGGTCTGGGCCGAGCGATACTGAGATCACCTCCGCCTTCAAGGAATTTGCGGATCGTGATGGCGATTATTACGCCGACACCTTCCTTAAGCTTCAACAAGCCAAGCTGGGCTGGACCCATATCAACTGGCAAGCCGCCATTGGCAGCTTTATCTGGGCGCGCCTGCGCGGCAATTGGCTCCTGTTTTGGATCGCTTTCGTTATTGATTTGCTGACGGCTGTGCACGTGGCTTTGGTGTTCAAATACACCTGGGCCAAAGAGCAAGCCATCATTGATGCCAAGCAAAACCTGATTGATCGCTATGCAGATTGGACCTCGAGCCATCTGATGTGGGCGATCATCGTGTTTGTTGTCGGGCGTCTGTTATTTGGGATGATCGCGGATCGTCTTTACTTCCAGCAATACACGAAATGGCGGGTAAACCGGGCCACGCCCTCGGGCTATGTGGCCGGGCGCATTGGTCTTGCGATCCTTATTTTGGCACTGATTGCGCCGTTGACGATCTATCGTGCTTCGCAATTTGCGCCGTCTGATCGCGACTGTGCGAAGTTGCAGCGGACCTTGGATAAAGGCGAGGAAGTCAGCTTCAAAAGCCGCTTTGACTGCACCATGATCGGGAACTTCCCAAAGCTGATCCAAATGGATCGCCGCGCAACGGTGACTTTTCCTCGTGATGAAAATGGCAATCGCATTAGGCTGGTGACGCCTGCGAAAGAGGGCGCCAAACCACAGACGCTCTCTGATTGGCTCGCGCAGGGCATTGAGGACGGCATCAACCACCTGACAGCCTTCTACGGCGTCTTTTTCGACGCGATCACGCAGTTCCTGCGCACGCTCTTGAATGCCATTGAAGCGGTGTTTGTGGGTACGCCTTGGATCATCACAATGGGGGTTTTGATGTCGGTCTCCTATGTGATGGCGGGGCCGAGGATCACGATTTTTGTTGCGGCCACCTTGGCCTATCTCGCGTTGATGGATTATTGGCAGATCGCCATGCAGACCATGAGCCTTGTGGCCTCTGCTTCGCTGATTTGTGTTGTCGGGGGGCTGCCACTGGGTGTCTGGATGGGCAAATCGAAACGCGTGCAATCCATCGTGACGCCGATCCTCGATATGATGCAGACGATCCCCTCGTTTGTATATCTGCTGCCAGCGATTGCGTTTTTCTCCATCGGTAAGCCTCCTGGCATCATCGCAACGGTGATCTTTGCGATGCCGCCGATGGTGCGCCTGACAAGCCTCGGCGTCCAACATGTGCCTGAAAGCACCAAAGAGGCCGCTTTGGCCTTCGGTGCCAACCCTCGCCAGCTTCTCACCAAGGTTGAATTGCCCTTGGCATTGCCTTCGATCATGGCCGGTGTGAACCAAGTTGTGATGATGTCACTGTCGATGGTTGTGGTTGCAGGCTTGATTGGAGCGGGCGGTTTGGGCTTTATTGTCACGCGCGCGCTTGCAGAAGCCAAAACCGGGCGCGGCATCCTTGCAGGCATCGGCATCGCGCTCATCGCGATGATGATCGACCGCGTGGTGCAAAAAGCAAACCAAACGAAGACCTGATACAATCAGGCATTGAGACTAGTTAAATGAGAAAGTTAACAGGGAGACCAAGAATGAAACTTCTCACAACCCTCGCGGCGGCAACAGCGCTTACAGCTGTTTCAACCGCGGCCATGGCACAAGATAAAGTGACCATTTCTAACCTCACATGGACAGGCGCGAACGCGATCGAACATGTGATCAAAGCGATCATCGAAGGTCCGCTGGACGGCGAAGCAGAAATCGTTGCGGGTATGTCAGATACCTCGTTTATCTTTGCTGGCATGGACAAAGCAGACGGTTCTATCGACGTACACGCCGACCTTTGGATGCCCAACCAGCAAGCCAACTGGGATAAATACATCGACGGCGCGGAAAGCGTGTCAACAAACACCAGCTATCTCGGCACTCAAGCGATGTTCGTGCCGCACTACATGCACGACACGCTCAATTCCTTTGAAGATCTCGCAGATCCAAACGTTGCAGCCCTCTTTGACAAAGACGGCAACGGCAAAGGCGAATACTGGGCGGGCGACGCAAGCTGGTCTTCCACAAAAATGTGGCAGGTTAAGTTTAAGTCCTACGGCCTGGACGAGCTTTGGGAGCCAGAGATTGTTTCTGACGCAACCTTCAAAGCGCAGCTGAAATCAGCTTACAGCAACGAAAAGCCAATCCTCTTCTACTACTGGACACCGGAGTGGATCCACGCAGCTTACGACATCCGCCCTCTTGCTGAGCCTGAGCGGACAGAAGGCTGCATGGTGTTGAACCTCGATGCAGAAGACTGGCTGGAAAGCTCGCAGTTTGGCTGTAAGCACGCGGACGCAAACGTCTACATCGCTTACTCAAACTCGCTCAAAGAGCGCGCGCCTGCGGTTGCCAAAATGCTCTCCAACATGGCGCTGGACCCAGCAACAGTGAACGACTGGATCCTGGCTATCGGCCGTGACGAGGAAGATCCTCAAGACGTGGCGGAAACCTGGGTTGAAGAAAACATGGACATCGTGAACGGCTGGATCAACGGCTAATCGCGCGACCATACTTTCAAGGGGAACCCCGGGCCGACGGCTCGGGGTTTTTCTTTTTTAAGGGCTTTTGATGTGCTCTTCAGCACCTTCCCAAAAACCTGAATCGCCTTGCTCACCAACCATTGCCAGGAGGCGAAGCCGACCAGCACCCGACCGCCCACCTGGGCGGGGGCTTTCAGCCCGACGCCCGCGGTCGGGCGCAGGTCTTTGTTCTTAGAAAACATGGTGCAGTTTAAATGGATGTGCTCTTGAGCACATAAGCGCGGTCCGCCAAACTCTATTGTTGTTCCCACAACAAGATTGCGGGGGCTATCGTTTTGAAAAATTCTCTTCTTCTTTCTGGTGTTGTCCTGGCGGTCTCGCCCGCGATGGGCGTAGCAAACACAGTGATTTTCACGCCGGATCCCAACACAAGTCCGGCGCCCGTTGCCTATCTTCAAGACGGGCTTCGATTTACAACTGGAACGCCGCAAAGCGCTTGGGGCACGGGGAATGCTACGCGGCTAGGAAATACCTTTCGCGCTGAAGCCGGGTGGTCTGGTGGCGGCCAGATTGGGGCTTTGGGAACAACCACCGTCCCCAATCCGGCGTGGGGTCTGTATGAACTTTGCGTTTTGTCAAACGCGCCCATTTGCATTGAGCCCGAAGATGTTGGGCCGCGGCGGTTTTCAGTAGAGAACGGTGCTCAGGCGCAGGTCCAAACCAGCGGATCTGTTGGGGTGGAGCTCAATTATGAGCTGACTGCGGGGCAAATAAACCCAGCTGCGCTTTTTAACGTGGAAGCCTCGGTTCCTGTGATTGACCGGTCTTTCGATACAGATACGTCCTATTCAGTACACCGCATCGAGGGTGTGCAAATCCTTGCGGATGGCGAGATTAATATCCTCTCTCCCGGGGCGCGCGCCTCCATTAATGCGCTTCTCGATGTGTCTTTTGAGGCCACGGCAGAAGGGTGCATTGCCGGGGCCTGCGAGTCGATCAGTGGCACACTGATCGACGTGGACAATCAGAGCATTGAGCTCCTTGGCTTTGACGGGCAGCGCCTGAACGTCCTGAAAGGCCTCACGGATTTGCTGCCGTTTCCAGCGGATATTTCCGTGCCCATTGCCGAGGCCGAAGCGTTGATCGTGCGCGGTGTGCCGTTGAACCAATCCGAACGCGAAATTGGCGTGGCGATCAACACCAACCAATTGCCGGGCTTTCCCAGCGGGCCAACCGTTGATTTGGCCTCGATCAAAGCGGAGTTTCCAACTGTTGCAGAGCGGGGGGCAAAATCTGGCGATACGATTGTGGCCAATGGCAATGACCGCGTTCTGACGGTTTCAGCCGATTGGGACGGGCTTCTGAATGAAATCCCTGCAGGCGGCGTGACCTTCCCGGTGGGGAACGATGCGTTTAATGCCTCAATTACCCTTGAGGCTTACGATATCGACACAAGCATCACGGTGGATATGTACCAAGACCTGGTGATGACGCCTGAGCTCAACGTCCGTTTGGATTTCGACACGCCTGTTCGGATCATGGAGCGTGTTTTTGTCGAAAAGCTGATCCTTGACCCGATATTCGGGATTCCAATTGGCAAGGAGTTCATTCCCGAATGGCGCGTTGCGGTCGAAGACGCTACCAGCTGGACCGGCAAGTGGACCAACATTCCCTATATGTATTTCGGCTCCACAACCACCGTCACACCCACCTTCTTTACAGAAGTGAAAATGAGCAACCAAACTGGCTTGCAATTTGGTTTGGCGGGGACGGTGAGTGCAGGGCGCGTGGCGGCCAGTGCCGGAGTAGGGGCGCCGCTCACCGGGTCCTTCGGGCCTTTGGTCAGTGAAACGCTCTCGATCCCGCTCGATTTCGCAAGGATCCCTGTATTTTCCGACACCTTCACGGTCACAGGCTTCTCCGGCGTTCAAGGCACGCCCTTTGAGGTGGCTGTGCTATCGCAAGGGGGCTTTCAAGGGCCTGGACCCGTCGCGCCGCCCCTCGCACCCGTGCCGCTTCCCTTGGGGGCTTGGATGCTCCTGAGCGGGCTTGGGACATTGGGTGTGATGCGCCATCAGCGGGGCGCGCGCGAAAGCCTGTAATGTCTCAGAGGTTTTCTGTGGAACCGAGTGAAAAATTGTCTTGCCCAGTTTGTTAAATTCAGGTCGTTTAGCGAGAGATTGTCACAAAACTGATGGACTGAATTTTGAAAAAAGAGCTATTCAAGGAGCTAAATGCTCATGTTCGCGCTTGCGACAACAAGTCCCTAACGTTGAACGCCGCATATTTAGGCGGCCTAATATTTGTTAATTCAACCAGAGCCGAGGATAAGATGTTGAGCGATGCGCTTTCAAGTCTTGGTTTACATCCAACTAACTACCAGACTGTTCTAGGGCTTACATTTATTTTGTCAGGATATTTGGTTCTCTTTGCCCAAATTTGGTTTCGGTCTTGGAAGGTTCAATATCTGAATATTCTTCATAATATGTGGTTGAAAAACAAAAACGAATTCGGTGAGACTGTTCCAGTTTGGATGGAAAAAGCGACGCCAATAATGGGCTGGGATAATATATTTCGGATGGTCCCATTTATTATTAATTCCATTCTTATCGTTAGTCTCGCAGGTAACATTAGCAGTGGAACGGCAAACTTTTGGGTCGCCCTTATATTTCTTTCTGCGATTCACTTCGCTCTCTCAATAGCAATGCTTAGGGTCATATCCAAAAATAAATATTTTTCTGCTTAGTTATAAAAACTACTGCTTCGCAGATCTTGCTATGTCATAAATTGTCGCCCTTGGCACATCCACAAAACAATTGATTTGTCGCTTCCACAAGCCCCTTATAAGTTCGAAAAGTCGTGTAAGAGTACTGGTATGCGTCCGATAGTAGACGTCCGTACATCATGCAGCATCGGTCAAAGTGGGCTCAAACCAGTGGTTAGCTGCAGGAAGAACGAACGACCGCTTCCAGGTATGGCTCAGACATGATTGACGTTTGGGTCGGACGAGACAGACATGATCATCTTGTTTTTTGAAGTTTTGGTATTCGCAAGAGCCAAAGGTTCGTCACGTTCCCTATTTTCAGCGTATCTCAGCAGTTTTAATTAGACATCGCTGCGTTTGTCGGGTGGGGTCAGGGCATCGTTTTCGAGCCTAAAAGGACCGCGCCATGACCATTGCTGTGACAGCTGTAACCGGACAATTGGGGGGTGCGATTGCGCGCAACCTGGTTGCACAGGGCGAAAGCGTTGTGGGCCTGGCGCGTAGCCCGGGCAAGGTCGATATCCCCGGTGTTGAAGCACGCCTAGGCGACTACGGAGATGAGGCCGCTCTGACAGCCTCTCTTCAAGGCGTGGATGCCCTCTTGATGATCTCTTTGAACGGTGATCCCGCACCGCGCGTGGAACTGCACCGCAATGTGATCCGCGCAGCCAAAGCCGCAGGCGTGTCGCGCCTCGTTTATACCTCTGTGCAAGGCGCGGAGGAGGGTACGACGTTTTCGCCTGTGATCCAGAGCAACCGGCAGACCGAAGCCGACATTCGCGACAGTGGGCTGGATTATGTGATCGGGCGCAACGGGATCTATATCGAGCCCGATGTGGAGTATATCGAGACCTATAAAGCGGAAGGTGGGATCACCAATTCCGCGGGCGATGCCAAATGCGGCTACACCTCGCGCGCTGAGTTGGCCCATGCCTATGCAGCCATGCTGAAAGGCGACCAGCACCTGGGCCAGACCTATCTTCTACATGGCACGCCGATGACCCAAGCAGAGCTCGCAGCCTACCTCAGCACGGCTTTTGATACTGAGCTGGCGTACCATCCCATGAGCGTCGAGGACTACCGCGCGGACAGGCAAGCCGCCCTTGGCGAGATGATGGGCACGATCATCGCAGGCATTTATGAAGGCATCGGCACGGGCGTCTTTGATGTGCCCAGCGATTTTGAGACAGCCGCAGGGCGTCCGCATCAAAGCTGGGAGGCGTATTTCTCGAGCCTTAAAACGGCGTGATCAATCGATCGCCCACGCGCAGGCCTTGAAGCTCGAGCGGCTCGAGGCTGTAGTTTCCTTGCGCCAATGCGTTGAAGCTGTCGAGCTGTAGAATGGTTTGAATATGGCTTCGTGCGACGCCATCTTTTGTGACAATCCATAGGGCTTTGGCGTCAGCTGATTGGCGCCATGCAAAAAACACGCGCGGGCTGTTGGCATCGAAGGCTTCGACAATCGCCAAGCAATTCACGGTTGGTTCAGTGGAGGTTTGCGATAGGGTGCAGGCTTTGGCCAAGGCGCGGCGTTCACGCGGTCGTATCAGTTCCAAAACCCCGTCTGGGAGTGCAGCGCCTTCTGGCAACACGACCAGAGCCTCTTCAATCTGTTGGATCTGCGACGGACCTTCCATGGTTTCCTTTTCTTCGCGCAAAGCCGATCGGAAGGCATATTTTGAGCTATGGTCTTCCGCCAAGGCGATCCGTTCGAGCAAAGCTGCATCTGAAGACGTCTTTAGAGACTGAATGGCCGTCACGCCCGCTTTGCCCCACTCGTTTTGCATCTCCCAAAGGGCAAGATCGTCAAGCTCCACTTCGCCTGCGGTCCAGCGCGCGAGTTGGCTTTTGGCGGAGATGCGCTCTGGGTTGATCACGGGGGTTAACACGAGCGCAAAGAGGGCCACTAAAGCCCCTGCCTTATAGATATTGGCGCGACGGATGCTGGCTTGCCAGGAGGAGCGCAGCGCAGCCGCTCCGTAAAGCAGGCCGTATCCGAGGCTCAGGGCGGCAAAAAGAGCGGCCCAAACGCGCTGAGGGGTCCAGCCATACGTGGCCACGCGGGTCCAGACGGCCCATAGGCTCAAAAGCGTGAAGATCAGCAGAGCCGCGCAGAGCGCGCGCACGAGGGTTTGCATCACGAGGCCTTGGACGGCTCCGTCTTCGTTTGTGTCGACGCTCACGGTGATCACCGAGGCGATCACAGCAGAAAAGCCCATGAGAATTGTCGCGGTGGAAAACTGATCGGGTAGAAAGCCTAAACCCCGCACCGCAAGGCCAACCAAAAAGAGCGCGGCCACCGCAAAGATCACGGGCACAAAGAGGCGCAAGAGGCGCTGGAGTAGGAAGGGGGAAATGAACGCGCGGAACTCATAAGCCACGGCGAGCGCCAGGCCGGTGGCGGTGCCTGTAATGGCCCAGGGGACCGGATCAAATTCTAAAAAATCCTCAATGATGGTGAGCCCCACGAGGCCCAGGACCGTGTTTGACAACAGGATGAGGATCCACGTGACGCCGACAAAAAAGACGGAAGCCAGGATGCGCACAAAGCCGGCCCAGCTTTCGAAAAAAAGCACTTCATAATTGTCCAAGCGGGTGTTCTCTCGCTGCCAGGCCAGGATGAATGGCAGGGGGATCAGCAGCAAAACCCACAAAGCAGCAAACGACGGGGCAGCAGTGGTGGAAAGATCGCCGCTGTCATATCTCAAAAGCGCAGCACCAAGGAGCAGGGCGGCGATACCGGCTTGGCAAAGGGCGATCAGCCCCGCGGTTTTGGCCGTAAGCGGCCCTGTGAGCAGAAGCCAGACGGTTGTGAACCCCCAAGCAAAGGCCAAAAGGACGATTTGGCCGTGGCTGAGATTATCGAGATCCACGACCCAGTCATGCAGCGCCCAGAGGGCGAGGCCTGCTAAGAGGCCAATGGCGGCCATGGTGGCACGCAGCGACATCTGGGCTGTGGTGTCTGTCTGGGTCATTTTGTGTTTCTGCGCTTTGTCTTTGTTTTAGGGCTTTGCCCGTCGTAGCCTGTATTGGCGGCAAAACGAAGGCGTTAGGCGCGGGTGGTTTTGATCTGGAGTGTTGCGTGAGACGCGCGGCCTCCGGTCGCGCGGTTTAGGCAAGCGCAAGGAATTCAGGGTCTTTTCGGCTCTAACTCCTTAACCGTTGAAGGCCGCGCGATGTCTGAGCTCTCTACCTATCTGCAACTGCCCCTTATTTTGCCCGGGCCGGCGCAAAAGCATGTGACCCACAATGAAGCTGTCGAGATGCTCGATGAACGCGTGCAGATTGCCGTGAAGTCTTATGGGCTTAGCACCCCGCCGGGCGGGGCAGTGGCAGGAGAGCGATATATTGTCGGGGCTGGCGCGACAGATGCTTGGGCAGGCTTTGAGACCCAGATTGCTGTGATGCAAGTGGATGGCACGTGGCGTTTTGTGGAGCCAAGTGCAGGCTGGATCGTCTTTGTCTTGGATACCTCTGAAATATATGGGTTTTCTGGTGTTGCTTGGCAGCTTGCTGTTGCGGCTGGGGGTGGTGGTGGGGGCGGCAGTACGACCTCTCTTTTTTGGGGCGTGAATACGACTGCCGATTCTACCAATCGTCTTTCGGTGAGCGCGCCGGCCACGCTTTTGAGCCACGAAGGGGCTGGGCATCAGCTTAAACTCAACAAAGCGGCAAGTGCTGAGACGGGCAGTGTGCTTTTTCAAAGTGACTGGTCCGGGCGCGCGGAATTTGGGCTTTTGGGCAGTAACAATTTCGAAGTGAAGGTAAGCGCCGATGGCGCGTCCTGGACCACTGCGCTTACAGTCGATGGCGCCACGGGGGCTATGACCGGGGCGCAGGAGCTCAAATTGACGGCTGTGGCACAGGCTGGATTACGGGATGCCTCTGCGGCAGGGCTGGGGGCGCTGTCTTTGATCACTGATGGCGCGTCGGGGCTGAACTACGTGTATTCCGATGGCTCGGTTTGGCGCTACCTTAAAGACGATGCCGTGCTTTGAGAGGGTTGGATTTGAGTATTTTGCCAAGAAAAAGATGGAATTTCAGTTTGTTATGAGGTGATGTTGAGAGAGGTTAGCAGGCTTGGGATATGCTCTTTGAAGCGGAAAAAGCCATGTGTGGCATGGGGCCAGGCTTGCTCATCAAAGTCCCGGCGCACCTCGATCAGGTCAATACCGTGCTCTAAGACTTTGGATCTGAGGGAGTTGAGTTGATCGGCCGCGGGCCCAACCGGGGCTTGTGGGGTCACGATCGCGTCTGCTCCGTGGGTTTCGGCCCAGGCAAGCACGGCGTCTGCGTCCTCTAAGAAGCCTGCATTTTCCCCTAAAGAGCTTGCATACCGCTTTAGCGCTTCCTTTGCGATATTTTCAGTAAATTCAATGACCTGTGGCACGACGTTGAGCGGGCTGCGCCGCCTTGTGCTTAGAAGAAGCGCGCTGGCTTTTGGCTTGAGGCCCGCTTGAAAGAGGAAGCCGGGCGACAAGTCTTCTTCTGTGAGCAAGAGCACAGGATTGGTGGCGCGTGCAGGGTGCCCCGAAGGTTTTAGGGGCTGACGCGCAGGAGGCTCTGGCCCTTTGAGGGGCGAGGCCTCGCCAGCCAACTGCCATTTGGGATGAAAGCGCCCTTCGGTGAATTTCGAGATGTTAGAGGTGCGCGCGAGGTAGGTTTTGCCCATGGTTTGCAAGCCTCCCACCCAACGCCAAGACAGCGTGTTGGCGGCTGGATCGCCGTCGAGCAAATGGCGCAGGAAGAAATCTGCGCCCAAGCTCCAAGGCAAGCGCAGGGTGAAGATCCAGATCGAGGCGAACCACATCCGCGCGTGATTGTGCAGATAGCCGGTTTGCACGAGCTCCTTGGCCCAGTGATCAAAGGGCTCAATACCCGTTTCGCCTTTGCACGCCGCTTCCCATTCGGCGCGCAGGCCACTTTGGGTTTGAAGGTTGTTTATGGCTTGGTTCAGGTCGGCTTTGTATTGGCCCCAAACGCCTGGGCGCATCTCAAGCCAGCCTTTCCAATAGGTGCGCCAAAAAACCTCTTGGATAAACTTTTCGGCTGCTTGCGGGCTGTGGCGATTGAGGGTGGCCTCTAAAACCTCTGTCTCCGTGAGGACCCGGTGTCGGATATAGGGCGAGAGCCCCGAGACATGCGGATGGCCGGGCAGATCGTAGTTGCGCTTGGCGGCATAATCGCGCCCGGCTTTTGGAACAAAAGCTTGCAGCTTTTCGAGGGCTGCGGTGCGGCTTGCAGGGAAGGCTAAATCACTCATTGGATGCGATCTAGACCCCAGAGGCCGCGGGGCAATCGGCGTGCTGAACTAAGTTTACCTCAGGCGCGCCGGCGGGCCAGTGAGAAGAGGCCCAGAGCAAGCAGGAGAGACCCACCTGAGGCCGGCAAAGCGACGCTTGTGACGGCGTAGCTGAAGGAGGAGGGTTGTGGTGCTGTGCGCTGGCTTGGTCCTTCGCCAAAGAGCCAGGTGTTGATGGGAAAGCCTCCGCTTGTGAAGGTTTGCGGCTCATCGGTCTCAGTTGGAACAGGAGAGACGCGCAAAAGCTCGCTGTAGCTTTGGCCCAGTTGGATGTTGGTGAAGCCCGAAAAGGAGACGACTTCGTCAGCACTCAGCTTTCCGTCGCCGTCTTGGTCATCAAAGAGGATGGAAAAATCGCTCGATTGCCATGGGAAATTGGCCGTTGCTGTAAACTTGAGCACTGCAGATTGTGCGGGTGCTGCAAAAGCTGTGAGGGCGGCAAGTGCGATTAAAGATTTTTGGAACATGATTGGTCTCTTTATCTGTGCGCAGGGACACGACCGGTGCGTGTCCCAAGGATGAACACGTTAAGGTTGATCGCGAAACGCGGCACAAAAGAGATAAATTCTTGGTAAATTAGCGAAAACTGAGGACCCTGTGCAGGCTTTTGACTAAGCGGCTCCCGCTTTCGCATGGGCCTCGTAGGCCAAACGGCACGCTCCTGCGAAACAATGCCCCAACACAGCGTCCCAACCCGGTACGTAGCCCGCGTGGATCTGGCTGGCCTCAGCCCCAAGCGCGCCCCAGCCATCGTGGCGCAGGGTAACCTCGCAGCCCTCAGGATGGGGCAAAAACCGCAGTTCCACTTGGGTGGCATCTGCCTCGTCTCGGCCGACGTGCCAATCAAGCGCCAAATGGTTACCAGGCTCAAAGGCTGTTATGCGGGCCCAGGCGGATTTTGTGCCGTCGGGTTTGGTTTCCAAAATTTGCCCACCTTCTTTCAAATCAACCGTCACAGCTTTGGGCAGGGTTTTGTCTGCGGCAGAAAGTGAATGGCTGTGCAGGGGCCACCAACGCGCGAGATCTTGCGTGAAAAGCTCAAAGGCGGCTTGCGGCGTGAGCGGGACGACAACGGCAGTTTCAATTGGGGGCAGGGCCTGGGATTGATCCATTGGGTCGGTCTCCTTTTGTGATTGAGCTTGCAGTTTCGATTGAAATTCCGCTTCGTTTGCAAAGGCCGTTAGCGCATCTTGCCAAAGCTCAGAGCAATAGCTGTGCAGAGCCGCGAGCGCGGCTGGGGACAGTCGGTAGTGATTTTGGCGTCCGCAGGCTTGGCGCAGGGTGAGGCCTGAATCGGTCAGGACTTTGAGATGTTGCGACACGGCTGGCCGAGAGATCGGAAAACTGCAGGCCAGGGCGCTCACGGAGGCAGGGCCTGCACGCAAGCGATTGAGAATCGCGCGGCGCGTTGGATCTGCGAGAGCGGCAAAGGCCGCGTCTGCCTGGGAAGAGGGCTGGTTTGTTTGCATAAACGAAATCCCGTGAGATAAATTCGCTTGGGGCCTTGTAATCCGTAAGTCTGAGATTACGGTAAGCTAAGGCTTACGTTTATGTCCAGGAAATCTTTTGCGAGAACACTTGCCGAGCCGTGATCCATTTGAAGGCTTGCGGGGAGCTTATAAAACAGCGATGTGTTACGTCTCTTGTCGCTCCCAGAGCGCGACACTAAGGTTTCCCTAATATTCGTCGGTTACGACCGTACTCATTCAAAAGAGGCAGATATGCACGACCCCGTAGAAACCTACATGAACCTCGTTCCGATGGTGGTGGAACAAACCAGCCGCGGTGAGCGCGCTTACGATATTTTTTCGCGGCTCTTGAAGGAACGCATCATCTTCCTCAACGGCCAAGTTTATGACGGCATGAGCCAATTGATCGTGGCGCAGCTTTTGCACCTCGAGGCTGAAAACCCGAAAAAAGAAATCTCGATGTATATCAACTCGCCTGGCGGCGTGGTGACCTCGGGTCTGTCGATTTACGACACTATGCAGTACATTCGCCCTAAGGTGTCTACTCTTGTGATCGGGCAGGCTTGCTCCATGGGCTCTTTGCTTTTGACGGCTGGCGAAGCAGGGATGCGGTTTTCGTTGCCCAACTCCCGGATCATGGTTCACCAGCCTTCCGGTGGATATCAAGGCCAGGCCACAGACATCATGATTCACGCCCAAGAAACGCAAAAACTGAAGACCCGGTTGAACGAGATTTACGTGCAACACACTGGTCAGAAAATGGAAACAGTCGAAGCGGCTTTGGAACGCGACAACTTTATGTCTGCCCAGGAGGCTAAAGACTGGGGTTTGATCGATGAAATCGTTGAAAATCGCGAGAAACCAGAGGACGACGCCAAATAAGCACACCTTTAGGGGCGCGGTCTTGCGCCCCTTCATTTTCGCATTGTCCATGGGTTAAAACCACCCTAGGCTGGCGCGGGAGTTCGAAACCAAGTGTCGCCGCACGCAGGCACCATTTGTGAATGCAACAGTGCGGGCGGATCGTAGGGATCCGGAGAAAGGACAAAAGCATGTCAAACAACTCGAGCGGTGACGGCAAGAACACGCTCTATTGCAGCTTTTGCGGCAAGAGCCAGCATGAGGTGCGCAAGCTGATTGCGGGCCCAACAGTGTTCATCTGCGACGAATGCGTCGAGCTGTGCATGGACATCATTCGCGAAGAGACCAAAGGCTCTGGCTTGAAGTCGTCTGACGGTGTCCCAACCCCGCAAGAAATCTGTGATGTGCTCGATGACTATGTAATCGGCCAGGGCCATGCCAAGCGCGTGCTCTCTGTGGCGGTGCACAACCACTACAAACGCCTGAACCACGCGGGCAAGTCCGACATCGAGTTGGCCAAGTCGAACATCATGCTCATCGGCCCGACTGGCTGTGGTAAAACGCTGCTTGCCCAAACCCTCGCGCGGATTTTGGACGTGCCGTTTACTATGGCCGATGCGACCACGCTCACAGAAGCGGGTTACGTGGGCGAAGATGTTGAGAATATCATTCTCAAGCTCTTGCAGGCCTCCGAGTACAACGTGGAGCGCGCCCAGCGCGGGATCGTTTACATCGACGAGGTCGATAAGATCACACGCAAGTCTGACAATCCGTCGATCACCCGCGACGTTTCGGGCGAGGGTGTTCAGCAAGCGCTTCTCAAGATCATGGAAGGCACGGTTGCTTCTGTGCCGCCTCAAGGCGGGCGCAAGCATCCACAACAAGAATTCCTGCAAGTGGATACGACAAACATCCTCTTTATCTGCGGGGGTGCTTTTGCTGGCCTCGACAAGATAATTGCCCAGCGCGGCAAGGGCTCAGCCATGGGCTTTGGTGCAGATGTGCGCGACAACGACGACCGGGGTGTGGGCGAGCTCTTCAAAGAGCTTGAGCCCGAAGATCTCTTGAAGTTCGGGCTTATCCCGGAATTCGTGGGTCGTTTGCCTGTGATCGCGACGTTGGAAGATTTGGATGAAGAGGCGCTTGTCACCATCCTGACCTTGCCGAAGAACGCGCTTGTGAAGCAATATCAGCGTCTGTTTGAATTGGAGAGTGTCCAACTCACCTTCACGGATGATGCGCTGAGTGCCATTGCCAAACGTGCCATTGAGCGCAAAACAGGCGCGCGGGGTTTGCGCTCCATCATGGAAGACATTTTGCTCGATACCATGTTTGAGCTGCCTGGGCTCGACAGCGTAAGCGAAGTGGTGGTCAACGAGGAAGCTGTGAAAACAGAGGCAGCGCCGTTGATGATCCACGAAGGCCAAGATGAGCCCGCAAGCGCAGGCTAAGCCTTTTCAAAGCGATGAATTGTTGAACGCGCTGCCTCTTTCGGCAGCGCGTTTTTTCATAGGCAATGCTGCGGTGCGGAAAATTCTGTTGTGACGGAGCCGTGCCATGGAATGCTTGGTGTAGGGAGGTTTGAACCGCATGGAGTATCGTCATGGTCGCGATGAAAACCAAACTTGTAACATCCCTCATATCTCTCTTAGCGCTGAGCGGGCCGCTTCAAGCGGACACTAGCGCTCCTGCTGGTCCCGCGCTTGAAGACAAACGCTTGGAGCTTTTTATCCTGCACAGCGCCTGCAACGCCGCACTGGAGGCCAATCGACTGTCGCAGGCGGATCATATGCAGTGCAATGGGGTCTATGTGACCTTGAAGCTCAGCTTTTTGGAAGATGTCAGCCTTGAGCAATACCTCTCGGCGCGCGGAAGTGTGCGCGCTGAGATGAACCAGCGCGCCTTTTTAGCGTATCGGACCTGGATTGAAACAACCAATCCGTACAAACGCGCGCAGCAAAGGTTTGCGTCAAAAGCTCTGGTCGAAGCCTGAGCATCCCGCCATAGTCATGGAATGAAACGCATTTCTTCTGGTGGGCCTTTTGAGGCCAAGATTGGCTATTGCCGGGCTGTTGTGGCCGGTGATTGGATTCATGTGGCGGGCACTGTGGGGCAGGGCGACGATGTTGTCAGCCAATGTCGCTCGGCGCTTGAAGTCATTGAAGCGGCACTTGATGAGGCGGGCGCTTCGTTTCGGGACGTGGTCCGCGTGAATTACTATTTACCGGACCGCGCGGAGTTCGAGCCCTGTTGGCCACTTTTGTCTGAAGCCTTTGGCGCGCATCCGCCTGCTGCCACGATGGTGGAATGCGGGCTGATTGATCCTAAGTTCCGGATTGAGATTGAGGTGACGGCTTATAGAGGCCCTTAGCAGGCGGTATGGGGCGCTCGTTGTCTTTGCCGAAGATGTCTTTGGCCACCGGCACGCGCCAGTTGTCGTAAAGGGCTATGAGGTGAACATAAGATTTCGGGTTCACCTCCCGCATCTCAGAGATCACCTCGCGGGCGTCGTCCACAAGGTTGCACATAAGGCCGCGTACAGATTCTTTGAGTGTGTTGTGATCAAGATCGCCCGTGGTGATGCCAAGGGCCAAAAACTCATAATAGTTAAGGAGCTCGCTTACGCCGTATTGCGCCGCTTTTAGATCGGTGGGCGTGAAACTTGACAGCGTTGCATGGGTATTGTCGCCCTGCATGGCGCATTTAAAGGCAATGGGATCAATGGTTTGATAGAGCGGAAAGACCTTTCTGCGGTCGTCGATATGGCGCCGTACCTCTGAAGAGAGGCGGGTTTCTAACAGCACAGTTATCGTATGCTGCCTGCGCTGCATGGCCTCGGATTGTGCAAACTGTGCAGCTTGTTGTTCGCGGTTTCGTTTTGCCGAATAGCTGAAGGTTAGGATGGCGGCGACGAGGCCCAAAAAGGCGATAAGCGCGCCTGCTGCAGAGAGAAAATTATTGAGTTTGTGGTCTTGGTCATTCGGAACCCAGTCCCAAAGCGACAGGGTGAGCAACACCAGAACACAGACGCCCAAACACAAAAAAAGGGCCCTAAGGGCCCATTTCTCCATTTGCCCAGCGCGGCTATCGCGCTCAGCCGTTTCCGAACCCTTCACGGGGAAAGCCATTTCCGAAACCTTCTTGTGCCATATGCACCTCCTGAGGCCGGAGCATCCCGGCTTGGGGTTAATATAGGGTTTAGACCCGTTAAATTCAATCTCTAAGTCTCTGACGCGCAATTCCCACACAGATCAACTCGATGCGAAGGGGGGTGCGCGCTGGTGTCGCTGGACCTTATTTGGCAGATAAGGCATAGCTTTGGCAAGCAAGGAGCGCACATGGGCATTCTCAACACTCTTCTCAGGGCCGTCACTTGGTGGAACAGCCAAACCATCGGTACCCAGCTTTTCACCTGGCGCAAGGGACAGCGCGTGGGTGAAGACGCGGACGGCAATGTTTATTACCAAACCCGTGACGGCGCACGCAGATGGGTGATCTTCAACGGAGAGACTGAGGCCAGCCGTGTGTCACCCGATTGGCATGGTTGGTTGCATCACACCTATGATGCCCCGCCCACAGATGCTCCCTTGGCGCATAAGCCTTGGGAGAAGCCCCATTTGCCCAACCTGACGGGCACCGGGCAAGCTTATGCCCCTGAAGGATCCTTGCGGCGCAAAGATCCTGCCCCGCGTCAGGATTATGAAGCTTGGTCGCCAGAGTAATCTGGCAAAGGGCCAGTTGGGGTCAGCAAAATACGGCGAGATGGGTGAGGCGAGATGGCGCAATATTCCAGCAGTGAAGTGATATTGGGCGGCGTTGTCTTGGCAACGGCGGTGGGCTTTTTTGCCTTTGCGAGCCAAAGTGCGGGCCTCTTTGGCAGCACGTCGGGCTATGAACTGAACGCCTCGTTTCGCTCCATTGAGGGCATCTCTTTGGGTTCTGATGTGCGGCTCGCTGGCGTGAAGGTCGGCTCTGTCACGGGCCTTGAACTCGATCCTCAAACCTTCCGCGCCACCACAACCTTTCGCATCAACGAGGGCATCGAAATCCCGGACGACAGTGCTGTGATCGTGGCCTCGGAAGGGCTTTTGGGCGGAAGCTTCGTCGAGATCCAACCTGGCGGGTCACCCTTTGGTGTCGAGCCCGGTGGCGAGATTGAAGACACGCAAAGCGCCGTCAGCTTAGTCTCACTCTTGCTGAAGTTTGTCGCAGGTGGTGGTTCGGAATGATCCGCAAGCCTCTCGCAGCGCTCCTCTTTTTCTTGGCTTCAATACTCACTGGGCCGGTCACGGCCCAAGAAGTTGAGAACGCTCAAGGCGGTCTCTTGCGTATGCTCGATAAAACCAATGGCACCGTGCGGGATGTGCCTTTGAATGCGGGACAAACCGCTCAGATTGGCGCGCTCTATATAACTCTGAGCGAATGCCGCTATCCCAAAGCCAATCCCAATGGCGACGCTTTCGCTCTGATCGATATCACCGACACACGGGCTGAGACGCGCATCTTTAATGGTTGGATGATCGCCTCTGCACCAGCTTTAAATCCGCTTGATCATCCGCGCTACGATGTGTGGGTCTTGAGGTGCCAGCGGGCTTAGAGCACACTCCATTAAATCTGCAACGTACTTACCAAAAGCGTAGACCTGCGCCCGACCGCGGGCGTTGGGCTGAAAGCCCCCGCCCAAGGGGGCGGCCAGGTTGCGACTAGGGGCTGGTCGGCTTCGCCGCCTGGGAACAACTGGTGAGCGGAGCGCTCAGGGTTTTTGAGGCGGCGCTTAGTCTCGCGTTTGCTGAAGGCCAGAAGGTCCCTTTAAATCGCTTAAGAGCTCGTCCGGGCGCGGCACATGAGGTGCGCAAAAGTCAGCTTCTAACAAAAGCGCTTTGCGCAGTTTTGACTGATACGCTTTCCGCGAGATTTCCTCCGCCCCAAGAGAGGCCAAATGCGGTGTGAGAAATTGCGTATCAAAGAGTGAAAAGCCAGCCGCGCGCAAACGGTGGATCAAATAGGCCAGCGCCAGTTTTGAGCCGTCTGTGGCATGTGAAAACATGCTTTCGCCGAAAAAAGCGCCACCGATTGCGACCCCATAAACCCCGCCCACGAGGTGGTCGTCCTGCCAAATTTCCTGACTGTGGGCGAAGCCCGCGCGGAAGAGATCGAGATAGGTTCGCTCGATGGAGGCGTTGATCCAGGTTTCGTCGCGATCTGCACAGGCCTGCACAACGCCCGCAAAATCTTGATCGATTGTGGCTTGATAGTCCGCTTTTCGCAAACGCCGTGCCAAGCTGCGCGACACGTGGAATTTTGCGAGGTCAAACACGCCCCTGCGTTTTGGATCGACCCAGAAAATATCCGTATCAGTCCGACTTTCTGACATCGGGAAAACTCCCGATTGGTAGCCCAAAAGCAAAAGATCTGGCGAAAGGGGGCCTGTCATAGCCCTATCTCACGCGGCAAAAGGGCTCCCGTGTCAAGCTATTGATTGGCAACCGCCTGCGCGTCGAGCCACTTCTCGAGCCAGTGGATATCGTAATCTCCGCTATGGATATCGGGTTCGGCCAGCAAGGCATGAAAGAGCGGAACGGTGGTTTCAACGCCATCGATGATCAACTCACCCAAAGCTCGATTGAGGCGCGCAAGCGCCTCCGTGCGGTCGCGCCCAGATACGATCAGCTTGGCAATCAGGCTGTCGTAATAGGGCGGGATTTTATAGCCCGCATAAAGCGCGCTATCCATGCGCACACCGAGGCCGCCCGGCGCGTGATACTGGCTTACGGTTCCGGGACGCGGGGCAAAATCCGGCAAAGCTTCTGCATTGATGCGCACTTCGATCGAATGGCCTTGGACCTCGAGATCTTCTTGCGCAAAACTCATCGGCAGCCCAGAGGCCACGCGGATTTGCTCGCGAACCAGATCAACGCCGAAGACATTTTCCGTCACCGGGTGCTCAACCTGAAGCCGGGTGTTCATTTCGATGAAATAAAACTCACCGTCCTCATAGAGAAACTCAATGGTGCCTGCGCCAGCGTAGTTAATGCCTGCAACAGCATCCGCACAAATCTTACCGATGCGCGCGCGTGTTTCTGAATCAATGGCGGGGCCGGGGGCCTCTTCAAAGACCTTCTGGTGACGCCGCTGTAGTGAGCAATCGCGCTCGCCCAAGTGCACGGCTTTGCCTTTGCCATCGCCAAAAACCTGGATCTCGATATGGCGCGGCTTGGTGAGGTATTTCTCGATATAGACCTCGTCATTGCCGAAGGCGGCTTTGCCTTCCGCGCGCGCCGTCCGCCATGCCGTTTCCATCTCATCCGCAGATTTCGCGAGCTTCATGCCGCGTCCGCCGCCTCCCGCAGTGGCTTTGATGATCACGGGATAGCCAATTTCTGCGCCCACTTTCTGGGCCTCTTCGAGCGTATCCACGCCGCCATCGGAGCCCGGCACACAAGGCACACCAAGGTTTTTCATGGTGTCCTTGGCGGTGATTTTATCACCCATGATCCGAATGTGTTCCGCCGTTGGGCCAATGAATTTGAGCCCGTGGTCTTCGACAATCTGCACAAATTTCGCGTTTTCACTCAGGAACCCGTAGCCTGGGTGGATCGCCTGCGCGCCGGTTATTTCGCAGGCCGAAATGATGGCTGGAATGCTGAGGTAAGACTGCGGCGAGGCAGGTGGCCCGATGCAAATGGCCTCATCCGCCATTCGCACATGCATCGCGTCTGAATCGGCAGTGGAGTGCACAGCCACAGATCCAATGCCCATTTCGCGGCAAGCGCGGATCACACGAAGGGCAATTTCGCCCCGGTTTGCGATGAGGATTTTGTCGAACATCGCTGTGCGTTACTCGATGATCATGAGGGGCGCGCCAAACTCGACGGGCGCGCCGTCTTCGACCAAGATCCGCTTTACGGTGCCCGAACGCGGGGCTGGGATTTGGTTGAGGGTCTTCATGGCTTCGACAATGAGAAGGGTGTCGCCTTCTTTGACCTCTTTGCCCACGGAGACAAAGCCCGGTGCGCCGGGTTCTGCTTGCAAATAGACCGTGCCCACGATGGGCGAGGTCACAGCGCCAGGATGGGCGGCTGGATCATCCGATGCGGCTGGCATTGGCTCAGGGGCTGTTGCGGGCGCAGGCGCTGCCGCCGCGATGGCTTGAGGCGCGATCACAGGCACTGCGGGTGCTGGAGCGGCCACGGTCATGTTGGCCCGGCTCACACGCACGTTAAGATGATCGTCTTCACCGTAGGCGCGACTAACCTCGAGTTCTGTGAGATCATTTTCATGCAGGAGCTTTGCGAGTGCCTCGATGAAGGCCACATCGCTTTCGTGTTTCTTGGCTGCCATGTTCCGTCCTTGAGCTGCCACCTGTCTTACGCGCAGGCCGTTTGATCCCATATAGGGGAAGGATGACGGAAGGGAAAGCACCCGCAGAACGCCTTAAGGCTGATCTTCGGGGGAATTTCTGTCACGATAGGTCAAAGGTATCGCATTTGGCAAAAACCAAGGGGAGAAAGTCGTGGATCTGAAGGGCAAGACCGTTGTTGTGACGGGAGGCAGCGACGGGATCGGGCGCGAGATTTGTTTCAAACTGGCCCATGAAGGGGCCAAGCTGGCCATTTTGGGCCGGGATCTCGCGCGGTTAGACGCTGTGGTGGAAACGGCCTTGGAGCGTGGCGCTGCTGAGGCGGTGCGATTTCGCGCAGACTTCTTAGACACAAGCCGTGCAGCAGCTGTCGCTCAAGACGTGCTAACGCATTTTGGCACGGTTGATGTGTTGATCAACAACGCAGGTATTTGGCACAAAACAGGCCCGCTCGACAGCCTTTCAGACGAGACTTTGCACCAGGTTGTCCAAACCAACCTCACGTCCGTGATGCAGTTGACAAAGGCGCTTATACCGCAAATGCGCGCTCAAGACGAGGCCGCGATCCTGAATGTCGTGTCGAAATCTGGCGTTGTCGCCCAGGCTGGGCAGTCTGTCTATACAGCCACAAAATACGGGCTCCGCGGCTTTACGGATGTTTTGAAAGAAGACGAAGCGGGTACCGGCGTTCGCGTCGCGGGTCTCTATCAAAGCGGGACAAACACCGGCATGTTCGCCAAAACCGGCGAAGAGGTCCCCAACAACATCTTTACGGAGCCCGACGACCTGGCCGACGTGGTCGTCTTCATGCTCACCCGCCCTCCAAAGCTCTGGATGCATGAGGTGCGCGTGGAGATTTGATTTCTGTTATTGCGACCCAGATCCAGGCTTGTTTCGAAAAAAGTTCTGCCCATCGAATTTCACCAACAGGAGTCCTTCAAAGGGCAAGCCAGCTGTGACTATGGGCGAGCGCGTGCCATCTTCGCAGGTCGCTAAGCCAAGTGCTTCATCAAAAGCGCAGCGGGTGGCCACAGCTCCTGGGCGCGCGTAGCTGAAGGCCTTGCGCTCGAAACCCAAGCGCGCACCATTTTCGGAAAACATCGGGGGCGGCGCGCATCCGGCTAAGGCACAAAACCCTGTGACAAAAGCCAGATGCCGAGCCGTTTTCATGCGATCACGATGCCCGGTTCATGATGTTCGATTCATCCGGTTTCCAATCAGATCGTCCACAACGCTTGGATCTGCCAGGGTGGATGTATCGCCCAAAGCGCCAAAATCGTCTTCAGCGATTTTGCGCAAGATTCGGCGCATGATCTTGCCCGAGCGCGTTTTCGGCAGGCCCGGGGCCCATTGGATAAGATCGGGCTTGGCGATGGGGCCAATTTCGGCCCGGACCCAGGTCTCTAACTCCTTGCGCAGCTCTTCCGTGGCCTCCACACCGTTCATCAGCGTGACGTAGGCATAGATGCCTTGGCCTTTGATCTCATGCGGATAGCCAACCACAGCGGACTCCGCCACGGCTTCATGGGCGACAAGCGCGCTCTCGACCTCAGCGGTCCCCATACGGTGACCAGAGACATTGATCACGTCGTCCACACGGCCCGTGATCCAATAGTCCCCGTCTTCATCGCGGCGACATCCGTCGCCTGTGAAGTATGTGCCGGGATAGTCCGCAAAATAGGTTTTCTCAAAGCGGGCATGGTCGCCCCAGACGGTGCGCATTTGGGCGGGCCAGCTGTCTTTGATGACCAAAACGCCTTCGACACCGTTGCCGTCGATTTCTTTGCCACTTGTTGGGTCAAGAACCGCAGGCTCAATGCCAAAGAAGGGTTGCTGCGCGGAGCCGGGCTTGAGGGTTGTGGCACCAGGCAGGGGTGTCATCAGGTGACCGCCTGTTTCGGTCTGCCACCAGGTGTCCACGATGGGACAGCGGCCTTGGCCCACAACTTCATTGTACCAGTTCCAAGCTTCTGGGTTGATGGGTTCGCCCACGGTACCCAAGAGCTTTAGATCGCTCAGATCACATTTTGAGACAAATTCATCTCCCTGGCCCATCAAAGCGCGGATTGCGGTCGGCGCTGTGTAAAACTGATTAACCTTGTGTTTCTCGCAAACCTGCCAAAAGCGGCTGGCATCCGGATAGGTTGGCACACCTTCAAACATCACAGTTGTGGCGCCATTGGCCAGAGGCCCATAGACGATATAGCTGTGGCCCGTGACCCAGCCGACGTCTGCGGTGCACCAAAAGATGTCGCCGTCGTGGTAATCGAATGTGTATTGATGGGTCATCGCCGCATAGACAATATAGCCGCCTGTGGTGTGCACCACGCCCTTCGGCTGACCGGTGGAGCCAGAGGTGTAAAGAATGAAGAGCGGGTCTTCGGCGTTCATTTCCTCAGGCGCGCAATCGGCGGAGGCTGCGGGTTGCAACGCTGTGTAATCGACGTCTCGCGCGTCGTTCCAGGCAACGTCGCTACCTGTGCGCCGGACGACCAAGCATTTGACGGATGCATCACAATTGGCCAGCGCTTTGTCCGCATTGGCTTTGAGCGGCGTATTACGGCCGCCGCGCGGGGCTTCATCGGCGGTGATCACAACCTTGGCTTCACAACCGTTCACCCGTGCGGCCAAAGCATCGGGAGAAAAGCCTGCAAAAACAATGGAGTGGATAGCGCCGATCCGTGTGCACGCGAGCATGGCATAGGCCGCCTCGGGGATCATCGGCAGATAGAGGACCACACGATCGCCTTTGCCCACGCCTTGGTCCTTCAAGATGTTGGCCATCTTGCAGGTCTCAGCGTGCAATTGCGCGTAAGTGATGTGGAGCGCGTCGTCTTCGGGGCTGTCCGGCTCCCAAATGATCGCGGTTTGATCTGCGCGCGTGGCCAGATGGCGGTCCACGCAATTGGCAGAGACGTTCAGTGTGCCGTCATGGAACCATTTGATGGAGACTTGGCCAAGGGTGTAATCAACGTCCTTCACTTTGGTGTAAGGTTTGATCCAGTCAATGCGCTTGCCTTCAGCGCCCCAGAAAGCAACTGGGTCCTTGATCGATGCCGCGTATTTTTCGGCGTATCCCGCCGCATCTACATGGGCATTTGCGGCAAATTCGGGGGTGGGGGCGTAAGCGTTCGACATAACTATATCCCTAGAGTCTTCCATATTATTTAGGCCATGTGCCCCAAGGCGGACCTTGGGACAGTACGCTTTAAATCGCGAGGTATTCTGCGCGCAGTTCAGCGTTATCCAGAACTTCTTGCGCAGTTCCGTCAAAGACGATGCCGCCTGTATCGAGGATTACAGCGCGGTCGGCCAGTTTGAGGGCGCGGACGGCGTTTTGTTCCACGATAATTGTGGTCATGCCTTGTTCTTTAACCGTTTGCAGGGTTTTTTCGATCTCATCCACAATGACAGGCGCCAAGCCTTCGTAAGGCTCGTCGAGAAGAAGAACCTTGATGTCACGGGCGAGGGCGCGGGCAATGGCAAGCATTTGTTGTTCGCCCCCCGAGAGCGTGACGCCTTCTTGTTTGCGGCGCTCTCCGAGACGCGGGAACAGCTCATAAAGGCGCTCGAGGGACCAGCCAATGGGGGGGGCAATTTGGGCAAGCTGCAGATTTTCCTCTACGGTCAAGCCTGGAATAATTCTACGATCTTCTGGCACCAGGCCTAAGCCTTCCGCCGCGGCTTCATGGCTGGCCATGGTGTGCAGCGGTTTGTGATCAAGCCAAATCTCGCCATTTGTCACCATGGGTGATCCGATCCGTGCGATAGAGCGAAGCGTCGAGGTTTTGCCAGCCCCGTTGCGGCCCAAGAGGGCCAGAATTTCGCCTTCGTGGACGTTAAAACTGATGCCTTGGACAATGTAGCTTTCGCCGTAATAGGCATGCATGTCCCAAACGCTCAAAAAGGCGGGCGCAGTGCTTGCGTGATTTTTGCCTTTGGAAAAGTCAGGTTGCTCGTTCATAGGGGATCCCTTTCCGGAGGCGAGATTTTCAGCCGAAAATCTCGGGAAAATTTTGGCCAAAATTTTCGACTACGCGGTTTCGCCGAGATAGGCTTCGCGCACTTTTGGATGGCCTTTGATGTTTTCTGGCGTGTCTTCGACAAGCGGTGTGCCTTGCGCCAAAACGGTGATACGTTCCGCCAGAGAGAAAACAACATGCATGTCGTGCTCAATAATCGCGATTGTGATATCGCGCTCATCTTTAATACGCTTGAGCAGATCAATCGTGTTGTTGGTATCTGCGCGCGCCATCCCCGCTGTTGGCTCGTCTAAGAGAAGCAGCCGTGGGTTTTGACTCAAGCACATCGCAATCTCCAAGCGGCGTTTGTCGCCGCGGGACATGGAGCCTGCTTGCATTGTGCGTTTGTCCGCCAGGTTCATATCCTCAAGCACATGTTCCGCTTGTTCGATGATGTCTTTTTGGGACAGGGCTGCTGCAAAAGCATTGAGCTCAAAGGCCCCGTCACGTTTGGCCAGGCACGGGATCATCATGTTTTCCATAACCGTGAGATCCGTAAAGATCTCGGGTGTTTGAAACACGCGGCTGATGCCCATCTGGTTGATCTCATAGGGCGTGCGCCCCAGTACCGATTGACCATCAAACATCACAGACCCTGTGTCGGGGATCAGTTTTCCCACCAAGCAATTGAGCAAAGTGGATTTACCGGCCCCATTTGGCCCGATGATCGCGTGCACAGTGCGTTCTGCCACAGACAGGTTCACATCACCGAGCGCCTGCAGACCACCGAAGCGTTTTCCAACGCCTTTGACTTCAAGAATACCCATACCTTGGTTCCTTATTCTGCAGGTTCGATTTTGCCAGTGGTCTCGTCTTCAGCGGCTTTCTTGCGGCCAAAGAGACGCGCCAGACGTTGCCCGCCTTCGACAAGACCACCGGGGAGGAAAATAACCACAGCCATGAACATGAGGCCGAGGGTGAGGTGCCAGCCTTTGCCGATGAAAGGATAAACGATGGTCACCATGAGATCTGTCATCCAATCGGGGAAGACGGAGAACCACATTTCAAGCGTTGCTTTGTTGATCTTCGAGAAGATGTTTTCAAAGTATTTGATGAGACCCGCACCCAAGACAGGCCCGATCAATGTGCCTGCACCGCCCAGGATCGTCATGAGAACCACTTCGCCAGAGGCGGTCCACTGCATGCGTTCCGCCCCAACTTGTGGGTCCATGGCGGCCATCAAACCACCCGCGAGACCTGCATACATCCCTGAGATCACAAAGCAGGCGAGCATATAGGGGCGTGTGTTGAGGCCCGTGTAGTTCAGGCGCTGTTGGTTCGATTTGATTGCCCGCAGCATGAGCCCGAAAGGAGAGCGGAAAATCCGGATCGCTACATAGAAAGACACCAACAAGAGCAGGGCGCAGATGTAGTAGCCCCAGTTGAAGGTGAAGAGCCAACCGCCCACAGCAAGCTCAGATGTGGCTGTCATCTCAATGCCAAAGAGCGACGGCTTTGGAATGTTGCCATCCACAGAGGACCCACCCCCCAAGAACTCAGGAAGGATGCGAGGATCGTTGAGGTTGGTCTGCAGACCCGTCTCACCGCCGGTGATGGGTGTGAGAACCGAGGCGGCCAACGAAAAGGCCATCTGGGCAAAAGCCAGTGTTAGGATCGAGAAGTAGATCCCAGAGCGGCGCAGGCTGATCCACCCGATTGCGAGGGAAATCAAACCGGCAATGATGGTCGAAAAAAGGATCGCTGGGATCACGTTGATCGACAACAGCTTCATCATCCACATGCCCGCATAGCTGCCTGCGCCCAAGAAGGCCGCATGGCCAAAGCTAAGGTAGCCTGTAAGGCCAAAGAGGATGTTGAACCCAATTGCAAAGATCCCAAAGATCACGAAGCGCTGCATCAGGTCTGGATAGCCCGCATTGAACTGCGCCATGGCAGAGCCTTCGGGGAAGGGGTTCAAAAAGAACGGCGCGAAGGCCACGAGGATTGCAACGAGTGCCAGAAGGCCTGCGTCTTTTTTGGTAAGTCCGAGCATGGATCAGTCCTCCATCACGCCCTTGCGGCCCATCAGGCCCCGAGGACGGGTCAACAAAATGACGATAGCAGCGAGATAAATCACAACCTGGTTAATCCCAGGCAGGAACTCGATCACTTCGCGCATGGATGCAAAGCTCTCCAAGATCCCTAAGACAAATCCTGCGAGTACAGCGCCAGGCAAAGAGCCCATGCCGCCCACAACCACCACGACAAAGGAGATCACGAGGAAATCCATGCCCATGTGGTAGTTTGGCGAAACAATCGGCGTATACATCACGCCCGCGAGCCCCGCCACAGAGGCCGCGATCCCAAAGGTGAGGGTGAAGCGGCGGTCGATGTTAATTCCCAAAAGCTGAACGGTTTCTCGGTCGGCC
Source organism: Pseudomonadota bacterium (assembly GCA_039182515.1). Taxonomy (GTDB): domain Bacteria; phylum Pseudomonadota; class Alphaproteobacteria; order Rhodobacterales; family Rhodobacteraceae; genus JBCDCE01. The sequence goes on along the minus strand of JBCDCE010000022.1, from coordinate 11,463 downwards.
ATGCCGGCGCGCACAACCATCCCGAAGGTGGTGAACTGCAAGAAGGCAAAGACACCGGCAATCACAGCCATCGAGAAGAGGAAGTAGACTATGCGCCAATAGGGGTAGATGATCGAGTTAGCTTCAAATCCAATGACCTGGCCAAAATCGAAAGACCCAACAAAGGCCTCTGGGGCAGGGGTCGGGATCTGGTTGGCGCCAAAGTAGTATTTGATGATTTCCTGCAAAACGATCGCGAGGCCGAAGGTCACGAGGATCTGGTCTGCATGCGGACGCTTGTAGAAGTGTTTGATAAGGCCCCGTTCCATCACAACGCCGATCAGGATCATGATCGGAATGGAGAACAGGATTGAGAGCGGGACAGCCCAATCGATGATGGCCGCTCCCGCGCTTTCGCCAAAAATGTCGTAGATGTAGGGCACTTCGACTTTCAAAGGATTGCCGAGAAAGTCGGTACGACTTTCATCAATGACGATCTTGCTGAGCGACAAAAGCCGGCTCAGGGTCACAGCGCAAAACGCGCCGAGCATAAAGAGCGCGCCGTGGGCGAAGTTCACAACGCCAAGGGTGCCAAAAATAAGCGTCAGACCAAGAGCGATGAGCGCATAAGCGCTGCCCTTGTCGAGCCCGTTAAGGATTTGCAGGATTATCTGGTCCACGAACCGCACCCCCTTGTGCCAAATGTTCTTCGGGTGTGTTGGACGCGCCTAAGCGCGCCCAACGGTGTGTGTGTGTCGCGCGCAGTTGCCCGCGCGAGATGGCTTACGCGCCTGGGTTACATGTGCCCAGATCGCCGCCGAAGATCGACGCGTCATAGGACACTTGCTCAGCAGGTGTGATGTCCACGATTTCGAGAAGGTCGAAGTCGTTTTCTGGGTTCTCTTTACCCTTCACAACCAGCACGTCTTTGAAGCACTGGTGGTCTTCTGCGCGGTAAAGTGTTGGGCCGTTGCCCAGACCGTCGAACTCAAAGCCTTCAAGCGCTTCGGCGATGCCGCATGGGTTGAAGGTGCCTGCGCGCTGTGCGGCGTCTGCGTAGAGCAGAGTTTGCACGTATGTTGTTTGCGCAGCCTGGCTTGGTGGGAAGCCGTACTTCGTACCGAAGGACTGAACGAATGCGTTTGTGCCCGCGTAACGCGCGCCGCCAACGTTTTCGAGCGACCAGTGCCAGTTTGTGGACCCGAAGATGCCCGCAACGTTTTTGCCTGCACCCTTCGCCATGAGGCGTGAGTAGAGCGGAACGATGATCTCGAAGTTTTTGCCGTTGGCTTGAGCGGCGCGAAGGCCGAACTGAACAGCAGATGTCAGCGAGTTCACCATGTTGCCGCCGTAGTGGTTGAGAACCAATACGTCTGCGCCGGAGTTCAGAACTGGAGCAACGTAGGAAGAGAAGTCTGTTTGAGCGAGCGGTGTTTTCACAGCTGCAACAGTTTCCCAACCCATGGCCTCTGTGGAGGTCCGAACGGCTTCTTCTGTGGTGTAACCCCAGTTGTAGTCCGCTGTCAGGTGATAGGCTTTACGGTCTTTACCGTAGTTCGCGGCCAAGATTGGCGCGAGCGCGGCACCGGACATGTAAGAGTTAAAGAAGTGACGGAAACCGTTCGCTTTTTTGTCCTTACCGGTGGTGTCGTTGGAGTGGGTCAGACCCGCCATGAAGATGATGCCAGCTTCTTGGCAGAGCGCTTGCACAGCAACCGCAACACCTGAAGAGGAGCCACCTGTGATCATGATCGCGCCGTCTTTTTCGATCATCGAACGTGCGGATGCGCGAGCTGCGTCAGGCTTGGTTTGCGTGTCGCCCGTTACATACTCAACCTTGCGGCCCAGGATGCCTGTGCCGTCGAGGGCTTTTGACGAGAATGTGTTGAGCATACCGCCGTCGCCACCGCCGTTGAGGTGCTCAACAGCCAGTTCGTAGGCGCGAAGCTCATCAGCACCTTCGTCTGCATACGGACCCGTTTGGGGAACGTTGAAGCCGAGTGTTACGCTCGAGGCGCCTGGTGCGTTTGTGTAGCCAGCGTGGTTGCCAGCTGTCAGGATGGTTGGCATCGCCAAGCCCGCACCGGCCACTGCACCAGTTTGCAGGACGCCGCGGCGAGTTACTTTTGATTTAGACATGAGTTTCCTCCCTAGTCTTCTTTTTGTGTTTGATCCGACAGACGCCAGGGCGCACGAAGGATCAAAAAGCACGGAACTTGTGCTGTGCCATTATCCCTCAGGATTTGAAAACGGTGCAACAAGCCCCTGTAGCGCTTGAGTTTTTTTGTAAACAAAATCACAATACAGCTGTATACCCTGTAAATAAATTTTCTTGCATGTGCAGAAAGCTACGGAAAAGTAAGGATAAAACCCATGCCGCGCAGTGAATTGGCAGGCAGCAGGATCCGCGAGCGCAGGCTGAGTCTGGGGATCAAGCAGGCCGAATTGGCCCGCCAAGTGGGTATTTCAGCCCCCTATCTCAATCTCATCGAGCACAACCGTCGCGCCATTGCGGGCAAGCTCATGGCCGATCTGGCGCGTGCCCTCGAAATTGATCCGAGCCACTTGGCGGATGGTGCGGAAATTGCACTGCTGACAGCGCTGCGCGAAGCGCACGAGCGAATGCCTGAGGCAAAAGCCGAGGTGGATCATGCCGATTACTTTGCTGCGCGGTTTCCGGGCTGGGCAGGGCTCGCGCGGGCGCAGTCTTTGCGTATCAGCCAGCTGGAGCGCATGGTCGATACGCTCCAAGACCGTCTGAGCCACGATCCGTTCTTGTCCACCGCGATGCACGATGTGTTGACGACCGTCACGTCCTTGCAATCGGCGGCGGCCATTCTGGCGGCCGAAGACAGTCTGGAGCCTGCTTGGCGCAAACGATTCGAGGCCAATATCTTCGACGACAGTCAGCGTCTTTCTGAAGCGGGGCAAGCTTTGGTGGCCTATCTCGACAACGCCGGCAATCCCGAGGCTGAAATTCGCTCCCCGCAAGAGGACATGCAGGCTGGTTTTGCTCGCGCGGGCTTTCACTTTCCCACCATTGAGGCAGATCCAAGCTCTGACGAGGCGCGCGAAAAGGTCTTGGCGGAGTTGGAGCTTGCCGCTCCAGCGGCCCGCGAATTGGCGAAAGAGGCGTTGCAGCGCTACGCGAAAGACGCCGCCCAGATGCCGTTGTCGGCTTTTCAGGCGAAGGCGCTTGAGGTCAAAGAGGCGCCTTTAGAGCTGGCTCAGGCTTTTGGTGTTCCGCTTTCTGCTGTGCTGCGGCGCTTGGCGGCGCAACCGCAAGGGCTGAGGTCAGGCGAAGACGGCCCTATTCGTTTGCGGCCTGCGGGGCTTGTGAGCGCAGACAGTTCGGGCACTTTTTTGCATCGCCAGCCTCTTGCGGGCTTTGAGATTCCGCAATTTGGGGCGGCCTGTCCGCTTTGGGCGCTCTTTCAAGCGCTTATGCAGCCTGGGCGGCCCATCCGGATGGTTGTGGAGCAATCTGGGCCAACACGACCGCGGTTTGAGACCTTTGCGGTTGCTGAGCCGCGCGTTCCGTCTGAATTCGGCCAGCCGGTTGTTTTGGAAACCACCATGTTGATCCGTCCGCTGGACGGGCAGGAGGTGCAAGAGGGGTTGGTGCAGGTTGGTTCTGGTTGCCGGGTCTGTCCTCGCGAGGGTTGTTCGGCGCGGCGAGAGCCGTCGATTTTGCGCGATGCGATTTAAAAGTGGGTTCTACACGGTGTCGCTGAGCTATTGCGTCGCTTTGACAGCCGCCGACATTTAGTGGTTAGACTACCCAAAACGACAAAGACAAAGTCTAGGGGAGGCGTGGCCATGCAAGATCGTGGTGCACGATTGGGGAAAATCCTCCTTGTGGAGGACGAACCCAATATCATTGAAGCGTTGCGGTTTTTGCTGTCGCGCGAAGGTTGGTCGGTTCTGGTTCATTCTAATGGCGCGGATGCCGTAGCGCGTGTAGAACGCGAAGATCCGGATCTTGTGATCCTGGACGTGATGCTGCCCAATCGCTCTGGCTATGATATTTTAAGTGAGTTGCGTCAGCGCCCAGATGCGCGGGATTTGCCTATACTTATGCTCACGGCCAGAGGGCAGGCCAAAGACCGTGAGCGTGCATTGGGAGCGGGCGCAGATGCCTTTATGACCAAGCCATTTTCGAACGATGAAATCCTCGCGACGGTTTCTCAACTCTCGGCAACACAGGCGCGCTCTGCATGAATGATGCGCCCCAAACGCCTTTTTTCGAACAGCATGTCTACCGCAGGCGGCGTTCGGCAGATGCTGCCCGCATGTTGCCGATTTTAGGCTTTATTCTCTTTGCTCTGCCAATGGCGTGGCGCGTTGAGGGCGCAAATGCGAGCACCTCTGTGGTGGGGCTTTATCTCTTTTGTGTCTCGGGCTTTCTAGTGTTTGTCTCAGCGGTGTTGGCGCGGCGGTTGCGCCCGGCTGACGGAGTTGAAACCTCTGGATCCCCCCTCCCAGCAGACACAGAACACGAACAGCCGCAAAGCGCGCGCCATCAAGAGCGCGGCTCCGAAGGGCTGTAATGGCCACCTTCAACCTCATCTTGGCGGTTTGCGTTGCCTATGTGGCCGTGCTTTTTGCGGTGGCGTTTTGGGCCGAACGCAAAGCTGTAGAAGGTGGCACATCTTGGTTGCGCTCGCCCATTGTCTACACGCTCTCGCTTTCCGTTTATTGCACGGCTTGGACGTTTTACGGCGCGGTTGGATTTGCGGCGCGCTCAGGTCTTGAGTTCATAACCATCTACCTTGGGCCCACGCTTGTGGTGGTGGGATGGTGGTGGATTTTGCGCAAGCTTGTCACCGTGGCGCGGGCGCAGTCCATAACGTCGATCGCGGATCTCTTGTCGTCGCGCTATGGCAAATCCAACCTCGTGGCCATCTTGGTTACGCTTTTGGCCGTGGTGGGTACAACGCCTTACATTGCACTTCAACTTCAATCCGTAACGCTTTCATTTAACGCATTTTCTGGAGGAGAGGCTACAGAATCAGCTCAAACAACGACCGCCATTTGGGTGGCCATTGGGTTGGCGTTCTTCACCATTCTCTTCGGCACGCGCACCCTGGATGTGAACGAGCGTCACCACGGCGTGGTGATGGCCATTGCCGTGGAAGCCGTGGTGAAACTCGCAGCGCTCGTGGCGGTTGGGTTTTTTGTGGTCTGGGGCGTGGCGGACGGCCCCGCAGACATTATGCAAAAGATCGACAACAGCCGCATTTCGCAGTTTGACGTGGTTCCCAGCCGTTGGATTGGCCTGATCTTTGTGGCGGGGGCGGCGTTCATTTGTTTGCCCCGAATGTTTCAGGTTTTGGTTGTGGAGAACGGCGGCGAGCGCGATCTCGCGGTGGCTTCATGGGCCTTTCCAGCTTACCTTGCGGCCATCTCTCTGTTTGTAATCCCCATCGCGGTTGTGGGGTTGGAGCAATTGCCCAACGGCAACCCGGATCTTTTTGTGCTGAGCGTGCCTTTGGCCATGGGCGAAGAGGGCTTGGCGATGCTGGCCTTCTTGGGCGGCTTTTCATCGGCCACATCCATGGTGATTGTGGCCTCTTTGGCTTTGGCGACGATGGTGTCGAACCATATCGTGATGCCGCTCTATTTGCGGCGCGTGCAAGGTGGGGCGACGGTCTCTGGGGACGTGCGAGACATCGTGCTCCAATCGCGACGGGTCTCTATTGGGGTCGTTATGGCCTTAGGCTACGTCTATTATAAGATATCCGGCGGCAGTGCGGCCTTGGCTGCGATTGGGCTCATTTCCTTTACGGGCGTTGTGCAGGTGTTGCCTGCCTTGTTGGGCGGGCTCTTTTGGCGGGGGGCCACGCGGGTGGGAGCCTCTGCTGGGCTTGTGACGGGCTTTTCGGTTTGGGCTTACACGCTTTTTGTTCCAACGCTTTGGGCTGAGACGGAAACCATTCAAAGCCTATTGGCGGCTGGCCCTTTCGGATGGAGCATTCTGAACCCCCAGGCGCTCTTTGGCACAGGCGCTTTTGACCCCATCGTGCATGCGGTGTTTTGGTCCATGCTCCTGAATACCTCTGCGTTCGTTTTGGGATCCCTTTTGAGCTTCCCAACGCCCATGGAGCGATTGCAAGGCGCGCAGTTCGTGAATGCGGATGATGCTTTGGTAAAGGACAAAGGCTGGTCGCGGGGGGGGGCAGAAACCGAAGATCTACTGGTTATGGCGCAGCGCATTTTAGGGCCTGATGAGGCCCAATCCATCTTTTCGGATGCGGCACAATCGCAGGGACTTGGAGGCTATCTGCCTGATTCCACACCAGATTTCATCAAGCTTTTGGAGCGTCGCCTGTCTGGATCGGTGGGCTCTGCCACTGCGCATGCAATGATGAGCCAAATTGTGGGCGGGGCGTCTGTGTCGGTTGAAGAGCTCATGGCCATGGCCGACGAGAGCGCGCAGATGATGGAGTATTCCAACCAACTCAAAGCCAAAACCGATGAGATCTCCCGCACCGCGCGCCAATTGCGCGACGCCAATACCAAGCTGACGCAGCTGTCTGTGCAAAAGGACGCGTTTTTGAGCCAAATCAGCCATGAGTTGCGCACGCCGATGACCTCGATCCGGGCGTTTTCAGAGATTTTGGGGGATCCCGCCTTAGGGCGCGAAGACCGCATCCGCTACTCAGACATTATCCATGCCGAAGCCATTCGTCTCACCGGTCTTCTCGATGCTCTTTTGGATTTGTCGGTTTTGGAAAACGGGCAAGTGAGCCTCAACATCACCTCGGCCTCTTTAGGCGATGTTTTGGACCGCGCTGTGGCCTCTGGTGCACCAGATCCCGGCAAACTGAAGATCCAAAGGCGGCCCAGTGCGGAGCGCGTGATGCTGAGCACAGACGTGGACCGATTGGCTCAGGTCTTCATCAATCTGATTGCAAACGCTCAGAAGTACTGTGAATCTGAGGCCCCGACTTTGACAATCTATGTGCAGACGCAAGGGGAAGAGGTACAGCTCGATTTTATCGACAATGGCAAAGGCATCGCACGCGACGCCCAAGATATGATTTTCGAGAAGTTTTCGCGGCTCTCAGATCAAGCGGCGGCTGGTGGAGCTGGGCTTGGTTTAGCGATTTGCCGTGAGATCATGACCAACTTGCAAGGCAGCGTAGAATATTTGCCAGGGCAGGGTGGTGCTGCGTTCCGCGTTCGGTTTCCAATTGAGCTGAGCGCGCAAGGGCCGGATCGGTCTGAAATAGCCGCGCAATAGATCGCGCTTAGCCGTCGCGCATCGCATCCAGCTGAGGAGCTAAGCCTGCCAATTGATAGCCGCCTTTCGCGGCAGCAGATACAATGTCTTCAGAGGCCATCTCAGGCGCCATGGCAAAAGCCCAGCAAATTGTCGTGCGTGTGCCAGAGGCGCAATAGGCCAGCACGGGGCCTTCGGCGGTTTTGACCATCTCGCGTTGGGCCTCCACGTGCTCAAGGGTCATTTGGCCGCTTACAAAGGGATTGCATAGAAAGGTCATGCCTGCCTCCTCTACGGCGCTGCGCATCTGGGCCTGACAGGCATCCAAAGGGGCTTCGTCGTCGGGGCGGTTGCAGATCACGGTTTTGTAGCCGAGTTGAGCCACCTCCGTCATATCTTCTGGCGCGAGCTGAGGGGCGGCTGAAAACTCATCGGTTAAAACACGAATATCCATAAAAATCCCCCAAAGTATCTTGCAGTGCGCTGCGCCTTGGGTAGCGTGCCCGCAGGTTAGATTCAACCAACCCCCAGACTTCAGGAGACCTAAAATGGCCGGTGCCCGCCCCGTACAAGCTGAACTCACCAAAGACACTGACATGTCCAAAACTGATGCGACCCGCGCAGTGATTGAGGGCATGGTGGATGGCCTAAACGACCACCGGATCGCTGATATTGGCGAGTTCTTCGCACAGAGTTTTCGCTGGATGGGCAACCAAGGCTGCGGCACGAAGATCGGCCTGCAAGCCTTTCAAGACAATTGGCAAAAGCCGTTTCAAGCCGCCTTTCACGACAAAGTCTGCATTGATGAAGCGCGTCTTTACATGGGCGAATGGGCGGCGGCCTTTGGCCGGCAAGAGGCGACCCACGGCGGTACGTTTATGGGCATCGAGGCCACGGGCAAACGTATCGAAATTCGCTACATGGATTTTTGGAAAGTGGTGGACGGCAAGATCGTTGATAACCATGTGATGGTTGATTTCCCGCATGTGTTGGCGCAATTGGGTGTGGATTGCTTCAATGGCGAAGGCTGGGAAGTCTATGACCGAGGTGAAAAGACGCCACCATCGCCCTAATTCGACAATGACGGTTTTCTGAACCTCAGAAAAAGCTCTGTGGCCCCGCCCATGGGCTGTTCAAAAAGCATCTGGTGCTTTTCAAAGCAATTCACAAAGTGTTTCAATAGATCATACGGAGCTGTCGAAGAGACGGGGCTATAAGAGCGCCCCTTCAGAGCATCCGCATAACGATAATTTGTCTTGGCCAAGCCATACCTTCGCGTTCGCTTGTCTTCGTTAAAATAGCCGTTTGGAATCGATATAATTGCAATGCCATTAGGTTTTAAACATCTAGACACTTCTTCCGCGGCTTGATCAACATCGAGATATGATGACGAAAATGTCTTGAGGGATATGTATAAATCAAATTGTGGGTGTTCGCTCGTGTAGAAATTTTCAGCTGGCGCGTGCTCAAATATGCATCTTCCAAACGGTTTACTATGATTCAGCCGATCAACCTGAGACTTAGCTATGTCGAAACCATAAACCTCTTGAAACTGATCATATATTCCTGTTCCTTCACTTCCGTCTCCGATCCCCATGACAGCCAGACTAGCAGTCGTTTTTTCAATTTTGGCGCTATCTATCACACGCTCGAATTCTTCTTGAAACAACAATTCGCCGCGACTTTTTTGTATAGCGTCAGAAAGTTGTCTTTCTGACGCTTCCCACAACTCAGCTTGGGTGCCATACTTTTGATCATAAACATACTCGCGCGCGGCTTGGACACTGCGTTGCGCGGCCTGAATAGTCATTGGTATCGCGCGTTGCAGCTGTTTGGCCGCATCGGTTAGATTTCGTGCGTTTAGGAAAAATCTTTTATTTTCAGGTATTTGATCGTGTTGAGCCAAAAGGTGACTCCAAAATCGCAACACGATTGGTCCCGAAAAACCTCCCAGGGTGTCTGTTTTGCTCAAGTTTTGAGTATATCTCTCGGCGAAAAGATCAAAGGTACTTTTCTCATCGACGCAGGTTGATCCAGTGCCTAGGAGCGTTTTCTTGATCAGCGCTATTTGCTCTGACGAAAAGCGGGCAGAACTACTCGTATCCAAAAGCCTGTTTAGCATTCTCGGGTCCAGTCCAAGCACTTCACTGAAAGCTGTTTTGGTTGTCAGCTCCGATAGATTTTTATTACCCCGCACATAGCCCCTATCCCATAAAAGTTTTATGAACTCTTCAAAGGTCAGTGCATCAATTATTGGCGTGTTTGGGAGCATTGGGCTTTGCTTGTTTTTACAATCTCAAGAAAACAGTAGGTAATTTTCTTCCAATAGTCGAAAAGAAATCATCATCTTCACTCAGTCAGTCAATTCCCGGCATCCATCCTGAAATCAATCAGGAGACGATCCATGCCATACCTTATTCTCACCTTTGTATGCCTCGGCCTAAGCGCGCTTTATCTTTATAAATCTATTAACGATTGCAGGGTCGCCACGCTCTACTTTCTGTTTGCTCTGGCGTACGCTGTGGCGGGACAATCGTATTTCGCCTTGTACGTAGACAAAGCAAGTTCAGCCCAGCATAATCCCCACTACCACGCACATCAGCCCAAGAACGCTGACCCCGAAGGAGCCAAGGTTCAGTGGCACGATTTTCTCAAGCCTGGCGCGCAAGGCTTCATCTTCGAGGCCAGCTTTGCGGGCTCGGGAGATCTTGACGATTGAAACCACAATGCCAATGAGCCCAAAAAGGGTTAGCGCGGCACCGCACCAGACCAAAATTTCCATCGTAGCTCCCCTCTATTCTGCGCCCTAACACGCGGAGCCCTAGCGGTCCCGCCCAGTGCTTGCAAGCGCGTCCAGGTCTGACTATCAGTCGGGTCTGATCTTTGCCAAAGGAGTTCCCATGCAGGATGCGGTTCTTGAAACGCCGGACAACGCCAAACCCGACAGCTACCGTGTAACCGCAGATGAGCTGCGTCAGTTCGTCGAGCGCTTTGAGCGGCTTGAGGCTGAAAAGAAAGACATCGCAGAGCAGCAAAAGGAAGTTATGGCAGAGGCCAAAGGGCGTGGCTACGACACCAAGGTTATGCGCAAAGTGATTGCTTTGAGAAAACGCGATCAAGACGATATCGCAGAAGAAGAAGCGGTGCTTGAGATGTACAAAGAAGCGCTTGGCATGCGCTAGGCTCCTAGATCACAGGGCGCAGGAAGGTCACGCCTGGAATGGTGGCGATCTGCGCCTGGTCTGCCTCATAGCTTTCGGTGAGCATGTCGACGTAATCCCCGGTCCATCCCGTGATGGCTTCTGGCAGCTCAATGTCGATGAGGTCCTCGCGCACAAACTTTTCCAAAAAGACAGCGTTGATGCGCTGCAGATGCGAGGCGCTCTCGGGCGGGTTTGTGCTGAGATAAGATTTATAGCGCTCAAGCCCGGTGGTTGTGAGCAGTTCAGAGATCATATCGGACGCCCCTTGCATGGGCACTGACGAGCGGTCACCTGAAATAAGCCTGAGGATGTCTTGCCAGATGTAGGGGGTGTCTTCATTGCACCAGACGGTCAAGTTGGCCAAGGGCAAGACCGTTTTGATGCGTAAAATGACCTCCGACCATTTGGCCGTGATCGGATCAACGCCGCCCATAAGGTTGGGCATAAATTTTGGATCCAGCCGTGTGCGCATCTCCGTGATAAAGGTTGCGGGGTTTCGGATGGCTAAAAAAAGATCAAGCTCGTCTGCTTCGAAAATCCGCGCAAAGCCGCTCAGTTTTGGCTCGATTTGCGGATAGAATGTGTTGTCTTCAAAGACCCTTTGCGGCACGCAGATAAAATTGTCGTTGCTCAAGACCACGCGGTGGACTTTGTCCTGCTCTAAAATCGCATCGAGCAAAATCTCACGCGCATCGCTTGGAGGCTCAGCGTCCCCCAGCCCTTGGAGCGTTTCGCGCAAAAGCCGCCGGTAGCGCCCGGGCCCTGGCACAGCGATGCCTTGCTTTGTAAGTCTGGCCTTGTCCTTGAGCAGGGCTTTGATCAGCCGGTCTTCATCTGTAAATTGCGCGCCGATGTGAAGAGCGAACTGCATGTTTGGGGCTCGATTTGCTTGTGGTTTGCCTTTGCTTACCTAGACAATCTGGACCTTAGTGACAAATCTCTAATCTCAAGGCTTGCAAGACAGCCAAGACCACGCTAACTGACCGCGCAGTGCCCCTATAGCTCAGCTGGTAGAGCAACTGATTTGTAATCAGTAGGTCCGCGGTTCGAGTCCGT
>JBCDCE010000021.1:0-57014 GCA_039182515.1 Pseudomonadota bacterium | reverse complement strand
GAGAAAAATCCAAGCACATATCGGGAATTAATGGGAAAAAATAGCTTATGCTTCTATGGCACAATATATTGTGTTTTTGGGGGCTATATATCCCATAAATTCTAAAAACCTGGCTCAAAAGGTAATTTGAGTAGCAGATCTCGCATCAATTTTAGTCTCTATACCTATCTATTCCCAAAATAATCATTGAAACCCATGCATTCCCATGGCATCCCTTGTTCATCGAAGGACGGGACAGTTCAAGAGGCAACAAGACCTCAAAGGCGAAAGTCAGGTTTCATACAGGCACCCGCTTTTTCGAAACGAAGAGATCCGGCGCGCGAGCGAGCAGACATCCCCCCAGGTGGCGCGCGCAGCTGGACATCCCGAGAGGGACCAGCGGCGGATTGAACAGTGGCAGCAGTTCAATCCGCCGTATTCATTTCTAACCTCGGGGACAGAGGAGCCGCCGGACCGTGGTTCGAGCATTCAGAGGCGACTTCCACCAGAAGGTGGATGGAAAGGGCAGGGTCTCCATCCCCGCTCAGTTTCGCCGTGTGCTTGAAGAGGGTGATCCCAATTGGGAAACCGGCAAGCTTCCAGAATTTGTCCTAGTGTATGGCGACGAAAAGCGTGCCTTTTTAGAAGGCTTCACCCTCAAGGGGATCGCGCGTGTCGATCGCATGATCGCAAAAATGCCGCGTGGCTCGGCAAAACGCCGGGCTTTGTCGCGGCTTTATTCAGGGCAATCCGTGACCCTCACAATCGACGATACAGGGCGGATCGTTTTGCCCTCAAAACTGCGCGGCAAAATTGGCCTCGACGCAGAAGCCTACTTTATCGGCAATACCGACACCTTCGAGATCTGGTCGCCAAGCGGCTTTGATGCAGCCGAAGGCATCGATGGAGATGAAGAGGGGTACGATCCTGATGCGGATGCCTCCATCTATTTGCCCGCTGACGATGAAGACGAGGACGAATAGGTGCCTGCAGCGAGTGATACGCGCGCGGAACACGTCCCCGTCCTTCTTGGATCCATTCTTTCAGCCATTTCGCCAGTTTCCGGTCATTGGGTCGATGGCACTTTAGGCGCAGGCGGCTATACGCGCGCACTATTTGAGGCGGGTGCGGAACGCGTCAGCGGGATTGATCAAGATCCATTGGCCATTGAGATGGCCCAAACCTGGGCGGCGGCCTACGGGGAGAAGTTCACCGCCATTCACGCAAACTTTGCTCAGATGGATGAGGTCGTCGAGAGCGCTGACGGCGTGGTTTTGGATCTTGGTGTAAGTTCCATGCAGCTTGACCGCGCGGAACGTGGCTTTTCGTTTATGAAAGATGGCCCCCTCGACATGCGCATGTCGCAAGAGGGGCCTTCTGCCGCAGATATCGTAGCGACTTTTGAGGAAGGCGATCTCGCCAATCTTATCTATATCTTCGGCGAAGAGCGTGCCTCGCGCCGCATTGCCCGCGCGATTGTAAAGGCGCGTGCGGAGGTGCCGATTACCCGCACCTTGCAGCTTGCAAATATCATAGAAGGGGTTCTGCCGCATGCAAAACCAGGGCAAAGCCATCCCGCCACACGTACCTTTCAGGCCTTCCGTATTGCTGTGAATGGCGAATACCGTGCACTCTTTGATGGTCTGTTGGCGTCCGAGCGGTGTTTGGTGGACGGTGGCACATTGGCGGTTGTGACCTTCCATTCGGTGGAAGACCGCATGGTCAAACGCTTCTTGCAAGCGCGTTCAGGTGGGGGTGGGACAGGCAGCCGCCACGCGCCCGAGCGGCAGCTTGATCCCGCAACCTTCAGATTAAAGTCGCGCAAAGCCATCGCGCCCACAGCGGATGAAATCCACGTCAATCCCCGAGCAAGATCAGCAAAGCTGCGCATCGCACAGCGGACCGCAGCGCATCCCCAGCCTCTTTCGCCCAAAGCGGTTGGCATGCCAGAATTTGAGAGGACATAGGCCATGCGAAGCGTATTATTTTTGTCCACCGCGAGCCTTGTTTTGTTGTTGGCTGGATGGGCCTACAACGAGAATTACAAAACCAAAGCCGAGATCGCGGCCGTGGAGACCTTGCAACGCGACATCGCCGCCAAAGGCAAGCGCTTAGCTGTTCTCAAAGCCGAATGGGCCTATCTCAACCGCCCCGATCGTTTGCGCAAATTGGCGGAAATGAAGTTTGACGAGCTGGGCCTTTTACCCTTCGAGCCGGGCCAGTTCGCAACCACACGCGAAATCTCTAAGCCTCTGCCAGTGTTTGATATTTTCAAAGATGGCGTCGAAGCAATGGCGCGGTTGGAGGAGGCGCAATGATCCGCAAACCTCTGCGTCCTTTAGCCGAAGTTCTGCGCGCAAGAGCGCGTGGCGAAAACCCGCGTGAGATTGAAAAAGACAACATCCGCGCCCGCCATGAAGCCATGAAAGACGGCGCACGACTGCGCGCAGAAGGCCGCTTGCTGATCCTTTGTATCTTTTTCTTAGGGGCATTTGGCGCCGTGGGCGGCAGGATGGCCGTTCTGGCCTCTTCGGATCCAACCGAGCCCAAAGCGGCGCGCTTTGGAGAGCAGATCCTCTCGAGCCGGGCCGATATTGTGGATCGCAAAGGGCGGCTCCTGGCCACCAACTTCGAGACATTTTCGCTTTATGCTCAGCCTCAGCGCATGGTTGCGCCCAAGGTCGCTGCTGAGCGCCTGGCGCAGATCTTCCCAGACTTGGAAATCACCAAGCTCACTGGGCTCTTTACCGGTGATCGCAAGTTTGTCTGGGTCAAACGCAACCTCTCGCCCGAGCAAAAGCAAGCTGTGCACGATATTGGCGAGCCTGGCCTTCAGTTTGGCCCGCGCGAGATGCGACTTTATCCGAACGGTGCAATTGCCGCTCATGTGCTGGGCGGCGCCCGCTATGGTCGCGAAGGCGTTAGCTCCGCGGAAGTGATTGGTGTGGCAGGCGTTGAGCGTGCTTTTGAAGATCGCCTTCGTAGTATTGATCGCGGCAACGAGCCTTTGAGGCTGTCGATTGATCTGTCGGTGCAAGCCGCCACAGAAGAGATCTTGGCGGGCGGTATGCGCTTGATGCAAGCCAAAGGCGCCTCTGCAGTGCTCATGCGTGTGCAGACGGGCGAAATCGTGGCCCTCGCCAGCTTGCCAGACTTCGATCCAAACCAAAGACCGAGGCCTTTGACCACCGGTGATCAAGGCGACAGCCCTTTGTTTAACCGCGCGCTTCAAGGCGTTTATGAATTGGGCTCCGTTTTTAAGATCTTCACGATGGCGCAGGGCATTGATCTGGGTCTTGTGAACGCACACACCGAGATCGACACGACAGGGCCTCTGAAATCCGGTGGACACAAAATTCGCGACTACCGCGATTATGGACCCAGCCTTTCGGTACGCGACGTTTTGGTGAAATCTTCCAATATCGGCACGGCGCGGGTCGCCATGGAAATAGGAGCGCATCGACAAAAAGCCTTTTTGGACCAACTTGGGCTGCTTGAGGCAACGCCGGTTGAGATGGTGGAGGCCAAAGGGGCAGCTCCCTTGCTTCCCAAGCCTTGGTCGGAAACCTCAATGCTAACCATCTCTTATGGGCATGGGATGTCGGCCTCTCCGGTTCATCTTGCAAGCGCCTACGCCGCAATGGTCAACGGAGGCACAGCTGTCACGCCAACCCTGCTCAAACAAGACGCGCCCCAAGAGGGCCCCCGCGTGATCTCTCAGCAAACTTCAGCGGTTGTGCGCGACATGCTGCGCGGTGTTGTCGTGGAAGGCACAGCCAGTATGGCGGATGTGCCGGGCTATTATGTCGGGGGCAAGACCGGTACTGCCGATAAGCCCAAACCCCAAGGGGGTGGCTATTTTGAGGACAAAGTGATTGCCACTTTTGCGAGCGTTTTTCCGGCTCATAAGCCTGAATACGTCTTGATCGTCACGCTCGACGAGCCGCGCGAAACAACCGGTGAAGAAGAGCGCCGAACCGCCGGTTGGACCGCCGTGCCCGTGGCCGCAGAGACGATCCGCCGCGTCGCTCCGCTCTTGGGCCTTCGACCAGGCGTTGAACGTTCCCTCAAGTCCGGTGTAACCCTCGCATCAGATTAAACGGGGGAATTTTGGTGAAGCGTCTGTCTGAACTGGGCTTAAGGGCCACACCAGATCCACAGATAACCGGGCTGGCGGTAGACAGTCGCCAGGTGAAGCCTGGAGCCCTATTTGCGGCGTTGCCCGGTGAAAAGATGCATGGTGCTGAGTTTATCACCTATGCGCTTCGCATGGGCGCAAGTGCGATCCTCACAGATGCTGCCGGCGCTGAGATTGCGCGTGATGACTTGCAAGGGTCTGAGGCAGCTTTGGTTGTTTCCGATGATCCTAGGTCTGCTTTGGCCTATGCAGCCGCGCTTTGGTACGGCGCACAGCCCGAAACCTTGGTGGCGATCACGGGAACAAATGGCAAAACTTCCGTCGCCAGTTTCACACGCCAGCTTTGGCAAGCTTTGGGGCAGAGCGCGGCCAACCTGGGCACAACAGGAATTGAAGGCGATGCGGCTGGTCCGCTAAGCCACACAACGCCCGAGCCGATCACACTACATAAGGTACTAAGCGAACTGGCCGAGAGCGGCATCACGCATGCGGCCATGGAAGCTTCAAGCCACGGCTTGATGCAACGCCGCCTCGACGGGGCGCAGCTGAAAGCCGCGGCGTTTACCACTTTCAGTCAAGACCATCTCGAATATCACAAGACCTTCGAGGCCTATTTCGACGCCAAAGCGCTTCTTTTCGAGCGCGTTTTGAGCCCTGAAGGGGTGGCCGTCCTCAATATGGATGACCCTCACAGTGCGGCCATGGCGGAGCGCGCCGCAAAAGCCGATCTGACCTGCATCAAAACAGGCCTTGCCGGGCAAGATGTGCAGATCGCGGCACAACGCTTTGATGCTTTGGGTCAAGATGTGCTGTTTCGGATTGGCTCGGTACAAAAGCAAGTGCGGCTCGATTTGATCGGCGGCTTCCAGGCTCAAAATGTGGCTGTTGCCATTGGTTTGGCATTGGCAACTGGGGCCTCCGCTGCGGAAGTGCTTGATGTGGCGCATACCTTAAAAACGGTACGCGGGCGCATGGAATTGGCGGCCAAGCGTCAGAGCGGTGCCGCGATATTTGTGGACTACGCGCATACGCCAGGCGCGATTTCGACCGCGCTTGCCGCTCTGCGTCCGCATACCTTAGGGCGCGTGATCACCGTGATCGGCGCAGGGGGCGACCGTGATCCAAGCAAGCGCGCTGCGATGGGGGCAGCCGCTCAAGAACATGCCGATTTGGTCTTTGTCACAGATGACAACCCGCGGTCCGAAGACCCCGCTGCAATCCGCGACATGGTTATGGAAGGTGCCCCGGATGCCATAAACGTCGGCGACCGAGCTGAGGCGATTTTGCGCGCGGTGGATGCGCTTGAGGCAGGCGACACGCTACTTATCGCGGGCAAAGGCCATGAAACAGGGCAGGTCATCGGCACAGATGTTTATCCCTTTGACGATGCGGAACACGCCAGCGTGGCAGTTGCGGCCTTGGAGGGCGCGTTGTGAGCGCCGCTTTGTGGACGTCGCGCGATGCAGATCGTGCCACTGGCGGGCGCAGCCTCGCGCCCTGGCAGGCCACGGGCGTATCGATCGATAGCCGCACCGTCCAGCCAGGCGATCTCTTTGTAGCCCTCAAAGACCAGCGCGACGGGCACGCGTTTGTGGCTGCGGCCCTCCAAGCAGGCGCAAGTGCTGCCATTGTGGACCATGTGCCCGAAGGTGTGCCGGACACGGCACCGCTTTTGCTTGTCGAAGACACGTTCAAAGCCTTGGAAGACCTGGGCAAAGCTGCACGCGCTCGTACAGATGCGAAGGTTATTGCTGTGACCGGCTCTGTCGGAAAGACCTCAACCAAAGAAATGCTGCGCACCATGCTGCGCGGCCAGGGTCTGACCCATGCGAGCGTGGCCAGCTACAACAACCATTGGGGCGTACCCCTGACCCTCGCGCGGATGCCCGAGGCCACGGAATTTGCCGTAATCGAAATTGGCATGAACGCGCCGGGTGAAATTTTACCACTTGCGCAGATGGCCCGGCCCCATGTTGCTTTGGTCACAACTGTGGCGGCGGCCCATCTCGCCGCTTTCGAAAATCTCGCGGCCATCGCGCGCGAAAAAGGCTCTATTTACCAAGCGTTGGAGCCCGGTGGCTTGGCCTTGGTGCCGATGGGGTTAGAGACTTCATGGGTCCTGACGGACTGCGCGAAAGGGCATCAAATCCGGGAATTTGGCTCTGAAGATGCGGCCTATTTTGCCAGCGACGTCCAATTGCACGAGACGAGCACTGTTGTCTCGGCCCAGGCCATGGACTCTGAATTTTTGTTTAAGATCAATGCTGTGGGGCGGCACTATGCGTATAATGCGTTGGCGTCTCTGGCCGGTGTTGAGGCTTTGGGTGCAGATCT
The DNA here is from genome assembly GCA_039182515.1 of Pseudomonadota bacterium. Classification (GTDB taxonomy): domain Bacteria; phylum Pseudomonadota; class Alphaproteobacteria; order Rhodobacterales; family Rhodobacteraceae; genus JBCDCE01. The sequence goes on along the minus strand of JBCDCE010000021.1, from coordinate 50,563 downwards.
TGGCCGCGCGGTCATAGATCTTAACCTGTGGGATCCGCCCGATGGGCGGGGCCAGCGGTTGAGGCTCTTTCTCGATATTGGCGACGACAAAAGCGGCATTGATCTTATTGATGATGCTTATAACGCCAATCCAACGTCCATGGCGGCGGCTTTTGAGGTCTTGGCCGTTGCGCAACCAACCGACAACACAGGGCGCGTGTCTAAAGGGCGGCGCCTTGCGATCTTGGGCGATATGCTCGAATTGGGGCAAACGGAACTGGACCTGCACGCAGGTCTGGCGCAAGACGAACATCTTGCCGCGATCAGCAAAGTGCATTGTGTGGGGCCACGCATGCGCGCGCTTTGGACGGCTTTGCCAGAGCCACAACGTGGGGTTTGTGTAGAAGACCCCGACATGCTGATTGCTGTTCTGCCGCAATTGATAGATGCGGGAGACGTGGTCTTGGTGAAAGGATCCAAAGGCAGCGAGGTTCATCGCGTTGTCACGGCGCTAAAGAAGCTGGGTGTTGTACTTGGCGAGGAAGGGTGAGGGTGTAACATGTTGTACTGGTTGACTTTTCTGTCAGATGGCGGAGATTTCTTTAACCTCTTTCGCTACATCACCTTTCGGGCGGGGGGGGCGTTTATAACAGCCCTTGTCTTCGGCTTTCTTTTTGGAAAACCTCTGATCAACGTTCTCAGACGCAAACAAGGCAAAGGCCAACCGATCCGAGAAGACGGGCCGGAGGGGCATTTTGCCAAAGCCGGTACACCCACCATGGGGGGCGTTTTGATCCTGGGCGCACTCCTGTGCTCCACGCTTTTGTGGGCGCGATGGGACAATGCCTTTGTGTGGATTGTGCTTTTTGTGACGGTCTCTTTCGGCCTCATTGGTTTTGCGGATGATTATGCGAAGGTCAAAAAGCAAAACACATCCGGTGTCTCTGGCAAGATCCGCTTGGTTTTGGGGTTTGCCATTGCCGCCATCGCAGGACTGGCCGCCGCCTATGCGCATCCCGAAGAGCTCACAAATCAACTGGCTTTTCCGATATTTAAGGACACGCTGCTCAATCTCGGGATCCTCTTTGTGCCGTTTGCGATGATCGTCATTGTGGGGGCGGCCAATGCGGTGAACCTTACGGACGGGCTTGACGGCTTGGCGATTATGCCCGTGATGATCGCGGCAGGCACCTTAGGGATCATTTCTTATGCTGTGGGCCGTGTGGATTTTACACAGTATTTGGACGTGCACTACGTGCCGGGGACAGGCGAGATCTTGATCTTTTGTGCCGCCCTCTTTGGGGGAGGCTTGGGTTTTTTGTGGTACAATGCCCCGCCTGCAGCCGTCTTTATGGGAGACACGGGCTCACTCGCCTTGGGCGGTGCTTTAGGCGCGATTGCCGTGGCCACCAAACACGAGATTGTTCTGGCCATTGTGGGCGGGCTTTTTGTGCTAGAGGCGCTTTCGGTGATCATTCAGGTGGCTTACTTCAAAAGCACAGGAAAGCGCGTGTTTTTGATGGCCCCCATTCATCACCACTATGAGAAAAAGGGTTGGGCTGAGCCGCAGATTGTGATCCGCTTTTGGATCATCTCGCTCATTCTTGCGATGATTGGGCTGGCAACGCTCAAAGTGCGCTAGGCGCGAGAATTGCGGGTGTTGAGTTGAGTATTTGGGCCAAAGAAAAGGCCTAAGTCGCGGCTCATAATGAGCGCCAACCAGGAGTTTCAGACATGGCTTTAAACGCGCGAGGTGTGCGAGGGCAGGCGGTTTATTGCGATCCGGCCTTGGCGGCCTCTGTTGAGGCAGGCGGTGGACAGATTGCCCAAACCGTTGGGAAAGCGGATCTGGTAGTCGCGGCGCCTGACATCGCCTTGCAAGACCAAAAGCCGGTTTTACAAGCGCTTGAGGCGCAAGTGCCGCTTGAAAGCCCCTTGGGCCTTTTTTTCAGATCCTTTGGCGCGGAAGACTGGGCGCATTATGAACGCGTGCCGCGTGTGGTGGTGACGCCCTCAGCGGTGATCGCGCAAGGCCTGACCGAGCTCTTAGAGGCGGTGGGCAAAACGGTGCAATCTGCGGTGTCTGGCGCGGCAATGGGCTTAGACATCCCTGATGATGGCAGCTTTGTTGTTTTGACGGCCAGCGAAGTGGAGGTTGCGACGGCGCGTGCCTTAACCCCGGATGTTGTGATCTTGCCGGACACAAGTTGTGCGCGGCTGTTGCGCGAGGGCGGGCCGGATCATGCGATTTTGGATGTGGGCTCTTTTGATGGTGCGTTTCTGTCCAATATGACGCGGGAAGCGGCGGTGGATGACCGCGTGATTGCGTGCCACACAGGTGGAAAGATCGCGGGGCCGGGGTGGTCTGTGTTTCTCAACAAAGGCTTTCTGACTGAAACGCGACGCGGCAAACAAGTACAGGCGGTTGATTTGCGCGCGCTGGCCACGTCCGTTGCGCATACCGAGCTGGTTTTTGTCTATGCAGCCGCACGTGCCCTTGGGCTCAATCCGCGCCAGATTGCGTCAGCTTTGCCCAGCTTGCCGGATCGCTTGACCCGCAGCCCAAGCGGATGACCAGGCCCATTGGAAATTGTAACCGCCTAACCAGCCTGTGACATCGACCACTTCGCCAATGAAGTAGAGGCCTTTGTGGGCCTTGGTCTCAAGCGTGCGCGCGTTGAGCTGATCGGTGTTTACGCCGCCCAAAGTCACTTCGGCTGTTCTATAACCTTCGGTGCCTGCGGGGCGCAGAGCGAGGGCGTCTAAGCTGGTTTTCAGCCGCGCCAGATCGCCGTCGTTTTGATCCGCAAGATTACCGCTCAGGCCCGCATTTTCACACAAGAACTGAGCCAATTTCGCTGGCAAATGCGCGCTTAATGCTTTTGAGATCGTAATGCGCCCGGAAATGCCGCGCTGGGTTTTGAGCGCTGCGATGATGTCTTGGTCAGGCGCAAAATGGATCCTGAGGTCGTCGCCCTCATTCCAATAGCTGCTGATCTGCAAAACCGTGGGGCCAGACAGGCCTCGGTGGGTAAAGAGCAGCCCCTCGTCAAAGCTGGCCCCATTGGCAGAAACGCGCGCAGGGGCGGAAATGCCCGCCATGGCTTTTAGATCTTCAAGGACCTGACCTGAAAAGGTCAAGGGCACCAAGCCCGCTCGGGTGGGTGTGACGGCCAGATCAAATTGCTGGGCAATCTTGTAGCCAAAATCAGTGGCCCCAATTTTGGGAATAGATTTCCCGCCAGTTGCAATCACAAGATTGGCGCAGGCGAGGCTTAAGGGCTTGCCCCGGCGCGTGAGGCGCAGGCTATATCCTTGAGGCGTTTTCTCTACCTGGTCGAGCGTGGTTTCGAGCCAAAGATCCGCACCATTGCTTAACGCGGCGGTGCGCAACATCTGGGTGATCTGCACGGACTTTTCATCGCAAAAGAGCTGGCCGAGCGTTTTTTCGTGATAGGCGATCCCGGCTTCGCTGACCTGTGCAATGAAATCCCACTGGGTGTAGCGCGACAGGGCAGACTTGCAGAAATGAGGATTGGCGCTGAGAAAGTTCTCAGGCGCTGCGTAGAGATTGGTGAAGTTGCACCGACCACCCCCTGAAATCCGGATTTTCTCGCCCGGAGCCTTGGCGTGATCAAGGAGCAATGTGCCTGGGCCCGTCTGTGCGGCACACATCAATCCCGCGGCACCCGCGCCTATAATCACCGTTTGGTATTGCATGGCGTCGCACTCGCGGAAAAACGCTGCCAAGGCAAGGTTTTGTTGGAAAAGTGTAAGCCAATTGGCTAAAGTCCTCGCAGGTTTTGTTTATAAGCCAGTAATAAGCTCGAAAAGAGCAATGAAGCAGTAGCGGTAGTGAGCAGGCGATCATGACAGAGATGGTCTATGGGGCTGTGCCAGCAGGGCAGTCTGATCCAATTATCCCAAAGTGGTGGCGCACGGTCGACAAATGGACCTTGGCCTGTGTGATCATGCTCTTTGCGATTGGACTTCTCTTGGGCTTTGCGGCCTCGCCGCCGCTTGCTGCACGCAACGATTTGCCCGCTTTCTATTTTGTGGAACGCCAAGCGCTTTTCGGCACGATGGCTTTGGCTGTGATGCTTGTGGTTTCTTTGTTGAAACCTGATCTGGTGCGCCGCTTGGGTGTACTTGGGTTTTTGGCGGCCTTTGTCGCATTGGCCCTGCTGCCTATTTTGGGAACGGACTTTGGAAAAGGTGCTGTGCGTTGGTACTCGCTGGGCTTTGCCTCCGTGCAGCCGTCTGAATTTCTCAAGCCTTGCTTTGTGATTTTGGCCGCCTGGCTGATTGCCGCCAGCCAAGAGATCAATGGTCCGCCGGGGCGGATGGTGTCTTTTGCAATTGCGATTGTCATCGTTGGGTTCCTAGCTTTGCAGCCAGACTTTGGGCAGGCCTGTTTGATCCTCTTTGCCTGGGGCGTGATTTGGTTTGTCTCAGGTGCGCCGATGCTTTTGTTGGTTGGATTGGCCGGGCTTGTGATTGTGTCTGGTTATGTGGCCTACCAAAACTCTGAACACTTCGCGGGCCGCATTGATGGCTTTTTGAGCGTCGACGTCGATCCCACAACGCAGCTTGGCTACGCCGCCAATGCCATCCGCGAAGGCGGTTTTTTTGGCGTCGGATTGGGGGAAGGGCGGGTAAAGCAGTCTTTGCCTGATGCGCACACCGATTTCATCATCGCAGTGGCCGCAGAAGAATATGGCCTTGTGCTCGTGCTTTTGATCCTGGCGATCTACGCCACGATCCTGGTGCGGTCGCTCACAAGGCTGGCCCGCGAGCGGGACACCTTTGTTCGCCTGGCGGGAACCGGGCTGGTGTGCATGTTCGGCATTCAGGCCATGGTCAATATGGGGGTCGCTGTGCGGCTTTTGCCCGCCAAAGGCATGACCTTGCCTTTTGTGAGCTATGGGGGCTCGTCTCTCATCGCTGGCGGTATAACGCTTGGAATGCTCCTGGCATTTACGCGCTTGCGCCCACAGGGTGAAATCCAAGATGTGCTCACGGGCGGGCGCATGCGCCATGAGCCGTGATCTTCTCGTCATCGCTGCTGGCGGCACGGCGGGGCATATGTTCCCGGCCCAGTCCTTAGCAGAGGCGTGGTTGGCGCAAGGCGGACGCGTTACGCTTTCCACCGACGCACGCGGCGCACGCTACACGAGCGGGTTTCCCAAAGCCGTAAAGATCGACGTGTTGTCTTCTGCCACCTTCGCGCGCGGCGGGCTTTTGGCCAAACTGTTGGTCCCGTTCAAAATCCTTGCGGGCACCTTAGGCGCACGGAGCCGCTTTCGAGCTGACAGGCCTGCCATCGTTGTGGGCTTTGGGGGATATCCCTCCATTCCCGCAATGGCAGCGGCGCGGCTTATGGGATTGCCGCGGATCTTGCACGAGCAAAACGGCGTGTTGGGTCGTACCAATCAGCTCTTTGTGCGCCATGTCTCTATGGTGGCCTGCGGGACATGGCCAACGGCCTTGCCGGACGGCGTGCCCCACGAATTTACAGGCAATCCTGTGCGCCAAAGCATCCGGGACGTTGCCGGTGCCGCGTACCCCAGCATGGAAGGATCGTTGCGCGTTGTGGTCTTTGGTGGCTCCCAAGGTTCGACCATTGTTTCAGACAGCGCTGCTGAGGCGCTCGGCGCTCTACCTACGGATCTGCGGGAAAAGCTCCGCGTAACCCACCAAGCGCGCGACGCGGATCAAGAGAAGGCCCGCGCCATATATGAGAAAGCGGGCGTCTCTGCTGAGGTGACGGACTTCATTTCGGATATGGACCAACAGCTCAAAGAGGCCCATTTGGTGGTGTGCCGGTCTGGCGCGTCGTCTGTTGCGGATGTCTCAGCTGTGGGGCGGCCCGCGATTTTCATTCCGCTGGCTATTGCGATCCGCGATGAGCAAACCGCCAACGCCGAAGCGATGCACCAAGCAGGTGCTGCATTGGTGATCCAAGAGCGGGATTTGACCCCAGAAGGTCTGGCCTCCGAGGTCGCAAAGATCCTTCAAGATCCCGCCAAGGCCGCTCAGATGGCAGCGGCTGCAAAGAGCTGCGGGCGGCCAGATGCCACCCAAGCGCTTCTCGACATTGCTCAAAAACTCGCAGAAAAGGACTAACCTCATGGACGGTGGAGCCTGGATGAACGCGGTAACCAAACTTCCCTCAAAACTCGGCGCGATCCACTTCGTTGGTATCGGCGGTATTGGCATGTCTGGGATCGCGGAAGTGCTTTTGCAAAACGGCTACAACGTGCAAGGCTCGGACCTGAAAAGCTCTCCGATTACAGAGCGCCTCGAGCGCCTCGGCGCACGCGTATTCGAAGGTCAGAAGGCGGAAAACCTCGACGGAGCTGAGGTTATCGTGATCTCTTCAGCCATCAAACCGGGCAATCCTGAGCTCGATGCTGCACGCCAAAACGGCCTGCCCGTGGTGCGTCGAGCTGAGATGTTGGCGGAGCTGATGCGCTTGCGGTCAAACGTGGCTGTCGCCGGCACCCATGGCAAAACCACAACCACCACGATGGTCGCAGCTTTATTGGACGCAGGTGGCGTAGACCCAACGGTGATCAACGGCGGCGTTATACATGCTTACGGCTCCAACGCGCGCGTCGGCCAAGGCGAGTGGATGGTCGTAGAGGCGGATGAAAGCGACGGCACCTTCAACCGTTTGCCTGCTACGATTGCCATCGTGACGAATATTGATCCCGAGCATATGGAGCATTGGGGCGACTTTGACACTCTGCGCCAAGGCTTTCTCGATTTCGTCTCCAACATTCCCTTCTATGGCCTCGCCGTCTGCTGCACGGATCACCCAGAGGTCCAAGCGCTCGTCGGCAAGATCTCAGACCGCCGGGTTGTGACCTATGGCTTTAACGCCCAAGCAGACGTGCGCGCGTTGAACCTCACCTACAAAGGCGGCGTGGCGCATTTTGATGTGGCGTTGCAGGCCGAAGACACCGTTATTGAGAAATGCACGCTGCCCATGCCGGGCGATCACAATGTGTCAAACGCGCTCTCCGCCGTGGCAGTCGCCCGCCATTTGGGTCTTAAGCGTGCCGAAATCCGCGAGGCTTTGGCCAATTTCGGGGGCGTAAACCGCCGCTTCACCCGCGTGGGCGAAGTGGGTGGCGTAACACTCATCGACGACTACGGCCACCATCCGGTCGAAATCGCCGCCGTGCTCAAGGCCGCGCGCCAAGCCACCGAAGGCCGCGTGATTTCAGTGCACCAGCCGCATCGCTACACAAGGCTTTCCTCGCTCTTTGAGGACTTCTGCTCTTGCTTTAACGACGCAGACGTCGTGGGCATCACAGATGTTTTTGCGGCAGGCGAAGACCCAATTGAGGGCGCAGAGCGCGACGACTTTGTCACGGGCCTCATCCGCCACGGCCACAGGCACGCCCGCGCGGTGCAAGATGAGGCAGACCTCGCCCGCCTCGTGAAAGAACAAGCCAAACCAGGCGATATGGTTGTTTGCCTCGGCGCAGGCAGCATCAGCGGTTGGGCCAACCGCTTGCCAGGCGCGCTCAAGTGAGCGCATCGCTCATCTTGGGCTGCCTTTGGGTGGTCGCGGCCACGGGCGTGTCCTTCTTCCCCATGCGCCGCCAATTCGCGCCGGGCATGTTTTTGTTGATCGCGGCACCCGTGCTTCTGGCGTTCATCGGCTATCAACACGGCATCTGGATTACGATGATCGGGCTTTTCGCGTTTGTGTCGATGTTTCGCAACCCGCTTCGATATCTTTGGGCCAAGGCCCGCGGTCTAAACCCAGAACTGCCCAAAGAGCTGCAAGCAAAGGACTAGCCCATGCCCTTGCCGCTGATCCTCGTGTGCCTCTGGATTGTCCTCGCATCCGTCCTTGGCGCACTCCCCACGAAAGACAGCCACTGGACCCGCGCCTATTGGCTCATGGCTATCCTCGCCTGCATCTTCGCCTACGCCGCTTATGAAGGCGCCTGGGCAGCCATCCTCGTCGGCCTCATCGCAGCTTGCTTCATCTTCCGCTGGCCCCTGTGGTACCTGTGGAAATGGGTGAAGCAAAAGGCAGGCCAGTGATGCGGGCTGAGGAGATTGTTGGTCGCGAGAGCTTCAAGGCTTGGCTAGAGGCGCATATCGCGGATTTGCCAAGAGACGAGGCGATCAAACGCTGCGCGCTTCTCGCGCATCGAGCAGCGCTGCGGGGTATGCCGACTGGGCTGGCTTGGGCTTTAAAGCAAACGGACAAAGTTGATTTGACGCTTACGCTGTTGATGCGCACCATGCTCATATCTGGGGTTGCTGGTACTATGCCAACCCCAGATATGAAGCATTCCGCTGCTGCCGCCTTTGCCGCCTACGCCGCTATCGATGCTGCCAATTCCGCCGCCAACGCCGCCTTTTCCGCCAATGCCGCCGCCAACGCCACCAACGCCGCCTACGCCGCTGATGCCGCCGCCAAAGCCGCTGATGCCGCCGCTGATGCCGCCGCCTTTGCCGCCAAAGCCGCTGATGCCGCCTATGCCGCCCTTATCGCCGATTGTGAGGCTCTGGAAAACCTAGAAAAGGGTGAAAAGCTTTTGTCCCGTCCGCTCTGGCCTGATGCGCAGCTGTTCGACGTCGAGTGGCAAGACATCAAAAAAGCGCTTCCTCAAAGTTCCGGCGACACAGATATGATGTCACGTGCACCTTCCGAGGACTGGTCCTTCTGGATCCACTGGTACGAACGCGCGTTAGAGGGCCGGGAGCTTCACTACGACAAACTTGCGCCGATCCTAGAGAACATGTCAGACGCGGATTGGGAGCACGACACCCCAGCCAAAATCAACGCGATCAATGCACGGTTTGAGCCCATTTTGGAGCTTTATAGGCAAGGGGAACGGACAAAGCTTTCTGAAGCTTATGTCTTCAGCTTTGAAGCTCTTGATCGTGTCATGCGCATCATTGGCATTGAAGACGATTGTGTGCATCTCCGAGAACCAAAGGTGGTTCAGCGCTTTGTCGATGACACTACAGAACTCAGGGATGTCTTTGACGCATTCGTTGATGATGCGCGCACTCTAAGCTCCTCCCAAGGGCATGGCGGCGTTGCCCAAAAGGCGGCTCAGGGTGTTTTGAACGAATTGCACCGCGCGAAGAACGAGGGGCACATCCGTGCGCGCTATTTGGTTGGGGCTTGCAAAAAGCTGGAGCGCCGCGCGAAAGATCCAGAAACGCGTGCGGAGTTGGGCACCGTCGCCAGCGGTGATTTGGATGATGCAATTGAGCTTATGAAGGATGTTTGCCGTAGGCATTTCGGGCCAAGCTATGCAGCTTTTGCCCCACTCGCGCAGTTGTCCTTCGATCAAGTGGACAAAGACGAAATCATACGCTTGGTGGATCAAGCACTGGAGCGGATCAAAAATGCGGACGGTGAGGAACTCGCAAAGCTTCACGAAGATGATCTGCCGCTTTTGGAAAGCATGGTCCAAGAGTTGCGCGACCTTCGCATACAAGTTCTCTCGATAAACGACGATGCGTTCCGTGAGGTGCTTGAGCGTCAATTGGCCCAAGACGTTGGCACCGTTTCGATTACGCTTGGTCACTACGTTGAGAAGTCGCTTGAAATCCTGCCGCAGTCTGGCAAGGCCATTGATGATGCTGGAAAGCAACTCAAACGCGTGAAGACGATGCAGAATATCGCGGATGTTTTAGAGAAGATTGGAATGGGCTCGTGACCCTCACCCCCAACAAACGCATGTCTGAACTCACCTGGCTGCGTGTCGGTGGGCCTGCTGATGGGGTGTTTCAGCCGTCTTCTTTGGAGGATCTGCAGGAAACGCTAAAGGGCTTGGACAAGGATGTGGCTGTATTTCCCTTAGGTGTCGGCTCCAACCTGATTGTGCGGGACGGGGGCTTGCGGGCTTTTGTTGTGCGACTGGGGCGTGGGTTTAATTCGATTGAGACCCAGGGATCGCGTGTCACGGCAGGCGCGGCGGCGCTCGATGCCCATGTTGCGCGCAAGGCCGCAGACGCAGGGCTCGATCTCACCTTTCTCAGGACAATCCCGGGCTCTATTGGCGGGGCTCTTCGGATGAACGCAGGGTGCTATGGCAGCTACACGGCGGATCACTTTATCGAAGCGCAAGCCGTGACGCGGGCGGGCGAGGTGGTTACGCTCAAGCCAGACGATATGGGATTTGCCTACCGCCAAACAGAGCTTCCCGAAGATATGATCTTCACAAAAGTCACGCTTGAGGCCCCCGCAGGTGACCCCGAATCCCTCCATGCCAAGATGGTCGATCAACTCGCCAAACGCGACGCGACCCAGCCCACAAAAGAGCGCAGCGCGGGCTCGACCTTTCGCAATCCAGCTGGATTCAGCTCCACAGGGAAGGCGGATGACGTGCATGACCTCAAAGCTTGGAAGCTGATCGACGACGCAGGACTTAGGGGTTTTGCCATTGGCGATGCCCAGATGTCGGAGAAACACTCGAATTTCATGATCAATCGCGGGCAAGCGACTGCAGCGGATCTTGAGGCTTTGGGCGAACATGTCCGGAAAACGGTTTACGAAAACACCGGACTCACGTTAGAGTGGGAAATCATGAGAGTGGGTGAACCCGCTCCGAAAAGAGGCTGAGCAGAGCCTTTCAAAATAAGAAGAAAAGCGCCCGAGATGTGGCGCATCGGTAAACCGCGCGTGAGGCTTGTCTTTGCGCGCTTGAGCACAGGGCAACCGCGGGCATGGCAGGCATTACGCCCCGCAAAATCGCCGTTCTTATGGGCGGGCTGTCGGCAGAGCGCGAGGTCTCTCTCGTGACGGGTGCTGAATGCGCTGACGCGCTCGAAAGCCTCGGCCACGAGGTGATCCGAGTGGATGTGGACGCAGGCGTCGGCTCAAGGCTTGACGAGCTTGCCCCAGACGTTGTGTTCAACGCGCTTCACGGTCGCTGGGGCGAAGACGGCGCGGTGCAAGGCGTGCTTGAGTGGTTGCAGCTTCCTTACACGCACTCGGGCATTTTGGCCTCTGCCCTCGCCATGGATAAAACCCGTTCCAAGGATGTGTTTCGCGCCGCCGGCTTGCCGGTGATGGACAGCGTCATTGCATCCAAAGAAGAGGTGACGGCGCGCCACGTGATGGCCCCGCCTTATGTGGTGAAACCCAACAACGAAGGCTCGAGCGTGGGCGTCTACCTGGTAAATGAGGCCGCAAACGGCCCGCCCAAGCTCGATGAGGAGATGCCCGCGGAGGTTATGGTCGAGAGCTTTGCGCCAGGTCGTGAGCTCACTGTTTCAGTTATGGGTGATCAAGCGCTTGCGGTCACAGATATCCTCACAGATGGTTGGTATGACTACGACGCAAAATACCAAGCTGGCGGATCGCGCCATGTTGTTCCCGCAGATTTGCCCCAAGAGATCACAGCTCTTTGCCAAGACTATGCGCTGCGCGCCCACCAAGCTTTGGGATGTAAAGGACTCACGCGCACAGATTTTCGCTGGGATGAAAGCAAAGGATCCGCTGGATTGGTTCTTTTAGAGACCAATACCCAGCCCGGCATGACGCCCACGTCGCTGAGCCCAGAACAAGCCGCCCATGCGGGCTACAATTTTGCGGCTTTGTGCCAATGGATGGTGGAGGATGCCACATGGCCCCGCTAAAAGCTGAACGTCCACAGGCCAGAACTGGGGCCAATACTGGCGCCAATACTGGGGGCATACGCCGCGATCCAGCTCCGTCGCGTCTGGCCTACCGCTGGCAAAGACTGCGGCTCACGCCGCGATTCCAAAAAACACTAAAAACCAGCATTTGGGCTCTGCCGCTCATTGGAGCCATTGGGTTCGCGGTTTCACACAAGCCGACAAATACGCGCCTGATTCAGGCTTGGGACGATACGCGCGCCGCTTTTGAAGAACGCCCTGAATTCAGCTTAAAGGTGCTTAGGATCCAAGGAGCCGATGGCGCGTTGGCCGCCGAGCTCCGCGAGACACTCGCCTTCGACTTTCCCGTTAGCTCTTTTGATGTTGATTTGGCGGCAAAGCGTGAGCTCATCGAAGAGCTTGCCGCTGTTGAGAGCGCCAAACTGAGCATTCACAAAGACAATGTACTTTTGGTTGAGGTGGTGCCGCGCACGCCTGTGGCTGTGATCAAGCAGCCCGAAAGCACCGATGTTTTTGACCTTGCGGGCGTGCGTGTGGCCCAAGCTGTGGAGAGACCTGACTATCCCAAATTGCCGTTTTTAGCGGGCGAAGGGGCTGTAGAAGCGATCCCTGAAGCTTTAGCGCTTTTCGATGTTGCGAGGCCGTTGGGCACAGATTTGATCGGGTTCGAGCGCGTCGGGAAGCGGCGTTGGGACATCGTTTTGCGCAGCGGACAACGCATCTTGTTGCCCGCCTCCAACCCAGAGCGGGCCCTTGAACGGGTGCTCTTTCTTAACAATGCCCAAGAGCTTTTGGCGCGAGATGTCTTGGTGGTGGACATGCGTTTGGGCCGCAGGCCCACGCTGCGATTGGGGGCGGACGCTTTGCGTTCGCTGCAGCTGAGCGGATATTCGGAGGACGAAGAATGAGCCATTTACACACCCGACAGCGCGGGATGCGCCAATTGCGCAAGGCCGCGATGCAGCGGGGGGTCGTGGCAGTTGTTGATATTGGGACGCATAAAATTGCGGTCCTTGTGCTGAAATTCGACACTGCGTCGCCGTTTGAAGGTGATGAGGCAGTGGGCTCGCTCGCGGGCCAAGCGGATTTTCGCGTGATTGGTGCGGCCACAACGCGCTCGCGTGGTGTGCGTTTCGGTGAGATTGAAACGATGGCTGAAACCGAGCGCGCCATTCGAACAGCCCTCCAGACCAGTCAAAAAATGGCCAATCAGCGCGTAGACCATGTGATGGTGAGCTTCGCAGGGGGGCGCCCGCGCAGCTATGGCCTGGATGGTCAGATTGAATTGAACAACGCGATTGTGGAAGACGGCGACGTGGCGCGCGTTTTGGTGGCCTGCGACGTGCCAGACTATGGCGCGCACCGTGAAGTGCTGCATGCGCAGCCGGTGAACTTCGCCATTGATCATCGCACTGGTCTTAATGATCCGCGTGGGCAGATGGGCAACAAGCTCAATGTCGATATGCACATGGTCTCGGTCGATGAAGCAACCGTGCACGACGTCCTCTACTGCACAAAACGTTGTGACTTGGAATTGGCTGGCATGGATGGTGCGGCCTATGCCTCGGGTCTGTCCGCGCTGGTTGAAGACGAGCAAGAACTGGGCGCGGCCTGCATTGATTTCGGGGCAGGGGTCACGAGCCTCTCCATCTTCATCAAAAAGCACATGATATATACAGACGCTGTGCGAATTGGTGGAAACCACATAACAAACGATCTGTCGCTTGGCCTCAAAGTGTCCTCAACACAGGCCGAACGGATCAAAACGCTCTACGGCGGTGTCATGGCAACCGGCATGGACGATCGTGAAATGATCGAAGTGGGCGGGGAGACGGGCGACTGGGAGCACGACCGGCGCGCGGTGAGCCGCGCTGAGGTGATTGGCGTGATGCGCCCAAGGGTCGAAGAGATTCTGGAAGAGCTGCGCGCGCGTCTCGATGCGGCAGGGTTTGATCATTTGCCAAGCCGTCAGATTGTGCTGACGGGCGGCGGAAGTCAGATCCCCGGGCTCGACGGGCTAGCGTCCCGCATATTGGGCCAACAGGTGCGCTTGGGCAGGCCGTTGCGGGTGCAGGGTTTACCACAAGCCATGACGGGCCCTGCCTTTGCTTCCGTGGTCGGAACGGCCTTGAGCGCTGCACACCCTCAAGATGAGTGGTGGGATTTCGAAATCCCGCTTGAGGCGTATCCGAGTCGCTCTTTGAAGCGGGCGGTGCGTTGGTTCAAAGACAATTGGTAGACACTAGATACAGAGGAATGGGCCAAATAGAGCCGATTTAGGGAAGTTACCCACAGCATTTTGTGTGTTTTTCCCGAAATAAGGGTGACGTCCCTGCCCGGAGTGGCTAAGTTGCCCGTTAATTGAAGGAGTCGGCGCTGCACGTGGGACAGCGGTGCCAAACAGACAGGCGGACGGTACATGACACTAAATCTATCCATGCCCGGGCACGAAGATCTCAAGCCTAGGATTACTGTATTTGGCGTCGGCGGCGCGGGTGGGAACGCCGTTGACAATATGATCGAGAAACGCCTCGAGGGCGTAGAATTTGTGATCGCAAACACCGACGCGCAAGCGCTTCAGCAGTGCAACGCTCCGGCGAAAGTTCAGCTTGGTGTGAAAGTTACCGAGGGGCTGGGCGCAGGCGCACGCGCAACGGTTGGTGCCGCTGCTGCAGAAGAGAGCATCGAGCAAATTGTAGATCACCTGGCTGGAGCGCACATGTGCTTCATCACCGCCGGTATGGGCGGCGGCACCGGTACTGGTGCGGCTCCAATCATTGCTCAGGCCGCGCGAGAGCTTGGGGTCTTGACCGTTGGGGTTGTGACAAAACCCTTCCAATTCGAAGGCGCCAAGCGGATGCGCCAGGCCGAAGAGGGCGTGGAAGCTCTGCAAAAGATGGTCGATACGCTGATCATCATCCCGAACCAAAACCTCTTTCGCCTTGCCAATGAGAAGACAACCTTCACTGAGGCCTTCTCGATGGCCGATGATGTTTTGTACCAGGGCGTTAAAGGTGTAACGGATCTTATGGTCCGCCCAGGTTTGATCAACCTCGACTTTGCGGACGTTCGCGCCGTGATGGACGAGATGGGCAAAGCCATGATGGGCACAGGCGAAGCAACCGGCGAAGATCGCGCGATCCAAGCTGCGGAAAAAGCCATCGCCAACCCGCTTTTGGACGAAATCTCGCTCAAAGGCGCCAAAGGCGTTCTTATCAACATCACGGGCGGCTACGATCTCACGCTCTTCGAATTGGATGAAGCGGCCAACCGCATTCGCGAAGAGGTGGATGCGGATGCAAATATCATCGTCGGCTCGACACTCGATACCGATACCGAGGGCATGATGCGCGTCAGCGTTGTGGCTACGGGCATCGATGCAATCGAGAAGCCCGAAGAGCTGCCAATGCCGCGCCGCACGCTGGCTGAGCCTTTGTTGGCCCAACCCGCCGTGCAAGAGCCTGTACCCCAAGAGCATATTCAAGCACCCGTTGCTGAGACCGCAGCTCCCGCGCCGCGCGCCGCTGTCGAAGAGCCTTCGCTGTTCGAAGACGTGCCACAGGCTGAGGCGGACGAGCCCGTCTTTGACGCCGTGAACGCCGGTGCGGATGTACCGCCACCAGCCTATCGCCCGGCACGTGCGGCTCAAGACGCAGCACCTGCACCGGGCACGCCAACGCCAGAGGCCCTGGCGCGATTGCATGCTGCGGTCAACAAAGTGCCACCGCGTGAGCCAATGGCAGAGCACACACCTCAGGCGGCTCCAGCGCCACAACCGGGCGAGAAATCCCGCTTTGGGATCAACACATTGATTGGTCGTATGACCGGTGCGTCTGAGGCGCAAGCGCCTCAAAGCTCCGAACGTCAGCTGCCGCCTTTGCGCCAAGCTTCAGCACCTGCAGCTCCGGTTTACCGCGACGAGCCAAGCGCTCAGACCGAAGAAGAGCGGGTTGAAATCCCAGCATTCTTGCGCAGACAAGCCAACTAAGGCGCATTTATTATCACATCAAAGCCGCCTTTCGGGGCGGCTTTTTTGTTTTAAAACAGGGGTTTGAGGCGCTAGTCGCGGGTTTCCGCTGATTGTTACAGCCCATGTTTCAGACCGTTACAAAGTTTGAATTGTCCCCAGCGCTGTCGCTTATTAACAGCGATTAACACACAGGCAGGTCGTTAAGTCCGAAAGGGACATCGTGCAAAGAACTCTTCTACATGCGACAGCATTTGCGGGCCGCGGGTTGCACTCTGGGGCACCGGCAAAGATGGTTGTGCGCCCGGCATCCGTTGAGCACGGCATTTGGTTTCGGCGCACGGACGTTCTCGACCGCGACCCTTTGATCCCCGCCCAATGGCACGCGGCGCGGCATACTCCTCTTTGCACAACCTTGGAAAACCTCGATGGCGTAACCGTTTCAACGGTTGAGCACATCATGGCCGCTCTTTCTGGCTGCGGGGTGCATAATGCGCTGATCGAGATTGATGGCCCAGAAGTACCGATACTTGACGGCAGCGCATCGGAGTTTGTCAAAGAGATCCTGAAAACGGGCCTCGTTTCGCAAGCCATGCCGATCCAAGCGATCGAAATCCTGAAACCGATCCGTGCGGAACACGGTGAGGCCTGGGCGACCTTTGAGCCTGCGCCGAGCCTTGAGATCGACTTCGAGATTGAGTTTGCAGACGCGGCGATTGGTCATCAGCACAAAACACTCAATATGGCGAACGGTGCGTTTGTGCGCGAGTTATGCGATAGCCGCACCTTCTGCCGTCAATCGGATGTGGACGCGATGCGTGCTCAAGGGCTGGCACTTGGCGGAACTCTCGAAAATGCTGTGGTTGTTGACGGCGCGGATGTTTTGTCTCCGGGTGGTTTGCGCTGGCAAGATGAGGCTGTGCGTCACAAGATGCTCGATGCCATGGGCGACCTCGCCTTAGCCGGCAAACCCATCTTGGGGCGTTACCGGGGCATGCGGGCAGGCCACACGCTGACCAATAAGCTTTTGCGCGCGCTTTTCAGTGATCCGACGGCCTTCAAACTGGTCACTCTTGCGCCCTCTATGGAAGCGAAACTTCCTGGCGTTGGTGTTCATCTTGGTGATCTTCCACAGGCTTGTTAATTCCCCCAAATCTCTGTCATACAGATCCTTAACGGGGCGCGTCCCCTGCAGCGGATCTGGAGCGCAAAGTTGCTCTGGGTATGGTTTAAGAGCCCGAGGGAAAGAGCATATGGCCAGCAAGGCAAAATCTGGTTTGTCCACGACGTCTCTGTCGAAGTCCGTATTCAACTACGGGCTCGGGTTGAGCGCTGCTTTGCTCTTGAGCGCCTGTGCCGCGTTAGAAGCACCAGAACCCATCGAGAGCTTCACCGCCGAAGAAATTTACCAACAAGCTGAAGTCAAACTCGACGAGGAGAACCCAGATCAAGCGGCTTCTCTTTTTGCGGAAGTTGAGCGGCTTTATCCCTATTCGGATCTCGCCAAGCGTGCGGTGATTATGCAGGCCTTCTCCTATCACAAAGATCGCGACTACGAGAACAGCCGGACAGCTGCGCAGCGCTATATCGACTTTTATCCCGCGGACGAAGATGCAGCTTACGCCCAATATTTATTGGCTCTGAGCTACTATGATCAGATCGACGAAGTGGGTAGAGACCAAGGTCTCACTTTCCAAGCGCTGCAATCTTTGCGGACCGTGATCGAGCGCTATCCCGAAAGCGAATATGCGCGCTCGTCGATCCTGAAGTTCGATCTGGCCTTCGATCACTTGGCGGCCAAAGAGATGGAAATTGGCCGCTATTATCTGCGTAAGGGCCACTATCCCGCTGCGATCAATCGTTTCTCGGTGGTCGTCGCAGATTTCCAAACAACCACCCATACAGCCGAAGCGCTGCACCGCTTGGTGGAATCCTACCTGTCTTTGGGGCTCACCCAAGAAGCGCAAACCGCGGGCGCGATCCTGGGCCATAACTTCCGCTCCACCGAGTGGTACGAAGACAGCTTCAAACTGCTCACAGGTCGCGGGCTTGAGTTGGAAGCTGTGGGCGACAATTGGCTCGCACAGATCTATCGCCAGACCATACAGGGTAAGTGGCTGTAAGGGCCGAACACAATGTTGCGATCTCTGGGCGTCCGAGACCTCCTTATCATCGACCGATTAGATCTCAATTTTGAGCCGGGCCTCAATGTGATGACCGGTGAAACGGGCGCGGGTAAATCCATTTTGTTGGATGCTTTGGGCTTCGTGCTCGGCTGGCGCGGCCGTGCGGAATTGGTGCGCAGCGGTGCGGCACAAGCCGAAGTGACTGCTGTTTTTGATCTCAGCCCAGATCACGCGGCGTTGGGTGTTTTGCAAGAGGCGGGGCTTGCTCAGGACGACGAGCTTATTTTGCGACGGGTGAACACGCCCGATGGGCGTAAAACAGCTTGGGTGAACGACAGGCGGGTCTCGGGTGACGTGCTGCGCAGGCTCTCCGATACGCTGGTCGAACTGCACGGACAGCACGACGACAAGGGCCTGTTGGATGTCAAAGGGCACCGTTTGCTCTTGGATCAGTTTGGCGGCTTAGGCCCCAAGCTCGAAAAGCTCGCACAATTGTGGCGCAATCGCTCAAAGGCTCAAAAAGCCCTCTCATCGCGCCAAGAGGCGCTCAAGGCTTTGAAAGAGGAAGAGGACTTTCTGCGCCACGCGGCGGATGAGTTGCAAGCCATGGGCGCGCGCGCAGGCGAAGCGGCTGAGCTCGATAGCCGGCGTAGGCTGATGCAGGCTGCTGAACGCATCCAGACGGATGTTGCCCGTGCCGCTGCGGCGCTTTCCAGCCAAGGCGCAGAAGGGCTGATCACAGATGCGATGCGTTGGCTCGAAGAAGCCGCGTCTGAGGCGGAAGGCGCTCTGGATCCCGCCTTAGAAAGCATCGTTCGCGCGCTGTCAGAGCTTGGTGATGCGCAACAACGCATTGAGCAAGCGCGCGATTTGCTCTCCCATGATCCGATGGCGCTTGAAGAGACAGAAGAACGGCTTTTTGCCATTCGGGCCTTAGCGCGCAAACACGATGTGCAACCCGACGAGCTTGAAACCCTGGCAGAGACCTTCCTCCAAAAAATCGCTCTGATGGATCAGGGCGCTGATGATCTGGCCCAATTGGAAGCGGATCTGAAAAAGGCTGAAGCCGCGTTCTCGAAGGCGGCTGATGAGGTGACCCAATTGCGCCGAGCGGCTGCACAGGCCTTGGACAAGGCAATGGCCGAAGAACTGGCCCCCCTAAAAATGGAGCGGGCGGTCTTCACAACAACTCTTACCGAAGCCGCACCCGGACCTACGGGACAAGACGACGTGGCCTTCCGTGTGGCTACAAATCCAGGTGCGCCCAGTGGTGCACTCAACAAGATTGCCTCTGGCGGTGAACTCAGCCGGTTTTTGCTCGCTTTGAAAGTTTGCCTCACCAAAGAAACCTCAGGGCTCACAATGATCTTTGATGAGATCGACCGAGGCGTCGGCGGTGCGACGGCTGACGCAGTGGGACGCAGGCTTTCTGAGCTGGCCGCACAAGGGCAGGTTCTTGTGGTCACCCACTCACCGCAGGTGGCCGCTTTGGGTGGGCATCATATGAAGGTCGAAAAGCGCGTTGAGAACTCTGAGACGCTCTCGACCGTCACAGCGCTATCGCCTGGCGCGCGGGTCGATGAAATTGCCCGTATGGTGGCCGGCGACCGCATCACAGACGAAGCACGCGGTGCGGCGCGCGCGCTTTTAGGCGTTTAGAAGAGCCCAAACTCCAGCGATACGTTGCATGGCGGCAATTTGTCGGACCTCCCAGTGGTTTCAAACACTTGGCCGCGCGGCGTTTCTCATTTAGGCCAATAGCAAGAGGGAACACCACTCCCAAGCCAAGGGTGCGGCACGGCCGTGACACAAGACGAAACATTTCTGAGCAAGCTTTCCAAGGCGCGGCGTCGGGCCTGGCAGGTGTTGCTCGACGAAGGCCCCAGCCAAATCCAATTTTGGTTCCTTGCTTTATTTGTTGGGATCTTTGCAGGCCTTGCGGCAGTGATCTTTCGGGCCGCCATCGGCGCGTTGCAAGGATTTGTCTATTTCGGGTCAGACGTGCGCAATGTGCACTCAGTCGCGGCAGGTTTGCCTTGGTACTGGCTTCTCATTGTGCCCATTCTGGGCGGCTTCATCGTTGGACTGATCCTTAACCGCTACACCGAAGATGCGCGCGTGCGCTCTGTGGCGGATGTGATTGAGGGTGCAGCCCTTCACAATGGACGCGTGGAGACCAAAGCGGGCATCGCCTCGGCCTTTGCGTCCCTTATCACGTTGAGCACCGGGGGCTCGAGCGGGCGCGAAGGCCCCGTGGTGCATCTTGCGGGCCTCATTTCAACGCTCTTTGCCAAACGCATCAACGCCAGTGGTATAACGGGCCGCGAGCTCTTGGGCTGCGCTGTTGCGGCGGCAGTCAGTGCCTCATTTAATGCCCCAATTGCTGGGGCCCTTTTTGCGCTGGAAGTCATCCTGCGCCACTACGCAGTGCATGCTTTTGCGCCGATTGCCATTGCCTCGATCGCGGGCACCGTGGTGAGCCGCCTCACGTTTGGGAATGATACGCAGTTTGAGATCTTGGGCGAGGGCGTGTTGAGCTTTTACCAAGAACTGCCCGCCTTTTTGATGCTGGGCCTCCTGAGCGGTGTGGTCGCTGTGGTTCTGATGCAAACGATTTTTTGGATGGATGACACGGCCACAAAGGTGCAACGCCGCATTGCTTTGCCACGTTATCTGCGCCCTACGATTGCAGGCGCTTTGCTAGGCGTTACGGCGATTTGGTTCCCGCATATCATCGGTGTGGGCTATGAGACGACCATCGCAGCCCTTGAAGCCAAATTGACCTACAGTGCGGCGATCATCTTTGTGGTGGTCAAGATCATTGCTGTTGGCTTCACCTTGGGTGGGCGCATGGGGGGCGGGATTTTCTCTCCAGCCCTGATGATCGGCGCACTCACCGGTCTTGCCTTTGGATTAATCGCGACCTCTGCGGCCCCAAACCTTTCGAGTGATCCTTCGCTCTATGCCCTGGCCGGAATGGGCGCGGTGGCTGCTGCTGTGCTGGGCGCGCCTATCTCCACAACTCTTATTGTCTTTGAGCTCACAGGGGACTGGCAAACGGGCCTTGCTGTGATGGCCGCTGTGTCGCTCTCAACCGCTTTGGCCTCGCGCTGGGTGGACAAGTCTTACTTTCTCACACAGCTTGAAAAGCGCGACATTCATCTCGCGGCTGGCCCTCAAGCCTATCTTCTGGCGCTCTTTGGCGTCGCCAATATCATGCGACCCACAGGGGCCGAAGATGGGGCCTCTGATGAGACCTGCTGGGAGCTGATCGGCAATGGCATCTATGTGGATGCCAGCGCCACGCTTGAGCAGTGCATGCCTCTATTTGAGGCTCACAATGTTTCGTTTGTGCCGGTGGTGACAATCGCAGGCGAAAACGCAAGTCCAACCCTTGAGGGGGCGCTGTTTCATGTGGATGCACTCAAAACCTTCAATCGCGCCCTGGTCGACACGGCCAAAGAAGAGCACGATTAAAGGGGCCTAGACCTGCTCCACCGCAACCTTGTTGGTGTAAAAGGCGATATGGTCTTTGATCGCTGAAACAGCCTCATGCGGGGCCTCGTAAGACCAAGCCGCGTCCTTAATTGGCCCGCTTTTTGCAACAATATCGAAATAGCTCGCGTCGCCTTTGTGGGGGCAATGGGACGTTGTTGAAGAGGCGTCGAAAAAGGCCATGCCGAGATCTTCACGTGGGAAATAAATCACCGCAGGGTAGTCGCCTTCCACAAGTTCGAGTGCTGCTTTGCTCTCGCCCAACACCGCTCCACCTGCGCGAACCACCCAAGTGCCCGTTGCTTTATGGATTTTGATATGCTCTGCCATGCTCGACCCCCATTCGTGTGTAATGCGAGAGTGACACATAGCTGATGTCAGCCGCATGTCAAAGTGGCTGCGTGGCCTTTTCGAGCCAGGTCAATGCGCCTTTAGGCAAGGATCCAGCAATCATCTCGTGACAAAGCGTGTGATAGGCATTGAGCCAAGTGATCTCTGCGGCAGAAAGCTGGCCGACATCGATCAAGCGCCGGTCAAACGGAACATAGGTGAGTGTCTCGAAGGCGAGGCGTCCTTCATGCGGGCTTTCGCTAACAGCAATCAAGTTCTCAAGCCGGATCCCGAAAGCGCCTTGTTCATAATACCCAGGCTCATTTGAAACGATCATGCCGGGCTCAAAAGGCACGGTCCCCGCGCGTGAGAGCCGTTGAGGCCCTTCGTGTACACTGAGATAACTGCCAACGCCGTGGCCTGTGCCATGGGCATAATCGAGCCCTTCGGCCCACAAATGCTGTCGCGCCAAAGCATCCAGATCGCGTCCAGCAAGACCTTTGGGAAAATGCACGCGGCTGACCGCAATAAGGCCCTTGAGCACCTGCGTGTAAGCATCGCATTCCGTATCTCCCACCGGGCCAACTGCGATCGTTCTCGTAATATCGGTCGTGCCGTCTAGGTATTGGCCACCGCTATCAACCAACAGCAATTCGCCGTTTTCCAAAGCCCTGTTTGTGCGCTCATTGACCCTGTAATGCACAATCGCGCCGTTTGGCCCAGAGCCAGAAATGGTTTCAAAACTGATGTCTTGCAGCGCGCCCGTTTCTTGCCGGAAGCCTTCAATTTTTTTGACCACATCAATCTCAGTGAGACCGCCAGGCGCTGTGGCGTCCAGCCAAGCTAAAAACTGCACCATGGCGATGGCATCGCGCCCATGAGCTTTGCGCGCACCTGCGAGTTCAGCCGCGTTCTTGCGCGCTTTGGGCAGAGCGCAAATGTCACTCTCCCAAGCGATGTCGCATTCTGCTTGAGTCAAAAGCGTTTCAATTGCTTGCGGTGCGCTCATCGGATCCACACGCACGGGGCCTTCCAAAGCGCTCAGATGAGCCCCAAAAGACTCTATCTCATAAGCGGAAATGCCTGTCTCCAGGCTTAAAGTCTCGAGCTTTTGGGGCGCACAAAAAAGATCTAAACGCGCGTCATTGTGGAAAATCGCGAAGGCTTGGACGATCGGGATGCGCGGAATGTCAGAGCCGCGGATATTGAGCAGCCAACAAATGCTGTCGGGCAGGGTCAGCACCGCCGCCTTTTGACCCGCCTCGCGTAAGTCTGCGGCCAGCCGCGCGCGCTTTTGAGCGCTCTCTTCTCCGGCGAATTCCACGGCATGCGCGCGGGCCGCACCTTGCGGCGGGCTGGGCCGGTCCTGCCAGATGCGATCCACTTGATTTTCAACGGCCTTGAGCGCGAGGCCTTCCGCGCTCAGCACTTTCTCGAGCGCTGTGATTTCATCTCGGGTGTGTAGCCAGGGATCAAACCCGATGACATCGCCTCTGGCGGCATGTTCCACAATCCAAGGCCCGGCCTTTTCTTCCGGCCAAGGGACAATGTCGATCTCATCAGGTGCTTGATCGCGCGCTTGCAATCGGTAACGCCCGTCCACAAAAAGCCCAGCTTTCTTAAGTAAAACAACACAAAACCCGGCTGAGCCCGTAAACCCCGTGAGCCAAGCCAAACGGGCATCACAATTGGCGACATATTCGCCTTGATGGGCATCCGCACGCGGCACGATGAAGCCTTGGAGACCTTCAGTCACAAGCTCTTTGCGCAAAGCCACGAGACGTGGAGGGGCGTCGTTTGGATTTGTGCTCTCGTCGAAAGACTGAAACATCGCTAGCTTGCCTTTTTGAGCCCAAGAAGTTTGGCCCGAGCGCGGGGATCGCTGTCAAAAAGGCCGGCCAATTGTTCGGTCATGGCACCGGCAAGTTGTTCAACATCGGTGATCGTAACCGCGTGATCGTAATAGCGGGTCACGTCGTGGCCGATGCCGATGGCGATCAATTCCACAACCTTGCGCCGCTCAACCATCGCAATCACATCCCGCAGGTGCTTTTCGAGGTAATTGGCGGGGTTCACGGATAGCGTTGAATCGTCCACCGGAGCGCCATCTGAGATCACCATCAAGATCTTACGCGCTTCAGGCCTGCGTTCCATACGCCGGTGTGCCCATTCCAGCGCTTCGCCGTCGATGTTCTCTTTCAGCAAGCCTTCTTTCATCATCAGCCCAAGATTGGGCCGCGCACGCCGCCAAGGGCTGTCGGCCCCTTTGTAGATGATGTGGCGCAGATCGTTCAGACGTCCGGGCTGCTGCGGGCGACCTTCGGCGAGCCACTGCTCGCGGCATTGGCCACCTTTCCAGGCGCGGGTGGTGAAGCCCAAAATCTCAACCTTCACTTGGCAGCGCTCCAAAGTTCGCGCCAAAACATCCGCACAGATCGCAGCGATGGAAATGGGGCGGCCCCGCATGGAGCCCGAATTGTCCAGGAGAAGGGTCACGACTGTGTCGCGGAATTCCGTGTCTTTCTCGACCTTGAAGCTGAGCGGTGTTGTCGGGTTTGCCACGACGCGCGCCAAACGACCTGCGTCCAGCATGCCTTCTTCGCGGTCAAACTCCCAAGACCGGTTTTGCTGCGCTTGCAAGCGACGCTGCAACTTGTTGGCTAGCCTGGAAACCGCGCCTTTCAAGGGGTCAAGCTGTTGGTCCAGATAGGCGTGCAGGCGCTCTAGCTCTGCAGGCTCGGCCAGATCTTCTGCCAGAACCTCTTCGTCATGCTCTTGATTATAAACAGAATAATTGGGGTCGGCGTCAGAATGGGGCGCGGGAGCCGGGGGCTCATGCGGCGCCTCGCCCTCGGGCATTTCCGCCTCATCGCCCATATCTGCATCCGCCATATCATCGAGTTGAACGGTGGCTTGGCTGGCGTCTTGTTGCTGCTCTTGAGATTGCTCTGGGGAGGCTTCGGCTTCTTCGCCATCGTCTGGCGCATCGTCCCCGGTACTATCGGGTTCGCTGTCGTCCTCAGAGCTGGCTTGATCTTCTTCTGGCGGCTCGTCGTCCAATTGGTCTGGATCATCTCCCAATTGGTCTGCGTAGCCAAGGTCTGAGATCACTTGGCGCGCAAACTTCGAAAAAGCCTGCTGGTCGCTTAGAAGGGCGTCGAGATTCTCCAGAGTTCCGCCTGCGCGCTCCTCGATGAAACCACGCCAAAGCTCCATCACATTAGACGCGCCCTGCGGCAGGTCGCGGCCGGTTGCGAGGTGACGTATCAAGTACCCTGCTGCAGTTGCGAGCGGGGCTTCAGCGGCATCAGAAATTTGCGCATATCCTTTGCGTTCCGCTTCATGGCCGATTTTGGCATCAATGTTGCCAGCGGTGCCCGGCATATAGCGGGCGCCGACAGCCTCAACCCGTGCGGTTTCCATCGCTTCATAGAGATCCCGTGCCATTTGGCCCTGCGGCGCGTAGCGCGAATGGGTCGATTGGTCGTGAAACTTATGGCGCAGCGCCAAGGCATCAGCCGTTCCGCGGGCCAAAAGAACTTCCGCTCGGGTCATTCTCCGGGAAACTTGCGGCAAGCGGATCGTTTCATTGGTGGCACCGGGAGGGTCTACAGAAAAGCTCACCGATAACTCGGGGTCGTCAGCCATCACCTTCGTGGCTTCAGCTAGGGCTTTTTTGAATGGATCAGCCGGATTATCGGAGTTCGCCATATGAACGCTCAGTCAATTGATAAGACCAGCGCAAACTAAGCGACCTCGGCAGAGAAGGCCATGGGGATTCCGGCTTTAACTGGCCCAATCTAAACGGTTTGACGAAAGGACGCGGGTTTAGGTTCCCAAAGCCAATCCGTCGCAGTCTGCCAGAAATTTGATGGCAATCTCTTTAGAGCGCTTTGCCATGAAAGCGTCTGAATGAAAGCTCCCACGGTGTAGCAACTCGGCCTGAGCAAATTTCGCGGTGATCCGCCAAGAAATGATCTGTGCGCCTGGCGTTCCCCAATCCAATGCGACTGGCAAGATGGCTTCGATAAGCCGCTCAAAGTCTTCTTTTTTAGCTTCTGCGCGCTCTGAAGCTTCTCCATCAAAGAAACGTTGGTGTTCTGCGAGCGCGGAATAGCGCCCTGCGCATGTGGCAAAAACCTGGACACGCTCAGAAGGAGACTGAGGCAGGGCGAAGATCGCTTGGGCCGACATTACAAAACACAACAGAGCGGCCAGAATAGTTTTAAAACTGCTCATAATTTAGACGATACATTCAAAAAATGAATTATCAATTAGGCATTTTGAAAACTTTTAGAAAATGTTGTCATTAAATCGATTTATCCAAAGCCCGGCTCGGTGCGTGATCTCGAAATTGGAGGGCTCAGCACAAAAAAATACCCGCAAAGCAAGGCTTTACGGGCATTTTCTTTAGTAACGTGAAGGCGTCTCGTTAGCCGATGCTCGAGCTTGCGGCGCTCTCGGGCAGTTCTTCATCAAAACACCGCTGATAAAATTCAGCGACAGTCTGGCGCTCAAGCTCGTCACATTTGTTAAGGAACGACAGGCGGAACGCATATCCAACGGATCGGAAAATCTCAGCGTTTTGCGCCCAAGCGATCACAGTCCGAGGCGACATCACGGTCGAGAGATCGCCATTCATGAAGGCTGTCCGCGTGAGATCCGCAACCGTCACCATTTGTTGGATCGTCTTGCGGCCATTTTCGTTGTTGTAGTTTGCGTTTTTGGCCAAAATAATCGCGGCTTCGGCGTCAACGCTCAGGTAGTTGAGCGTCGCAACGAGGCTCCAGCGGTCCATCTGGCCTTGGTTGATCTGTTGCGTACCGTGATAAAGGCCGGTTGTATCCCCTAGGCCCACCGTGTTTGCCGTCGCAAAAAGGCGGAAATAGGGGTGCGGCTCAATCACCTGGTTTTGGTCGAGCAATGTCAGCTTACCGTCGACTTCCAAAACACGCTGGATCACAAACATAACGTCGGCACGACCAGCGTCGTATTCGTCAAACACAATCGCGCAAGGATTGCGCAGGGCCCAAGGCAGAATGCCTTCTTGGAAGTCGGTAACCTGCTTGCCGTCTTTAAGCTTGATCGCGTCTTTACCAATAAGGTCGATCCGGCTGATGTGGCTGTCGAGGTTCACGCGCACACAGGGCCAGTTGAGGCGGCTTGCAACTTGCTCAATATGCGTGGATTTCCCCGTACCGTGATAGCCTTGGATCATCACACGGCGGTTGTGGCTGAAGCCTGCGAGAATCGCCAGCGTGGTGTCTGGATCAAACTTATAAGTAGGATCGAGTTCTGGCACACGGTCCGAGGCTTCGGCGAAACCTTTGACGATCATGTCGGTGTCGATACCGAACACTTCTCTGACCGAAATATCTTCCGTGGGTTTCATATCAATATTCAACGCGCCGTCTGCCATTTTGGACCTCGAAAATTACGAGCATTCCCGTGCAACATATCTCTGAAAAGAGCAAGGGGAAGGCCGTGAGTTGACTTGGGGTTTTTAAAGTTCTTGTTCGTTCTGTTTTGTAGCTCAAAGCGGCAACCGGCTTGGCTCTGTTCGAGACCTGGCCGAGGGCTCAGTTTTTAAAGCTGCGGCTGTCTTTAATTTGGTCCCATGCCCAAACGACCTCCTGCAGTTTCTCCTCATCTGAGCGATCTCCGCCGTTGAGGTCTGGGTGCAAAATTTTGATTAAGGATTTGTAACTCTTGCGTATTTCGGCCTTGGTCCAGTGATCCTTGGCTTCGAGAATATCGATAGCGCGCCGCTCGGTGGGCGGAAGCTTGCGCGTGCCGGTAACGGACCTGCCAGGATTGCGCGTGGCATTGGCACCCAACACTTGATGCGGATCGTCCACGCCCAACCGCGCCCAGGCGCGTTGTTCGTCGCTGCGCGCAAAAGGCTTGGTTTCCCGCTCCCAAACGCGATCTTTGTCAATCTGGTCTGCCAATTCTTCGTCAGTGGACCCGTCGAAGAAGTTCCATTTCAAATTGTATTCGCGGATGTGGTCTTTGCAGAACCAGTAATAGTCATCGAGCACGTCGGGGCTTTTCGGGGCCCGGTATAGCCCCGGTTTTTGACAGCCAGGTTTATCACAGATGCGCTTGGAGGTTTCGGAGGCACCAGACATGCCGCGGCGGCCACGGGCATTTTTCTTCTTAGAGGTAGAAACAGACATATCGAACCCAAATGGATCGTCTTTTTTCATGGTGGCCTCCGCGTTGCGTTTCGACTCAAGGTGGGTAGCATAGACACTCTCGCCACAGACAAAAGGGGTTGACTCGGAAAATGACACGCAAAGACGCCATTGCTGCGAAGCTAACCGCTCTTTCACCCAGTATGTTGGAAGTTTTAGATGAAAGTCATCAACATGTAGGGCACGCTGGCGCACCTGAGGAGGGGGAAAGTCATTTTCGTGTGCGTATTTCTTCAGCAGAATTAACCGGGCCAAAGGTGGCGCAACATCGAGCCATCTACGGAGCAATAGGCCCCGACCTCATGGCGCAAATTCACGCGCTTGCGATTGAGATCACGTGAGCGCGACGACCCTTGGCTTTCAAGGTTTTTGCTGAGCTTGCCTAAGCCCGTTTCACGGGGTCAATTCCTGTCGATTTAAGCGTCTTTGGGGTGTTCGGCAGCGCCTTTCGAACTGAAAATCGAGCGCACAGTTGCGTCGTCTTCACTGCGTTCGACACTCTCTTTGGCCGGTGTGATGACGGGCTCTGGATGCGTGAAGGGCACGAGCTTCTTGCGGCGGAAAATAAGAAGGTTCTGATAAATGGTTACGGATTTGGTCAGACCTTTGCGCTCCTCCGACGGCAGCGTGTCGGTACGGATATATTCCCAGGCTTCCGCAGCGAGCTCGTTGATCACTTTCTCCAACTTATTGGCAAAGCGGCCATCAGCGCCTTTAACGCCTTTTGCTTTTTCGCCGCGCCTTGGCGCCGGGACGACTTTATACTCGTAAGTCTCTATGGACATTGCTCTGGCCTCTTTTTGGTCTGGCGCTGTCCTATCAGAGGAGGCCTGTTTGGCCAAGATTGAGAATTTTTCTTGGTCTTAAACTGCGGCTTTTGGGCGATGTGCACAGCATATGTTTTGCGTATGTTTTACATATGCGTGTCCGTGCAGGATGCGCGACACACACCAAGCCTTAACACGATGAGCGTCAAGCGTTAGTCCTCAAGCAATGGTCGTAGAGATCGCGGAAGGCGGGCTGCATGATCAGTTGGCGTGCGCGTAGTGCGTGCAACACGTGAGATTTTTGCGTGTGTTCCGCAAGCTTGCCCTTGGAGCGGTCTTTGAGGCGGCTGATCGCATCGGTGAGTTGCGGTGCGCGCTCAGCGAGGCTGCTGTCGGTTTCTTTGTTTTGGTTGCGTGCCGTCCAATAAGCGGCATCAATCGGGCGATCTGCTTGGTGCGCGCTGCCTTTGGCGGACTTCAAAACAAAACTCGCGGGGTCTTTGACCATATAGTGGTTGATCTGCGCGAGGCTGCGATCTTCGGGATCGTTGCATTGGAAATGCCGCATATCGAGATCTTGCGAAGAGATCCCTGATCCATTGGCGCTTGTGGGGTCACCGTCGCCTTGAAAGGCGTTCGGTTTGTGAACGCCGGGCCGGGCAAAGCTTGAGCGCTTAAAAAGCGTCTTGAAAGGCTTCACGCGGGTTTTGATTGTTTTGGAGGTCTCACAGCTTTGAAAGGCTTTTGTCACAGGCGCGTTTGGCATCGCGGTGTGGCCTGAGGCTCCAAAACACTTCCAATTGAGAAAGGTGCGATCGGTGTCGGGCAGGGCGCTGTGCAAATCTTGCACTGTGCCGTCCCCACATTTGATGTGGAGAAACTCGTCGATATCCAGTGCCAGGATATAATCGGAAGCCTGGTAGGTCGCGGTGCGCGCTGCGCGTTGATAGGCGGTCACTTGATGACGCCCGCGTTCCGCGCGGTTGTAGCGATATTCTACTTCGCCCAGTTCTTTCAATTCACTGAGGATCTCATGGGTGCCATCGTCGCTGTCATTTTGGAAGATCAAGATATGATCAAAGCCAATCATCTTGTGATAGGCGACCCATTCCAAAAGATAAGGGCCTTCATTTTTGGCCGTAGCGACAAGCGTAAAAACAGGTTTGCCCATAAAACTTTTGGTGCCTCAGTCGAAGTCGCGGAATGCTTTGTTGTTTTAAGATAAGTTAGGCGCCCGATGAGGCATCAATATGGCTTTGAGGCGGCTTTTGGCAGGTGAACAGGCCAAAGGGCGGCGATTCGGCGCTTTATTTGTGGCGCTTATATGGCGCTGAGCACGACGGAGCGCTCTGGCGCGTAAACAATCTTCTTCAAATTAGATTTCTGGTTCGAGATCGAGTCCCGATATTTATTGTAAAACAGCAATTTAACCCAAAATTAAAAATTACCCTTGTTCGGTTTTGGGAGCTGTTTAAACCCGTTTTCAGAAAGTGTTTTTGACGAGTAATGAGGTAACCCAATGAAAAAGCTCATCGCAGCTGCCGCCCTTGTTGTGGCTGGCGTATCGACCGCAGATGCAACGACGTATCGTGCAAGCTCCACCAACGTAAACGGTGTCGATGCGACCTTCCAATACAGCGATCACAACGACAACTTCTCTTTGCAGTTCGCCGTGGATGCACTTGACGGTGTGGATGGCGCTTGGTGGGTGATCAACGATGGTCCTATGCCCCAAGGCGGCACAAAAGGAACGCACGCGATCTTTTATACGGACTTGAAGGACGTTTGGGCCTATCAATACCAAGGCGGTTGGCAGAACCCCTCTAGCTCGCAAGGCCCTCTTTTGCAGCGTTGGGAAAATGCTGTGACAACAAGTGCCAACGGCGGTCAGTCGGTTTTTGATCTGATGCTTGACCTGACAGCGGTGAACGGTCGTACCGATCTGCGCCCCGACTGGAAGGGTTTGGCCTTTGACACAACAATTGGCACATGGTTGCATCCAACCAGAAATGCCTTTTCCGATTGCGGCACCTATATCAACGGTTCAACCGGTGATCTCGACTGCTTCAAAGGCACAAATTGGTTGGGTTGGGACCAAGCGAACCTCGCAGCAGCCGAAGTTCCATTGCCAGCCTCTTTTGCCTTGCTCGCAGCGCCTCTCGCGCTGGGCTTTGGCCGCAAGGTTATGAAGAAAACAGCATAAGTCCTGTTAGACTTGTGTGAGTGGGCCCCTGGCGCGAAAGCGCTGGGGGTTTTTTAGTTTAAGAAGGTTCGGGGAGCGACGCTGTTTGACCTTCGGCCAAATGCGCCCCGCCCGCCCTCCCTTTAGACCTGCAGCTTTTGGGCCACGAGTTGATTGACGGCCTTCGGGTTGGCTTTGCCGCCCGTGGCCTTCATGACTTGCCCCACAAACCAGCCTGCAAGCTTTGGATTCTCTTTAGCTTTCGCGACCTGATCAGGGTTGGCGGCAATGATCTCATCAACGGCTGCCTCGATAGCACCGGTATCAGTGACCTGCTTGAGACCTTTTTCTTCGACGAGCGCCGCGGGGCTGCCTTCGCCCATGTATACCATCTCAAAGACGTCCTTGGCGATTTTGCCGGAGATAACGTCTGATGAGATCAGCCCCACCAATTCGCCCAATTGCGCCGGTGTCACAGGGCTTTCGGTGATCTCTTTGTCATCTTTTTTCAAGCGCCCAAACAGCTCGTTGATCACCCAGTTGGCTGTGAGCTTTCCGTCCTGTCCCTCTGCAGCCGCTTCAAAAAAAACGGCGTCTTCGGTATCGGCTGTCAGAACGCTGGCATCGTAATCAGACAGGCCA
The DNA here is from genome assembly GCA_039182515.1 of Pseudomonadota bacterium. Lineage (GTDB taxonomy): Bacteria > Pseudomonadota > Alphaproteobacteria > Rhodobacterales > Rhodobacteraceae > JBCDCE01. The sequence continues at coordinate 19,253 of JBCDCE010000021.1, read as the reverse complement.
AAGTCCTTGATGAAGCGCGCTTTTTTGGCGTCTGGCAGCTCTGGAAGGTGGTCGGCGATCTCATCGACCCAGGATTGCTCGATCTCCAAAGGCAGCAGATCCGGGCATGGGAAATACCGGTAATCATGCGCTTCTTCTTTGGAACGCATGGAACGGGTTTCATCCTTATCCGGGTCATAGAGGCGGGTTTCTTGCTCGATCTCGCCACCATCTTCGACAATGGCGATTTGGCGCCGGGCTTCATGCTCGATCGCGGCTTGAATGAACCGCAAAGAGTTCATGTTTTTGATCTCACAGCGCGTACCGAGATGGGAGAAATCTTGCGTCTCTTGGTACTTCTCATAAGCCCCTGGGCGGCACACAGAAACGTTCACGTCAGCTCGTAGGTTGCCGTTTTGCATATTGCCGTCGCAGGTGCCCAAGTAGCGCATGATTTGGCGCAGCTTGCTTACATAAGCGGCGGCTTCTTCAGGGCCGCGAATGTCCGGGCGGCTCACAATCTCCATGAGCGCAACACCGGTGCGGTTGAGATCCACAAAAGACATCGCAGGATCCATGTCGTGAATGCTCTTGCCAGCATCCTGCTCGAGGTGAATGCGCTCAATGCGCACCACGCGCGCCGTGCCATCGCCCATTTCCACAAGGACTTCGCCCTCACCCACAATCGGATGGTAGAGCTGGGAGATCTGATAGCCTTGGGGCAGATCGGGGTAGAAATAGTTTTTGCGGTCGAAGGCAGATTTGAGGTGGATCTCAGCCTTGAGCCCGAGGCCTGTGCGCACAGCTTGGGCCACGCAGCCTTCGTTTATTACGGGCAACATGCCGGGCATGCCCGCGTCCACAAAGGCAACATTGGCGTTTGGCTCCGCGCCAAATTGGGTGGACGCACCCGAGAACAGCTTGGCATGTGTTGCGACCTGCGCGTGGACCTCAAGGCCAATCACAAGCTCCCAATCGTGCTTCGCGCCTGCGATCACTTTGGGTTTTGGGGCTTCAAAAGTCAGGTCCAGCATCTGCGTGCTCCGTGTTGCGCGACCTGGGTTTTAGGTAAGCTGCGCACGGGGAGCAAGGGCCTTGGATTGTATCTTGAGATCTAATCAGACACGCAGGCGTCGATCGAGCCCACTTAGCCCGTGCATTTAGGCTCGGACGGGATTGCCAAAGCGCAGGCCAGGGCCAGAAACTTGGGCAACTTCGCCCGCCGCAATCTCATTGGCAAAAATCTTACCCAATTCGCGGAAAGCAACCTCTTCACCGCCGCGCCATAGACCCGGCACGATGGCTGAGAGATGACGCGTTGCGAAGAATTTCCGACCTTTGACCATTTTCGACACCGTCGAGTTCTCAAACTTACCCGCTGCGCTGCGCTTTGGTTTGAAATCAAGACAGAACCAGGCCAGCAGCATATTCACGAGGATCGGATCGGACTTGTAATGCGTGGCGATCTCATCGAGCCCGGTCAAAAAGAGCGGCGCATCCACATGGCTCGCCAGCTTTGGATCTGCATCCAGTGCTTGCAGATAAAAAGCGGCATAGGCACCGGCTTCCAGACCGTCGTGCATGGGGTTGGTGGACCTTACGGCCTCAGCTTCAATACGCTCGTATGTACCATACCAACGGGGCAGGAGATAATAGCCTTGCAGGGCGTGCGGGGCCAAAGCAAAGGGGTCGAGATCGCGCCAATCTTCGAACCAATCGATCAAAAAGCGGTCGGCGTCCACGAATGCAGGTAAGAGTTTGTAACGTGTTTCGGCCAAAAACGGGCTGTTGCGCTCAATTGGATTGAAGTGATCGAGCAACCCGGCAGCTTCGCGGAACCGCTCTTCCATTGAACTTGCGTCGCGCCGCTTGATGGCCTCGGTTGGGATTGAGCCGTGGCTGACCCATCCGTTATGAATGTGAGCGCGGGCCAGCAGGCCTGCGAGTACGTAATTCTGAGGGTCGGCTTCTTGGGCTTTAACCAAGCTGTGCAGAACGGTCTCAGAAATTGGGCCGGTTTCGTCCTCATCCAAGTTTGAGCTTTCGTGCATCATTGCGGTCATGGCTGCGACACTGGCTGTGGCGGTGTAGCGTTTGCCGGATGCAAAAGCGCGGCGGTTTTGATCCCAGCCGGTGATGTCTTCTGCCAATACCGACCAAGAGCCCGCACGTGTGAGATCCGTGACGCGAGAGACAAGCGTGTCATGCGCTTGGTGTTCGGGCGTGTCTGTTAGCACAGGAATGCAGAAGGCCTCTGCAATATCCTCAGGCGCCAAAGGCTCGATCACCGTGGTGCTGCGCCCCAAAAGGTTTTGCAGAACAGCAGAGAATTTTGAGAACTCTTGGCCAGGGTTTTCCGCCAATGCCCGGGCACGGGCCAGTGTAGTGGGCAAAGACCATTTGTCTTCCCAGGCGGCATCTTCTTTGGCAGGCTCAAGGCGCATCGTCATTGGGGTCACTCACATTAGATCCCCATAATGGTGCTCTCTCACTGTGATCTCAGCGAGGCTGAATTGCGGCGTGTTAGTGGAAATTTAGCCTATATCTGCGGTGCAACCCGTAGTGCGAGGTGACTTTTGAGGGCGTCAGGAGCGACTCTAAACCCAGCTGGGCCGCCGGGTGGTCTGCACCAAAGACACAGCAGGCGCATAATCGCCACCAAGGCCGAGTGTTGCTTTGCGAAGGATTTCAATACCTTCGTTGGAGTTTTGCGGCAAAGCGGCGGGGCTTATAGGCTCTCCGACCGTGATCCGATAAGGCTGACGGCTCTTGTTGAGCGTTTCATGAAAGAGCGTGATGTCGCGCAGCGTCGGATGCAACTTATCGAAGAGATAAAACAGCACAGAGTTGCGCGCGCGCATGTTGATCGGGATCACGGGAAGATCAAACTTTTTGGCAATCATGGCCGCAGAGGACATCCATTCACGTTCATGGAGCTTGAGACCTCTGCGTTTGGCCAGCCGGCCAGCCGGGAAAATCACGCCCAAACGCCCCTCGGAGACGGCTTGTTTGGTATAGGCCATCGTCGCGCGTGTTTTCGCCAAATTGCGCTTTTCCAGCCGCCATTCCACCGAGGCAATCTTGCTCTCCATTTGCGGCAAAACGCGTAAAATATCGCCGTTGGCGTAGAAAAATGCATCCGGGCGAATGTCTTGTAAGATGCTGTCGAGGATAATCCCATCCGCAATACCTGTGGGATGGTTCGATACCACCAGGGCAGGCCCGTGCCTTGGGATGTTGTGCAGACCGGTGGTCTCCACATCTTTGGCCAAGAGCTCCCCCATTTGGCTCATAATGGCCTGCGTTGGATAATCTTTCAGGATCGTGCCAAGCGCGATGGTTCGATCATAGCTGAGGAGCCTGTTCAAAATACGCCGCGCAAACCGGGTTCCCGGGCGATCCGCAAAAAGCCACGGGGCCCGTTCGGCAATCAATGGATCAATACGATCTTGCATGGCCTATTTATACCAACTGACGGTAACGAATTTACGTCAAGTTAAGGTGTGGGATCGGCAAATTTCAAGACGCGGAAAGGTCGCGGGCTTCGATCGGCAGGAATCCGTATGATGTGAGCAAAGAACTTCTAAAGCGTGTTCAAAGACGCTCTCACAATAGCATTTTGCCCAAGCTTCAGTCGCCCAAAAGCCGGGTCACCATTTCGGTGGTGTCTCGGCTTAGGCCAGGCGTGGCTTTGATCCGGGCAAGCGCGCCGCGCATTTTGGATTGGCGCGCCTCATCGAAAAGTCGCCAGGTTTCAAAGGCGGAGGTCATGCGGGCTGTGGTTTGCGGATTGACCGCGTCGAGCGTGATGAGCCAATCAGCTAAGAGCGCGTAGCCTGAGCCATCCGCCTGGTGGAAGGCAGGCGTGTTGCCTGCAAGAGCCCCCAATGTGGCGCGGAAGCGATTTGGGTTTTTGGCTGTGAAATCAGGGTGTTCCGTGAGGGTTTTGGTTACGCTCACGGCCCGATCTGGCTCTGAGGCAGCAATCTGGATGCCAAACCATTTGTCGATCACCAAGCGCTCATGCTGCCATTGCGCATAAAAGCTCTGGGCAGCTTCAGCGCCTTTGCCGACCTTCAAAAGCGCGCTGAGGCTGGCCAGTTGGTTGGTCATATTATCAGCCGCATCGTACTGCGTCTGCGCCGCCTTGCCCCCATCAAGCCGCGTGATCAGCCCGAGCATCGCGTTGGCAAAGGAGCGGTGCCCGATCTGCTCTGCCGATGGCTCATAAGGCGCGCTGACCTGATGCGCCGCATAGAGTGCTGCGAGATCATCATGCAGCGCCTCTGAAGTGGCTTGGCGCAGGGTTTCAACGGCCTGATAGATCGCCTCAGGGTCCGGCGTTCCGCCTTTCGCAGCAATTTCGGCCACAAGCTCGGAATGCGACGGCAGCGCCAAAAGCTGAGAGCGGAAATCAGGGTCTTGGCGCTCGTCTGTGAGCGCCGTTTTGAGTGCATTGAGATAAGCACTGCTGGGCGGTTGACCGGCCAATATGCTGTGCAAAGCATCGCGTCCCAGAGTGCGCGCGGCCTCCCAGCGGGTGAAGGCATCCGTGTCATGCGCCAAGAGGAGCGGGCGATGGTCGGCAAGCGCGTCGCTCTTGAGCACTACGGGCGCAGAGAACTGCCGCAAGATGGATGGCACAGGGCGCGCGGAAAGACCCGTAAAATCAAAGCTTTGCCGGGCCTTGGTCATTTCCAATGTGGTTGAGGCAACGTGTTCTGCACCGGTCTCAGCGTCTAAAAGGCCAACGGTGATCGGCAACACCTGCGGGGCTTTGTCAGGCTGGCCGGGCGTGGGCTTCGTTTCTTGGCTGAAGTGCAATGTGTAGGTGCCATTCTCAAAGCTGTCCGTGACGGTGAGCTGAGGCGTGCCCGCTTGGCTGTACCACTGCTGGAAATGGCTAAAATCCCGGCCCGTGGCGTCTTCAAAAACCTTAAGCCAGTCCTCAATGGTGGCGGCATCCCCATCGTGGCGCTCGAAATAGAGCTGCAGCGCCGTGTCGTACATCTCATCGCCCACGAGGCGCTTGAGCATCCCGATGATCTCAGCACCTTTTTCGTACACAGTGGCGGTGTAGAAGTTGTTGATCTCCACAAAGCTCTCGGGGCGCACCGGATGGGCGAGGGGGCCTGCGTCTTCGCGAAACTGACGTCCACGCAAAGCGGCAACATCATTGATCCGCGCCACGTCGCGCGAGCGCACATCTGCCGTGAATTGCTGGTCGCGGAACACCGTCAGGCCTTCTTTGAGGCAGAGCTGAAACCAATCGCGGCACGTGATGCGGTTGCCGGTCCAATTATGGAAATACTCATGGGCGATGATCGCTTCAATGCGCTCAAAATTGCTGTCAGTGGCCGTACTGGGAGAGGCCAAAACGGCAGACGAGTTGAAAATGTTCAGCCCTTTGTTTTCCATCGCCCCCATGTTGAAATCATCAACGGCGACGATGTTGAACACATCGAGATCATAAGGGCGTTTGTAGACGTCCTCGTCCCATTTCATGGAGAGCTTCAACGCCTCCATCGCAAAGGCGGTTTTGTCTTCGTCGCCTTTGCGCACATAGACGGCCAAGTCCACATCGCGGCCTTCCATCGTGGTGAAGCTGCCTTTTGTGGCCAGCAAGTCGCCTGCAACGAGGGCAAACAAATAGGCGGGCTTCGGCCAAGGATCGTGCCATTCCGCAAAGCCTGCGCCCTGCGCGCCAGGATTGCCGTTGGAGAGCATCACGGGCTCTGTGCCTTCAACACGCACCGTGAAGGGCGCCATCACATCGGGCCTATCCGGATAATAGGTGATTTTGCGAAAGCCTTGCGCTTCGCATTGGGTGCAAAACATGCCGTTCGAGAGATAAAGCCCCTCAAGTGCCGTGTTGGCCTCGGGATTGATCTCCACTTCCGCTTCAAAAACAAAGGAAGGGGCATCGGGCACGTCGCAAGTGAGCCCGTCTTCGACAAAAGTGAGCGAAATCGGCGCGCCGTCGATCTGCGCAGAGATCAAGGTCAGATCTTCGCCATGCAGGTGAAAGGGCCCGGGCGCCTCGGGATTGGGGCGGAAGGTAACCTTAGACCGCACCCGGGTTGCAGTTGGGTGCAACACGAAGGTGAGATGCACGTCATCGACCCAAAAACTGGGGGCGCGGTACTCTTTGAGATAGATTGTTTGGGGGGCAGCGTCGCGCATGTGGGCACCTCGGTGTGAATTCTTTGACTGCAACTTAGCGGATCATGAGAGAGCAGCAACTGGTGGATCTGGGGTTTACTACCATTAGGCGAGCAATTAGTGGGAGAGACGTGTTCTAAGTGAGGGTAAGATTTTGAAAAAAATTCGGGTAATTTGGAGCGTTTCGCGCTTTGCAAAGAAAAGGTTTAGCACACTTAAAATTGCCAATTTTGCCGCTTTAATTTTTGTTTTTGGTGGCTTTTTTCAAGCTGTTTCTGCACAGACTTACGATTGCGAACGGACGAGAATGAGTACTTCGGGCTTCACCTCGCAGGCGGCGGCAGCATCATGGTTTCATGAAACTGTTACGCTTAAAGTCGATGGTTCACGCGCATTTTCAAGCCGTTACGGCGAAGGTGTTGCTGAAGATCTGGGCAAGAGACTTAAGCTCAGCTTTGATGAAACCAGTGCTGCAGGCACCAAGGTAATCATCACTTACACGATCATAAAGAAAAACAACCGCTACATCCAAAAGCACATTTCTCCTTCCGGTTTTTCTCAATCCCCTGGTGCCGGTGGAAAGTGTCAGTTGCGAGGTTGATTTTTGGAGCGATCTCATTGACCTTTTCTTCCAAAAACACAATCTTAGGGCTTTCTAAGTTTTAGTTTCGAGCACTGCGAGGATTACGATGAAACGATTTATACTGGCAGCAACTTTTGCCACGCTTAGCACGGCGGCAACTGCAGACATTTATGAATGCAACCGCACGAGAATGAGCACAGACGGCTTTAATAGCCGCTCTGCGGCTGAGAATTGGTTCCCCAAAACCTCCAAGTTGCAAATCGTCGGCGACAAAGCGGGCTCGGATTATTACGGCAAAGGCACGGTCGTCGAGAAAGACGGCCGCTTCATCGCCACCTTCCCGATAGATTTTGAAGGTGTGGTAAACAGCGTGTCTGTGACCTTCATTCCGCGGACCAATCGCTATTCAGTCCGTCTCAACACCGGCGGAAATTACATGCAAACCGTGGGTGCCGGCGGTAAGTGTAAGAAGATCGGTTAAGATCTAAGCGAACGCAGCATTGGAGTCTTTTGAGGGCCAATCTGCGATCTGCTGCGGAATACTGACAGAACCCTGTCAGGAGGGCTGTGCGAGAAGGCATTCATCGCATAGCCATTCTTTATCAGGAGTTCTTCTCATGGTCTTCAAACCCTCCCATTGCGTCGCTTGGATCGAAATTCCGGTAACCGATCTGGCAGCCTCAATCCGCTTTTATGCCGAAGTCACCGGCCAAGAGTTGGTTCAAAGCAAAATGGGAGAGTATGATGTTGGCATTTTCCAGCCGCTCGACCCCGAAGCGGGCATCGCTGGCAATCTCTATGTTGGGAAACCGGCCCCAGCAGGCACTGGCGCCACCATTCATCTGATGTGCTAGGCTCCTTTGGAGGACGGCGTTCAAAGGGTCTGGGATGCGGGAGGCAAGGTGGTCTCGCCCGAGATTGCTATTCCTGAGGGCCGGTTCGCCTCTTGTCAGGATCTCGACGGCAATTCGATCACGATTTTTGAGGCCGCGTAGCCATGCGTCGCGCCGATCGCCTGTTTCAAATTGTTCAAGCCTTGCGCGGCGGTCGGCTCGTCACAGCGCAAAAGCTCGCAGAAGATCTCGAGGTCTCGCAACGCACGATTTACCGCGATATCGCAGATCTGCAATCCACGGGCGTGCCCGTCGATGGGGAAGCGGGCGTTGGCTATGTTATGGACGCAGGCTACGAACTGCCCCCGTTGATGTTCACGCGAGACGAGGTTGTGGCCCTTGTGGCCGGCGCGCGGATGCTCAAAGCTTTTGGCGGATCTGGCATGGCGCGCGCCGCTGAAGAAGCGCTTGTGAAGATCGAGGCGGTTTTGCCACAAGCTGAGCGGGCACGGGCTCAAAATGTTGGGGTCTATGCGGAAAGCTGGGATTTGCCTGCAATGACCCGCGACATGCTCGATCAGATCGAAATAGCTGTTGATGCCCGATTGCGGCTTCGCTTTGCTTATGAAACCGTGGATGGTGCCGCCAGCACCCGAACCGTCCGCCCGCTTGGGCTTTGGTTTTGGGGGAAAGTTTGGACACTCATTGCTTGGTGCGAATTGCGCGAAGATTTCCGCATGTTTCGGGTGGATCGCATGCATGCACTCAAAGACCTGGAGCGGTTTCGCGCGGAGCCAGACAAAAGCCTGCAAGCTTTTTATGCAAGTGCGCCAGAGGGGACTGGACGGCCTGAGCGCGCCCGCTAAGTCCTGTCGTCATGGGAACAATCTTGTGGTTTAAGCGCGACCTGCGTGTTGCAGATAACGCGGCTCTTGCGCGTGCCGCGGGCTTGGGGCCCGTGCTGCCGCTTTATATTGTTGAGCCCGAGTATTGGGCCTGTCCGGATCACTCGGCCCGCCAATATGCCTTCATTTGCGAAGCCCTGCAGGATTTACAGGTGGCTTTGGGCGCATTGGGGGCGCCGCTCGTTGTGCGAACCGGTTCAGCGCTTGGAGTTTTGCAAGAGCTGGTCGAGTGGCATGCCATCACGCGCATCATCAGCCATGAAGAAACCGGCAATGCCTGGACCTTTGCCCGTGACAGGCGCGTGGCTGCTTGGGCCAAAGAGGTTGGTGTGATCTGGGACGAGCTGCCCCATGCAGGCGTGGTGCGTCGCTTAAAGTCGCGCAATGGCTGGGCGGCCACGCGCGACACTTGGATGCAGCAAGCTCAAGTGGGTACGCCCAAAGCTCTTCAAGGTTTGTCAGCCGAAAGCCAAAGCCTGCCGTCGGCCGCGCAACTGGGTTTGGCACCAGATCTTTGCCCTGAGCGTCAAAAAGGAGGGCGCGCAGAGGCTTTGTCGCTCTTGGGTGGATTTCTCACGACGCGCGGACAAACCTACCGCAAAGCCATGTCCTCTCCCTTAGAAGGCGCTTGGGCCTGCTCGAGACTGTCGCCCCACTTCGCTTTTGGAACCTTGAGCACGCGCGAAGCGGGGCAAGCCGCAGGTGTGCGCAAAGCTGAGGCTAAAGGCACGCGGGAAGGCTGGCGCGGGGCCATGCAGAGCTTTGAGGCGCGGCTCGCCTGGCGGGATCACTTCATGCAAAAGCTCGAGGATGAACCAGAGATTGAACTGCGCGTGTTGCACCGCGCTTATGAAGGCCTGCGTCCCAAAGAGCCCGACCCTGTGCGGCTAGCGGCCTGGTGCACGGGTCAAACCGGGTTGCCCTTTGTCGATGCCTGTATGCGATCCTTACAGGCCACGGGCTGGATGAATTTTCGTATGAGGTCGATGTTGATGGCTGTGGCCTCCTATCACCTTTGGCTGGATTGGCGGCCAACGGGGCTCCACCTGGCGCGGCTCTTTACGGATTATGAGCCGGGGATCCATTGGAGCCAAACCCAAATGCAATCTGGCACGACGGGCATGAACACTGTGCGGGTCTATAACCCGGTCAAGCAGGGCCTCGATCAAGATCCCACAGGCGCCTTTACCCGCCGTTGGGTGCCGGAACTGGCGGAGGTGCCCGATGCACACCTGCAAGAGCCATGGACCTGGGACGGCGCCTCACAGCTCTTGGGACGCAGCTATCCCGAACCCATTGTCGATGTGAAAGCCGCTGCCAAAGCCGCGCGCGATCAGATTTGGGCGGTGCGGCGGGGCGAGGCTTTTCGGACAGAGGCGGCAAAGATCGTCAAAAAGCATGCCAGCCGCAAGGATACGCCTCGGGCAGCGCGTCAATTCCAACGCGACACAAAGACAACCCCCGTTGATCGGCGAGACGACAGACAGGGAAAGTTTGATTTCTAATGGGTAAAATGCGCAAAAAAGGGGATCTGCCCGAAAAGATCTGTGCGGCCTGTGGTTTGCCTTTTGCATGGCGCAAGAAATGGGCGCGCGATTGGGCAGAGGTGCGCTATTGCTCTGAGCGTTGCAAGCGTGCTGCAAAAAACAGCAAATCCAATTCATCTTAGGATCTGTTTGTCTCCGCACGCTTCACTGTGCGCCGGGGCGACTTCCCAATTCTCCTATTTCGGGTATTTAGATTTGGAACCGTTCTAAATTAGGGTGCTCGGAATGAAGCCTGTGATTGGCATTATCGGCAACGCGCATTTGATCAATGATGAATACCCAGCCCAAGCGGCGGGATTGATGAATGTGCAGGCTGTCGCCGAGGTCTCAGGAGCGCTGCCTTTGATTGTACCGGCTTTGCCTGACGCGGTGAGTGTTTCCGACCTTCTGGACGTCTGCCACGGCTTTGTCTTCACGGGGGGGCGGCCCAACGTGCATCCCGATGAATATGGTGAGGACGAAACAGAGGCGCATGGCGCCTTTGATCGTAATCGCGACAGGCTGGCTTTGCCGCTTCTTCAAGCCTGTGTGAGCAAAGGTGTGCCCGTGCTGGCGATATGTCGAGGGTTCCAAGAGCTCAACGTTGCGATGGGCGGATCGCTCTATCCTGAAATCCGCGACCTGCCTGGACGTGACAACCACCGTATGCCGCCCGATGGCACGCTGGAAGAAAAGTTCGCCCTGCGCCACGAAGTGACCTTCACGCCAGGGGGTGTATTTGCGCGGTTGATGGGCGCGGATACCGTTATGACAAACACGCTTCACGGGCAGGGCATCAAAACCGCAGGCGAGCGGGTTGTGGTGGATGGTCATGCACCTGATGGCACGCCTGAAGCGGTCTACATTAAAGACGCGCCAGGCTTTGCTTTGGGCGTGCAGTGGCACCCTGAATACAAGGCGGCGCAAGATCCGGTCTCAAAACCCTTGTTTGTGGCCTTTGGGGACGCGGCACGTGTGCAAGCCTGCCCAAATGCCCGAGCGCTCCGCTCCGCGTAAACGCGCTCACAGGTAAGGATGCGCCCGCGACATCTTGAAGTTCGTTAGCGAAACCCCGCGCCGCATGATCGTTTGTGGCCCATGATCCTGCCAGCCGTGATGTGCAAAAAACGGCCGCGAGAGATAACTCGCTTCCGTCTCGAGCAAAGGCGTGGTCGCGCGGGGGTCATTCAGCGTTGCAACATATAGCAAAGTGGCCACGCCCTCGCGCTGGGCAGTGGGAGCTGTGTAGAGCAGGTCGAAATAACCTGAATGATTGAGGCTCGCAAAACCTAAAGTTTGCTCGTCCCTGAGGGCAACATAGGTGATGTGATCTGCCAAACGGTCCCGCCACGCGTCTGAAGGTTCAGGGCTTGCCACCCAAGCCTCGCGCTGGGCCTCGCTGTAATGCGCCGATGTGCTTTGATGGACCGCAGCATAAAACACCGCATAAGTGGCGGCCGCATCTGCGAGTTCGAACGGTCGAATGGTGAGCGCCGAGGGGGACGACCGCCTAAACCTGACCACCGGCGATTTCCAAGCACTGGCCGTTCAAAGAGCCTGAATTGGGCCCCCAAAGGACGGCGGTGAGATCTGCGACCTCTTGAGCATTGATGAGCCGCTTGTGGCGATTGGCGCGGATCATGGTTTGGGTGGCTTCATCCAAGCTCATGCCACTTGCTGCTGAGATCGCATCTGCGCTGCGTGTCACGATGGATGTGTCTACATAGCCGGGGCAAATCGCATTAAAGGTGATCCCTGTGCGCATATATTCCTCCGACAGCCCGCGCATCAGCCCAATCATTCCGTGCTTAGAGGCCGTGTAGCCTACAGCCCCTTTGAGCCCTTTCAGCCCTGCGATGGAACTGATGAAAATCACCCGCCCCCAAGCCTCTGGCATGGATTTGAGCGCCTCTTGCACCGTCACAAAGGCCCCATCGAGGTTAATGGATTGTGTGCGCCGCCAATGCGCCAAGCTCATTTTTGCAAATGGCATCCCTTCCGCGATGCCTGCATTGGCAATACAAATATCAATTGGCCCTTTGGCCTGAACCGCCTCCTGGATGCCTGCGCGCGTTTGATCCTCGTCAGACACATCCATGGCGACACACTGCATTTTTCCCTGCGCCGCTGCTTCGAGCACCTCAAGCCTGCGCCCGGTGATGGTGACCTGAGCGCCTTGTGCCATGAGAGTTCGGGCGATCGCCAAGCCAATGCCTGTGCCGCCTCCGGTCACAAGCGCGTGTTTGCCCTCAAGTGTCATGCGTTTCCTTCCGCGTTTTTGATCTTTTAGCCGTGCTTTGCCCCTTGTGCGAGCCTGTCACGATAGCGAAGGTGGAAGAGATGAAAAAACTCTCACTCTTGCAATGGATCGACATACCACCCGTCTGGCTCATGGGCGCACTGGCGATCACCTATGTTTGGCCGTTTGATGTGAGCCTAGGTGCGTGGTCGCATGGGCTGGGGACTGCAATTATCGTGGTGGCGGCACTTTTGATCGTCGCGGCACTTTTTGAGTTCCAACGACATAAAACAACGCCGGTGCCGCATATGGAAGCGGATCGGCTCATCACGTCGGGCATATTTGCGCTGACGCGAAATCCCATCTATCTGGCCGATCTTCTGCTTTTGGCCGGGTTCTCGCTGCGATGGGGGGCCCCCATTGGGTTTTTGCTGCTGCCGCTGCTTTATGATGTGCTCACACGACGCTTTATTAGGCCCGAAGAAGACCGGCTTTCGGTATCCTTCGGTATGCAATTTAAGCAGTATCAAGCAAAAACGCGACGTTGGATTTAAATTTCGCGACGTTTCTTGCCGTTAGCGCTCCCACAACTTGCACTCAGCCCGAATCTCTGTAGTGGGCAAGCTCTACAGACGCGCTATCTGCGTTGTGATTGAGTTGGAAGACGGGAGATTGGCCAAATGAAGATCGGCACGCCCAAAGAGACGGAAGGGGGGGAACGTCGCGTTGCGATGACACCCGATTCCGCCAAACAGCTGCAAAAGCTGGGCTATGAATGTATCATTGAAACTGGCGCAGGTTTGGAAGCAGGCTTCACAGATGCTGCTTACGAAGCGGCTGGCGTTGAAGTGGTCAAAACCGGAGCGGCGCTCTTTAAAGCCGCGGATGTGATCGCAAAGGTCCGTCCGCCCTCGAGCGCGGAAGCAAAGCGCTTGGACGCGAGCAAAACGCTCATCTCGTTCTTCTATCCAGCGGCCAATGAAGCCCTTATGGGCAATGCGGCCAAATCAGGCGCAAGTGTCATCGCGATGGACATGGTGCCCCGCATCAGCCGCGCGCAAAAGATGGACGCGCTGAGCTCCATGGCAAACATCGCGGGCTACCGTGCTGTTATCGAAGCCGGCAACAACTTTGGCCGGTTCTTCACCGGTCAGGTGACTGCAGCTGGTAAAGTGCCGCCTGCCAAGGTTCTGGTTGTCGGCGCGGGCGTTGCGGGCCTGGCGGCTATCGGGACATCTACATCGCTTGGCGCGATCACTTTGGCCTTCGACGTGCGCCCAGAAGTGGCCGAACAGGTCGAATCCATGGGCGCAGATTTCGTCTTCCTCGACTTTGAAGAAGAGCAAGCGGATGGCGCGGCAACTGGCGGCTATGCGGCTGTGTCCTCGCCAGAGTTCCGCGAAGCGCAATTGGCAAAGTTCCGCGAGTTGGCCCCAGAAGTCGACATCGTCATCACCACAGCCTTGATCCCCAACCGCGAAGCCCCTGAGCTTTGGACGCCAGACATGGTCGCTGCCATGAAGCCCGGCTCCGTGATCGTGGACCTCGCGGCGGAAAAGGGCGGCAACTGTAAGCTCACGGTCATGGATCAGAAGATCGTGACAGACAACGGCGTTACGATTGTTGGCTACACCGACTTCCCAAGCCGCATGTCTGCGCAGTCCTCACAGCTCTATGCGACCAACATTCGTCACATGATGGCCGATCTGACCCCTGAAAAAGACGGTCAGGTGAACCACAATATGGAAGACGACGTGATCCGCGGGGCGACCATCGCTCATTCCGGTGAAGTCACCTTCCCACCGCCACCCCCCAAAGTGGCAGCGATTGCGGCCCAAAAGCCAAAAGAGCCTGTGAAAGAGAAAACGCCCGAAGAAATTCGCGCGGAAGAAACAGCGGCCTTCAAAAAGCAAACACAGAACCAAGTGACTCTGCTGGCCGTAGCCGGTGCGCTCATTCTGGCCGTGGGCCTGATCGCGCCTGCAAGCTTCATGCAGCACTTCATTGTCTTTGTGCTCTCGGTCTTCATCGGTTTCCAAGTGATTTGGAACGTGGCCCACTCGCTTCACACGCCGCTCATGGCTGTGACCAACGCGATCTCCTCGATCATCATCCTCGGCGCGCTTATTCAGATTGGCTCGTCGAGTGTCCTGATCACGATCCTGGCCGCACTTGGGATCTTTATGGCCTCCGTCAATATCTTTGGCGGGTTCCTCGTGACACGGCGCATGCTCGCCATGTTCCAAAAGTCGTAAGGGAGTAGACAGATGGATTTCGGATTTACCATTGCAGCCTACGCGGTTGCAGCGATCCTCTTCATTCTCTCGCTTGGGGGCTTGTCGGGGCAAGAAAGCGCAAAACGCGCGGTGTGGTATGGCATTGCAGGTATGGCCATTGCTGTGCTGGCAACGCTCATTGGACCGGGCTCAGGTCTTTGGATCCTCTCGCTGGTGCTGATCGCAGGCGGAGCTGCAGTGGGCTATCAGCTCGCTACAAAGGTTCAGATGACCCAGATGCCCGAGCTTGTGGCGATCATGCACTCGCTTGTTGGTCTCGCAGCGGTCTTTGTGGGCTTTAACGCCGACATTATGATCAACGTGATCTCTGGGCTCTATGCAGAGAACGGCGGCACGCTGGGTGCGCTGAATGCAGATGGCAAAGTGGTTGGCCTCTCCAAAGAGATCAACGATGGGCTCTCGGCGTTCGGCCAGCTCATTGCCAAGAAGTCTGGCGTTGAGATCGGCATTTTGCGGGTCGAACTGGTGCTCGGCATCTGGATCGGTGCTGTGACCTTCACAGGCTCTGTCATTGCCTATGCCAAGCTGGCTGGGCGCGACAGCTTGCTTCCTGTTGAGATCGACACTGCGGCCAAGCAACTGCCTGGTGGTCATATGCTCAACGCAGCGGCTGCAGGCCTCAGTGTTGTGCTTGCGATCATGTATCTCTCGGGTGCGGGCTCTTGGACGCTCGTTCTGCTCACGCTTCTGGCGCTCTTCATCGGCTATCACCTGATCATGGGTATCGGCGGCGCTGACATGCCTGTGGTTGTCTCGATGCTGAACAGCTACTCAGGCTGGGCTGCGGCGGCCATTGGCTTCTCGCTCGGCAATGATCTCTTGATCGTGGTTGGCGCGCTTGTGGGCTCGTCCGGTGCGATCCTCAGCTACATCATGTGTAAAGCCATGAACCGCTCCTTTGTTTCTGTCATCTTAGGTGGCTGGGGTGGTGCTGCCACGGGCGAACAAATGGCTGTGGAAGGCGAGCAAGTCGCCATTGAAGCAGACGGCGTTGCCGCTGCCCTCAATGATGCTGACAGCGTGGTGATCGTGCCAGGCTACGGCATGGCGGTTGCGCAAGCCCAAGCGGCTGTTGCGGATCTCACCAAGCGGTTGCGCGCCAAAGGCAAGGAAGTGCGCTTTGCGATCCACCCCGTTGCTGGGCGTTTGCCAGGGCACATGAACGTGCTCTTGGCGGAAGCAAAGGTGCCCTACGACATCGTTCTGGAGATGGACGAAATCAACGACGATTTCCCAGAAACAGACGTTGTTATCGTGATTGGCTCGAACGACATCGTGAACCCAGCCGCGCAAGACGATCCAAACTCTCCGATTGCGGGCATGCCCGTCTTGGAAGTGTGGAAAGCCAAGCAAGTGTTTGTCTCGAAGCGCGGGCAGGGCACGGGCTATTCCGGCATCGAAAACCCGCTCTTCTTCAAAGACAACGCGCGGATGTTCTATGGCGACGCGAAAGCTTCGCTTGATAAGCTCTTGCCGATGATCGACTGATCCGCCTCTTGCGGGAAGGCTGATGCAGAAGCGTGAGCCTTACAGATATCAAAACCCCCGGGGCCTTGCTCGGGGGTTTTTTCGTTCCGATCCATTTTTTTGTGCGCTTCACCAACCGCTCTCAGGAGGCGAAGCCGACCAGCCCCTGACCGCCCCCATGGGCGGGGGCTTTCAGCCCAACGCCCGCGGTCGGGCACTGGCCTACGTTCTTTGAAGATACGGTGAAGATTAAAATTGAAGGTGCCCTAAACAGCACGAAAAGCGCCAGGTTCCAGATCACCCAAGGTCCAATCCCCGATTTGCGCGCGAATGAGCCTCAGCGTGGGATGGCCAACAAGGGCCGTCATGCGCCGCACCTGGCGGTTGCGGCCTTCGGTCAGTGTGAGCGCGATCCAACTGTCGGGAATCGATTTGCGCACGCGTATGGGTGGATCCCTTGGCCAGAGCCCAGCAGGTTCGTTTATGCGCTCCGCTTTGGCCGGAAGAGTCAGGCCGTCTCTGAGCGTGACGCCTTTGCGTAAAGCGCGCAAAGTGGCCTCATCGGGGTCTCCCTCCACCTGAGCCCAATAGGTTTTGGCCATTTTGAACTTCGGCTCTGCGATCCGTGATTGAAGCCGTCCGTTGTTGGTGAGGATCAAGAGCCCTTCACTGTCCCGGTCGAGACGACCAGCCGGGTAGACGCCGGGCACATCCACATAGTCTTTGAGCGTGGCACGACCGTCAGCATCACTAAACTGGCTCAGAACGCCGAAGGGTTTGTTGAATAGGAGCGTTGTCATCAAAAGCTACGTCGCGCGGCGCACTTCGTATCCGGGTTCTTCCGGCTCATCATCGAGAAGATCAGCCGGAAAGCCAGGGTAGGTCACATCCAAGCCCGTGGGCTCTTCGAGCCGCCGGATGATGCTGGGCGAAAAGGCGCGTGGGCCAAAACGGGTTTGGCCGTCTTGAAAAATTTCATTGATCAATGGCGAGATTTCCAAAGGTACGTTGTGCGCTTCAGCGATCTTTTGAAAAAGACCAATGTCTTTGTTCACGAGATCCATTGTGAAGTTGATGTCCCGCGAGCCGTTCAAGATCACTTGGCTTTCGGTTTCATGCACAAAGCTTGTGCCCGATGAGATGCGAATGGCCTCATAGGTGACACCAAGATCAACTCCAGCGGCTTTCATCGTGGTCAGCGCTTCTGCACAGGAAATGAGGTTCACGGTGGCGAGGTAGTTGGTCATTACTTTCAGCAAAGACGCACTGCCCAACTAGCCTGTGTGCAGCACCCTGCGACCCAGGACCGTGAGCACGGGTAGAGCTCGCTCAAAGGTCTCGCGATCACAGCCTGCGAAGATGGAAATATTTCCCGTCGCGGCTCGGTGACATCCCCCAGAAACAGGGCAATCAATGGCGGTGCCGCCTTTGGCCGTGACCTCTTTGGCCAGATCCGCCAAAACCCCGGCATCTGTGGTCGACATTTCCGCCCAGATCGTGCCGGGGCGCAGGCCTTCTAAAATGCCGTAAGGTCCTTGCATGACCGCCTGAGAGGCTGCAGGGCTGGGCAGGCAGGTGATGATGTAGTCGCAGACTTGCGCCATCTCTTTGCCGGTCTGGCAGGACTTTGCCCCGGCGGCTTCAAGCTCTGCCACTTTGGACACATCCAGATCCATAACAGTGAGATCTTTTTTGTTGCGTATCAGGCTGCCCGCAAGTTTTGCGCCAACATTGCCTAGGCCCACAAATCCAATTTTCATGTGTTGCACTCCCTTTGTGGTCGAGCTTGTCCATGGGTGTTGTCAAAAAACAAGTCGACAATCGTGTACCGCTCAGATTTCGGCTTTCGGTTTACTTCACAGGCTCACGGGATAGATCAACCGGTATCCCGAGAGGCCATTGTAAAACCCTGGTGACATGATCGACGACCATCCACTCCGCTATGCCTTAGCCAATGAGCTGCATGCGCGCCCTTTTCCTGTTATTGAGACGCCGACCACCGCTGTCTATCTTGCGCTGGCCAATGGCGGGGGCGCTGGCGGTGAGCGTGCGAAAGAGCGGGCGCATTTGATTGCGCTTCTGGATCGCTACGGCGTGGACTATCCATCCCCAGGTGCGACGCATTACTTTGGTACGCTCGGGAGGTTTCACCTCAAGTGGGAACAACACACCGAATTTGTGACCTATACGATTTTCTCGCCCGGGCTCAGTGAGCGGGATTTTGATCCTGCCGCCTTCGAAGTTTTTCCCGCCGATTGGCTCGCTGAGGCGCCCGGTCAAAGGATCACGTCTGCGCTCATTCGGATCGCCGAGCGACCAGATGATGTGGAAACAAACGCAAGTTTTGGGGATTGGTTTGTGCCTGAAAGCTTGGCAGTCAGCTCTGTGCTTGATGACAGTGCAATCGTGGCGGGAGACTTTCGGATCGATCCCGCCGGCCACATGCGGATCGCAGTGTTTGTGACAAACGGCACCGGCAACAGGCGCGTTGGCCGTGTGGTGCAGCGGCTCTGTGAGGTTGAGACCTACAAAGCCATGTCGATGCTTGGCTTGGCCCATGCCCGTGACATGGGCGGGCGCATGACAGTGCTCGAAAAGGACCTGTCTCGCCTTGTGGGCGAGATGGCAGATGTTGCCCATGATGTTGCCGCTGAAGATACGCTGCAGGGACTTCTTGAGATCGCAGCGGAGCTCGAACATCTCATTGGGGCGTCCTCTTTTCGTTTCGGGGCAACGGGCGCTTATGATGCGCTCGTGACCCAACGCATCCAAGTGCTGCGTGAAGAGCGTTTTATGGGGCGTCAAACCTTTGGCGAATTTATGCAGCGGCGGTTTGATCCCGCGATGCGGACTGTGAAATCAACCGAGACGCGTCTTCAAGCCATGGCAGAACGGGCGATCCGAGCGGGAGATTTGTTGCGCACACGCGTGGATGTGGAACGATCTGCACAAAACCAAGCGCTTCTTGAGAGCATGGACCGACGCGCGGATATGCAGCTTCGGCTCCAAAAGACAGTTGAGGGCCTCTCGGTCGTTGCGATCAGTTATTATGCTGTCAACTTGGCGCTGTACGTCTTGCAGCCGTTTGCAGAACCTATGGGGCTCTCAAAGCTGGTTCTGGGGGCACTTGCAACGCCTCTTGTTATTTTGGGCGTATGGTTGTTGGTGCGTTCAATTCGGCGCTCCATGGATTGACCTAGATGTGGGCCAGGCCATTGCCTGGCCCGCGACCCTATTTAGGGGGGCGCTGCCCCCGTGGGGG
>JBCDCE010000020.1:0-57906 GCA_039182515.1 Pseudomonadota bacterium | reverse complement strand
GCGTCGGGCTGAAAGCCCCCGCCCAGGGGGGCGGTCGGGGGCTAGTCGGCTTTGCCTCCCGGAAACGAGTAGTGTGCGGAGTGAGTCTAGGAGTTGAGACGGCGCGCTAGCTTTCAGACGTCAACCAAGCGGAAATTTCAGAAACCTTAGCCTCAACCAAGGGGGCATCGCCCCTGCTCTCCACATTGAGCCGCACCACGGGCTCTGTGTTGGAACTGCGCAGATTGAAGCGCCATGGCCCCATATCAAAGCCTATGCCATCGGCCTCATCAATCTGCAGCGCCTGTGGCTCAAACTTGGCGCGCACCCGCGCGATGGCGGCCTTGGGATCTTTGAGTTTGAAATTAATCTCACCAGAGGATGGAAAGGCCGCAATGCGCTCTGCCACCAAATCGCGTAAGGGTCCGCGGCGGCTCACGAGCTCAGCGATAAGTAGCCAGGGAATCATGCCGCTGTCGCAATAAACAAAGTCGCGGAAGTAATGGTGAGCCGACATCTCACCCCCATAGATCGCATTCTCATCCCGCATCGCTTGTTTGATAAACGCGTGGCCGGTGCGCGATTGTATGGGCTTTCCGCCTGCCCGCGTCACCACGTCTTGCGTGTTCCAAATGATGCGCGGATCATGAATGATCTTTTCGCCGGGGCTTTGCGCCAAGAACGCCTCAGCCAAGAGACCCACAACATATTCGCCGTCGATAAACGCGCCGGTGTGATCAAAGAAGAAACACCGATCAAAATCCCCATCCCAGGCCACGCCAAAATCGGCGCCATGGGACACGACAGCTTCGGCTGTTGCGGGCTGGTTTTCAGGCAAAAGCGGATTTGGAATGCCTTCGGGAAAACTGCCATCTGGCGTATGGAACATCCGCTCAAAGCTTAAAGGTGCATTTTGCGCACTCAAGGCCTGCGCGATGGCATCAAAGGTGGGCCCAGCCGTGCCGTGACCGGCATTCACAAGTATTTTCATAGGCTTAAGGGCAGAAGTTTCTGTGAATTTTATGACGGTTTCAACATAGGCCGCCCGCGCCTCCTGCGACACGTCCCGGAGTTGGCCTGGTGTCTCGGAGGCTACAAAGGCGTCAGCTTCAGCAAGCGCTTTGATCGCAGACAAGCCGCTGGCCGCATCCAAAGGCGCAGAGCCCGCGCGCACCATTTTCATCCCATTGTAATCCATGGGATTATGCGACGCCGTCACGCAGATGCCTGCATCCGCGCCAAAATGGGTCACGGCGTGATATATTTCTTCGGTGCCCGAGAGCCCCAAATCCAGCACATCACAGCCTTGCAGTTGCAAACCGCGCGCCACTTCAGCCGCCAAGGCTTCCGACGAGGCGCGCACATCGCGGCCCAAAACAATGGTCTTGGCGCCAAGCGCCTCCGCAAAGCCCCGCGCGATGCGAAAGGCAATGTCATCGTGCAGATCGACGCCCAAGCGCCCGCGAATGTCATAGGCTTTAAAGCAGGTGAGCTCGGTCATCCCTTGGCGCCCTGCCCGCGCGCATAGATATCCTCATAGCGTATGATGTCGTCTTCACCCAAATAGCTGCCCGTTTGGACTTCAATCAACGTGAGTTGCAGTTTACCAGGATTTTCCATCCGGTGGACGGCGCCAAGTGGGACATAGACGGATTGGTTTTCGCCGACGAATTTGATCTCGTCGTTGATTGTAACCTTGGCCACACCTTCCACCACTATCCAATGCTCCGCGCGGTGGTAGTGGCTTTGCAGGGAAAGTGCAGCGCCGGGATGCACAACAATCCGTTTGACCTGAAACCGTGACCCAACGACCAAACCTTCGTACCACCCCCAAGGCCTATAATCGCGGGGCAACGTCTCTGCTTGTTCAACGCTTTTGGCTTTCAGCGCCGCAACCGCTGTTTTGACGTCCTGAGCACGGTCTTTAGACGCCACAAGCACCGCATCCGGCATCGCCACGGCAACAATGTCTTTCAAACCGATGCCCACCACATGCTGGGCCTCGCTGGTGGCCTGCAAAAGCGTGCCTTCGCAATCAAGCGCGGTTGCAGGACCAGAAGTGACCACAGCGGTCTCGTCAGCGGCCGACTCGCGCCAAACCGCGTTCCAATCTCCCAAATCGGACCAAGCACCTGCAAAGGGCACCACATCGAGGTTATCAGCACGCTCCATCACCGCATAATCGATGGAGATGTCTGGAACCGTTTCCCAGGTCTCTGGATCCAATCGCACAAACGACAGATCCTTTTCTGCTGCGTCAAAAGCCTCCCTAACAGCCGACAAAACCTCTGGCGCATGCGCTTTGAAGGCCGCCAGAATGGTTGTTGTCGAAAACAGGAAGATCCCCGCATTCCACAAATGTTTGCCGCCCGCCAGCAGCGCTTCGGCTTTAGCCTGGTCGGGTTTTTCAACAAAACCGCTGAGTTCAACAGCTTCAAGCGCATGATCGACGCTGAGCGCTTCATGAAGCTCTAGCCATCCATATCCCGTCTCTGCGCGATCAGGTTGGATACCAAAGGTCACAAGGCGGCCCGCGAGAGCAGATTTGGCTGCAACCTTGACGGCATCCGCGAAGGCCGCATGATCGGGGATGACATGGTCCGAAGGCGCCACAAGCATCAAAGATCCCGGATCGCGCGCCTCTAGTGACAAAGCCGCGGCACAAACGGCTGCGGCCGTGTTTTTTGCGCTTGGTTCAATCAAAATATCTGCTGCGACCATTTGAAGGCTGGCCAATTGCTCGATGACGACAAAGCGAAAATCCGCGCCGGTGACGATGGACGGAGCCGCAAACCCTGGGCCACTCAAGCGCTGCGCTGAGGCCTGAAAGAGGCTATTTTCGCCAATGAGGTTCACAAATTGCTTGGGGTACGACTTGCGCGACAAGGGCCAAAGGCGTGTGCCTGAACCGCCGCAGAGAAGTACGGGATGAATGAGTGACGTCATAAGATATTGGTAATCAAAAAGTCTTACCAGCTTATGATCAAATTAAATTGTTTTTTATCTATTACTTACGCGCTGCCTGTAACCGCGCCATGCAGGCTAAGCGCGCGCGCGATATTGATAGTAGGAGCGGGAACGGTTCCCATAGCCTTGCCCTTGCGCCCCTGGCGCATTCCCCAATGTAACCACCAGGTCAGACGCCCCAGCATCTCGCAAAACAGCGACGGCGTCTTGAACCGCTGGCTTGGTGCTAAGATCGTGCACAGTCACGAAGACATGGGCATCAACTTGAGAGGCGACTTTGCGTGCTTCAGGAACGATTAAGACCGGAGGCGTGTCCAAGATAATCACATCATAGCTTCGCTTGAGCGATGCAAAGACGCGTGCGTATGTATCGGATTCCAAAAGGTCGGCTGGGTTGGCAATTTGAGGCCCGCTCACAAGCACGTCAAATTCGAGATCCTTTTGCGGCTTGATAAGTTCTTGCGCTGGGACGCCTTCAAAAATGATTTGCTGGAGTCCTTTAGGCGCTTTACCCATTGCTAGGTTTTTACGCAGGTCGCCTTTCCGCATGTCTGCGTCGATCAAAAGAACACGTTTTTCTAGCATGACATAACTGCGTGCGAGGGCGATTGCAGTTGTGGTTTTACCTTCACCATCCAGGGCCGAGAACACGCCAATGGTCAGGCAATCGCTGCGCAGCCCGCTTTGTCCTGCGATCATTTGGCGGACGGAGCGAATGCCATCAAAGAAAGGCGAAATCCCGCTCTTCATCGAAGCGTTGCGTGATAGGGGTTTGCGAATAAGTCCTCGTCTGCGCCGTGGCATCTGAACGATCGCGTTTGACCCCGTGATATCGGACAGATCTGCAACCCGACGCACACGTTCATTGGCAGCTTCGCGGATTAGCGCATAGCCAATGCCCAAAAATAGACCCAAGACAAAGGCGATGATAACGGTTCGTCTCCGCCCTTGGCCATCAGCCGAGAGAGGCTCTTCAGCCGTCATCAAGATTTGTGCGCCCGCGTCTCTCAGCCCGCTTTGCACAACAAGTTCTTTGAACCGCGCCAGCGACGTTTCGTAGACCTGCGACGAGGTTTCCACTTCAACTTCTAATTGTCGCTGATCCACAATCGTTTTGTTCGTTTCCGCGACCCGCAAATCAAGCGTTTCGAGAGACTGCGCGAGCGCCGCGCGAACCCGCTCAAGACGCTCCAATTCTGTGTCCAGAACGCCTTGTATACCAGGCAAAGCCGCTGCGAGGTCGGCGGGCGCGAGGCGCGTCTGCGCAAAGGCGGTTTCAAACTCACGCAACTTTGGCGTATCGTCGACCAGTTGGCGCAAGGTTTGAAGGTCCAAGCTGCTCGCCGTGCTTAAGCGTTGGCCTGCATCTTTTACGGAAGCGGCCTCAAGACTGACGGTTTCAAGGCGCTTGCGAACCGCATTCGCTTCTTCAACGAGCGAAGCAAACACAGCAGGTGATACGGTTTGTACGGTGCCCTTGAACTCTTGCAGCGCGTTTTGATCTTCATCTAACTGCAAGCGCAACTCGCCGAGCCGCTCAGCAAGCGCATCTGCCGCACGCTGCGACTCACGTTGCGTAAACGAAGCTTGGCGATCGAGGAACGCTTGGGCGTAGGCATTGGCCACGTCAGCAGATCGCTTGGGATCGCTCGAACTCACGGAAATGGAAATCACATTGGACCCTGGCAAGACACGCAAATCCGCTGAACCAGACAAAAAATCAATTGCGTTTTGTCGAATTGCCGCATCGGAGTAAATGACCCGTTCGGGCGGCTCAGGTGTGCGCCAAAACATCACACGGTCAATGATACTAGGCTCTGGAGGCTCTGTGGATATCGGGACTAAGTTGGGATTGATCATTGGATCGTCTACCAACTTCAAACGTTCCACAACATCGAGTGCGAGGTTGCGGGACGTTAATATTGTCATCGCATTCACAGCCGCACCAGAGGTGATCGTTGTACGATCAATTCCCTCTTGAGCAATGATGTCGATATTGCCTCTCGTGAGCAGCACTTGGGCTTCAGAGCTGTACGTATCTGAACTCCGTTGAACCAAAAATATAGCGAGCGCCGCAAATAAAATTGCTGGGATCGAGATCCGAATTTTATTCGACCACAGAACCCGCCAGAGAACCACAAGCCCAATGGGGCCTGTATCAACAGGGCTTGCAAATTGCGCGGAATGTGTAGGCATTTTGGATAAGTCAGTCATTTTGCGTTAGGGGTCCGAAACTCAATAATTTAAAAACTCGTAAGGGTCTTAGCTGCGTCATTTATGCTAAACGCTTTTTTCTCAGGAGCAAAAGAAGCAATTCGAATAGTGAAAAACCCCGTCAACGCTGACCCGCTCTTCAAGCGGCGCATAAAACTTAAGCGCCGCTCGAGGCGTGATACAGCTTCAAAGTCGCCCAGAAAAGGGTAAACAGCCCAATTAGCGTGCTAACTCTCTATAAACAGGCAAAAGTCTGAACAAACTGCCATATTTATTGGCCCTCGCTGCGTAATTCTCGGCACCTTCGCAAAGATCTGCGATAGCGTCCGCCAATTCTAAACGTGAACAAAGCTTTAATCGCGCGATCTGTTGAGAAGCCTTTGCGAAAGATTTTGCAAAGATTTTCGAAACGTCTGAAGGCTCTATTCATCGAAAGGACGACCTTTGCTGCGCGCTCACATCTCGGATGCGTTTGATCTTTGCATCCTTTCCTTTGCTCAAAAGGTAAACCCATGCAATTAAGCCATGCATTGAGCCTGACCTCTGCTGTATCCGCTGAAGGATCCATCAACACCGCATCTCTCGCCCTCGAAGCCCAAGTAAGGGACGGGAACGCTCAAATTAAACTTGCCGAAGTGCCGTCGAATACACTTGGTCAGCCCGAACTTCGGAGCCTGATGCTAGACAATCAGTCCATTTTGAACCGGGTCCCCGACGCTGTGTCTGTGCAATTATCAGATACAGCTGTCCCAGGTCGGATCTCGGGAACAGATGTGAGTCTTGCACAGACTAATCAAACCTTAGAGATCGGCACGCTCTACCTCTTGAGCTATGAGGTCACAACGATCTACGGCCCCACCCTGCCCGCGCTTCGAAGCTCTGGCCCGTTTGAAGAAGAAGCTCTGCCCGTCAGCCAAGGTATTCACCACCGGCTCATCACTGCGACGAGCGCAGATATAGCGGCCTTTCTGATACTGTCAGGCGACATGGAATTCAGTTCCTTGGCGCTCTACAAAGCTGAATGGACTGTTGCTATGGCAGGACGCGGGGCCGAAATGGCGGTCAACCAAGATCCAGGTCTTGTCCAAGGATCGGGAGCTGTGGTGTCGGCTTTAAGCGCAGCGCTTGAGATCGGCGCCAACTATGAAGTTGCCTACGAAATCACCGAAGATTTGGGTGGGACATTGTATTTTGGCAGTGGGGCTGGTTCCCCCTTTGGGTTCCAAAATCTGCCGTCCAGTGTTGGATCGCATAGTATTGTGGTGCCAGCTCAGGACACCGACACCTTTGCATTGATGCGCGTAACAAACGGCGGGCTTCGTTTGATCAATGTGTCATGCCGGAAGGTTTTGACGGGAGGCGAACCGCTTCAAATGACCGTAGGCCTTGCGACACAGGAGACAACGTCGCTCATCTATACGCCAAATTTAAATTCTCTCTACGTGGCCTCAGACGGAAGCGATACGCTTGGCACGGGCGCCATACAATCGCCTTTCCGTCAACCCTCAACGGCTTTGAACTACGCGCAGCCAGGCGACACAATTTTACTGCGCCCTGGCGTTTATCAGCCCATTGACGTGAGCGTTAGCGGCGCACCAGGGGACCCTATTTCCATCACCACCCCGCCAGGTGAAGAACATCTTGCCGTAATCGACGGATCGCAATCGCCAGGAGCGGCGGGCATCCGGATCGTCGGGCAAGAACATGTTCAAATCCAAAACCTCTCAGTTACCAATATTGTGGGGGCAAGCGGCATCTCCATTTCAAATACTGTCGGCACAAAAGGCAATCTGCTCATAGAAGGCTGCTTGATCTCTGGCATCGATCAATCGGCCATTCGCTGTGTGGGGATCGCACCGGGGAGCTACACGGGCACCCAAACAGATATTTTTGTTGAGAACGTCACACTTCGCGGCAATGAGATAAACGATGCATACCGACAAGGCGGCCCCGGAAACGAAGTGATTACAGTGGGGGGTGGTGTTCGAAACATCGTCACAGAAAATAACGACATTCACGACAGTCTTCAATTTGGGATTGATTACAAACGGGGCGTCGACGGAGGGGCCATTCGCAACAACAGGATCTGGAACATCGAGAAACATGCCATTTATCTCGACAGCTCGGTTTCTTACGTCCGAAATGTGTCCGTCCACGGCAATATTGCTTGGAATTGTAACAACGGTCTTGTGATTGCTCGTGAGGCGATCGGGGAGTCCACCCAAGCCCTGGAGGCAATCGACGTCTTTAACAACATTTTCTATGATATGAATCGCTACGGCATTTTGTGTTATGCGCATCCAGGGGATGGCCCGCATGGCCTTATCAAGGACGTGCGTCTGAGGTTTAACACAGTCTATAACTGCGGTCACGCCGAGCCTAACCTACAAGAAATTCGACTTGCAGATTGGGGAAATCAGGCTTTTCGGGACGCTGGTGTTGTCTCTGGCTTGGACGTCGTGGGAAACATCATTTGGCGCGCGCCATCACGAGGCGCCCCACGCTGTGAAGATCAATTTAGCGCCTCGCCCGCCGCTTTTGTTGCAGATAACTTTAACATGGCGCCAGCAGGCATTGGGGCTCAGCCTTTCTATAACATCGCCAGTGAGACCCAAGACCCACTGTTTATTGATCCGACCGGAACACTTACAGCACCACCAGCAACCGTTCCAAACTTTCAACTCAAAGCAAATTCCCCAGCGGCGGCCACAGTAAGTGGTCACGTTGAGATGCCCTTTAACACCGACATTTTGGGCCTAGAACGAACAGCACCTAGCCACCCAGGTGCCCACACAACGGAATAACGGAACATTTCAACAAACTGGCAGTTCACTCTTCCGCCAGTTCGCAAAAATTTTAAGTTTTTCCAGTGCGTTAGTCGCCTATTTTGCTTGAATTCGGCAAGATCACACGCAGCCGCGTGACAGCACGAATGAAACACGTTAACCCATAAGGGCGCGTTGTTTTCGCTTTATTGGGCTCAAATTTACTTATGCGAGTAAAATCCGTTTTAATTGCTTCCGACTTTGCGTGTATTAACGGAGGTCAGGCAAAAGTCGCCATTGATGCCGCACGACTTTTGGCCGATGCTGGCGTGGCCGTGACCTTTTTTGCTGCTGTCGGCCCTGCAGATCCACTCCTGGACTACCCAGGCATTACAGTCGAAATCTTAGGTCAAAACGATATCCTGTCAGAGCCCTCGCGTCTAAAAGCCGTTCGTCAGGGGTTATGGAACGCCGAAGCGCGGGACGCGTTGCAAAAACGCGCTGCGCAATTTGA
This sequence comes from Pseudomonadota bacterium, assembly GCA_039182515.1. GTDB lineage: Bacteria > Pseudomonadota > Alphaproteobacteria > Rhodobacterales > Rhodobacteraceae > JBCDCE01. The sequence continues at coordinate 49,467 of JBCDCE010000020.1, read as the reverse complement.
TCCCCAAACAACCGTTTTGCATTGCCATGGGTACGCCAAAGCCCTGTCACCCGCGATTGGGCCTATTTTAAAAAATGGGCCGCTGCGCGCCATCTACACAATGCATGAGTATTTTCTGGCCTGCCCAAACGGCGGCTTTTTTCACTACCCAGACCAAAAAATCTGTACCCGCAAGCCCTTAGGCCTCTCGTGTCTAACCACCAATTGTGATGTGCGCAGTGCCTCACACAAAGCCTGGCGCGTCGCCCGTCAAGCGCTTACTTGGGGACCGGGGCAAATGCCTCGTGGATTGAGCGATCTGATTTACATCTCAAAGTCTCAGCGCTCTGTATTGGAACCGTATTTGCCCAAAGACACAACACTCCATTACGTCCCCAATCCGATCGCGCAATCACAAGAAGACCCTGTAGATGCTGCGGCGAACGACGCTTTTCTTTTTATCGGGCGGCTCAATCCGGAAAAAGGCGGAAAGGTCTTTGCGCAAGCCGCCAAGAACGCAGGCGTCAGAGCCGTGTTTGTTGGAGACGGCCCACAGGCCGCACAAATAGAAAAGATCAATCCAGAGGCAGAAATTTTAGGCTGGCAAACGCCTGAGGAAGTGCAAACTTGGATCGGGCGCGCGCGCGCTGTGGTGTTCCCGAGCCTTTGGTACGAAACCTTTGGTCTTGTGCCGTTTGAAGCCCTGGCCCGCGGAGTCCCAGTGGTTTGCGGGCGTTGGAATGCGGCCTCTGATGGCGTGAGCCACGGAAAAAACGGAATACTCTATGACAGCCCGGATGCTGCGGCTTTAACAAAGGCTATTCAAGAGGTGAAGTCTTTGCAGTTTGTTCCTCAACCCGAGGTTTTGGCGGCCATGTCGCCTGAAGCACATGTCGCGGGCTTGATCAAAGCATACGACACGATGTTAGCGCGCTAACTTCGCGCCGATTAAGATTGCAACCGAAACCGCTTGTAGATCTACTTTTGCCGGCCAGCGGTCGTCAAACCTTCTGGCAAAGCTTAAATCACGCATAGCTTTACATCCCAGCGCTTTTTACATCGGATCTGAATCCAATTTCGAGGTTTGGGACATCTTTGAGCCATTGGTCCGCGTAACGGCTATTCTTTCCGTACGAATTATCGATGACCGTGACCCTTCGGTCCAACAGCAAGCTGAAAATCGCGCCGTGCAGCCGCGAGGTCACGACATGGTCATATTGAATAAACCGTCGTGCGAGCCGGATGATAAGGCGTTTGCAGAACGCTTCGTAGTTTAACAGAAAACCAATCGGAAGGACCGGGAGAAGCTTGCTCGCCACAGCCGCGCGTCGGTAGGCTTCAAAGAGCAATTTGTCATTTAGTGTCAGGAGGTCAGGCCAGTCAATGGGCCCATCCACGTGGGAGGCGGAGGAAAGATCGATATCCGGGGTTTGGCCGACTTCCAGGTCTTGACGCAAGAATTGCAGCGTGCGTTGGCGCCCGTCTTCGCGACGCGGACGTTCAGCCCGAATGGGCGCGAGCCAATCATAAAGAGCATGGGCCATATCTTGCGACAACACGACCTCCTCGGCCAAATGGCGTTTGGCGAGATCAAAACTGGGTTGATCCCGCGTAAAGACCGTTAGGTTTTCATGCTTGCGGAAAATCTCGGATGCGGTCCTGAGCCGGGCAGGATCATGAAACTGTATTGATTGAGGAAAGATAATCACCTTGGCGTCTTGCGCTCTTGTGATAATCGCCTCGCGCAGCGCCTGCGGCCGAGGATAGATATCGCCAAGATTGCCGCCCCCGTGGCAGACAATCGTTTCTGCACCGGCGGCGTGATCTAGATGGCGCGATGACATGTCGAGCGTAGAAAGTGTCCGGCCAATTTTTATGTTGTGGCGGCGAAACAACTCCATCGTTCCAAGAAAAATCAGAATATCGCCTGCATTCTTATGAACAGGAAAATCGACATATGCGATCGTCCCCTCTGCTGGAAGATGTTTGGTGACATGGTCAAAATCATTGGACAATTCAGCGATCGACATTGTAATCCTTCAAATTTCTAAAGCAGATTAACTCGAAGCCAAAGCCGCGAGACGATCAAGCAGATCGTTGAAGTTGGTCTGTGCATTGAGATTGCTTAAGGCATGCTCATATGCCTGTCTACCAAGCGCCTGTGCGAAGGCGCGGTCTTGGGCCAAACGCCGTAGATTTGCGATGAACGCTGCATCATCAGACGGATCAGCCAGCAAACCCGTTTTGTTGTGCTCCACAAGATCCGGGATGCCCGCGAAATTGCTCGACACCGAAGGCAATCCCGCAGCGGCGGCTTCGGCGAGCACCTGAGGCGACATATCCGATCTGGTCGGCAGACAAAACACATCCATGCTGGGCAAGATCTCGGTCAGAAGGACTTCATTTGGGACCCTCCCGTGGAAAATCACATTCGGCTTTGGTCCTGCCGCGCCGGGCTTTGCATCCGGGTCTGCTGAAATCACATGCAATTCGGCGATCTCGGCTAAGGGACCCGCCACCCATGCACACAGCCTGTCTCCGCCTTTGCGCAGAAAATCGTTGCCGATGAAAACAATCTTCAGCTGGTCAGGATTTTGAGAGGACTTGCCCCCTGTTTGCTCGGGCCCAGGATTGAGGCGCTGGGGCATTGATTTAGGAACGTCAATCGACGGCGGCATGACTGTCACCCGTTCTTCATCAACTCCGTAATCCTTGATCAAAGACAATGCGATCCAGGTGCTCATTGGGAAAACATGCGCTGCTTTGCGCGCGAGCTCAGCGTCTCTTTCAAGATCACTTGCAGACCAAACACCACGCGGCAGGTCGCGCTCTATGGCCGCGCGTGTGACATCCATCGCAACCGTGAAAGGGATTTGATCCGTTTCAAAGGCAATCGCGGCTGCGGGCAAATTTCCTGCAAAATGCACAACATCTGGCTTGAGCTTTGCCAATCTGGCCCGCACCTCAGCTCCAAGGGCACCTTGGTAGTGTTGGATTGGGTCCCGCTTGCGGTAAACTTTGTCCGCTGAGCTCATATTATGGCGTTTATTGAACAGGGTTGCGCTTGATCGGTGTGTGACATCAACAACGTCAAACTCAAGATCCAGATCCGTCCGCGCTTCGGCGACTGCAATGAGGCGCTTGGCATAGGTGTTCCAGCCCAAAGCACGTTGCAAAACAAAGACAACACGTTTGCTCATGTGGGAACCGCCACGCGTGCCGTGGGCGCGCTAGAATTCAGATTCTGACTAACTCCCTTTGGGCTTGAAGCTTCTGCGGAGGCTTGTGTCACAAACTCTGGATCAGGATCAAACGGCAACCGCAAGAGCAGCATCAAAAGAACGCAGGCTTGCAATACATAAGTTGCGCCCATTGCGAGCCCAATCGTCAGCATACCGCCCCAAGTTGCCGCAAGCAGACACGCAATCGCCATGATCCCTAAGAACCCGATCCGTATCGTCATAAGAGTGTTGAAAGCCCGAGCGGCCTGTAGACCAGATTGGAAAAAGATCATGATCGAGCGCAACGCTGCAGCGCCCACTAAAACCGCCAAAAGATCTCCAAGATTGGCGTAATCTTGGCCAAATACAAAGACAATCAACGGGTCACCGATCCATAGGCTAACACCAACGCCAGCACATCCAATAACAGTCAGGATCACCACAAGCTTACGCAAAACACGGAAGAAATTCTTTTTCTGACCCATCGCCAACAAGCGGGCCATGCGGGCCACAATCGAAGCACTCACGGCATTGGCCACAAGTGTCATGGCTTGCATGATATAGGCCACAACTGCGAATTGCCCCAAAGCTGCCAATCCAAAAAAGCTAGTGATGATATAGCGGGGCATATTGCCTTGGACCGCTGAGAGCCCACCAGAAACCCCGAGCGGAAACGAATTTTTGGCCAAAGTGAAGATGCTTTTTAACGCGGCCGCTTCTGTGTCGTTGCTGGCCTTCGCTAGGCGCCGAGCGGCCGGCAGATCGACCAAAAAGGCAACCGCTGACCAGACGATAACCTGCGTTAAAAAGGCGAAAGGTGCCGAAACGCCAAGCGCCAAAACAAGCACAAAGACCGCCGCGCTGATCCCACCGCGCAGCAATTGCGAGCGCGCCACCCAGATCATCTTGTCGTTCTTTTGAAAAACGCCGTAGCAAAGATCGCACAGCAATTCGACGGCTTTTGCCAAAGCGAACCAGATGAGGATTTGCGACGACAGACCCGATTGGAGTGCAAAGATGATAATCAAACCAATCACCAAGAGCGCCAGCATACATGTAATGGCTCTCAGCCAGAGAAAATCCGCGAACGGAAACTCGTTTTTGACATCCGTCGCTTGATTGGTTCTGAGCCCTAAGCTGAAGAACCACATAACTGGGAACGTTATTGCACTGGCGAGACCAAATGCGCCAATCGTTTCAACCGTTGTGAACCTGGCCAAGGCCCAAAGTATAACAAACTGGCTGATGACATAGCCCACCTGCCCCAAAATGCCCCAGCCCAATAAGCGTTGCAGCGGAGTTCGCTTTGGGATTGGTGAACCTTGAGAAGGGATTTGCGCGGTCATTTTGCGATCTTGTCCTGAGCCGCTTGCCAAACGGCCAGATCTGGAGCGCAAAGGGCCTCAACTTTTGCACGGACAGACTCCGATAAACCGGCCAGAGAAACCACTTTGCGGTCAGCCGTGTTCTTGTTCTCATGACGAATTTTGACTTTAACACCGAGCTCTTTGGCGATGCCGCGTTCAAAGCCCTGTAAATTGGCCAAGTCCCCGATCACCGAAAAATGTGCCAAGTTCGCGATTGCGCGCTCCACGGCGGCACTTGAGCAAATGTCCATTTGTGAGGGCCGCCCACAGTAATATTCCACAAATGTTGCGCCGACACGCTTTGCCCGCTCCGTGCCCAAAAACGTGTCGAAATCTTCTTCGATCCTCCCGTGAGCCTTCGGTTTGTTGAAGCTCCAGTTGTAATGCGACACAAAGCGCGCAACCGGATCCCTCAAGATCGTCACGAATTTATAGCGGTCTGAGAACTCTGCATGCGCGGCTTCAGAAAACCCCACATGCAACGAAACGCCCCTTACGTCTTCATAGAGGTGATAGAGCATCATTTGCTCTCGAAGACCAAGCACGTCTATCAGCATCTGCTCGCGGTCTGACCGGCCTGTGAAGGTTTCAAAGGCCCGAAAGCTCGACTCGGGTGTGACGGTTGCTTGGCTTAAAATATAGCGTTTGCGCAGTGCACGTCCGACCGAGGTGCCGCCGCATTTGGGCACATGATGGAAAACAAAACGCTGTGGCAGTAGTTTGTCTACGGCTCTGCTGCGCAAGGTTTTAGCGCGGTCTACAAGTCCCATGATAAACACTCACTACCTACGAAAAGCTCAAAAGGTGCAGAAAAATTGATCATACAGGCCACCCCGCAAGATCGACATTAAATCGCGCGCTCAGCCGCCGATTTGCGGGCGCAAAACTCTGACTAAGTTTCGCCAAGACCTCGGCTTCCTCATCCATTGGCAGGGCGCGACTGGTGGTATTGAGCCTTCGGTACAAACTGCGCGCGGCATTGTAGAGCCTGCCCTTTGGCAAGCTTTGACGAACTTTCACATTGAGTGCCTGCAAGGCTTTATTCCGCGGCGCGTATGTCTCGTTTTCTTTTGGAAACGCGTAGGTGTCGTAAAACGTAGGATCCAGACCCAACCAAGTCGAAATATCCCGCACCAATGACTTCGGATCAGCCTTAAGTTGATCAAAAGTGGCGATGCGCAGACGATCCTCCCCTAAAGCCTCTGCCCAAGGTTCGAGATAATCCACATACGAGCCGTATTCCAAAGCATGAGCTGCAAGTTCGTTCCCTTTGAAATCATGGGTTTTATTGCGTGCGTGCTCTAAGAAATTGGCAAAGCTCATGTTTGAGGGCACCCAATCCCAATTATCACGGAAATACGTGTAAAGAGAATGGATCTGGGCACCAGGTTCTCTCAAAATAAACAGACACTTTGGCGCAGTCGGAAGCTTGGGCACCTCTCGCAAAGCTGTTTCAGCATAGAGATACGCAGGTGTCGATTCCAATATCACCTTTGGCGATGCCCCCGACGGAATCGGAAATTGCTCATGCCAAAGAGACAAGCCTTGGCTGATATGTTTGTCGGGTCGATACATATGCGTGCCCGGGTCCACCAAGAAATAGGTCTCTTTTTCAATCGATCCTAGAGCGTCTGGGTGGTCGGCGATCCAGCGTTGCATGGATGATGTTCCCGCCTTGGGCGCTCCGGGTATCAAGAAGTTGGGCAATGGCATCACATTGGTCATCCAGCATCACCCTTTGTCCCAGCACTTGACCAAGCTTCGGCATAGACGCCGCCGGCACGTGTAATCGTCTTTCGTTCGAAAAGACCAATTTTAAAGCCAAACAGTGACGAAAATTTTGGCGCTTCAATTGACCTGGCCAACTTGAACCATGACATGTTCTTTAACGCCACAAAACAGACAGACTGTTTACGAACGGCGCAAGCGTCAAAATGCCTACCCAAAAACGCAACAAAATAACTCACAACATCAATCACTTCCAAGACGCGGCTCACAAATCTCGAGTCGCTATGGCATATGTTTGCGACGAATTTGTTAGAAAATCAATTCACGCAAACTTCCCCAAACTTTCCTTGCGATGTCGCCAAAAAAATGCGCCTATTTTTTGCGCACCTGCATGCGCTTTGATTAAGTTATAAGCTCTAACGCAAGGGGCTAATACTGAACCATGGATCGAAGACCAGATCCTTCGTTCTTTTCATCCATAGGCTGTGATATGTGTCTTGATGTGCAAAGGTTTGCTGCAATCGTAAGAGGTCAATTTTGGTTTCTCAGTTTCAGCTTGAAGTGACGTCGCCCCCCCTTACTCGGCGTGCCCTTCTTTGGTCATTGGGGGCAGGACTAACCGGCGCATTCGCTTCAGCCCCAAGCGCTTGGGCCCAAAGCGGTGCCCAACCAAGCACCAACTATGACATTCGATCCCCAATATACGTCTCTCCTCTCGGGCAAGATGGCCCTGGCCGTGGGTCGATCGAGGCCCCGTTTAAGCGTCCTGTGGCTGCCATCGCACAGGCCCAGCCTGGCGACACGATCGTTTTTCGCCCCGGTATTTATGCTCCGCTTGAGATCCGAAAGAGTGGAACGGCAGACCACCCGCTGACGCTTACAACTCTCCCCCACGAAACAGGCCAGGCAATTATCGATGGAACCGGCCACCCTGAAAAAACAGGAATAAAGATCTTTAAGCAGGGCCACTTGAACCTTTCAAACCTGACGGTACGCAACATTATTTCCGCAAGTGGCATTAGTATCGCGAACAACTCCGGAACTGTCGGCAATATTCGAGTTGAAGCTTGCTTGATCCACAGCATAGATCAGTCTGCTATTCGGTGCGTTGGATTGCCGCCCGGCAAATATAGCGGAACGTCGCGAGAGATCTTTGTCGAAAACGTCGTTTTAGCCAACAATGAGATCTACGATGCGTATCGACAAGGCGCGCCAGGCAATGAAGTCATCACCGTTGGGGGGGGCGTCCGCAATATTATCACGGAAAACAATGATATTCACGACAGCCTTCAATATGGCATCGACTACAAAAGAGGCGTAGACGGCGGCGCAATTCGCAACAATCGCATCTGGAACATCCACAAGCACGCAATTTATCTCGACACATCCTTTTCCTTCGTGCGCAATATTTCCGTTCACGGGAACATTGCTTGGAACTGCAACAACGGCCTCGTATTGGCACGAGAAGCTCGCAAAAAATCAACGCAGATTCTTGAAAATATCTACATTTACAACAACGTCTTTTTTGACATGAACAGATTTGGACTGATGTGTTACGCGCATCCTGGCGACGGTCCACATGGAAAAATTCACAATATTCAGATGCGTTTCAACACGCTTTATAATTGCAATCTAAGTGGCAAAGGCCTGCAAGAGTTGCGCGTGGCCAACTGGCTCGACCCAAAGTTTCTAAAAGCAGGCGTGACACGAAACTTTGCAATTGTTGGCAATCTTTTGTGGCGCGATCCCAAACGTGGGCCCCCGTTGAGTTATACCGAAGGCGCACAATCCGCATTAGCGCAAGAGGCTGGCGTGGAAATCCGCGATAACTTTAACGCTGAAGAAAAAACCGGTCTGTGGGGTATTTTGAGTGGGTCGGCCAACGGAGAAAATCCGTCTTTTCTGCGTATTCGGTCGCGCGCTCCCGCCTCTTCGCAGGGCCCCAGTCACCCCAGTGTCCTGCCCGATTTTCGACTTGCAGACACATCTCCAGCGCGCGGGTTTGTTGAGGGGCCTATTAGACCTCCATATACATATGATATCAATGGGTTAGAGCGCAAACCTAACGCAAGTGCAGGCGCCTATGCCAGTCCGTAAGCTTAGATTATAATGGGCAATAGATCCCAATCGTCCGCCCTGAGCATAAGTTTGGCGCAAAACGAGCCATGCAGATATTGTTACATTGCCGAAAATGAGTACTATTGGTCCGATAATGATCAAACCAGTTATTTTGAGCCCAGATGAGTGATATTTCTGTAAGACCAAGCCGCGCCGTCATAGATTGGCATAAGGCCGGTTGGCGCACATATCTGGCCTGCATCGCACTCAGCTTTTTTGTGATGCTTGAACCAGCGCCGACTGACCTGGTCTTTTGCATTGCCTTAGGCATGATGCTCTTGGCCCCTATTCAGCCTGTAAAACTGTTTGGTCCTTTTGTAACCTTAGGCTTGATTTTGTTCTTATGGTTTTCGGTGCTGTCGCTATTTTTCGTCACGGATTTGTTTTTTGCCGCCTATCGCGCAATTGTCATCGAAATCTATATTTCGTTGTTGTTTGTTTTAACGGCTTATTTTGTGAAAGTTTCCGGCGACAAAGCCTTTCGCCTCATCCTCGTCATGCTGTTCCTTGGTGGGCTTTTGACATCGCTGATTGGCGTTCTTGCTTATCTCGACCTTATTCCACAACGACAACTCTTCTTTCGCGACGATTATCTGAAACGCATTCGATCTACGTTTAAGGACCCAAATGTTCTGGGGCCTTACCTCGTGCCCTCCATTTTGGCTGGGATTTGGATTGTTCTTACCTCACCTAAGCTGCGATGGATGGTAGGGTTCGCCACCGTGCTTATGATCGCAGCGCTCGTGATAACCTACTCGCGCGGTGCCTGGGCGCATTTCATTGTGAGTTTGAGCGTCTTTGGCTGTTTTATGCTGGTAAATCGTCAAACCTATTTCGCAGCCTTCGTAGCACTTATCGCGGTCGGATGCGGCGGGATGTTGGCCGCGGTTTATTACAGCGATGCGCTGGGTGCTGCCTTAGGAGACAGCTATTTCTCACGGCGTCTCAGCTTTCAATCCTACGATACAAAGCGCTTTGATCTGATCCTACGCGCCCTCTTTGATATGACCGGAACGCCCTTGGGAATAGGGCCTTATCAATCGCGCGTATTTTACGGTTGGGAGCCGCACAATTCCTTTGCTCTGTTAGGGTTGCAAAATGGCCTCTTTGCACTCCTGGGGTACGTGCTCATCTGTGTGGGTGCCATTTGGCGTTGCGCCACCAAAGTTTTGGCGCAAGAAGACGGCTGGTTCAAATACGCATTCATTTTATCGGTTTTGATAGGCTTGATGGTTGTAAGCCAAGTGGTGAGTTCGCTCCACTGGCGACACCTATATGTGGTCCTTGGGCTCGCTTTCGGTGATTATAAGACCAATCAGTTCTTTGAGGGTCGCAGAATTTTCTCCTAGACGGTCTTTCGCAAAGTTCGCCAGCTACGACACGTCAGCCTTCATAACTTGAGCAACCGCTGGGGGTATCTCAGATAGACGTTCAAGGCTATGAGGAATAACAAGTTTATAAACCGGAGCAGCCGCAACAAGACGTGAGCACTTTTGCATATGTTCCACGAGCTTGTCTCGTCCAAGTTTCGTCTCGCCATAGCGTGCCTTAAACGTAAATCGCAGTACGGCTTGGAGTGCTTCATGTGGTGCACAACGCGTGGCCTCGATAGTTTGGGCGTCTTTGTCTCGAAGCAATACGAATAAGGCTCCAACTGGTACGGCCGACTCCGCCACTTGTTGCGGAAGTTGCTTTTGCTTTTTGACTGTTGAGTGATGAATTTCGCGGTCTGACTCGTCATCCGTAAGACCCAAAGCTGCAATGCTGTCAGGGTAGAGTTTTGTGGTCGAGAACCCTGGGTGGATGACGGGGTGCGTGGCCCCCTTGGCCAAGGGTCCAGAGGTGTCAACTGCGATCAGGTCATCTGAAATAGGCCTGTGTCCACCTTGGATCATCGCGCCTGTTGTTGTGGATTTTCCTGCGCCTTTGTCTCCTAAGAAAACAGCAGCTTTCCCATCGACACGCACACCACTGGCATGCAAGCTCAACAATCCGCGCAGCTCCAAAGCAACCGACATTACAAGCCCCATAAGAGCATGTGACGCCAACAAATCGCTCACGCCGTCGTGGAGCTCGATCAAGATCTCATTTTGGCTTTCGATCTGGAAAGCGCCAATGGCCGTCCAGTGGAAATACTGCTTCTCGGGCGTAATATCAAAGTGCGGATCCATGTCATGCGAGGCCCGCACCAAGCCTGAAACACGTCGCACAACGAGATCCGCCACGGGCCTATCGGGGACATCCGCAACTTCCGTCAGGTATTCTATCTCTAAATCACTTTGAAGATGGAGCCCGAAAACGCGATACACTTTTGACGATGCTTGTTGACCTGGCATCATGAAACCAATTGTCCTTGCGATTGTTGTGATTGCCACTTGGGCAGGGCCTGAGACCATTTACTTAATATCGCCAAGCGCCAAAGAAGCTGGTACGAACCAATCGGTAGCCCTTTATCCTTTAGGTCTGCCCGCAGCTGTTTTGCCATATTGGTATCGATTACTCCTTCGAGCAGATCGAAGACAGTTTCTGGCGCCGACATATAGAAGGCATCCACGGAAGCTTTCATCTCTTCACTAAAATCCGCTTTTGTAACGCGATCGCAAACCTTGTCTGGCATGATACCACGCATGGCTTCTCGCAGCATCCACCGCGCGCGTCCGTCGCGTAGTTTGGCGTCCGGCGGTGCAGCGACGCAAAAGGCCACCAAAGACGTGTCATAAAAAGGATACCGCGGCTCAACCCCAGCCGCGGCCCCTGCCCGGTGCAAAACCTCGAAGGCATGAACGATCAGGGGCGTTTCTAGAACTTCGATGTGTTCGGTCTGCGCAGCTGACTTTTGCGGGTCTGAAGAAGCGTGTTTCGGCTTTTGAGAATATCGATCTTCCAGCCCTAATTCTGTTCGTAACACGGGCACCAGAAGATCTATGGGGCTCTGAGGCGGCGTTGGCACAAGGCTCGAGCGAAGCAAATACCGCGCCACTTTGGCCATCACACGACGTCGTAAGCTGCGCTTTTTTAAAGGACCATACCGCGCTGCAAATCCTAAGAATGCGCCAAAACGTGAGGGATTTTGACCCCGATCAAGACCGGGCACATTGCGCCAAAGCAAGCTCCAGTCCCCTGAAGCTGCTAGGTCTTTCAACCGACCCAACCCGTGAGAAATGCACTCATCCCCTCCGTGACCATCCAGGAGCACGTCCAGGCCTGCTTCGGCCGCATGCGAGTAAATCTCGCGACTTTTGGGCAAACCAGGGCTCAAAAATAAATCAAACTGTTCATCAATGAGTTGATCCGTTGCACTCAGATCCGGGGGCCTTGACCGGTGAACTTTCACGACATCTGAGGTAAACATTTCGTTTGCAGCATCGATATAAGCGCTTTCATCGTAAGGCTTGTTTGGCCCATAAACGAACGAAATGGTTTTGAGTCGCTTTGGTTTAATCTTTTGCGCAGCAAGTCCAGCAATGGCAGTGGAATCGAGCCCACCGCTTAGCATTGCCCCAATCCGGTCCTGAGCCGGAGCGCCAAGATCCATGCAATGCTCGGTTGCAGCGCTCAAAAGCAATTTTACTTGCGCCGGAACAATCTCGATTTCGGGGGTTGCGACTTTGGGCAGCGTCCAAAATCTCTGAGGGGCCAAAGCCTCAAGCTCACCTTCCGCATCAGAAAGGCAATGTGCTGACGGCAAACGTTTGAGGGCCTCAAAGGCTGTAAGCGTTTGGTCTATTTCCTTTCCGGCAACATAGTCTGCTATCCGAAGCCGATTTGGCGTTAAAGGCAAGCCCGACAGATGCATTGCAAGACGTGGGCATGAGCTCAAGGAAAGCTGTGACCCGTGTTTCACATAGACCAAGGGATAGACACCAAATCCATCGCGATACGCCCAAAACTGCTTCTCCTCAGCATGCCATAGCACACAGGAGAACGCCCCGCTGAGAGCCCCGACACCTTCGGGGCCCTGGGTTTGATGAGCACGCAAAAGAGCAAGTAAAGCGGACTGACCGGTCAACGTTTCATTTGTAGGACTGGCTTCATTTGGGGTTAAACGAGCAAGACCCGCGATGTGCCATCCGTCCTGAGACGCCAGTCCTTCGGGATCGCTTGCAACCGCTTGATGGCCGCTAGAAAACCATCCTTTGTCGACAAGATCCTTTAGAGGCGAGCGGCTTTGCCCGAGCTCAGCATTCGGGGTCATGGCATCCTTTGATCCGCCAAAGCCTGACAGGGTAACACCATACTGAAAGATCACAACGAATGACCTTCTAGAACCGGAGCCGGCAAATCTAAGAGCTTTTTGAAGTCCTTCTGGGTGTCTTGATTGCCATCCCAAACGACCTGATCATTCCAAAGGACCCAAGCATGTGCTTTTAGTGCGCCGTCTTCGCCTTTGCGTACGCCGATCGAAATCGTGGAGGGTATGCATTTCCAAGACAAGATCGCCTGACAACTGATTGCGCGGGTCAAACAACTCGCGTCTGGAATGAAACGGGCCGTTCTATCTACTCCGCGCACAACACGTGTTACAGTCGGAATTTTGGTTGGATCTACGGCCGGACAGCGTCTGATCAAAAGGCGCCGCAAATTTTGATATTTTGTCACCCAAAGTCCAAGTCGAACGAAAACAACTGTGCACAAGCACAGAGCATAGATCCCAACCCAACGCATATGTTTCACTTAGCCAGCCTCAACAGGGCCAGCTTCTTGGGCAATATTTGCCGAGATCATACTCGCGAGGATACTTTCGACATCACTCCGGCAGGTTTTTTCAGCAACGTCGTACTTGTCGGTGATGTTTTTAACAATCTGATCCACGCTGCAACGTTCACTAAGCGCCACCCACACCTCGCTCGCCGTCTGGTTCAGTGTAAAGTACTTGTTGCTATCAAGGTTCAATAGCGCACGTTCTCCGCCAATGTCGCAATCAACAACATCTTCCTTGGCTACATAAAACATCGAGTCACTCATCAAAATTTACTTTCTTCTCAGATGCTGGCACTTGATACCTAAAACGGCTCGCGGTTGGTCGCACTCATAGCTCCAGATATATATTCGCAAGTTCCACTTGATCGAGATGCGTGATCTGCAGTTCGTTAGAGATGAGCGAGCAACTTCTCCTCGCGACATAACAGGACGCCAAACTGTTCCCGCAACAAACGCTCCAAGTGGTATTCCGCCGAAACAACCCAAACACCAAAAAAAGAATAGACTTCGGGTTGGGAACTGTCTGAAATGTAGACACCAAAAAGATCTTTGAGCAGTCTCGACAGACCTACGCCATTGGACACGGGGCGAACAAAACCGCCCGCCCCGATAAGCTCAATTAAGAGATTGTGATTTCGGTCAGAGGTGTGTCCTGATCGAATGCAGCATCGAGGAATGTACCATTTTGGGTAGTTTTTGTCAGCGCTTCAACGCTGCCATGTTCCCGGATTGCAGGTGTTTGGTATGCAAGTTTTGTCATAAAATGTACTCCTTAACTATAGTTACCAACGCCACATTGTTAACACATTCTAAAGGAGACAGGAATAAGCAAAACGCTAAATATCCCGGTTCAACAGACGGAAAAGAGTATTTTTTAAGGCTTTGGGCTAAATATTAGGCTTTGCTCGCACGGTAGCCGCGCCCCTGGCGCGCAAACATTTCAGCATACAGACCCTGCCCTGCAATCAAAGAATCTGGTGAGCCTTCCTCTGCGATACGCCCGCCCTCCAGAACATAAGTATAATCTGCTTGTCTAATTGTAGACAACCTATGGCTGATTACCAATGTTGCTCGGCCGTCCATCTTTTCGCGAAAATTCTCAAACAGCTCAGCTTCTGCATTCGGATCGATCGCACTCGTTGGTTCGTCTAAAATAACAAGCTTTGAGTTGGGAAAAATTGCCCGTGACAAAGCTATTTTTTGCCATTGACCGCCGCTTAATTCGACGCCTTGGTCGAACATCCTGGACAACACGGTATCATACCCATTTGGCAATGCTACCAAAACCTCATGCGCACCGCTCACACGCGCGGCTTTCATAGTCCGGTCAAGATCGTCTTGAGCCGTGATATCTGAGATTTTTATGTTTGCGGTTCCGCTATAGGCGTATTGAATAAAGTCTTGAAAAATGACGCTGAGCTCTTTGCGGTATGCGATTGGATCAAGCTCACGAATGTCGATGCCACCAAAAGTTATGCGTCCATCTTGCGGGTCGTATAATCGGCACATCAACTTAATAAGCGTTGTTTTCCCCGACCCGTTCCCCCCCACAAGGGCCGTGAAGTGTCCGGGCTTGATTTGCATAGAAACGTTCTCAAGAGCTGGTTTTTCAGCTCCAGGGTACGTGAATGTCACATTTTCCAAGCATAGACCATTCTCTAAAAACGGCGGAATTGCCGTCTCGCCTTTGGACACCGAAATGACGGGTTTTAGGTCTAGAAAAGAGAAAAGTTGGCTTAAAAATAGCTGATCATCGTAAAGTCGCGAAAGCGAAGATACCAAATCTCTCCCAGACATTTCAGCGCGCTGGAGGAGTAAGATGATCAAAACCAAATCTGATAAGCCAGCCTGCCCATTTCGGACCTGTGATAAAATAAAGGCGCCAGCCGCGAGAAAAAGAAGCCCGCCTACGAGTGTCGCGAAGACTTCAGCAAACGCCTTCCGTCGTTCAATTCCAAGGTAATCGCTGCGAACTTGAACACGGATTTTCATAAAGAAATCGCGTAAATACGGGCCGAGGTTCCAAAGTCGGATTTCTTTGGCAATCGTTCCAGATGTCATAAGCCAATCGGCATACCAGCCCTGGCGTTCATTCTGCACCAGTTCTTTTTGGCGTTGGAACCGTTCGCGTGTGAACCGAAGTTGAACGACTAAAATTAGCAAAACCGCAATTAGGACTACCGGGAGCATGCGCCATTCAATGGTCGCGAAAAGCACCATGATGCCGCCCAGCATTATGCTACTGCGAAAGACGGACAAAGCATTTGAAATAACAATCGCGGGACGTTGGGCACCCGCCTGCCTGGCGCGTTCCAGACTGTCATAGTAAAGCGCGCTGTCATAAAAACTTAAATCAGCTGCAACCGCGCGTTCCTGGATCGCTTGATTAACGTAGTCGCTCACAACATAGCCTTGTGCAGAGCGAAAATAGACTGCGACAGAATTCAGGATCCGACCGACAACAAACAACAGAAGTACAACCGTGATCAAACCGAACACGCGTCCCATGTTTTCTTCGATGTTTGGAGTGCGGGCCAAGACGTCAATCACGCGCTTTACAGCGTAAAATGCACCGAGCGTCAGGAAAATCTCGAGAAGCGTTACGGACAACGCCATGATCCCGAGGCGGCGATCACTGTACCGCAATAACGCCAGGACTTTTGAGAAAATCTCAGAAGAGATTTTCAGCCGATCACGAATTTGTCGGACTGATTTGGATAATCGGCCCATATCAAGAACAATCCACGCAGAAGTTTGCCCAAACCAAAGATGAGCCAAGACGGCCCAGGGGCCATAAGTGCATGGAACTAAATCTGAACTTTAACATTAATCACCAATAAACAATTCTCCGGCGATGCTACCAGGCAATCTTTCGAACGCCAAGAGCGGAGCTTGCTCAAGACGCATGAACGACGCTTAGGCCGCCCATTTTTTACACAACCAGAACGACAGCATTTTAAGCGCCACAGCGAGGGCTTAAGTCTTTCCAGCTCATATGATGATGAATCAAAAGCGAGAAATGAACGTCAAATCCAACACGTACCGCGCACCCGAGCCGCTTTTTTAGGCATAGATATTTTGAACCCATCGGGTATCGACAGTATCGTTTTCCAAATTTAATCTATGTAATCTTGATAGTTAAGCTTATCTCGCAGATTTCGACGGCGACCCAATAGCTTCATTAAATGATGCCCGGAACAAAACAGCGCTTTAACAAACGAATCACGTCATCGCTGTGCGGAGAGTTGCCAAAACATGGCTGCATTGCCGCCATGCCGATGACAAAAATCGATTAATTTTTGGTCAATGACCCCTTTAACACCTTAAAAAGGTCTCAAATCGTCCTTGGCACAGCTTTCCAAACCGCTGCATCTTGGGTAACTTCGCCTCGTAAATTAATTGTTGGTGGTGGCCTCATTGCGAGGTGTTGTTATTTGAAACGGGGTAATTATGAGTGATACAAACGCTGAGCACATTGAGCGGCTCGAACAGCGTCCTATTGGCGGCGCGCTTAAACGCTCCTTCGATATCGCATTTTCTTTGTTGGCGTCGGTCACGTTGTTGCCTTTAATGGCTGCAATAGCGGTTGTGCATAAACTGGTGGATGGTGGACCGGTATTTTTTGTGCACGAGAGGATCGGCCTAAACGGCTCACGCTTTGGCTGCATTAAGTTTCGCACGATGGTCGAAGACGCTGACTCCAAGCTGGATGCTCTGCTGGCAGAAGACCCGGCCGCTGCCGCGGAATATGCTCGTGATAGCAAGTTGCGCAAAGATCCTCGCATCATTCCAGTTGTTGGGAAGTTCCTGCGCTCTACGAGCTTAGATGAGATACCACAGTTCTTGAACGTTCTCAAAGGCGATATGAGCATCGTGGGTCCCCGACCGATCATTGAGCGTGAATTTGCTCTTTATGGTCCCGCAGGTGCGGATTACTTAAGGTCACGTCCGGGAATAACGGGTTTGTGGCAAGTATCTGGACGAAATGAAACCACGTTTGAAGAGCGTGTCTCTCTCGACAGCGACTATGTCAGATCTTGGAGCTTTGGAGAGGATTTGAACATTGTCGTTAAAACGGTTGCGGTCGTGCTAAAACGCGAAGGGGCTTACTAGAAGGCCCTGCTGTTCTTGCCCAACGCTAATTTGATGATCGACCTTGGTTGACGCTTTCTGCTCCGGTCTTTTGCCCATTTATGGCAAGAATTTTATGCCTCTTGCAGTCGACCTTACGATGAAATAGCGATCCTGAGACTAGCTGATAGACTTTGAGCCGCCGCTTGCTTCTACCACTTGCTAGATTGCTCTAGCCTGGAAAGCGGATATACCATTCGGCCAGTACTCGTTCTTGTTTTTTGTTCTTCCCCAAACAAGCTTGAGGTAAGAGACATTGATGCTTTTCGGAAAGCCGCTGCGATGAATTGGTTTTCGAGACTCAAGCTTCGCCCAAATACTGGCTTTGACGCGCCAATAGCTCCGAAAGGTCCCTTTTTTGCTGTCGGAGATATCCATGGAAGCCTGGAAAAGTTCCGCAAAATCTTGATTGCGATCGAGCAACGAGACATCGCAGCGCCAATTGTATTTGTTGGAGACTATATTGATCGCGGGGATCGCAGCGCTGATGTGTTGCTTGGACTAATGGAACTCGACGAGGCCCCTCGTGTCACTTGCTTAAAGGGCAATCACGAAGTGATGTTGCTAGAGTTTCTCGAAGATCCTCAAACACAATATAGATTCTGGATTCAAAACGGTGGGTTACAAACTCTTTGGAGCTACGGGTTGAGATCTATTGATCCAGACGCGTCACCTGAAGATATAGACGAAATAGCCGAAGGTCTAAACTCGGCAATGGGACAAAAAACGCTCGACTGGCTGAACTCCCTTCCCACGATGTGGAATTCTGGAAACGTTTACGTAACCCACGCTGGAGCCGATCCCGCGCGCAAAATGACTGAGCAATACGAAGACGTCTTACTTTGGGGGCACAGGGCCTTTGGGCGTCAAGAACGTGAAGACGGTATTTGGGTGCTCCATGGTCACACAATTGTGGATCAACCTATCTGCGCGGACGGTAGGATTTCCATTGACACCGGAGCCTATGCCAGTGGCCGTTTGACGGGTGCCTATGTTTCGCAAGGAAATGTGGAGTTTTTCGAGGTTTAACGCTTTCCGACCGGTTGACGCCCAACAAAGTGAAGCTTGAGGTCAGGTCCTCTTTATCTCCTCCAACCCTCCCCATAAGCGAAAAACAGCCTATTTTATCGCGCGACGTGATGCACGCCTTAGTTGTTTGAGCAACTAAGGAAATCGCGCCATGGAATCACCGCAATAGGTCCAATCCATGGCCCAGATTCGTCGTATTTGATTCACATACTCAACAAAGTGGCGGTATTTTTGCGGATTGGGAAAATTTTGGAACAAATAGTTGGATATGTTCGCCTTGGAGATTTGTTCGTCAACGTAACCTCTCCAAACGGTATTCCCCCCGAAGACATTGGGAGCTTTACCGTCACCACGCAAAGTACAGACGATAGCGGCGCTATCCTAAATCAAACCCAGCAAGTTCTCTTGCCCGATCACACGGCAATCGTTCCAGGTTTGCTGTCCGGCGGAGCCAGTGAAGGCTTTGAAATGCTCGATTTACTTATCGAGCTTTTTGCGAGCTCAGACGGTTCGGGTCCGGCGCTCAGTCAAAGCTTTAACGAGATCACGCCTGAGCAAATTGGCACGATGGACGCGCATGCAGGTCATGCCCATGGCACAATCACAGACAATAATGCCTTTCTCATGGCCATGGGCGAAGGCAGTCGCATTGAAATTCACGGTGCAGATGCCGGCAAGGAAAGCTGGACGCAGCTGGACGGCAGCGTATCCAAAGACGACACCACCATTACGGTAACAGATGAGACGGGCTGGGAGATCGGTGATCTGATCGCGATTGCGAGCTCAGGGCGCACAGCCTCCGGCGTTGAGGAAGATCACGAATACCTCATCACAGATATCTCTTCAGATGGGCTCACCTTTACCCTCGACCGGCCTCTTAGCAGTGATCATTTTGGCGAAATACAAACGCACACAGACGGGACCCAAACTTGGGACGTTGATATGCGCGCAGAAGTTGGCTTGCTCACACGCAACGTCACGATACAGGGAGACGAAGACAGCATGGACGATGGCTACGGTGCTCACACCATGGCCATGCACGGCGCAAGCCAACATCTATCTGGTGTGGAGTTTTTCCGCACAGGTCAGCTTGATGAAATGGGGCGCTATCCTGTGCACTGGCACATGCTGGATGATGCCTCTGGTCAATACGCGAAAAATATCTCCGTGCACGAAAGCTTCAACAAGGGTGTGACCATCCACGGCACCCACAATGTGCGGCTTGAGGACAGCGTTATCTATGATCACATCGGTCACGGTGTGTTTTTGGAGGACGGCTCGGAGCACGGGAGCCAAATCATAGACAACCTGGTATTTGGCACGCAAGCGTCCCAAACCGGTCTCCCCATCCCCACCGATAAAACCGATGTCTCTAGCTACTGGATTGAAAACGGCAACACCGTGATGATCGGCAACCACGCCGCGGGCTCGGATGATGTTGGCTTTTGGATCACGCCTGTACTGGAAGGGCCTCATGGCGCGTCACGAGGCGTCTATACCGACCCGAATGAGACGGAAACATGGGGTGGCAACCTCGATAACCTTGTGTTTCAAGACAACGTTGCGCACAGCAACGTGGAACACGGGCTCTTCATCGAAGAGTTTATCGACCCAGACACACTGCAAGTGGCCGACGGCTTTGTACGCGCTGGGCCCGGTGAAGCGTTAATTGAAGACTTCACAGCCTATAGCAATGAAAACGGGCTTTGGCTTGGCACGCGTGCCTTTGTTGATAACGCAATGGTCTCTGGCAATCGCGTTGGCATCTTCATGCACAACGATGGCTCCGTGATAAACGACACGCTCGCGGTTGGCACGAACGACAACCCCGAGCACTATAAAGGCGATGTGGGCGTTTTCCTCTATCGCAACTCCGATACCGGCATCAACGATGTGCACTTTGAGACGCAAGCCGGAGACACCGAATTTCGCGCGATCGAAATTCGAACCGGCGAGCAAGGCACCCCAACATGGACGACAGATCTTACCTTCGAGAACGTCGATGGTGCCCTCACCACACAATTTATCAACCCGGTTCAAGCCCGCCCCCACGCGTCGGACAATCGGCTTATTGATCTCGACGGAAGCCTAACGGGCGAAGCCGGCACCTTTGTCACACGGCAATATATCAACGAACAATACGGCGGCTTTAACGCGCAAGACGGGGGCAGCCAATTTCCAAACCAATATCTATCGTCTGACAGTTATCTGTTTCAAACCGAAATTCGCACGTCTTTCACCAACAATGATGAAGGCAATATGATCAAGCCACTGATCACGCGTGAAGACGGGGTCGAGTACTTTGAACAGTTTGCAGACTTTGAAGGCAATCGCCTCACGTTTCAAACGGCCGGTCACTACGACGGAGAAGCTGCGTATCTTGTCGAGTTTGATGGAACGCCCGAGTATCTCAACATCAACACAACAGGCATGCTCGAAGGGGCAGCCGTGGTTTATCAGTTCACCAATGTATCCTCCGCCTTTCTCAGGCTTGGAGGGGGCGTCGAAGTGGACACGCTGGAAAATCTATTTGCAGCAGACGAAACAGCCATCTTCCAAGACGGAAGCAATCTCTTTGTGCGCGTTGTCGCCGTTCAAATTGACGATACTGGGCGCGAGGATGATCCCTATCAAATCAGCTCAATGATCGACAATGAGGACAGTCCCGCCCAAGCTTTCTTGACCGATGCCGGAGCCAATCCCGTCGAGGGCATTCGGTTCAGCGACCTGGAACCCGTGGCTGAGCAAGACTTTGTCGAACGAGGTCAAGGCGCTTTCGATCCCGATATGATGGCGCTGCTGGCCCAGCAAAATGGACCTGGAGACATCTATGATGTGCCTGAGCTGATTGTCCCGGATGGGCTCGCGTCAAAGACCTACTATGCACGCGATCTTGAGATGTCAGAAAGCCAAGCCAGCGCGGATGTGCCTGACACGGAAGCTCATGCCGAGTTTGATATCGTTTATGACGCGGAAGCCGGAACCGTGCAAATCGACGGCGTCTTTTCAAACCTCGCCTCTGATGCAGCCATGATGCATCTGCATTTGGGGCAAGAAGGCCAAAACGGTGCTGTGATCGGGGCTTTAACGATCAACACGGCCGACGGTCGCAACGGCTCCTTTGAAGGCACGATTGATCTTAGCCCGGAACACGCCCAAGCCCTCATTGAGGGCGGCACCTACATCAACCTGCATACAGTTGATCAGCCGAGCGGCGCTTTGCGTGGACAGGTCGGGGTAGAACCCGCTCGCCAGGTAGATCTGATTGAGCACGACAGCACGTCTAACACCCTGGATGTCACCCATCATATGGCTCGTTGGTCTGACACGGAAACCTGGGGCGGAGATCTTCCAGATGCTGACAGTCATGTCGTAATCCATGCCGGTATGACTGTTGTTTTGGATCAAAGTGCAACTGTGAAATCAATTTTGGTCGCGGGCGGCAATTTGATCGTGGAAGACACGTCAGACAAAGAGCTTGTTGCAGACTGGGTTTTGGTCACCGATGGAGGCCTTTTCCAAGTGGGCACCGAAGACAGCCCCTTTGAGCATGAATTTACGCTCACCCTAGAAGGTGACGATCCTGACAACGACGTAGATATCGGCGCTCACGTGATGGGCATGCAGGCCGATACAATCCACGCCCGAGAAGCGGTTGTGATGGCTCCAGATGACCCACACAATCCACATGGCGGGCATACAATGCCTGACCCGACGCCAGACCCCGACGTACAGCCCGACCCAGCACCTACGCCAGATCCTGAGCCAGATCCTGAGCCAGATCCAGCCCCTCAGCCCTCACCTACACCTGAGCCAGAACCCGAGCCAGAGCCAGAGCCAGAACCCAAGCCAGAGCCAGATGCCCAACCTCAGCCTGATTCTGAGCTAAATCCCGAACCTGAACCTGAACCTGAACCTGAACCTGAAGAAGCTACATTTGCGCAGTTCTTTCAAAACATTCTCGCGTTTTTCCGTAGCGTCTTTGGCCTTGGTGAGCCATCCGAGGCGGATCAAGAACCAACGCAAGAGACTTCAGAGACAACGCTGCCGAACTTGGCGATTTGGGATTGGTTGCCGTTAATTTCGGTTGATGATCTGCAACCCGCGAATGACGACGAGGAAGAAACAGATGGCGACCTTGCGGCGATGCTGTAAGCGCCTCGCCACCCAAATTGACGTGTCCACGAGGACCATCACCACGCTGCAGAAACGCGCGCGCCCTAAAAGCATTATGCGTAAAACCTGAATCACCTAACGCTGCCTGAAACCTTTGGTTTCAACGCGTTAGGGGATACTCGATGTCTGAGGTATTTCGTCAAACGCTATAGGCTAGGTTTTTTGGCTTTCCATCCAAGCCCACGAACTCTCACACATATCTTTCAAATCGTAGCGCGCTTTGAACCCCAGGGCCTTTTGGGCCAACTCGGTCCCGGCCAACAGCTGTGCAACATCGCCCTCGCGGCGAGGACCAACCACATGCGCCAAGTCTTTGCCACAGGCATCTGAATACGCGTTTAGAATATCAAAAACAGAGTACCCCTGCCCTGTCCCCAAATTCACCAGATGGCTTTCACCCGTTTCAAAGAGCTTATTTAGCGACAAAACGTGGCCCCGCGCCACATCCATGACGTGGATATAATCTCGAACCCCAGATCCATCTTTGGTGGGATAGTCATCTCCAAAGACGGTGAGATGAGGCAACTCGCCAGTCGCGACTTTAGCAATGTAGGGCATCAAATTGTTCGGCAAACCCTGAGGGTCTTCCCCAATCAGAGCCGATGTATGGGCCCCTACAGGGTTGAAGTACCGCAAAACACCAAACACCCAGTCAGGCTCATTGGTTCGGATCTGTTCTAGCATCTGTTCGCTGGCGAATTTGGTGTATCCATAGGGATTGGTGAAACTGCAGGGTGCCGTTTCGGAAATGGGTTGGACTTGCGCGTCTCCGTAAACAGTCGCAGAAGACGAGAACACCAACACCTTGCAGCCAGACTCGCGCATCGCACTCAGCAGGTTCAACAATCCGCCAAGGTTCGTATGGAAGTAAGCCCTCGGTTTTTCGGTGCTTTCCCCCACAGCCTTTAGCGCTGAGAAGTGCACAACCCCTTCAAAGTCATGAGCTTCGAAAACGCCTCTAAGATCTTCTGGCGACAAAACATCACCGTGAACGCATTGAACCGGTTCACCACAGATTTGTTCAAGCCGCTCAGCCACATCTTCTTTGGCATTTGAAAAATTGTCAAAAATAACGGGCTCGAACCCGGCGCCTTTGAGGGCAACATAGGTGTGAGACCCAATATATCCGGCTCCACCTGTTAGAAGGATCTTTTTTGCCATTTACGCGTACACCAATAATCTCACATCATTTAATAATCAGGCATCACCATACAGCTTGCAATCGATACTTAAAACACCCGGCAAACCAGAGTTGACAGCGCTATCACACGGCGTTCGGTGAGCGCTCAACGCCTAAATTTTGCGTCATCCGAACCATCAAGCGAGGTGAAATGCGCAGCCCAAAGGCCTTCTGGAAACGTGATCTTTAGGTTTTTTCTGCATTTCGCTGAAATAGGCATCCAAACAGCCTCTGTGTGCAAAAAAGTTCAGCAGGTCGTTTTCGGCACTTTTTTGCCCAGGTCTTTGAAAAGTTTTGGCTTTTGACACAAAAATGTCATTTAGTGTCCACGTTCGCGTTTCTTTTGAGTTGCCAGGATCAACAGCTAGAGGTGGGACAACTGATGGGAAAGCGCGTGACCAGCGTCAAACTCAACGCAAGCAAGCAAATACCCTCAGGACAAAGCGAAGGGCGAGCACACCGCAGCCTTAAAAACCTGCGCAGACCAAACCCCTTGGCGCTCTTTCTGATTGCTCTACCATTGGGGCTCGTTGCATCGATTTTGATCATTCAGCTTGCAAACCTGCATTGGTCTTGGGTCTTGGTTGGTGTGCCAATCCTTGTATCCACGCTGATTGTTGTTTTTGCGCTTGCGGCAACTTTCACGCCCTCAAGCGTCCCCACAATTCGCCCCTCTGAGTCTGACCATGAGACCAACGCAAGTGCAGATGGCTTCAGCGGAGCGCCCCATGCGCCTACAAGCCCGTCCCAAAGTCAGTCGACCAGTTGACGCAAACGGGCACGACGACCCTTCGCTCAAAAGATAAGCAGATCCTCATTTTTGTGCACAATCAGCGATTGGCTTACCTCTGAACCAATCAATGCAGGAATTCTTGGCTTGATTTTCAGGCAGGAGTTCGATTTTAACTTAAGAGTGAGATTTAATTATTAAGTGATCAGTAGACCAGGTAACGGTTATTATTACGGAGGTTGTTTGTGAAAAGTGTAGTTTTACCAGTGGCAGGCCAAGGCTCTCGATTGCTGCCACTCACCAAGGTCACCCCAAAAGAATTGCTCCCAGTTTTTGACCGCACAGTCATTCAATTTGCCGTGGATGAAGCCATCGTTGCGGGCGCAAAACGTCTCGTTGTCGTCACCCACACGAGCAAACCTGCCATAAGGCGCTACTTCGAGTCTGTAGATGAACAGATCGCGAAGCTAAAAGCGCAACAGAAATTCAAGCTCTCCGAAGCGTTGGCTAGCTGTGGCGGCCGCGGAGACATTGAGATTGTTTTTGCCGAGCAACACGAAGCACTTGGTCTCGGCCATGCGATCCTTTGTGCTGAAGATATGGTTCTTGACGGTGACTTTGGCGTAATCTTGCCAGACGACGTCATCCTTGGAGCGCCCTGCTTGGCAGAAATGAAGGCCGCGAAAGGGGCAGGAAATATCGTAGCTGCAATGGATGTTCACCCCAGCGATGTCTCCAAATATGGTATTTTCGATTTGCAAGACACCTCTCGGCCGGGTCACGCGCTAGCAGCGAAGGGTATGATTGAAAAACCGTCGGCTGACATCGCCCCATCTACCTTGGCGGCTGTTGGGCGTTATATTTTAAAGCCTGAAATTTTTGATGTCTTACGCACCATTCCACGTGGAGCTGGCGGCGAGTATCAACTCACCGATGCGATTGCCGCGATGACCGCTGATTTCGGTCTCTCCGCATATCAATTTTCCGGCCAACGGTTTGATTGTGGAAGCCATTCCGGGCTGCTGCAGGCCGCCAATGCTCGGTTTGAACAAACTCTGCAAAATGATGCTGCATTCGCAACAGCTGCGGAATAAATTGGTCATGAATTCACAGCTAAGTGCTGTGAAGCTTTTGGGGATCAACTGCTGTGATGGCACTTCACAACACTCGTGATAGCGCGCGCATTTGACTGTCTTCGGAGACCACTACTATGGCGCATAAGCTACAGATCGCCTTAGTTTTGGAAACCTCCGGAGGCGGTTCCGGACGGCATGTCTTGGACTTGGCAAGTGGCCTTGCTTCTCGCGGGCATTCAGTGACTGTTGTGTGGTCCCCGACCCGTGCCACGGACGATTTTCAGAAAGACCTACGAGAAATTCCCGATCTGACGTTGAAAACGCTTCCCATGTCTCGGTCAGTTGGCTTGCAAGATCGCAAAGCTCTGAAGGCAATGACAGCTTTGTTTGAGCAATTGCCAGCCATGGATGTGATCCATGCACACAGCTCTAAGGCCGGAGCTTTGACGAGACTATTGCCCAAGCGCATTGCGGGCTCACGCGTTTACACACCCCATGCGTTTCGCACAATGGACCCCAAATTGGGGCGGCCTCAACGGTTCATTTACGGCACGATAGAACGTGTCCTAGCCGCCAAAGGACAGGCCGTCATCGCTGTAAGCCAGTTTGAATACGACCACGCGCTTGAACTTGGCATTGCACCCAACTGCTTGCACCTTGTTGTAAATGGTGCTGGCTTACCTCGATCCACCAATCGCGCCACGGCCCGCGCCGATATGGGCCTAACCGAAAACGACTTCGTCGTCGGCTTCGTGGGGCGGCTCGTGGATCAAAAAGACCCTTTGCGATTTGTTGAAGCCCTAAACCTAGCTCATACCCAAAACACATCCATCAAAGGCGTTGTTCTCGGCGACGGAGCTCTCCGGGCGGCATGCGAACAAATGGCTCTTCCAAATTCAGTATCTTTCTTGGGCTGGCAAGACGCCCCCTCCCTCATCAAGGGTTTCGACGTTTTCACCATGACAAGCCGCTATGAAGCCATGCCCTATACCTTGATAGAGGCGCTTCATGCCCGTCTGCCAATCATAACGAGCGATGTCGGTGGCGCATTGGAGACTGTGCGACACGGTCAAAACGGTGCCTTGCTGCCCTTGGATGCAACGCCAGAAGTCTTTGCTGCTGCGATATTGGATCTCGCGAATACCCCAGGTAAATTGGCAGCTTATCAAGCCACATCGGAGGCCATGGCACAGATGCGGACGATCGGCGTCATGGTTGACCAAACTGAGGCTGTTTACAAAAGCCTGACGTAAACGACTTTGGATGGCTTAGTCTCAATGGTTTCACGCCTTCCAAGCTTGATACTTGCGCGTAATGGTTTGATGCGTCAGTTCCCAAAAACGTGGGATATAGTAAATCCACTGTAGAACTTCAGGCAGAGGAAAACGGCCATATTGCGAGATTGTCGGCTTGAAAATATCACGCCACCAAGCCCGCCTCGCTTTGGCAATAATCTCTGGACGAGCTTGCCAATCAAATAAGAACTCGCCACCGATTAAGTTCAACTGCAGTTGCTTTTCGATGTCCATCTTACCAGGCAAGTTTTGAACCGCCATAGACATAAACGCCTTTCCACGCGGCCAGGTGCTAGGTTCGTCCCAGGATTCATCCACAGACATGAGCGCATTTAATTCAAGGCTGGCCTCTACGGTGCCTCTCTGACCCAAGTCATCCGCCATGGACAATACTTCTTCGACGTCGAAGTCAGGATGAGCGACCATTGCATCCAAATCACTCAGCCAATGCAATCGTGACCAAGTGTGGCGCGTGTGATGATGGCAGAGATAGTTAAGCAAAAACGCAGGGGGCATCGTAAGAAAATCAGTGCCACCAGCACGCACTGTCGGAGCGTTCTTAAACACATTAAATCGATCAAAAATCCCTGAGTGTTTGTCCAAACGCTCCTGAAGATCGATGACAAACTTCTCCTGTGCGACAAGCGTCGCACTGTCCCCGTACCGAAGAAGTGCTCTGAGATCCCTTGGGCTTGAAAGATCTTTCATCAATCGATCTGGCGAAACAAGTCGATAGCCTGAATCCAGAGCGCGTTTCAGAACGCCCTCCAGGGCTCCTTTTGGCACAATAACATCAAGATCGCGGCATGGACGCAGCCCAACGTCAGGGTAATACTGCGTCGCCATTGTGACCCCTTTGAACCAAACGCCCGGAATGGATGCAGCCTCAAGCACCTCAGAATTGAAGGTCTTTTGACACTGTAAGTGCATCAAATTTCTGAGCGCAATCCGATTGGCGCCCTCGTCTAATTTGCCGTAAAAGGCCCTGGGGATATGATCCTGATTGGAATGCGACTTGATGTGTTTGCGCAGCAAAGGAAGGCTAAAATTGCGTGTTGCCGACTGCCCGAGGCTCGTCCACTCAGTGATGCGTTGCAAAAGATCTTGAAAACGCGCTTGCTCCTCAGGCGACAGAACAGTTTTAGCCGCCAAAATTTGCAAGCGCACCTCTGGGGCTTGAGCTGATAAATCAAGCACTTTCATTGACGTGTGGGCTGCGGACAGCCATCCAAAAATTCAGTTCAAAAAATTCAAAAGCCATAGTCGGCAACTTATTGAATAACTGGAAGGAAACGCACTTCGAGCACATCACCTGGCAAAATCATGTCGTCAAGACCGGCCACAAGCGCACGCATCCCAGATTGCGTCGTTCTGTGGATCGTAACCGTAAAGACAGAAGGAGCTTCGACAGGGGTCGCAAAACTTGGATCAGAAACCATATCGAGCTCCCGCCTCAAGCCACTCATTCTGGCGTTAAGTTCTGCCAAAGACCGCCGCACGCGTGCACGGTTCTGCAAAAGGGAAATGCGCTCATCGCGCCGGACGCCCTCGCGTTGTTCGTTGAGTGAACTTAATTCGCGCTTGGTTTCCGCCAAATCGGCTTCGGTGTTTAGCAGTCGAGACGATGCGCTCAAAGCAGCCGAACGCGCGCTGTTTACAGCATTTGCAACCGTAAGTCCGCGTTCCTTCAACAGCAAAGCTGCCTGAAGACGCTCTTCTTCAGCGCGAGAGACAATCGCATATTGCTCAAGCGCCTGTTGTAGAAAGGCGATCCGGGTTTCTGTAAAAACTATTCTGTCGTCTATGCTTCTAATGCGCTCTTGAACGTCAATCTCAGCAACTTCGATGAGAGTTTGCGTGCCTTCGATGTCGCTCGGAGCAAGCCGACGCTCTAGAATTTGAGCAACCTCGGATGGAGGTTCTTTCCCCAAAGCAGGATCTAACTGCGTTTCAATCCTCCAAAGGTCTAAAGTGAGCCAAGCTTGAGTTTGCAGCATTTCCTCCAACCGGGTCGAAATCGCCAAGGAGCGATCGGGGCTTGGATCCGATGCTGAGAAAGTCGAAGCCCCGCCAACGGCTCCAAGCGCTGCACGCACCGAAAGCCCGGGGCGAAACTCTATTTGTCCTGGGCGCGCAACAGATCCAGAGACCGTTACGGGGCGGTAACTGGCGATATCAACATATAATGAGGATTCATCGAGAACGACTACGATACTGCCTGTGCTCGTTTGTTGCGATATTTGCATTCCAACCAAAGAAAGCGAGAGAGCTTCACTCAACTCGTCCAAAGTGAGCCCAGCAGCCTGATGTTTGCCAATGAAAGGAAAACGGATTTTGCCCTGAGCATCGATCACTGAAGTCCAACCGCCGCCACCCAACCGCGTGATCTCAACACGTAATGTGTCTCCTGATTGCAAAGTATAGTCTTGCGCGCGCAGCGGCGTTGCCAGCAGAGCAACACATCCAAATATCGAGAAAATCAGTGCAAAAAGAAGTCGACGCTGTCTAACGTTCACCTCAAAATTCATGCTTTGCGAACACCACATACAGAAATACTCCTTACGCAAAAGGCAATAGCATCGCTCAAATCGTGATCAATCAGTGTCACAAAAACCAAACAAGGTCAAAGCCTTGGGCCGTCAAGCTTGGAGCGGTCTAGGCAGGTGGACCTACGTCACGTCGTCCTCCAAAAGGTTTACGCTATTTCAAGCATCAAATGCACGATTATTGCGCAGTTCAAATATCGCCGCGCACTTGGCCAGTTACTCGAAGGGTGGAGGCCAAAAATTTAATATCAATAACTGTTAGAGCGTAGGTAGGAGCACCGAAAACGTACTGCCTTCCCCCAATTCACTTTCAACGCGTAATCGGCCCCTATGCCGATTTATGATGTGTTTTACGATCGCGAGGCCGAGACCAGTTCCACCCATTTCGCGAGAGCGGCCACCGTCTATGCGGTAAAACCGTTCTGTGATGCGGGGGATGTGGACAGGGTCAATCCCTTCGCCTTGATCAGTTACACTTATGCGGACACCCGGCCCGCGAAGCGCTGCAATAGTGTTTGAAAGTTCGATACCAACGCGCACAATCTGCCCGCCGCGACCGTATTTGATTGCATTTTCGATCAAATTCGACAGAACTTGCATGAGTTGCTCTTTATCTCCCAGGACCCAGATTGGAAGATCGTATCGATCAACCCAAATGCTGCTGCCTTTTTCGTCCGCCAAGGGCCGCAACCGATCAACGCTGATCGAGATCAAGTCCGTGATATTTACCCGGTCAGAAGGGCGCATCCGCTCTTCTGCTTCGACGCGGCTCAGAGACAAAAGATCGCCCACAAGCCGGTTCATCCGTGTAGCCTCATCTTCCATCAGGGTTAAAAAGCGCTCTGATGCAACAGGATCTTGGCGGGCCGCCCCCTTGAGGGTTTCGATAAACCCCAAAAGCGCTGTGAGAGGTGTTTTTAGCTCGTGGCTGACATTGCCCACAAAATCGCGGCGCAGTTGGATTGCGTCCTCCAAATGCGTAATGTCTTCAAAGACAACCATCACACCTCTTTGGTCCGGACCCTGCCCCTCAACCGGTGAACACACCACAGTATACGTCGTGGCACGGCCTGCTTCAGAGGACAAAAAACGCGTTTTGCGCGGTTTACGCAGCAGAAGAGTCGCTTCAATGGCATCGAGCAGATCAGGCTGGCGCAACACAGTGATATAGTGCCGCCCAATAAGATTTGCGCCCAAAAGCGCCTCCGCCGCCCCGTTCATCGCCACCACACGCTCGGTGTCGAGCACAAGCATGGTCGGAGAGGGAAAGCCCTCTAGGAGCGTTCGGGTGTAATACGTCTGCATGCCTAATCAGATAGGTTTAGTCTTGGATTTGGTCGAGCGCATTTGTGAAAACATCTACCAGCGACTCGATGGGTTCTATCCCAACCGAGACGCGGAAAAAGCCTTCTCCCATCCCAAGGGCCGCCCGCGCCTCAGAGGTGAGCGCGCGGTGAGAACTGGTTGCGGGGTGGGACAGGGTTGTACCGATGTCTCCCAAGGTTGGCGCACAGGGCACGGCGTCAAGCGCACGCACAAAGGTGTTTGCGGGATCACGGGCATCGGCATTGAGCCGAAAGCTCACCATATTGCCGCCCTTGTCTCCCAAAAGCCTCCGGGCGCGGTCTGCTTGAGGGTGGTCTTGTCGGCTCGGATAAAGAACTTGAGCCACACTTGGATGATCTGACAGAGCAGTTGCCAGGCGCTGCGCATTTTGGGTGGTGGCGGCATAGCGCAATCCAAACGACAGCGCGCCGCGCTCGGCCAACCAGCAATCAAAGGGAGAGCCGGTCAGACCCCATGTGATCGCTCGGACGCGCATCTCATCGTTCAAAGCGGGATCCCCTGCCGCGACATACCCCAGCATCGCATCCGAATGGCCAGCAAGAAGCTTTGTAACCGAATGCACAACAAGATCCGCGCCTACCTGCAAGGGTTGGTAGGCGGCGGGCGTTGTAAAGGTGTTGTCCACAATCACTTTGATCCCACGGGCTTTCTCAAGGGCGTAGATCCCCTCCATATCCGCGATCCGCAGTGTAGGATTGCTCACGACTTCCAGCAAAATGGCCTTCGTGTTGGGTTTCAGGGCGGCTTCAACTTGGGCACTATCCGTGGTGTCGACCACCTCCGCCGCAATCCCCAAGCGCGGCAATTCATCAGACATCATACGCAACGAGCGTCCATAAAGCTGGTCTCCGCCTAAGACGTGATCTCCGGAAGCCGCACAACTCAGCACCGCCAACAGAACAGCAGACATGCCGGACCCTGTGATGATGCCGCCCTCTGCCCCTTCCATCTCATCGATCATCTGAGCCAATTGCTGCGCGTTGGGGTGCCCCTCACGCGAGTAAGTGTAGCCTTCCGCCTGACCAAAATAGATCTCATCCAATGCGTTGAGATCCTCGCTGGCATAAACCACAGACGGATGAATTGGCGTCGCAACCGGGCGTGATTGGCCCAGATTTATGACCGGGCGGAGCGGAGCGTTTGAGGGTCGTTTCATGTCAGGGCTTTGAGATCTTGCACAAAACGTTTGGCGTTCATTTGGTAGCCCAAAGCCGAGGCCTTAAGGCCCGCAATCGCACTGTCGCCCAGAGCCTTGACCACCCGGGCGGGTGAACCCAGCACAAGACTGCCATCGGGGATTTCTTTGCCTTCGGTCACCAAGGCCCCTGCCCCGATCAAGCAATTTTTGCCGATCCGAGCACCATTCAAGACGGTTGCGCCCATACCGATCAGGCTCTCATCGCCAATCGTGCAGCCATGTAGGATTGCGCTATGACCAATGGTGCAATCCCGCCCGATCGTCAGCGGATAGCCCATATCCGTGTGGAGCACACAGGCTTCTTGCACGTTTGAGCCTGCCCCGAGCTCGATTACTTCATTGTCGCCGCGCAGCGTAGCACCAAACCAAACGGAGCTTTGGGCGGCCAAGATTATATTGCCGATCACATTGGCATCGGGCGCCACCCAGGCTGTGGGATCAATTTGCGGCGTAAGCTCACCAAGGGCGTAAATCACGACATATCCTCAAATTCTTGCTGCAGATGTCTGGCATGGGTTTGCAAATCTGGCTGCTGGACACGGCGCAACCGCTCTGCCGAGACAATGGTTTTGAGCTTCTCTTCGGTCGCGTCCAGATCGTCGTTGATCAACACGTAATCATATTCCGACCACCGGCTGATCTCTTCCCAGCTTTTGCGCATGCGCTTGGTAATGACCTCTTCGCTGTCCTGCGCCCGGCTTTCCAACCGCCGCCGCAGCTCAACGATGGACGGCGGCAACAAAAAGATCGATTTCACATGTGGGGCTAAATCCGAGTTTTTGATCTGCTGAGCCCCTTGCCAGTCTATATCGAACAACACGTCATGCCCTTGATCGATGGCCGTTTTTACAGGATCCAGAGGCGAGCCGTAAAAATTGCCAAAGACATAAGCATGCTCCAGCATCTCTCCGTCTGCCACCATACGTTTAAATTCGGCTTCATCCGTGAAGACATAGTCTTTGCCATCTACTTCGCCCACGCGCGGTGCGCGCGTTGTGGCTGAGGTTGAGAAGGCGATTGTCGTGTCCCAGGTCATGAGCCGCTTAGCCAAGGTCGATTTTCCCGCCCCGGAGGGCGACGACAAAATGATCAGGAGGCCACGGCGCATTACATATTGCCCTTATTCAACGTTTTGGATCTGCTCTCGCATCTGATCGATAACAGTTTTCAACTCCAGACCAAATGCGGTCAGTTCGGCATGTTGCGACTTTGAGCACAAAGTATTGGCTTCCCGATTAAATTCTTGGCTCAGGAAATCAAGCTTTCGCCCTTTAGGCCCTTCCGCCCGCAAAAGGTCGCGTGTGGCGACGATATGAGCTTTTAGCCGGTCGACCTCCTCGGTAACATCCGCCTTCACCGCGATCAGGGCGAGCTCGGTTGCCACGCGTTCGGGTTCAACCGTCTCAACTAAGCGCTCTAGGGCCTTAGCAAATCGCGCATCCATGTCCGCGCGGCGCTTATCCAAAAGATCTTCGATGGAGCCGATCAGGCCTTCGATAGAGGCCACTTGGTCGTCAATGATACGCTCCAGCTGGGTGCCTTCTTGGCGCCGCATCTCCACAAACTCTCCCAAAGCCGCTTCAAAGCTACGCAGCAGGGGTGTTTTGAGCGCAATCCCATCTTTGGCTTCAGAATTGGCAACTAGAACGCCTTGCATATCCAAGATGTCTTTTGCGCTTGTAGCTCCGAGGGGAAGCTTTTGATCCTCTGCGATGGCTGTAACTTGCGCAATTGCTGTGAGCGCATTGGCAAGTCCCCTGGGATCAATAGCTGTATCTGCAACGCTATCATCAGCGGCAATCTTGCAGGCAATCGAGATGCTACCGCGCGCGATATGCTTTTGACACAATGTCCTCAAATCCGCTTCCAGACCTTCGATCCAATCAGGCACGCGCATCCGCAGATCGAGCCCTTTGGCATTCACGCCGCGAATGTCCCACCGCCAGGTATGTGTTTGAGCCCCACCCGCATGGGAAGCGAACCCGGTCATAGATTGGGTCATGACCCCTGCCCCTTTTTCTCATTAATTGCAAATTTCCACTCAAAAACGATCATTTCTTTTGATTTTTGGATTACGGGGAATAATTTGTTCATTGTCCCCTGTGTTTCTCGCCGCCTTACCTAAGGGAAATTAACCATCTGTTAACATTTTATCCCGATTTAGCCTCAATTGCGGCATATTAAAACTATGGTAATCATTGAGGCAACGTTTCAAGGTTATCTAAAAAGCCGCAGACCAAAACCTGAGGGGAACACCGTGACGGTAAAAACGTTTAAAAGTTCGCAGGACGAACGCTCTGACACAAAGCGGCAAAAGACCGATATCGTGTCCATTTTCGACTACCGTGAAAACCTACGTTATCCAGTTCTGGAAGAGCTTGAGGCTTATTGGGAAGGGCTTCGAGGATCGCGCAAGCTGCCAAAGCGATCCGAGATTGATCCGCGCGATATCCAAGACACGCTCGAATATGCCTTCATCGGCGAACGCATTGCACCTGGAATAGCGCGTTTGCGCCTTGCGGGCATGCATCTGAACGAACTTCTGGGAATGGAAGTGCGCGGCATGCCTTTGACGGCCTTCATCGAACCTGGCAGCCGCCGCGCGCTCAGCGACGCTTTAGATGAGGTGTTTGAAGGACCTGAGGTGGTCACGCTGACGCTTGAAACAGCCTATTCCGTTGGCAAACCTGCGCTGGACGCAAAGCTCGTTTTGATGCCGCTCTTGAGTGATTTCGGCGAAGTGAGCCGCGTTCTGGGTGGCTTGCAGTCGCATGGTGTTATGGGGCGTGTGCCACGCCGCTTCGACATCGCCCACATCGAGCGCCGCGCTTTAACAGCGTCTGAGAGCTCTCCTGAGCATGCACTCGCGGCTCAGGCGCAAATCATGGCGCAGCCGAACAGCGCTGCGATTGAAGCTGCCGCGCCATCGCGCACAGCAGAACACGGTCACCTGCGCCTCTTGTCTTTCGACTAAAGGCGCAAGCGCACTCCGTTAAATCATAAAATTAATGCTCAGCTCGCAGCCGCGAGCCGAGCGTTGCGAAGTGTTGACAATTCTTCAGCAACCAAGAAGGCAAGTTCCAATGACTGGCTTGCATTGAGGCGAGGATCGCAGGCCGTGTGATAGCGCGACGATAGATCTTCATCTGTCACAGCTCGGACACCACCCGTACACTCCGTGACATCTTTACCCGTCATCTCGAAGTGTACGCCACCAGGGATCGTACCTTCAGCGGCATGAATCGCGAAGAACTCACGAACTTCGCCCAATACGGAATTGAAGGGCCGCGTTTTGTAGCCAGAGCTCGACTTGATCGTATTGCCGTGCATCGGATCACACGACCACGTCACCGTCGCCCCCTCTTCTTGCACAGCTTTGATCAATCGCGGCAGGTTCTCGCCAACTTTGCCATCACCAAAACGCGCAATGAGTGTCAAACGGCCAGGTTCGTTTTCGGGGTTCAGCGTGTTCATCAACACTTTCAGATCTTCAGCTGAAGTGGTTGGACCACATTTGAGGCCAATGGGGTTTTGCACGCCTTTGCAGAACTCAACATGCGCCCCATCGGGCTGGCGTGTGCGGTCGCCGATCCAAATCATATGACCTGAGCCTGCAACCCATTTGCCGGAGGTGGAATCAACCCGTGTGAGGGCTTCTTCGTATTCCAACAAAAGCGCCTCGTGCGACGTATAAAAATCAACCGACTGCAATGTGTGTGCTGTGTCTTGCGTCACGCCAGCGGCGGTCATGAAATCTAATGTATCCGAAATGCGTTGAGCCATATCCCGGTATGCGCTGGCTTGATCGCTTTCGGTAAACCCAAGGGTCCAGGAATGCACTTGGTTCACATCAGCGTAACCACCCGTGGAGAAGGCGCGCACCAAATTGAGCGATGCGGCGGCTTGCGTGTAGGCCTGCAACATGCGGTTGGCATCGGGGATGCGATCTTCGGGTGTGAAATCAAAGCCGTTGATGATGTCGCCGCGGTAGCTGGGCAACTCAACACCATCCTTCACTTCCACAGGCGCGGAACGCGGCTTAGCGAATTGGCCAGCCATACGGCCCACTTTGATCACAGGGACTTTCGCCCCAAAGGTCAGCACCATAGCCATTTGCAACATCACTTTGAAGGTGTCGCGAATATTGTCGGCGGAAAACTCACCAAAGCTCTCGGCACAATCTCCGCCCTGGAGCAAAAACGCCTCACCTCGGCCCGCAGCCCCAAGCATGGTTTTCAACCGCCGCGCTTCGCCCGCAAAAACCAAAGGCGGATACTGAGCCAGTTGCGCCTCGACGGCCGCCAGTGCGGCGGCGTCGGTATACTCGGGCATTTGCACCCGAGGTTTTGTACGCCAATTCGATTTGCTCCAGTCCGACATCGTTTTGCCCTTTTGCTTTGTGCTATTGCATATATAGGAAACTCGCTCGGGCGTTGTACCTGAGGCTTATGAGAGTGAAAATGCTAAAAATCACCCTTCCAGGATTGATCAAAAATTATGCATTTTGCGGGCTTTGTTCTTGCGCCTGGCTTGCGAGTTTGATGTGGTCAGGCGACGTGACGTTGACGCTGGAGCACGCAGATGGCTGAAGAGCCGCAATTGGTAGAAGTCGAGGACCCTGGCAAACCCCGGCGGTTTGTCTTTGTGCTTTTGCAAAACTTCACATTGCTGAGTTTCTCGGCGGCTGTTGAGAGCCTGCGTATCGCAAATCGGGTGTCGGGCCGGGATCTCTACAAATGGATTGTGATGACGGAAGACGGAGAGCCCGTAGCCTGTTCGGCGGGAACCACCTTTTATGCGGACGAGGCGCTGGGCGAGCTCACGCGCGACGACACACTCATGCTCTGCGGCGGGATCGATGTTCAAGCTGCGACAACCAAAAAGCTCCTCAACTGGCTGCGCCGCGAAGCCCGCAAAGGCGCCACTTTGGGTGGGCTTTGCACGGCGGCCTATACGCTCGCTAAGGCCGGTCTACTCGACAACAAACGCGCGACAATACACTGGGAAAACCAAGACAGCTTCGGTGAAGAGTTTGACGAGGTTGAACTCACCAAATCCGTCTTTGTGATGGACGGCGCGCGTTACACAACGGCCGGAGGCACATCCTCTATCGACCTGATGCTGAAGCTGATCGCAGATGATCACGGCGAAGACCTGGCCAATGCTGTGGCAGATCAACTGATCTATTCGTCCATTCGAACAGACCAAGACACCCAGCGGCTTTCGATCCCCACGCGGATTGGCGTGCGCCATCCAAAGCTGAGCCTTGTGATCCAGATGATGGAGAGCAACATCGAAGAGCCCATTTCGCCGTCGATCTTGGCCAAAGACGTTGGCATGTCCACACGCCAATTGGAGCGGCTTTTCAGGCGCTATCTCAATCGCTCGCCAAAGCGCTATTACATGGAACTTCGCCTGCAAAAAGCGCGCAATCTTTTGATGCAAACGGATATGAGTGTGATCAACGTTGCTCTGGCCTGCGGCTTTGCCTCGCCGTCGCACTTCTCCAAATGCTACCGGGCGCATTACGATACCACCCCCTACCGCGAACGCGGCGCGCAGGCGGCAAAGCTTTCGATTTGAGCCTCAGGTCAGAGCGCGGTAGGACCTGACAAGATCAGGTTAAGGGCAGTTTAGGGGCACGACGCGTGGCGGGCAGTTTTAAGGTCTTGCAATGGACAATAGACGCCGCACGGCGCGAAGTTGTCTTTTCCTTTGACTGCGCGAGCTTTGGTCCCTTTGAAGAGGTCGTTACCTTTCCGGTCGATTTGCCTCAAACCGACGAGACAAAAGCGCTTCTCGGTTTTGCGGCCCCTTTGCTGGGTCTGAGCTACTACAAAGCCGCCGCATCAGCGCGCGTTGAGATCGAATACGCTTTGCCAAAAGAAGCTCTAGCCGCCTCCCAAGCGCTTTATACGCAAGGTTTAGGCGAGTTTTATGTGCGAAATGATATCTTTCCGCATGACGTAGAGGTTGTGGCCCTGGAAAAAGACAGCGTCGCAGCAACGGCTCCGCTTTCTAAAGCTCAGGATTTGGACACCAACCCGGTGTTGGCCTTTGGTGGCGGTAAAGACAGCCATGTTTCCGCTGAAGTTCTCAGCGCGATTGGGCTCTCGCCTGAGTTTGTCAGCGTGGTACTGTCAGAAACTGTGGCGCAAAAGCTGGCATCCATGTCATACGAGCCCATCACCTTTTTAAGGCGCACTCTGGACCCAAAGCTCATCGCTCTGGCCTCCACAGGTGCTGCGAAAAACGGCCATATCCCAATCACGGCGATTAATTCTGTGCTACTGGCGCTTTACGCCAATGCAACGGGTCGCCGCGACGTGATCTTCTCTAACGAGGCCGGCGCCTCAGCAGCCACACGAATTGTGCAGGGCCAAGAGGTCAATCATCAATACTCAAAAAGCTTCGCCTTTGAAGGTTTGCTCCGCACAGCCTTCGCAAGCCTCCTGGGCGATAAAATTTCTTATGTCTCGCTTTTGCGGCCAGTGAGCGAGCTTTGGATCGCAAAACGCTTGGCGAGAGCGCCTCAGCGACTTGCAACCTTTGCCTCATGCAACCGCAACTTTGTCAGCACTGTCAGCATCGAAGAGGCTCAGAGGGTAAAATGGTGTGGCACTTGCGACAAATGCTTGTTCACAGCGCTCATTCTTGCACCCCATCTAACGCCTGAACGGCACTTTGAGATCTTTGGCCATAAGATGTTGGATGATCCACAATACACGGACATGGCACGCGAGCTTGTTGGGCTAGGAAACCAAAAACCCTGGGAGTGCGTTGGCGATGTGGACGATACGCGGTTGGTTGCGCAGGTTTTGAGCAAGGATCCGGCTTGGAAAGATAAGGCCGTGATCAAAAACCTTGCAAGCGAAATAGAGGCAAACACCAAAGCGAGAACGGCCTTCGAGACCCGCTTAAAGGCGCGCGGTGAAAGCTACTTGCCGACTGCCTTGCGCGCGGCCCTCACATGAGTTCCCGCCCGCTCCACGACGCTCTCGCCGTCGCGTCACGCGTTTTCATTTGGGGTGCTGGTGTCGAGGGTTTGGCAACAGCGCGCTATCTGAATTCAACTGGATCAAAACCCAAGCTTTACTTGATATCCGACACGGAAGTCTCCGAGCAGACCTGCGCAGAGATGGGCGTGGAGCGCTGGATGTCCCCCGCAAGCGCGCTGGGTCTCGTTTCGAAAAACGACGTCCTTTTGCGGTCCCCCGGCGTGCCACTCAAGCGCGCTGAAGTGGCAGGGTTTGTTGAGGCTGGCGGCTTCGCATCCACTCCAACCAATTTGGCTTTCGAACGCGTTGATGCGTCAAAAATCATCCTGGTCACGGGCACCAAGGGCAAAAGCACTACCGCCTCTCTCTTGGCCCAGGTTATGGCAACCACCTTCGACACTGCGCTTGTCGGCAATATCGGCTCCCCTTTCTTAGAAGTAGATCCTGACTGCGATTGGATCGTTCTGGAGCTTTCAAGCTATCAATGCGCAGATCTTGCACAGACAGCGCATACTAGGATTTTAACCAATCTTTACCCAGAGCACTTGGATTGGCATGGAAGTATAGATGCCTACTACACAGATAAAACGCGCCCCTTTGCAACGGCAAGTACGGGCGACAGCTGGCTGAATGCACAAGAGCGCGCCGTACTGGACATTGCACAAAACTGGACGGGCAAGCGGCTCTTTGATGCTCCAAATGCGTTAAGGTTCAACGATGATACCCTGGTGCGGGACAAAACTGTGCTCGGCGCATGCCCAAAGATCGCTCACCAAGGACGCCATATGAAAGCCAACGCATTGGCAGCACTATCGGTTGGCCTTGAACTCGGGGTTCCTATTGACAAAGCAATCACTGCAGTGGAGGCCTATGGAGGTTTGCCACACCGCCAGGAGATCTTGGGCGAAAGCGACGGCGTGCTTTACGTCAACGACTCTATTTCTACGATCCCCCAAAGTGCGCTTGCTGCATTGGAGCGTTTTGCGAACCGTCCGGTACATTTGTTGGTGGGAGGCAAAGATCGCGGCGTAGATCCATCTGCCTTGCTGGATGCGTTAAGATCCTCAAACCTGGCAAGCTTGACCTTCATGGGAGAAACGGCCGAGTCTTGGAAAAATAAACTGGGCGCTGTGGCCTACCCTGTTCACCAGGCCGTCGACTTGGAAACAGCTGTCACCCATGCGCAAAGCCAGGCGCAACACGGCGACGTCATTCTTTTGTCCCCTGCTGCGGCGAGCTACGATCAATTCTCGAATTTCCAGGAACGCGGCGCGGCTTTTCGCCAAATCACAGGTTTTGCCCCCTTGGCACCAGCGCCGGAGTAAGCCATTAGCGTTGCAAGAATCTTCGAATTGCCCAGGACTTACCCCTCGTGGACACAAATTTTTCGCGCCTAGATATGCTTCCGCCGTATGTTTTTGCAGAAGTTAACGCATTGAAGCTGAAACTTCGGCAAGAAGGACGCGATGTGATTGATTTTGGCATGGGCAATCCAGATCAAGATCCGCCCCAACATGTGACTGATAAGCTGATTGAAACCGCCTCGCGCGGCGGTGTGAGCCGATATTCGGCCAGCCAAGGCATCAAAGGTCTACGCAAAGCCAAAGCGCGCTATTACCAAAGGCGATACAATGTTGATCTGGATCCGGATTCCGACATCATCGTATCCTTGGGATCGAAAGAAGGCTTTGCAAACCTCGCCATGGCGATAACCAGCCCGGGTGACGTGTTTGTTATCCCTAACCCCACTTATCCAATTCACCCCTATGGGTTTTTGATCGCTGGCGGCTCGATCCGGCACATTCAATGCTTCACCAATGGGCGATTTGATCCAGAGCATTATATGCGCACGCTGCACGACATTGTGCACAACTCGCTGCCCAAGCCAAAGGCCATTGTTGTCAACTTCCCGTCCAACCCAACCGCGCAAATGTGCGACCTTGACTTCTACACGGAACTCGTTGCTTTTGCGAAGAAAAATGAGATTTGGCTGATCTCGGATCTTGCCTATTCTGAAGTGTATTACACCGACGCAAAGCCGCGATCGATCCTTGAAGTACCAGGCGCAAAAGACGTGGCGATTGAATTTACGTCTCTCTCAAAAACATACTCGATGGCAGGCTGGCGCATCGGCTTTGCGGTTGGCAATCCAACCTTGGTTGCGGCCCTAAAGAAGATCAAAAGCTATCTGGACTATGGCGCTTTCACACCTGTGCAGGTGGCAGCCGTTGCCGCACTCGACAGCGAAGAGCATCATATCGAAACGATGCGCAACACATACATCAAGCGCCGCGCAACGCTGGTGAGCGCGCTCAGCAACGCAGGATGGGATATTGAGCCCCCCTCGTCCACGATGTTCGCGTGGTCCAAAATTCCCGACAAGTTCCACAACATGGGCAGCTTTGAATTCGCAAAAATGCTGCTGAATGAAGCGGCTGTCGCAGTAGCACCCGGGGCAGGCTTTGGGCAGTATGGGGAAGGATACGTGCGCATCGGACTCGTGGAAAACGACGCGCGCATTCGGCAAGCGGCCAAGCAGATCAAGCGCGCGATAGATCTCTGATACAGATCCTTGGTAATTTGTCTTGAATTGTCGGAACTACAGCGCTGGTTTAACCTGCAAACTTCAGAAAACCTTAGCAGAATCACCAAACAATAAAGGGTGGTAGGGAGAGGGCCGCCTCGCCCCACCAAATTTCTATGAATACGACCGCCTTAGCTATTCATCGCTGTCTCAGGTGACACAAACTCATAGCCCAAATCCGCAGCCACATGTGGTTCAGTTACCTGTCCATTCCAGACATTCAAACCTTTCGCCAGATGCGCATCGTCTTTGAGAGCTTGCTTCCATCCTTTGCTCGCGAGCGCCAAAGCATGCGGCAGCGTTGCGTTGTTCAAAGCGTAGGTCGAGGTCCGCGCCACACCGCCCGGCATGTTGGCCACACAGTAGTGCACAATCCCATCGACTTCATAAGTTGGATCTGCATGCGTCGTCGCTTTGGAGGTTTCAAAACACCCACCTTGGTCGATTGCCACATCCACCAACACCGCTCCAGCCTGCATTGTGCTGAGCATCTCGCGCGTAACAAGCTTCGGTGCGGCCGCGCCTGGAATGAGCACAGCACCAATAACCAGATCCGCTGTCTTCACGGCTTCTGCCAAAGCAGCCTGTGTGGAATATTGCGTGCGCACCGCGCCTTCGAAATGGTTGTCCAAACGCTCGAGAACGACGTTAGAGCGATCAAAAATCGTGACGTCCGCGCCCATACCACGCGCCATTTGAGCTGCGTTGAACCCAACAACACCGCCACCCAGAACCAAAACTCTCGCTGGAGCAACGCCAGGAACACCACCCAACAAAACCCCCCGGCCACCTTTGGACTTTTCAAGCGCAGTCGCGCCCGCTTGCACCGCCATGCGACCCGCAACTTGGCTCATGGGTTTAAGAAGTGGCAAGCCACCCTCGTTCCCTGTGACGGTTTCATATGCAATGCATGTGGCACCTGAAGCCACCAAATCCTTGGTCTGTTCGGGATCAGGTGCGAGGTGCAAATAGGTGTAAAGAAGGTGATGCGGTTTCAGCATCGCACGCTCGACGGCCTGGGGCTCTTTTACCTTCACGATCATCTCAGCAGCATCAAAAACTTCAGCTGCTGCGCTCAGGATTGTGGCCCCTGCCGTTTTATAGCTCGCATCGTCTGCACCAATGCCAGCGCCGGCCTGCGTCTCAACACTCACCTGATGGCCCTGAGCAATGAGCTCAGCCACACTTTCGGGTGTTAATCCAACACGATACTCGTGGTTTTTTATCTCTTTTGGGACGCCGATATGCATGACAAAGCTCCTGTATTTGCTGCGCGCAATTTAGAACTTTTGAACAAAAAGAAGATTGCAGACTTTCCCTTATTAGAGATCTAAGTCGCAATAAAATCCCGTAAGTTTACTTATACACGCAAAATATCTGCGCTGAATTATGGTGTGACGCGATAGATGGCGCCTTCGCCCACACTCACGAACCAGATACTGCCATCTGGAGATTCGCG
This sequence comes from Pseudomonadota bacterium, assembly GCA_039182515.1. Classification (GTDB taxonomy): domain Bacteria; phylum Pseudomonadota; class Alphaproteobacteria; order Rhodobacterales; family Rhodobacteraceae; genus JBCDCE01. Next base: position 6,604 of record JBCDCE010000020.1, on the reverse strand, counting down.
GACATCGCGCACGCGGGCGGTCTCATCGCTTTGAATGCGCTCAACTTCACGGCCATCCTTCAGACGGCTTATAAGATCGAACTTCAAAGAGCCCACAAAGATATCGCCCTTCCATTCAGGCCAAAGCTTGCCCGAGTAAATCATCATGCCCGAAGGCGCGATCGAGGGATCCCAATAATGCTCAGGCTGAGCATAGCCTTCGCCAGATGTCCCAATGCCGATTTTGCGGCCTGAATAGTGCCGTCCATAGGAAATGACTGGCCAGCCATAATTGGTGCCTTTGACGATTTTGTTGACCTCGTCACCCCCTCGCGCCCCGTGTTCCACGGTCCACAATTGACCAGAAAGATCGAGGGCCGCGCCTTGCGCGTTGCGGTGCCCATAGCTCCAGATCTCATCCTGCCCCGCTTGGCCAAGGAACGGATTTCCAGGTGCTGCTTGTCCGTCTTTTGTAATGCGCAGAACGCTCCCGTTATGATTTTCGGTGTCTTGAGCACTGGGCCGATCTCCACGATCGCCAACGGTGACAAACAAGGTGCCGTCCGGGGCTTCCACCAAGCGGGAACCGAAGTGACGCCCACCCGAACTTCCTCTCGCAATCTCAAAAATCGTTTCGACATCTGTGAGCCGCGCGCCGTCTTGGCTCAAACGTCCGCGCCCCACGGCAGTGCCAGACCCGCGCCCTTGGCGCTTGGCATAGGTGAAAAAAACCTGCCGTGTTTGCGCGAAGTTTTTGGGAACCAAAATATCCAAAAGGCCACCCTGACCGTCCACTTCGATCTTCGGCAAGCCTCGAACCGCGCGGCGCGCTCCGTTCGCATAGTTCCAAAGCCTGCCACCACGTTCTGTTACCAAAAACCCGCCACTCGGCAAAAAGGCCAACCCCCAAGGCTCATCGAGGTCACTGGCCATCACTTGAGTTGTGAGTGTTCCTTGGCTCGATGAAAGGGCCGCAGCCGTGTTAACACTGACGAAACTGGCGAGGATCGCAAGAAAGACTTTGGGCAAAAGCGTCACGGGGAAATCTCCTTTGTTGGCCCACATTTAAACCCTAACCGCCTTAGGAACAGCATTGATAAACTTCATTTTACCTTTTTTTCTGGTTTGAGACTGACACAATCGATCACCCCTTTCAAATTTTTGGTTTCCGCAATAGCGTGTTGGCCGGATTGATAAATTGGTCCAAACAGGGAGAGACCTCATGAAAAAATTACTCGCAGTGACGGCTTTGACAGCTATCGCCTCCTCGGCCTTCGCAGATGGTCACGCAACAGAAATCAAATTGGGCGTCGCCCTCGGCTTCACTGGGCCAGCGGAATCTCTCGCCGGCGATATGGCCGCGGGCGCAGAAGCGGCCATGGCGGAAGTCAGCGATAGCGGCTTGCTCATGGGTGGGGCAAAAGTAATGCCCATTCGCGGCGACTCCACATGTATCGACGCCTCGGCAGCTGCAGCCGTAGCTGAACGCCTGATCACAGGCGACGGTGTGTCCGGCATTGTTGGCGCACTTTGCTCCGGCGCAACAGGTGCGATCTTGCAAAACGTCGCCCTTGCCAATGGCATGGTTATGATTTCGCCATCTGCAACGTCGCCCGGCCTGTCGACCGTTGAAGATAACGGCCTCTTCTTCCGCACAGCCCCATCGGATGCGCGCCAAGGTGTGGTGATGACCGAAATCCTGATGGAGCAAGGCATCAAAGAAGTTGCGGTGACCTATACCAACAACGACTACGGCAAAGGCCTGGCCGACAGCTTTGAAGCGGCTTTCACCGCCGCAGGCGGCACCGTGACCATCAACGCAGCGCATGAAGACGGCAAAGCCGACTACTCCGCAGAAGTTGGCGCCTTGTCCTCGGCTGGCGGCGAGCGTCTCGTTGTTGCAGGCTACATTGACCAAGGTGGCCCCGGCATCATTCAAGCGGCCCTCGACACCGGCGCTTTTGACACCTTCCACCTGCCAGACGGTATGATCGGCAACGCTCTCCAAGAGCGTTTCGGTGATCAAATCGAAGGCTCCACGGGCCAGGTTCCAGGCACAGACAGCCCAGGTGCAGCGATGATGAAGGAAATCGGCGAAGCCAGTGATTTTGTAGGAACAGCGCCTTTTGCACCTGAAAGCTATGACGCAGCCGCGCTCATCATGCTCGCAATGCAAGCGGCCGAATCAACAGATCCGGGCGTCTACAAGGATAGCGTCATGGATGTGGCAAACGCACCCGGCGTCAAAATCTTCCCAGGCCAACTTGCGGCTGGCTTGGCGCTTTTGGCGGCAGGCATTGAGATCGACTATGTGGGTGGATCCGCTGTTGAGCTGATCGGCCCTGGCGAATCTGCTGGCAACTACCGTCAGATCGAAGTCATTAACGGGTCGATCACAACTGTCGGTTTCCGGTAAATACAATTGAAAACGGCGCGCTCATAGAAGCGCGCCGTTTTTCTGGGGCGAGCGCCATGATCCGCGTTGACAATTTACACAAACACTTCGGTGGCTTTCGCGCCGTTGATGGAGCCTCTTTGGAAATCAAAGAAGGTGGAATCACAGGCCTTGTAGGCCCCAATGGCGCGGGAAAAACCACGCTTTTCAATGTGATAGCAGGCGTTCTTCCACCCACGTCAGGCACTGTAAGCATGGCCGGAGAAGATATCTCTGGGCTGCCACCGCACGAGCTTTTTCACAAAGGACTTTTACGCACATTCCAGATTGCACACGAGTTTAGCTCCATGACCGTGCGCGAGAACCTGATGATGGTTCCCGGCAACCAAACTGGCGAAACCCTTTGGAATGCCTGGTTTAAACGCGGGCAGATCGCGGCTGATGAGCGCGTTCTGGCGGCGAAGGCGGACGAGGTTCTGGATTTTTTGACCATTGACCATCTGGCTGATGAGAAAGCAGGCAACCTCTCTGGCGGCCAGAAGAAGCTCCTCGAACTTGGCCGCACGATGATGGTGGACGCAAAAATCGTCTTCCTTGACGAAGTCGGCGCTGGCGTGAACCGCACCCTGCTCAACACCATCGGAGATGCCATTCTGCGTCTGAACAAAGAACACGGCTACACCTTTTGTATGATTGAGCACGATATGGATTTTATCGGCCGCCTTTGCGATCCGGTGATCGTGATGGCCGAAGGCAAGGTTCTGGCCCAAGGCACAATTGATGAGATCAAAGCCAACGAGGCTGTGATCGAAGCTTATCTTGGCACCGGACTTAAAAACAAAGAGGCCGCACATGGCTGAGCCCTTTTTGATCGGTGACAGCATGACCGGCGGCTACGGGCGCGGCGCAGATATTCTGCACGATTGCACCATTGCTGTGGACAAAGGTGAAATCGCTGTGATCGTGGGGCCCAATGGCGCCGGCAAATCCACGGCCATGAAAGCCGTTTTTGGCATGCTCAACATCCACACAGGCGCCGTGCGCCTCGATGGCGAAGAGATCACAGGCCTCAGCCCGCAAGACCGTGTGGTCAAAGGCATGGGCTTTGTGCCGCAAACCTCCAACATCTTCACCTCAATGACCGTGGAAGAGAACTTGGAAATGGGCGCGTTCATCCGCACGGATGATTTTTCCGACACGATGACCCAGGTCTATGATCTCTTTCCAATCCTCAAAGACAAGCGCAACCAAGCCGCAGGCGAGCTCTCAGGCGGGCAACGCCAGCAAGTGGCCGTGGGCCGGGCTTTGATGACACAGCCAAAGGTTCTAATGCTGGACGAGCCCACGGCGGGTGTGTCTCCCATTGTGATGGATGAGCTTTTTGATCGGATCATCGAAGTTGCCCGCACCGGCATTCCGATCCTCATGGTCGAACAAAACGCGCGCCAAGCGCTTGAAATTGCAGACAAAGGCTATGTGCTTGTGCAAGGGCGCAATGCCTTTACGGGCACAGGCCAGGATCTTTTGGCAGACGAAGACGTCCGCCGCAGCTTTTTGGGAGGGTAACCCATGCTGTTCACGCAAAATTTGAAAAACACAACGATTGGTTTGGTTCTCCTCGCAGCGCTTCCTGCCGCCGCAGCGGCAGAAGAAATCTGTCGTTTCACAACAGAATGTTTTGAAGGTGAGGCCTGCTCCGAAACTGCCTTTGATATGACCATCGCGGGCGACAAGCTGATCACAGATGCAGAGACGATCCCTGTGAGCACAGGCGGCTCTGCAACGAAGAATGTCTTTGTGGGCTATACAGCCTCAGCCTTCCACGTTTTGACCCGCGAAAAAGAAGGCGCTGCACGCTACTCCACACATCTCTTTGAAGGCCTCATGATGGTCAATTACATGGGAACCTGCACGAGCAAATGACCGATACTCTCAATGCCCTCGTCGCACTTGCGAACTTTGTTCTAATCCCTGCCACGGCCTACGGGGCACAATTGGCACTGGGGGCTTTGGGCGTCACGCTGATCTATGGGATTTTGCGGTTTTCCAATTTCGCCCATGGTGACACCATGGCCTTTGGCGCCATGTCCACAATCCTGTTCACCTGGGGTTTGCAGGCCATGGGCGTATCCGCAGGTCCGCTCCCAACAGCGCTTTTAGCCCTGCCCGCTGGCATTGCCGTGACAGCCCTTTTGGTGCTCGCAACCGACAAGGTGGTCTATCAATTCTACCGACGCCAAAAAGCAGCCCCTGTGATCCTCGTGATCGTCTCCATGGGGGTCATGTTTGTGATGAACGGCCTTGTGCGCTTCATCATCGGCGTGGACGATCAGCGCTTTGCAGATGGCGAACGCTTCATTATTTCTGCGCGAGACTTCAAAGCCATGACGGGTTTGCGCGAAGGCTTGGCGTTCAAAACAACCCAAGGTATTACCATCGTCACAGCCGTTGTTGTGGTGATTGCGCTCTTTTGGTTCCTCAACCGCACACGCACGGGCAAATCCATGCGGGCCTTCTCGGATAATGAGGACTTAGCACTTTTGTCGGGCATCAACCCTGAGCGCGTTGTGCGCGTCACTTGGGTCTTGGTTGCTATTTTGGCCACCATCGCAGGCGTGCTCTATGGCCTAGATAAGTCCTTCAAGCCCTTCACCTACTTCCAATTGCTTCTGCCCATCTTTGCCTCCGCTATTGTCGGCGGGCTGGGCAATCCCATCGGCGCGATTGTCGGCGGCTTCGTGATCGCTTTCTCGGAAATCACGATCACTTATGCTTGGAAAAAGGTCCTTGTTTATCTGATGCCAGACAATCTTGAACCGTCGGGTCTCGTGCAGCTTCTCTCCACAGATTATAAATTTGCCGTAAGCTTCTCGATCTTGGTCATTGTGCTCCTGTTTAAGCCCACAGGGCTCTTGAAAGGGAAATCGGTCTGATGACAGCGCTGCGCCCCTATATTCTCTTCGCCATTGTAGCCGTTCTGTTCGTCGCCGAAGGCACGCTGCAAAACGTGTTCTTCTCTGGCTCCTGGAACGTGGCCCTCGGTCTCATCAATATGGCTCTGATCAGCGGCATCTTAGCCATTGGCGTGAACCTCCAATGGGGCTTTGCCGGGCTTTTTAACATTGGGATCATGGGCTTTGTGGCTTTGGGCGGCCTGGCAGCTGTTTTGATCTCAGAGCCTCCCACGCCCGGCGCATGGAGTGCGGGTGGCTATCAAATTCTCTTAGCTCTAGTTTTGGGTGCAGCCACGATCGTTGCAGCCGTTTTGGTGCGCGCACGCACCACGGGCTGGGTTCGCGGCCTCGCAATGCTTGTTGTTTTGGTCGGCGGCTTTTTTGTCTACCGCGCGATCTTTGATCCGGCAGTTGCCCGCGTTGAAGCGATCAACCCTGCGCTGGAAGGCAACCTGGGCGGGCTGAACCTCCCCATTTTGCTTGCTTGGCCCGTAGGCGGGCTGATGGCAGCAGGTGCGGCCTGGGTGATCGGCAAAACGGCGCTTGGCTTGCGCTCTGACTATCTCGCAATTGCCACACTTGGCATTTCAGAAATTGTCATTGCGGTTTTGAAAAACGAGGACTGGCTCGCGCGTGGTGTGAAAAACGTCATTGGTCTCGAGCGCCCTGTGCCAAATGAGATCGATCTGCAGAACGATCCCGCTTTTGTCGAACGTGCAACGAGCTTTGGCATGGACGCCGTTGAAGCCTCAACCATCTATGTCAAACTTAGCTACGGGCTGCTCTTTACGGCCGTTTTGATCCTCTTGCTGATCCTGGCCCAACTGGCGCTCAAATCCCCTTGGGGTCGAATGGTACGTGCGATCCGCGACAACGAAACCGCCGCCCGTGCCATGGGCAAAAACGTCACCGCGCGGCACCTTCAGATCTTCATACTGGGCTCAGCGATTTGCGGCCTTGCTGGAGCAATGATGACCACGCTGGAAAGCCAGCTCACGCCCGCCTCCTACCAGCCCCTTAGGTTTACATTCTTGGTGTGGGTTATGGTGATCGTTGGTGGATCGGGTAATAACTTTGGCGCGGTCTTGGGCGGATTTTTGATCTGGTTCCTTTGGATCAAAGTGGAACCATGGGGCGCAGTCTTTTTGCAAACGGTGACGTTGCCGCTGCCCGATGGCGATCTCAAAACCCATCTGCTAGACAGCGCTGCCCATATGCGGCTCTTCACAATGGGTCTTGTGTTGCTCTTGGTGCTTCGCTTCAGCCCGCGCGGTCT
>JBCDCE010000019.1:0-58177 GCA_039182515.1 Pseudomonadota bacterium | reverse complement strand
GTTTTTCTGGATTGCTCATGTCGATACCATTGATTTGTGCAAGTCCCGTAATCCCAGGCTTCACACGATCTATTCCACGCCTCTTCCGCGCTGAATTAAGTTCGGATTGAACGGGAAGAGATGGCCGGGGACCAACTAAAGACAGCTGATTACGCACTATGTTCCAGGCTTGTGGTAGTTCGTCGATTTTTAAAGCCCGGAGCCATTTTCCGCTTTTTGTAATTTGGGTTTCGGGTACATTATGCGTCCCTGTTTGCTGTGTGTTTTTATACATGGTTCGAAGCTTGATAAGTTTAAATACCGTTCCATTTAAGCCTACACGATCTTGCAAAAATAGCGCTGCTGCGGAGGTTTCGGCACGGATAAATAGCGAGATAATACAAAACGGAATAATTCCTAAAATGAGAACGACAAAAGCGAAAGCTAAGTCTAGGATTCTGTTAAGTACTTTATAAAATGGATTGTCAAAAACACTATTGGTGAGAATGAGCGTCCTTTGATTTTCGCTCAGAACTTGGCGTTCAAATTCAGATTTACAAATCGCTGGCTTTAAAGCTGCCATAAACTGGTAAGTCACTTCCCTTAGGGCTCTGGGCAACATACCGATGATTTTTCGAAGGCCAGTGTCGCTTGCGTCCAAGATATAGGGCAAATAGATTGTCACATGTGTCTCTGATGCCTGATCCTCGAGCCACTCCGCAAATGCACGCTTCGACCGTCCATAGGCACTTGACGGTCCAAGAGGAAGAGCGTGAACAGAGGACACGTTTATGAAGAGTGGTGTCGAAAGCCTTTGTGAGCGTTCATAAATGTTCTTAGCAAAGTCTAGGTTTGCTTGAAAAAATGACCCATCTTCGCCCACTTGGTCTGAGTTCTTTGTTGCCAGATGAATAACCCGCTGAGCATTACAACAAGCTTGGGAAAAATCGTCTATTCCTATGCATGGTACGCCAGGAAATACTTGTGAAGCTTGTGCCGGATCACGCGACAGAACTGTGACCTTATGACCTTCGGCAATGGCAGTCGAGACGAGGCTAGATCCAAGTCTCCCGGTTGCTCCGGTTATGATAATGTTCAAGGTTTGTGCTCCCCGTACCACAAGCGGATGCATTTTAGCTTAAAGGAGGGTGCCAATCCATACACAGATTAATGCCCCTACAGCGCCTAACGCAGCCCATAAAATCTTGGGATGGGAATTAATGCTACTGCGAGCCTCAAGAGGTCTGTCTGCCTGGGCGATGAGCGCGCGTTCTGCCATCATAGGCAAGCGCGGTCCGAACCGCGAAAGCACTCGGGCCGTGTTGAAAAGGTCCTTCGCCAGGGCCTGCGGGCCAATGGATTTGCGGATATAGTCTTCCACCACTGGCTGCGCGACTTCCCAAATATTGATATGTGGATTTAAGGAACGCGCGACACCTTCGACCACAACCATCGTGCGTTGAAGCAAAATGAGCTCAGTGCGGGTTTCCATTCCAAAGCGCTCGGTTACTTCAAAGAGATAGCTTAGCAGCCGACCCATCGAGATGCGGCTTGCGTCCATGCCAAAGATAGGCTCACCAACAGCCCGCAACGCGCGGGCGAATTCGTCAATGTCACGGTCCGCAGGCACGTAACCGGCCTCAAAGTGAACCTCTGCGACGCGCCGATAGTCTTTTCGGATAAAGCCAAAGAGGATCTCAGCATAAACCCGGCGCGTGTATTCATCGATCCGGCCCATAATCCCAAAGTCATATGCGATGATATCGCCATTGGACGCGATCTTCAGATTGCCCTGGTGCATATCCGCATGGAAATAGCCGTCGCGCAGGGCATGCTGCAAAAAGAGCTGCAAAACCCGCTCACCCAAAGCACGTCGGTCATGTCCAGCCGCATCTAAGGCTACCACGTCTCCCGCAGGAATACCCTCGGCCCAGCCCAGCGTCATGACGCGTTTGGCGGAATACTCCCAGACGACAGCGGGTACGGCCAGACCTGCATCGGATTGAGTAGAGGCTGCAAATTCCGCGGCCTCAGAGCTTTCAAGTCTTAAGTCTAGCTCGCCATTCACCACACCTTCAAAGTGCTCAATCACCTCGACAGGGCGCAGGCGCCGCGCCCCGGGGGCGCACATCGCGACAATTTGAGCTGCAAGGTAAAAGGCGTCAATGTCGCGCCGAAACCGCTTCTCAACGCCAGGGCGCAGAACCTTAATTGCCACGTCTTGTCCGGTTTCTGTGAGCTTTGCGCGGTGGACTTGAGCGAGACTGGCTGCAGCGACGGGCTCGGATACATCGCTAAACATCGTCTCCAAAGGCCGCTCAAGCTCAGCTTCGATACTCGCGCGGGCTTCTTCCATTGAGAAAGGCGGCAGCTTGTCTTGCAGCACTTTGAGCTGCTCAGCCAAATCGTCGCCAACAACGTCGGGCCGCGTAGACAGGACTTGGCCAAATTTAATGTAGGCTGGGCCCAAAGCCGTAAGCGCGCGTGTGGCGGGCGGCATAGACGGGTCACCCTCAAAGCCCAGCCATTTAAAAGGCCAACCTAGTGCACGCGCGACGATCCGAAGCGCAGGGGGCGCTTCAAAGGCATCCAGCACCACATTCATGCCGCCGGTGCGCTCCAGCGTTGCCCCCATGCGGATAAGGCGGAAGATGTTATGAGGGCCGCGCATCCCCTAGAGTTTCCAACCCGAATGCAGGCAGGCGATGCCCATAGAAAGATTGCGGTATTTGGCATTTTCAAAACCAGCAGCTTTAACCATGCCGAGAAACGTGTCTTGATCTGGGAACTTCCGAATGGATTCAACCAAGTATTGATAGCTGTCGCGATCGTTTGCGATCACTTTGCCCATCGTCGGGATCACGTTGAACGAATAGCGATCATAGGCCCATTGCATCGCTGGGTTTGGAAGTTGCGAAAACTCCAGAACCATCAAGCGCCCGCCTGGTTTGAGAACGCGGAAAGCCTCATTGAGCGCTTCCTGTGGGCGGGTCACGTTTCGAATTCCAAAAGAGATCGTGTAAACGTCGAAGGTGTTGTTTTCAAAAGGCAGCTCCATGGCATCGCCCACCTGCCACGACAGCATCGACGATAGCTTTTCAGCTTCCGCGCGCTTTTTACCTTCTTCCACCATACCGTCTGTGAGATCGAGCACCGTGGCTTGGCCGTGCCCTGCGCGCTTGAGAAAGCGGAATGCGATATCCCCGGTGCCACCGGCCACATCAAGCAAGGTTTGGCCACTGCGCGGGGCCAGCCAATCCATCATGGCTTCTTTCCAAATCCGATGAATGCCCACCGACATGACATCGTTCATGATGTCGTATTTTGAGGCAACACTGTTGAACACGCCCCTGACCCGTCCGGCCTTTTCTGTCTCGGGAACAGTTTCAAATCCAAAATGTGTGGTGTTTTCGGGCGTGTCGCTGGACATACGTCTTGTGATCCTTGCAGAAGTTACCTTTCTTATAGAGCGCATCAGAGCAGTTACAATGCAGCGCCAAACGCCTGCGACACCGTGAGGAGCAAGATGTGCCAGAACTTCCCGAGGTAGAAACCGTTCGGCGCGGCTTGGAACCCGTCATGTTGGGCGCAACAATCACCCAGGCCCACATCCGTAGGCCAGATCTGCGCTGGCCCCTTCCGCCGCGGATGGCGGAACGATTGACGGGTGCAGAAGTGATTGCGCTGCGTCGTCGCTCAAAGTATATTCTCGCGGATCTCTCAACAGGTGAGACGCTCATAATCCATCTCGGCATGTCGGGGCGGATGCAGATAGCTTCCGATACGCCTGGGGCCTTCCACCGGGCAATCACGCCAATGGAAAAGCACGATCATGTGGTGTTTGACTTATCCAACGGGGCCCGGGTGAGTTTCAACGACGCACGCCGCTTTGGGCATATGGATCTGGGCAAAACCAATGGCATTGAGGACCACTGGCTCATTGCCAAAATTGGCCCAGAACCTTTGGGAAACGCCTTTGATGAGGCTTACTTGAGATCTCAGCTCAAAGGGCGCAACACACCAATAAAGTCTGCTTTGTTGGATCAACGGATCGTCGCGGGTCTTGGGAACATCTATGTTTGCGAGGTTTTGTTCCGCACGGGGATTTCGCCCAAGCGCAAAGCAGGCCAGCTGTCTAAAGAGCGCGTTTCACGGCTCGTTCCTGCAATTCGCGAAGTGCTTTTAGAAGCGATTGAGGCGGGGGGCTCGTCGCTGCGGGATCATCGACAGACAGACGGCGAATTGGGATATTTCCAGCATCGTTTCAAGGTATACGACCAAGAAGGAGAGCCCTGTGCGCGCGAAGGCTGTGGGGGCGTTGTGCAGCGCATTGTGCAAAGTGGGCGCTCATCGTTCTATTGCGCGCGTTGCCAAAGATAGTTTGAAACGGGCCCTCAAGGTGCTAAGCCGATTGCTCAGGGGAATCACAAAAGAGTACCTACATGGCCTACGAGACGATCATCGTCGACATCGAAGACCACATCTGCACCATCAGACTTAACCGACCCGATGCGCTTAATGCGTTGAACAGCGAGCTCCTCGCTGAATTGGCGGACGCGGTGAGTGCAGCTGATCGCAACGACAAGGTACGTTGTCTCATTATCACTGGCTCAGACAAAGCCTTTGCTGCTGGCGCTGATATTTCGGAAATGGCCGAAAAGAGTTTCATTGATGCGCGCATGGGAGAGCTTCTGGTCGAAAGCAGTGAAAAAATTTCGCGGTGTCGGAAGCCAATGATTGCGGCTGTCGCGGGCTATTGCCTGGGCGGCGGCTGTGAGCTGGCCATGATGTGCGACTTTGTAATTGCCGCGGATACCGCGAAGTTCGGCCAACCAGAGGTTAATCTTGGGGTCGTGGCCGGGCTCGGTGGTACCCAGCGTCTGACCAAGCTTGTTGGACGGTCTAAGTCGATGGATATGCATCTCACAGGCCGCTTCATGGATGCTGATGAAGCCTTGTCATCCGGTTTGGCGAGCCGAGTTGTTCCTGCGAAGAAACTGATGGAAGAAGCGACAGGTGCAGCAACAAAGATTGCAGAGAAATCCCAAGTCGCAGTTTTAACCATCAAAGAAGCCGTTCACCGCGCGGATGAGGTTTCTTTGCGAGAAGGCATTTTGTTTGAACGCCGTGTGTTCCACGCCCTCTTCGCAACCGAAGACCAGGCGGAAGGTATGGCGGCCTTTTTGGAGAAGCGCGAACCGCATTTCCGCGATAAATAGGCCGTTTTACCGTAAGCCGGAGGCTACAAGACCACTTTTTGCGGTGTGTGCCCATCCTTCGGTTGACAGGTAGATGAGTCGGGCCTAAAGACCCGGCTTCAAGTTGTAAATTCTAATCCAAGCGAGTCTGTCCATGGCTAATACGCCTCAGTCCAAAAAACGCGCCCGCCAAAACGAGCGTCGCCTGCAAGTAAATAAAGCGCGTCGTTCGCGCATTCGGACCTTCTTGCGTAAAGTGGAAGAGGCGATTGAGACTGGTGACAAAGATGCAGCCGCGAATGCTTTGAAAGCAGCCCAGCCAGAACTGATGCGCGGCGTGACCAAAGGTGTTTACCACAAGAACACTGCGTCACGGAAAATGTCACGTTTGGCCAGCCGCGTGAAAGCGATCGCGTAGGCGAAATCAAAACCAGTTTTACAACTTATGGTTTCAAAAGCGTCCTCTTAAGGGCGCTTCATTTTTTTCTTCAATGATCTCAAACAGTCGCACAGATTCTCTCCATCAATTCACGAGTCAATGGCGAAGTTCTGTTGATGTGCCTAGGCTGCAAAGGCTATCAGTATTGAGCGATTCATTGTCTGGGGGGACAGCCAGAAGGCCGAAGTAATCCTCATGTTCGGGGCTAACATCGAAATGAGTGGATAGTTCGGATTTCTGAAATCGGCACATGGCGATCAGCACTGCTGATCTTACGTGAGCGCGCGGGGTCTTCTCCGCGCTCCCTCCCTGTTGTCGTGTGCTTGGTTTTGCAAGCTTTGGCGTTTTTCAACGTCCGAAGTGTGTCCCGGGAAGACTTGTGGAACGCGTTCGATGCGAGGTTTGGCAGCTTCGTTACATAATTAAAGTCGGATGCACGGGGGCATACATGACGCAAGACACTTGGGGCACGATTCAAGACACGCTTAAGAAGTCGGTCGGCACGAACAATTTCAGCAATTGGATCGCTCCGCTCAGGTTTTCGAATATTGAAGCGGGAGTCGTAACCTTTGAAACGCCAACGCCTTTCATCGGTGATTATGTCTCAAAGAACTTCCAAGACGCGATCTTGCTCGGATTTTGCAACGCAGGTCTGCCCGCGCAGAGGCTCTCTTTCGAGACTGTCCCAAATGCATCACCAGTCAAAAACGAGACTCAAGCGGCGCGTGCCCCAAGCCGTAAATCGCATGACGATCTGCCAGGCATGAACCTCGACAACCGCTTCACCTTTGAGAACTTCGTTGTTGGGAAATCAAACAACTTGGCGCATGCTGCTGCGCGCCGCGTGGCAGAGGGTGGACCTGCTGTTTTCAACCCTCTGTTCCTCTATGGCGGTGTGGGTTTGGGTAAAACCCACCTCATGCATGCCATTGCCCATGAGCTAAAAGCCAAACAGCCTGACCTGCGCGTGCTATATCTTTCCGCAGATCAATTTATGTACCGCTTTATCCAGGCGCTGCGGCTTCGTAAAACCATGGATTTCAAAGCGATGTTTCACACAGTCGACATTCTGATGGTCGATGACGTGCAATTTATCGCTGGCAAAGACAGCACCCAAGAGGAATTTTTCCACACGTTCAACAGCCTGGTCAGCGCAAACAAACAAATCATTATTTCCGCTGACCGTGCGCCTGGTGAGATCAAAGATCTCGAAGAGCGTATAAAGTCGCGGTTGTCCTCTGGTTTGATAGTGGATCTGCATCCAACAGATTTCGAGCTGCGCTTGGGCATCTTGCAGTCAAAGGTTCACCAATATGCTCACCAGTATCCTGGTATTGAGATTGCTGATGGGGTTCTGGAGTTTTTGGCACATCGAATCTCTAAAAACGTACGAGTCCTTGAAGGGGCCCTGACGCGTTTGTTTGCCTTTGGTCACCTAGTGGGGCGTGAAGTGAACCTGGAACTGGCACAAGACTGCCTTTCGGACATCCTGCGAGAAAGCGACCGTAAGGTTTCGATTGAAGAGATCCAGCGCCTAGTCTGTGAACACTATAACATTCGAATGAGTGACATCCAGGGACCAAAGCGCCTGCGCAGCTATGCCCGACCACGGCAAGTCGCGATGTATTTGGCCAAGCAAATGACATCGAAGTCTCTGCCAGAAATTGGGCGCCGCTTCGGAAACCGCGACCATACAACTGTGATGCATGGCGTTCGCCGCATAGAAGAATTGGCTCAAACAGATAGCCAATTGGCGGATGATCTCGAAATTCTGCGCCGCGCGCTTGAGGCTTAATCTCACTTGCGCTTGGGATTGACCTGTACCCCATCTTTAATAAGGACTTGAGCCCGGTGGGGAATGGGCTACTGTGCCCTTCCCAACGGCTATCTGCTCATAAAATATTGGCGCTAAATCTTGGCCCTCAATCCAGGGGAGTAACGGGGATATGAAACTCAGCATCGAGCGCGCTGCTTTGCTCAAAGCGGTTTCCCAAGCACAATCAGTTGTGGAGCGTCGCAACACCATTCCTATTTTGGCCAATGTGCTGATTGAGGCAGAAGGTGAACGCGTGCAGTTTCGCGCCACAGACCTCGATATTGAGGTGGTAGATACGGCTTATGCGCAGATCGAACGAGCAGGCGCTACAACCGTAAGTGCCGTTACGCTGCATGAGATTGTGCGCAAATTGCCGGACGGTGCACTCGTCAGCCTGACCGAAGACACAGCAGCTGGCCGGTTGACGGTAGAAGCGGGGCGTTCAAACTTCACTTTGGCAACGCTACCCAAAGAAGACTTCCCCGTGATGGCATCATCGGAATACCAATCAAATTTCTCAGCTGATGCGCCTGTTCTGCGCCGGCTCTTTGATAAATCAAAATTTGCGATTTCCACGGAAGAAACGCGCTACTACCTCAATGGGGTGTATTTGCATCGCTCCGAAAGTGAGGGTGGCGCAGTTTTACGTGCTGTTGCCACCGACGGGCACCGCCTTGCGCGCATTGATGCAGATCTGCCAGCAGGTGCCGACGATCTACCAGGGGTGATCGTACCGCGTAAAACCGTTGGTGAGTTGCGCAAACTGTTGGAAGACGATGAAGCTAAAATCGCTGTATCCGTCTCTGAGACCAAAATTCGCTTTGCTAGCCAGGATATTACGCTGACATCCAAAGTGATCGATGGCTCTTTCCCCGATTACACGCGGGTTATTCCGCAAGCCAACACGCGCAAGCTTGAAGTGGACGCCAGCGACTTCGCTAAGGCTGTTGATCGGGTGGCGACCGTCAGCTCTGAACGTTCGCGCGCGGTAAAACTGGCTTTGGATGAAGATCGGTTGGTCTTATCCGTGAACGCGCCAGACAGCGGTGCAGCGGAAGAGGAATTGGCCGTGGCCTACGGCGACGAGCGGCTGGAGATTGGCTTTAACGCCAAATACCTTTTGGAGATTGCGAGCCAAGTGGATCGTGAAAACGCGGTATTTTTGTTCAATTCCTCAGGCGATCCGACGCTGATGCGCGAAGGCAATGACACAAGTGCTGTCTATGTGGTCATGCCAATGCGCGTGTAACGCCGTTCGGAATGCCTCCGGCGGGAGTATTTTGGCCAAGAAAAAGATGTGAGCGATGACAGGGTTGTTTTTAACCGGCCTAAAACTGTCTCATTTTCGGTCGCACCAAATCACCGAAATTCAAACCGATGCGCGACCCATCGCCATCACCGGGGCCAATGGCGCTGGCAAGACCAATATCCTAGAAGCTGTGTCGCTCTTTTCCCCGGGGCGCGGTCTGCGCCGTGCGTCTGCAGAAGACATGACGCGGCGCCCAGAAGCCCTGGGCTGGAAGCTTACGTCACGGGTGTCGATTTTAGAACGTCCTCACGAAATTGAGACTTGGAGTGAGGCTCACACAGCCCGTCAGCTCAAAATAGATGGCAAAGCGGCCAGTCAACTCAAACTGGCGGATCTGACACGTGTGTTGTGGCTGATCCCTTCCATGGACCGTCTGTTTATCGAAGGCGCAGATGGGCGGCGACGTTTCTTGGATCGGATGACTTTGAGCTTTACGCCTCAACACGGCGAAATGATCCTGACCTATGAAAAAGCGATGCGAGAGCGCAATCGCTTGCTCAAAGACCAGGTGCGTGATGCGCATTGGTACAAAGCGCTCGAGCTGCAAATGGCGGAAAGTGGTTCTCTGATCGTGTCTCACCGCCGTGCGGCCGTGGAGCGGTTAACCCAAGCTCAGGAGGCTGCTCAGACCGCCTTTCCGACCGCTGGGCTGACCTTGGTCGATACTGAGGGGGATCTTTCCGAGGCCTCAGAGGATCTTGCGCGCGCCTTTGCAGAAAGCCGACCACGCGATTTACAAGCCGGGCGGACCTTAGTTGGACCACACCGATCAGACCTTGTAGCGAGATACGAGGCCAAAGACGTGGCTGCAAAAGACTGTTCAACGGGTGAGCAAAAGGCATTACTGATTTCGCTCATCTTGGCGAATGCGAGAGCTTTAAAGGAAGACCTCGGCTACGCGCCCCTTGTGTTGCTTGATGAGGTCGCAGCCCATCTTGATCCGACGAGACGTGCGGCGCTGTATGACGAGATCAGCGCCCTAGGAGCCCAGGCTTGGATGACAGGCACAGAGCGCAGCTTATTTGAGGCGCTTGGCGACCGGGCGCGATATTTGAACGTGACAGACACAAACGGCATTTCAAAAGTGGAGCAAATTGCATGACCCTTCCCAAAAATCGCATCACTCTGATTACACTTGCAGTGGAAGATCTCGATCGTGCCGTAGACTTCTACCTGGCTATCGGCTGGGTTTTAGAAGAGAAGCTCGAGCACGCCGCGTTCTTTGACATGCAGGGCGCGAAATTTGGTCTCTATAAAAAATCAAAACACGCCGAAGACATCGACAAACCTTTTGAAAGCCTTGGCAATGGCGCGATGGCTTTGGCGCAGAATTTTTCTGACGAAAAAGCAGTTGACAAGGCCTACGAAGAAGCACTGGCGTGCGGTGCGTTGGAATGCAAACGGCCAGAAAAGGTTTTCTGGGGTGGATATTCAGGGACATTTGCAGACCCAGATGGCCATATCTGGGAATATGCCTTCAACCCGTTTTGGGAACTCGATGAAGACGGAAAGATTAAGTGAGCGCGAGTTTTTTTGATCTTCTGGTTTACGCGGGCGCAACGGTTATTCTCTTTTTGACCCCTGGACCCGTTTGGGTGGCTTTGACGGCGCGTGCTTTGTCGGGTGGGTTCTCATCTGCCTGGCCTCTGGCGGTTGGTGTGGCCTTGGGAGATATCGTTTGGGCGCTTCTGGCGCTTTTGGGCATGGCCTGGGTCGTTGATCAAATCGAAGGCGCAATGCTTGTGATGAAGTACGTCGCGGTGCTTGTGTTCATCGCGATGGGGGTTTTGTTGATCCGGCATGCAGACGCCGGCCTCAGTGAGGACAGTCGCCTCACAAAACCCGGCATGCTCGCAGGCTTTGTTGCGGGGCTCGCTGTGATCATCGGAAACCCCAAGGCGATATTGTTTTACATGGGCGTATTGCCTGGTTTTTTTGACCTCACGGTTCTGACCTGGGCGGATATCGCAGCGGTCTGCGCGATTTCGATGGTTATTCCGATGCTTGGAAATCTGCTCTTGGCGGGATTTGTCGGTCGGATCCGTGCCGTGCTCAAAGATCCGCAAACCCTAAAGCGCATAAACACGGTTTCGGGGTATTTGTTGATCTTGGTCGGGGCTGTGATCGCATTTACATAACTTGGGTCCTCGAGAAACTTAATACGCGAAAACCTCCCTTGAGACTTCGAGAGTGTCGCGCGAACGGCCTTCTTTAGAGACCTTAAAAAACCCGCCATGTGATAAGAACCACCGCGCCACAAAATGTTGTGTGATTTGCGTGACAATACCCTCGAAATCCCCTATAAATTGGGGAAAATACGAAGGTGAAAAGCCATGGCAGATCCGAGCGAAAATCCCGAAGAGTACGGCGCTGATTCTATTAAAGTTCTCAAGGGCTTAGAGGCGGTTCGCAAGCGCCCTGGCATGTACATCGGTGACACCGATGATGGCAGCGGCCTGCATCATATGGTTTACGAGGTCGTCGACAATGGCATCGACGAAGCCTTGGCCGGTCATGCTGATTACGTAAACGTAAAAATCCATGCAGATGCCAGTATTTCCGTGCGCGATAACGGCCGCGGTATTCCTGTGGGCATCCATGAGGAAGAAGGCGTCTCAGCTGCTGAAGTGATCATGACTCAGCTTCACGCGGGCGGTAAGTTTGACAGCAATTCCTACAAGGTTTCGGGTGGCCTGCACGGCGTTGGCGTCTCAGTCGTGAACGCGCTGTCGGTTTGGCTCGAGCTGAAGGTTTGGCGCGACGGTAAGATCCACAAAGCCCGCTTTGAGCACGGTGAAACAACTGAGCACCTCAAGGTCATCGGCGAGACGGAAGAAACCGGCACTGAAGTGCGGTTCTTGGCCTCAACAAGCACCTTTTCGAACCTCGATTACTCTTTTGAAACGCTCGAGAAGCGCTTGCGTGAATTGGCTTTCCTCAATTCTGGCGTCCGGATCATCTTGGAGGATGAGCGCCCCGCAGAAGCGCTCAGAACAGAGCTTTTCTACGAAGGCGGCGTGAAGGAGTTCGTGAAGTATCTCGACCGTTCAAAGTCGTCCGTCATGCCCGAGCCGATTTATGTGGAAGGCACCAAAGACGATATCGGTGTGGAAGTCGCGATGTGGTGGAACGACAGCTACCACGAAAACGTCCTGCCTTTTACCAACAACATCCCACAGCGTGATGGCGGCACCCATATGGCGGGCTTTCGTGGCGCGCTGACGCGCACTATTCAGAAATACGCGCAAGATACTGGGATCGCGAAGCGCGAGAAAGTGAATTTCACCGGGGATGATGCACGCGAAGGCCTCACTTGCGTCCTTTCGGTCAAAGTGCCCGATCCGAAGTTCAGCTCGCAAACCAAAGACAAGTTGGTGAGTTCCGAAGTGCGGCCCGCTGTGGAAGGGCTTGTTGGTGAAAAGCTCAGCGAATGGTTTGAAGAAAACCCCACTGAGGCCAAGATGATTGTTGGCAAAATCATTGAAGCGGCCCTTGCGCGTGAAGCGGCGCGCAAAGCGCGAGAACTCACGCGGCGCAAAACCGCTATGGACGTGAACTTCTTGGCCGGAAAGCTCAAAGATTGTTCCGAAAAAGACCCCTCCAAAACAGAAGTGTTTCTTGTGGAGGGGGATAGCGCTGGCGGCTCTGCTCAAACAGGCCGCGACCGACGCACTCAAGCCGTACTGCCGCTCAGAGGTAAGATCCTCAATGTGGAGCGCGCGCGCTTTGACCGGATGCTCTCAAGCCAAGAGATTGGTAATCTCGTTATGGCGCTTGGCACCGGGATCGGGCGCGACGAGTTTAATATCGACAAACTGCGCTACCACAAGATCGTCATTATGACGGATGCTGATGTGGACGGCGCACACATCCGCACGTTGCTACTGACGTTCTTCTTCCGGCAGATGCCGGAGCTGATCGAAGGTGGCTACCTCTACATTGCCCAGCCTCCTCTCTATAAGGTCGCACGCGGTCGGTCTGAGGTGTATCTCAAGGACCAAGCTGCACTGGATGACTACCTGGTCGATCAAGGAATCGAAGACACCACTTTGCAGCTAAGCTCCGGCATGGAGATCGCAGGTCAAGATTTGCGTCGCGTCGTGACAGAAGCGCGTCAGCTCAAGCGCATTCTGGACGCGTTCCCAACGCATTATCCGCGCCACATTCTTGAGCAAGCCGCGATTGCTGGGGCTTTTGTCCCAGGCGTTATAGATGCAGATTTGCAAGGCACTGCAGACAAAGTGGCCCGTAGGCTCGATCTCATTGCATTGGAATATGAAAGAGGCTGGCAAGGTCGTCCGACGCAAGATCACGGTATGCGGCTCAGCCGTATTTTGCGCGGGGTCGAAGAGGTTCGTACTCTTGATGGGCCCATGCTCAGATCCGGCGAAGCGCGGCGAACGGGCTCGTTCACGGAAAGTCTGCAAGAGATTTACGCAGGACCTGCCGAATTGGTGCGCAAAGAGCGCCGCAGTGTCATCCATGGCCCGCTAAGTCTGCTGAAAGCGATTTTGGATGAGGGTGAAAAAGGGTTGAGCTTGCAACGCTACAAAGGTTTGGGAGAAATGAATCCTGACCAGCTTTGGGAAACCACGCTCGATCCCGATGCGCGCACGCTCTTACAAGTGAAAGTAGATGATTTGGCCGAAGCGGATGATCTCTTTACCAAGCTCATGGGGGACGTCGTTGAGCCCAGAAGAGATTTTATTCAAAAAAATGCCCTGTCTGTCGAGAACCTAGATTTTTAAAAGCTTGGCGCCTTAATCTCGTCATTTTTTCGCAAGGTTTTCGTGACTTAACACTTTTTTAACGCTACACCATAGCTCAGGGCATATGCTGTGCTGAGTGGTGGCAGCGTGCATATGAAAGAACACTTGGGGCAATCTAAATTGTTGACCGAAAATCCGCTGCTAAGGCTTTATCTGTTCGGACCTTTTTCGCTGCTTGGGCAAGATGGGACTGAGCTCGCGCCTAAGTCGAAGAAGTCTCGGGCGGTGCTTGCGATGTTAGCGCTCGCGCCACGCGGAGCCCGGTCCCGCGTTTGGCTGCGCCATAAGCTGTGGTCTGACAAATCCGAAGCTCAATCTGCTGCGAGTTTACGCCAAAGCCTTTTGGAAATTCGCCGGTCGCTCGGTCCCATCGAGACACGCGCCTTTCAAACGGATCAGAACACAGTCACGCTTAATCTTGATGTTGTTGACATTGATCTGATGCAAGCCCTTAAAGGCGAAGCCGAGCTTTCGGACAGCGGTTTCACCGGACCCGCGGGCGAAGATCATTTCCTTGAAGACCTGGATATCAACGACGCAGAATTTCAAAGCTGGCGGGTCTCAGAACTTGAGCTTTGGCTCCAGCGCTTTCAAAGCAACGACGTTCAGCGCCCTCTTGCACCCGCTTCTCCAGTAGCTGCGCGCGCCGAAGCGCCAAAGGAAAACATAGCACGAGGCAATTGGCCGGTTATTCTCAGACCACCTCGGTTTTTGAACGATCCCAAGCTTGGACTTCAACTTGCAAATGCGACTCAGGCAACGCTCGTGCGCTCGCTGCGGGAAGTTGGTGACTTCACCATCCTAAGTCCTGAAAGCGCTGGGGATCTTATGGTGATCCCCAACAGCGAAAATGACGTTGATGCTAAAGCCAACCAAGCTACCGTGAGCTTCACTTACTTCTCTGGCAACGACGCGCAGCGTGCTCTTGTTCAAGTATTTGAAGGCGTTGGTGAAGGACGTAGTTGGCACTCGGACGTCGAGATCCCGGGAACTGTGCGCAACGCGGACCCCACCATGACCCACAACCTCGTGCGCGGAGCTGTTGACCAGCTCATGGCGTTCTTTGTTGGTCCAGCACCTTATGAGAGCGCCAGCGGACGTTTTCGCGGCGCCACAGCTTTATCACGCATGCTCGAATTGAGCCGTGATGATCTCAAAGCGGCTGAAGAAATCCTAAATCTAGGTTTGAAGGACCAACCAAACGCCGCACAAGCCCACGCGCTTATGGCCTTCCTGATCACCTTCCAAATTGGCCAACGGTTTCGGTTTGAAGACAGTGACCTGATTGAGCGCGCCCAGGAACATGCGGCACTCGCCCGCGAGCTTTCCACTGACAATGCTTTGATCTCAGCCCTCGTGGCACACGTTCACAGCTATCTCTTTGGCGAGTACGATTTCGCTGCTGGTTTGTTTGAAACGGCCTTGCGGCAAAATCCAACGCAAACTCTCGCGTGGGATCTCTATTCCATGCTGCATACCTATGCGGGTCAACCACGACCTGCGCTTTCCATGGCGCGTTGGGCATGCCACTTGGGGCAGTTTAGCCCCTATCGCTACTATTTCGAGACCTCTCGCGCCATTTCGGCTTGCTTCGCGGGTGAGCATGTCTTGGCTGTGGAAGCTGCCAAATACGCCTTGTCAGAGCGTCCACAGTTCAACTCACTTTTGCGCGTTTTGGTGTCCAGCATGGCGCACTTGGAAAATATCGATGCAGCGGAACTGTATCTTGAGAAGCTCAACTCGGTGGAGCCAAACTTCTCCATCGAAGGTCTCAAGGCTTCAGGCTACCCAGGTCTTGAAACGGCTGGAGGCAGGCATTTCCTCGAAGGTCTAGCCAAGGCCGGCGTACCAAATTCCTAGAACTCAAGTTTCGCTTGGGCCGATATGAGAGACGCCTCGACTTTTGGCGAGTGCAATTTGCTTTTGGCGCTCGCGAAAACGCTCTTTGTCTGACGCGCTGGTTTCATGAATGCAAAGGTGACAAGACACGCCTTCCTCATAGCTCTCGCGGAGAAGGTCTGCGGGTTCCAAAGGTCTCCGACACGCATAGCAAAGGGCGTGTTCGCCAACTTTGAGCCCATGGGTAACAGACACGCGGCTGTCAAAAACAAAGCACGCTCCCTGCCAAAGGCTTTCGGGTTCAGGGACCTCCTCAAGGTATTTCAAAATACCGCCTTTAAGGTGGAAGACCTCCTCCTCACCCTGGCCCAATAGATAGTTTGTGGACTTTTCGCAGCGGATGCCACCCGTGCAAAACATCGCGATCCGTTTGCCTTCAAAACGGTTACGATTTTTTGCCCACCATTCTGGAAACTCTCCAAAACTCTGCGTTTCCGGATCAACGGCGCCTTTGAAGCTGCCAATGGCAACTTCATAGTCATTACGCGTGTCGATTGTCACGACGTCGTCTTGCGAGATAAGTGCATTCCAGTCTTTTGGATCGACGTAGTGGCCTGTGCGATCAGCTGGCCGAACGTCGGGCTGCCCCATCGTTACGATCTCTTTTTTCAGCCGCACTTTCATCCGGTTGAAGGGTGGGTCAATCGAATGGCTTTTTTTCCATTCAAGATCGGAGCAGCCAGGTAAGTTCTTTAGGTAGCTTATAATTTGCGCGATGCCTTCGCGAGACCCCGCAAGGGTACCATTGAGCCCCTCAGGCGCCAGCAACAAAGTCCCACTGATCCCAAATTCTTGGCAGGCTGCTAAAACACCAGGCCTCAAGGTGGCTGGATCTTCAAATTCTGTGAACTGATAGAGGGCTGCGATTGTGTACATGGCGCTGCGCACTTACGCATCCAGCAACGTCTTCGCAAGTCACAAGCGCTCAGGTATGGCTCATTGACGGGCTTTGCGGGCATGTTTACCGAAACTTTAGATTAAAGGAGCGCGCCATGTCATCGAATTTCGAAGCTTTAATTGTCATTGATGTACAGAATGATTTTTGCCCGGGCGGTGCATTAGAAGTGGCCGAAGGCGATCAGATCATCGGCGGTATCAATGCTATAATGAGTAAGTTTGGCGCTGTTGTATTAACCCAAGATTGGCATCCCGAGGGCCATTCTTCCTTTGCCTCGGGTCACCCAGGCAAAGCGCCACTTGAGCTAATTGAGATGCCGTATGGAGCACAGGTTCTTTGGCCAGATCACTGCATTATCGGATCCCACGGCGCGGCCTTTCACCCCGGTTTGGACACAACACAGGCAGATTTGACTATCCGCAAGGGCTTCCGTCCCGAAGTCGACAGCTATTCTGCTTTCTTTGAAAATGATCGCAGCACGCCCACAGGCCTTGAAGGCTATCTCAAAACGCGCGGCTTTACCTCTTTGACACTCGTCGGATTGGCCACTGATTTTTGTGTGAATTACTCCGCCCAAGATGCAGCCAAGCTCGGTTTCGATGTCAGAGTTGATCTGGAGCTCTGCCGCGGGATCGATATGCAAGGCTCGTTAAAAACGGCGATAGACGACATGAAAGCACTTGGTGTTTCAGTCTAACGACCGGAATTAACGCGGCAAAAACTATTTTGCGTCATGACACTCTCGCCGGGGCACAGGCACCTTGGCTGGAGTGGTAATGGTAAAACGCGCAGGCATACGGCATACAGATCTCGCCCATTTTGATCGGCGCCAATCCCCGCAAGGGCGTTTCCTGCGCTATTGCCGCGGCCGCGTGCGCCACATGCCTGCGCGGCAGATCCTCACAGTCGCTGGCGGCGGCGCTCTGTCGTTTGTTCTGTCGGCTCAAATTGGCTTGCTCATTTTCGGAGTCGTGCTTCTCGGAGAAATCGTTGATTTTCTCGTCCTGAAGTGGATTTTGAAGCGCAACACGCAAGATGAAGATGTCTACCGCTTGCGCTCTATTGCGCTGGTAAGCGCAGCCTTTCAGGGCGCAACTGTTGCGGTCGCTATTTTCTCCACGGTTATCCTCGCTCCCAAAGAGGCCTGGTTTTTTGCCATGGCCTTTGCATCAGGGGCGATGTGGGATGTCGGCATGCTCTACGCCGTTTTTCCAGGCGCCTCTATTGCCCGCGCGATTGTCATGGGATTTGGGCTCTTATTGGCCACGATTTCCTATGCGGCAGGTATTCATGACGGAGATACACGCCATATATTCGACGGCCTTGCGACTGCGATTTTGTTTTATATGGTAGTTGCGTTTCTCAAGCATGCGCGTCGGCAATCTGAGAATAATCTCCTGTTTGAGCGCGATATCCTCTCCAAAACCGAAGAACTCAAGCGTGCAAACGCAAACCTGATTGCCGCAACGCAACGCGTGCGTCGCTTGGCCAAAGTTGCAGAGGATGCGCAGGATATGGTTATTATCGTCGGCGCAGATGGCAAGATTGAGTGGGTCAACGAAGCCTTTGTTCAAAGCACTGGGTTCGCAGCTGACGAAGTCATCGGTGAGTCACCAGGTTTTCTAAACAGTCCCAAAACCGATGAAGACGTCATTGAGAGATTAGTAAAGGCTCAGCTGAATGGCCTGCCATGCCGAGCGGATGTCCTCAATTTGAACAGAAAAGGGGAGGAGCGCTGGGTTGAGGTCAACCAAACTCCGATTTTTTCAGAGAGCGGTGAGCTTGAATGCACCGTGAGTGTCGAACGAGATATCAGTGTCGCTAAAGAGCGCGAAGCTGAACTCGCGCGCGCCAGGGAAGAGGCCGAAAATACGGCAACGGCAAAAACAGCATTTCTGGCAACCATGAGCCATGAAATCCGGACGCCGATGAATGGCGTTTTGGGTATGGCCGATCTTCTTGTAGCATCGGAGTTGAATTCTGAACAACGCGTTTTGGTCGATACCATCACTGAATCTGGTCAAGCTTTGTTGACGATCATCAATGATATTCTGGACTATACCAAGCTTGAAGCCGGAAAATATGAGACCGCGCTTGAACCATTTTCGCCTGCTATTTGTGCCAAAAGAAGCGTCGAACTTATTCGCCCCTTAGCCCTGAAGAAAGGTATTGGCTTTCAATTCGAATGCCCCTTCGATGAGAGCCTAGGCGTTTCGGGTGATGATGGCCGCGTGAGGCAGATTTTACTCAATCTGCTCGGAAATGCTGTGAAGTTCACCAAAGATGGCGAGGTGAAATTGACAGTGGACTCTATTGGAGAAGGCGCCGAGCACAGAATGCGCTTTCGGGTCCGAGATAGCGGCATAGGCATCGCTCAAGACCGGGTTGCCGCCATCTTTGATGCCTTCTCACAGGCAGAATCTTCCACCTCAAGACGATTTGGCGGCACAGGTCTTGGATTGTCTATTTCGCAGAAGCTTGCGCAGGCCATGGGAGGCGAAATCTCACTCACATCAGAATTTGGCGTAGGATCAGAATTTGTTTTGGATTTACCACTGCCACAAACGAAGTTAGTTTCAACGTCACAATCCCAAAATGTCCCTTTTAACAGCTCTACACAAATGGAGGGGTGCCGGGTCTTGGTAGCCGAAGACAATCGTACCAACAGATTGCTAATTGAGAAATACTTAAAGCCAACAGGACTCGATGTGCATTTTGCCGAAGATGGCGAGATTGCGATTGAAAAATACCAATCCCTTGCGCCCGATTTGATCTTGATGGACGTTTCAATGCCGCGAAAAGATGGGCTTGAGGCCACACGCGCCATTCGTGCTTGGGAAGAAGATGCGGCGCGCGATGCTTGTCCCATCATTGCTTTAACAGCAAATGCTTTTGAAGATGACCGCAAAGCTTGCATTGAAGCGGGTATGACAGGCTTTTTAACCAAGCCTGTCTCTCGTAAAGGGGTTATAGAAGAAATTCAACTTGCTTTGCAGTTTCGCGCTGCCTAGGGCAGTTTCGAAAGCGCAATGCGCGCTGGCTTCTTTCTGATTTCCCCGCTCCAAGAACAAGGTTAAGCTTTCCTCGTACGGTCTGTGGAGTGAAATGCCTATGGTTGATATCGCAACGCGTTTTTGGACCCATAAGTGGAAGTTGGATCCGATTGTACGATCCTTGATCGACACAGACTTTTATAAACTTCTGATGTGCCAGTCTGTTTACCGGCACAAGCGAAACACAAACGTCACTTTCAGCTTAATCAATCGCTCCAAGCACGTGCCTTTAGCAAACCTAATCGATGAAGTGGAATTGCGTGAACAACTTGATCATATTCGCTCTCTTTCTCTAACGCGCGGCGAAAGTACCTGGCTGCGCGGCAATACGTTTTATGGAAAACGGCAGATGTTCGGCTCAGATTTTATGAGCTGGTTCGAAGGCTTACGCCTTCCGGACTATCATCTCGAACGTGTTGGCGATCAATATGAACTCACCTTCGAAGGGGCCTGGCCAGAGGTGATGATGTGGGAAATCCCCGCTCTCGCTGTCATTATGGAGCTGCGAGGGCGCGCGGTTCTCAAGGAGCTCGGCAAGTTTGAGCTACAGGTTCTTTATGCGAGAGCGATGACGAAGCTCTGGACAAAGATTGAGGCTTTGCGCGAGCACAATTATTTGCGGATTGCTGATTTTGGGACACGCCGCCGCCATAGCTTTTTATGGCAAGACTGGTGTGTCCAAGCCATGGTCGAGGGCCTTGGAGAGAGTTTTCTAGGCACATCCAATTGCTTGATCGCTAAAAATCGAGACCTCGAGGCCATTGGAACAAATGCTCATGAATTACCGATGGTCTATTCCGCCTTGGCTGAGACGGACGAAGATCTTGCTCAAGCACCCTATACTGTGTTGTCGGAATGGCAAAAAGAACACGACGGAAATCTGCGTATTATCTTGCCAGACACTTATGGCACTGAAGGTTTTTTGAACCGCGCACCTGATTGGCTTGCGACCTGGACAGGGATCCGAATTGATAGCGGCGACCCGGAAGTTGGGGCAGAGACGGCGATACAATGGTGGCGCGATAGAGGTGAGAATCCGCGGGAAAAACTCATCATTTTCTCAGACGGTTTAGACGTTGAAAAAATCCTTGATTTGCATCTAAAGTTCCAAGGCCGCGCGCGCCCAAGTTTTGGCTGGGGTACGCTTTTAACAAATGATTTCAGAGGCTTAACGGAAAGTGACGAATTGGCGCCTTTCTCACTGGTTTGCAAAGCCGTCGCAGCGGACGCGCGCGCAACTGTCAAGCTGAGCGACAATCCAAACAAAGCGATGGGGCCCCAAGATCAGATCGAGCGCTACAAACGCGTTTTCGGCGTTGGTGCACAGACGCGCCAAGAGGTTTTAGTTTAGTCGAGATCTCGCACTTGCCCACGAAGGGTTTTGAGCGAACTTCGGGCAGATTTAGCATCTAGGCGGCGGCGTTTGCTGGCCAAAGTAGGCCGAGTTGGCAGGCGTTTCGTTGGTTTTTCAAGGGCTTGCAAAATCAAATCACGCAAGCGCTCTCGCGCGATTTCCCGGTTTCGCACTTGGCTCCGTGTATCCTGAACTTTCAAAATAAGCGCGCCATCACGTGTCCAGCGGCGACCAGAGAGACGCTTCAACCGCGCTTTGACGGGCGCAGGTAAATTCGGCGAGCGCGCAGCTTCAAAACGCAATTCAACAGCGCTTGAGACCTTGTTGACGTTTTGCCCACCAGGCCCAGAGGCGCGAATGAAGCTTTCAGTGAGCTCCCATTCCGCAATCTCTATTTGGTCATTTATCCGCATATCAGGACCATCATACCACGTATGTTTTGCGTATGCCTGGGCGTATGACGTTGTCATACCCAGATTGCAAAATCAAAAAAGGGCCGCCCAACTGAATGGACGGCCCTTTCGAGATCGTGGAGGTGGGGTCGGTTAGGATCTCTCAGATCCGACCCGGGGCGGCTGCGCCGCTAAGGGCCGCCTTAGAGGGCACGCTCCCGAATTGTTCCAACACCTCGCTCCAATGTTTCTCTGATCACTGGATCACCTCCTTTTCATTTTGTTTCAACCTATTCCAAAGGTGGCATAGATTGGCGCAAAGTCAAAAGGTTTTTCGCAGTTTTTAAGCCGCCTTGGCCTGCCAGTTCTTCACGATCACGCGAAACGGGATCAGGGCAAGCAGAGCCAAGCTCAATTTGACCACCCAATCGGCAACGGCCAGCGAAACCCAGAGTGGCAGCACCGGCCCTTGGCCCAAGAGCGGCACAGCATCATTGGCCCAGCTCACATCGTTTTCGGGCTCCAGCAGGGTGAGCTGAGACGAAAAGGCGATGGTGAAGAAGAGCGCTGTATCAAGCGTTGATCCCACCAATGTGGAGGCCAAGGGCGCGCTCCACCACTGGCCGCTCCGCAACCGATCAAAGATGAACACGTCCACGAGTTGAGCGGTGAGAAAGGCCAAACCAGACCCAACCGCAATGCGGAAGGTCACGAGCGGGCCAAACTCCCCAATGATCTGAGTGCCGATCAAGGAGCAGAAGACGCCAACGATAAAGCCAATGAACACCAC
Organism: Pseudomonadota bacterium; assembly: GCA_039182515.1. GTDB lineage: Bacteria > Pseudomonadota > Alphaproteobacteria > Rhodobacterales > Rhodobacteraceae > JBCDCE01. The sequence continues at coordinate 36,281 of JBCDCE010000019.1, read as the reverse complement.
TTGTCGTGCTGCACGCGCGCCATAGAGCCGGTTCATCAGATCCGTCACAAGAAAGGCGATGGGATAGGTAAAGGCTCCCCATGTGAGCCAGTCGCCCAGCAAAAACTGAACAAGGATGTTAGAAGCGACCACAATGGCCGCCATAGCAATAATGCCGGGCAGGTGAGAGCGTTGCATATCTGTATTCCGTTTTTACAAGGTGCTCGGAGACTTGGGCACATCCACGATGCGCAGGCTGCTCTCTAAAAGCCCGAGGCCATACGCGCAAGGCTAATTGGGCAAAACATACTCAACAAACTCGCTGGTTTGCAGTTCCGTGAAATTATTGTCCGACACCATCAACAGGCGCAAAGCCCCGGTGTCGTCTCGCCAAACCGTGAGGCCTTCGAGGTTGTCATGTTCGCCGTAGTCCGAGCGAAAGAGGATTTCTCCACCCGATCCATCAAGCGCAAAGCGGCGCACTTGAGAGCGCCAGGCGTAGTTTTGAAAACTGCGCTCGAGCAAATAGATCCGCCCTTCGTCGTCGATATCCATTCCAACAGGCGCAAAAGCGACGCTTCGCGGAATATAAAACGGGATCTCCCAAGTGCCCTGGTGATAGCGAAACATCGGATAGTGTAGTTTGCGGTGCCGGTGGCGCTCAGAGATTGTAAAAAGGGCACCATCGGGTGCAATGCCGAGCGCCTCCAAAGAGCCGTTGGATTTCATATCCTCAAAGCGGTCCATGCGCGGCACATAGAGCGCTGTCTCTTGCGGTGTGTCATAGCGCCAAACCCGTGCCCAGCCTTCAAAAGACACGAAAACAGGCCCACCTTCGCGCCAAGCCAAACCTTCACTATCAGACGAATAGGGCGTGATTTGGCGACCTTGTGTGCCGCTAAATTCGTTTTGCGCTTTTACGTCGTAGCCCGACAGAACCCCGTTTTCCCGGGTGAGTTTTAAGTAGAAATACTGCGCTTTGTCATTGATCAGATGCAGTTTTGACCCATCAGAACTCACCTCTAAGCCGGATAGACCTTGCAGGCCAAGTTCGGTGTCGAGGTCCAAACGGGACCAGCTGATGTCTTCGTCAGCCAGTCCGGCGAGCGCTGAGTACAGCCAAATTAGGGCTGCGAAAGAACGGCGGAGCATTGCTGAGGCAGATCAGACAAAACGTATTCGCGACGCGGTGGGCGCGGTTTGGCGTTGAGGTCGGGGGGTGGTGGATTGAGAATGTTATTGACCCAAACCTGAGCATCTGCGCAGCCGTCCCCGGCTGGCGGTGCGGCTTGATTTACGCACCCCGAAGATCCCTTAGGGCAATTTAGACGCACGTGAAAATGGTAGTGGTGGCCGTACCATGGCCGAATTTTTCGAAGCCAATCGCGATTGCCTTTCTCGGCCTTGCACATCGCTATCTTCGCGCCTGGAAAAACGAAGATGCGGGCCACGCGTTTGTCTTTCGCCGCTTTGCGCAGGATCGCCATATGCTGCTTTGACCAACGATCATTGGTGAAAGCGCCCTGCGCACGCCGCATGGAGATCGAGGAGATGTTTTCGCGTTCGCGCCGGCTGAGATTTAATCTCTCTGGCGGGAGCATCCAAATGTCTGCATCGAGCCCAATCTGATGGCTGCGATGACCTGTGAGCATTGGACCGCCGCGGGGCTGGCTTATGTCGCCCACATAGAGCCCTTCCCAGCCTTTCTGGCGCGCAGCAAAGCGTGAGAGATCTTTAACGAAATCAATAACCTCGGGGTGCCCCCAGTTGCGATTTCGTGAGAGCCGCATGGCTTGCCAGGTTGGCCCGGTTTCGGGCAGTTGCACGCCACCTGCCATACAACCCTTTGCGTAACTGCCGTAAGCGCGAGGTTTGCCTTTTGAGGCTTTCGGTTTCGCCCCGAAAAGTTCTTTCGCCAAAGGTTCCGCAGCCGTGGCGGAAAGTGGGTTCCCTGCGATCAGCATGGCTACAAAGAAGCTTAGAAGTATCCTGAACATTGCTCTGCCCTTCCTCATATAGGTCGGACCGTTGGGGATAGTCAGGGCGCTGGGATCGCCTCTTTTGACCAGGTCTGATGGTCCCCTTCCGGCTCAACCCAGCGTAACAAGAACAGTCCCGCGAGGAAAAGCAGAATTACCGGCGCAAAGCCCAAACGGGCGTCTTGCAACACAGTTGTGAAGAGACCGATTAGCATTGGCGCTAAAAAGGCCGTTGCTTTGCCGGAGAGTGCAAAAAGACCGAAGGCCTCTGTGGGGCGTTCAGGATGGGTGTGGCGCACCATCATAGAGCGTGAGGCCGCATAAAGACCGCCGCCGGAGCTGCCGATCAAAGCGCCGCAGATATAGAGTGTAAGGTCAGGGATAGAGGACCCTTGCGGCAATGCGATGCCGTAGAAGCTAGTTCGAGACGTGGCAACGATTGTTAGAGAGACCAAGACCAGCACGAGAACATGGAAGGTGATCACAGGACGTGGGCCGAGTTTGCGGTCGTATCTGCCCGACACGGTTGTCCCGATTGCGGCAGTCACAACTCCTAAGATTCCAAAGATCGCGATCTGAATTAGGGTCCAATCCAACACGAGCACGGCATAAACGCCACCAAAGGCATAGAGTGCGTTGAGAGCGTCGCGGTAAAGCATCGAGCTGCCCAAAAAGGCAAAAAGGCTTGGCCGCTTAACCACGTTTTTCAGCGATGTCTTTAGATCGTTGATCGCGCTTTTTAGCCCGCCTTGGCGGTTGGGGGTCGCGTTATCTCGTACGTAGAGGAAGTAAGGGATCATAAAGATCACAAACCAGATGGTAATGAAGGGCCCGACAGCGCGGGTGCCTTCGCGGGCTTCCCCGTTCAACCCAAAGGGCGGCGCGTTGCCAAGAATTGTGCGCCCTTCATCCAGCTCGAAGAAAAACAAGAGCATGATAACGAGCGAGAGAAGCCCACCCCAATAGCCCAAAGCCGCACCGTCTCCCGAGATCTTGCCGATTTCGTCTTGTGTGCCCAGCGACGGCAAAAGCGCATTGGTGAAGATCAGTGCGAATTCCGCGGCCACAAAGGCGATGCAAAAGGCAAACAAACAGAACCACAAGGCTGCGCCGTCCGGCGACATGTACCAAAGCATCCAAACGCTCACCGCATAGATGATGGAAAAGAAAATGAGCCAGGGCATGCGTCGGCCGGTGCTATCCGCGTATGCTCCTATGATGGGCGCGAGAAAGGCAATGAAGAGGCCAGCAAACATTTGCCCCCAAGACCAAACCGATTGTGCTTTGGCCTTAGCTTCATTGGGGGCCAAGCCCTCAGACAAAAAGAGCGTTTGAGCCACATCGGCAAAATACGGCCCGAAGATAAACGTCAGGCCGAGCGTGTAAAAAGGCTGTGTCGCCCAATCGAACGCCATCCAGCCCCAAATTCGCTTGCGCGTATTGGCTTCCATATATCCCCTCCCGGGGCCTCATTCCCACGCGCATAAAACGCCCCTCGCGCCGCTATGGCAAGCGAAAGCTCGCTTATGACGTCACGAAGTTTCTGAATTCACATATTTGGCGGCCAAGGGCGGGTGGCTTCGGCTTCAATCCAAGCGCTCACCCAATCTGGCATTTCGGGGCTTTGGGTTTCTGCCATGTTCAACTCAGCGAGGACCTCAGCGGGCGGGATAATCCCAGACTTTCCCGTCACTGCGGAGCGGTAAAGAATATGACTGGCGCATTCCCCATCGATTTTCCACATGCTTTGCTCAATGTAGATAAATCGGGCGTCCCAGCACAGGCCGCGACTGCGCATCTCAACTTTTTCAAAAGGCCGCACCCGACGTCTGTAGCGCACATGGGCGCCCGCCATTGTGAGCCCCCATTTTTTGCGCTTGAGAACATCGACCAAGCCAACCCTGCGGGCGAGGGGGATGCGGCCGAGATCATACAAGGTGAGCGCGCGTCCGTGGTTAAGCTCGATAAAAGCATCAATATCCCAAGGCCAGCAGCGGTGATGGCTGATATGCGTGTCTGTTAAGTTAAGCGCAGGCAAACGTCCGGCGCGCCACATTTCTAGGCTCATCCGAAGGGCGGGATACATGGCAATTCCTTTACGTTTACGTTAACGTCACTTAAATTTGCGCTCAATTGAGATGAATTGCAAGAGTTGCTTTGCAGGCGCGCGGCGCTTACCTAGCCCATCAACCACACGAGGAAAGAGACCCTATGCAATCCCTTTACCAAATTCTGATGCTGCTTCTGGATGTCGCCTATTTCATCATGATTGCACATATCATCATGAGTTGGTTGATCAGCTTTCAAGTTCTCAACCTTCACCAACCGATTGTTGCGCAAATTTGGTACGGGCTAAACAGATTGCTTGAGCCCATTTATGCGCCAATCCGCAGATTTTTGCCCGCCACTGGTGGGCTCGATCTGGCGCCATTGGTCGCGTTTATTGGCCTTATCGTGATCCGTATTATTCTGCAAAACAATGCGGGACTTTTCTTCTAATCCACGAAGGACCAAAGGTTATGACCACCACAACAGGCCTTCTGCCGCATTTCGCGCGACTCTGTGAGATGGCGCGTGCGTTGCCAACCGCCCCTGTTGCGGTTGTAAGCCCCGAAGAACCCAATGCCTTGGGTGGCGCCTTGATGGCTGCTGAACTGGATCTCATTACGCCTATTCTGATCGGTGACGCGGCAAAAATGCAGGCCGCTGCTGGTGAGCTGGGCAAAACCCTCGATGGGTTTGAGATCATCGATGAGCCAAGCCATGCCGCCGCGCCCAAACGCGCGGTTGAAATGGTCCATGAGGGCAAAGCAACCGTGATCATGAAAGGTCATTTGCACACAGATCAGCTCTTGCGGCCGATTTTCACGAGCAACGGCGGGCTGCGCACGGGGCGGCAGATCAGCCATGTGTTTGTCATGGATATCCCCGGCTTTGATCGCATGCTCACAATTACGGATGCGGCCATCAACATCGCGCCCGACCTGAAGGTGAAAGTGGATATCGCGCAAAACGCCATTCACTTGCAAAAAGCGCTTGGCGTTGAGGCGCCCAAAGTGGCTGTTGTCTCCGCGGTTGAAACCGTGAACCCGGCAATGCCCACCACGCTTGAGGCCGCCGCCTTGGCTAAAATGGCAGATCGCGGTCAGATCAAAGGCGGCTTTGTCGACGGCCCCTTTGCGATGGACAACGCTTTGAACGAAGCAGCAGCCGCGACCAAAGGGATTACGTCTCCCGTTGCAGGCAAAGCCGACATCATCCTGGCGCCCAACATGGAAGCGGGCAACATGATGGTGAAGCTTTTGACCTTTGCCGCAGGCGCGCAAACAGCCGGTCTGGTGCTCGGGGCGAAGTGCCCTGTGATCCTGACCTCACGCGCGGATGATGCAAACTCACGTGTGGCCAGCGTGGCGGCCGCTGCGCTTTATGCGAAAGCCTTAGCCTCCTAAATTCACGCCTATTTAAGGCCCTGGCGTTAGATAGGCGCCATGCGCATGCTTTACGCCTTTGCGGGTTTGATCTTTCTCAGCGGTGCAATGGTGTACCCTTTGCGGGAAATGGGTCTCGGCGTTTGGGGGCCTTGGCCAGCCTTTGCCCATGCCTTTGCCTTTGCGGCGCTGTGGAGTTGGCCGAGCGGGGGAAGGTTGCGCGTCTTTGAAGGCGTGCTTCTTGTAGCGATCCTAAGCGGCTTTGAGCTGACCCAAGTGTCAGCCTTTGCGCCCATGCTGTCTGATGTGCCTTTCTTAGGGCCCTATGCGCGCCACGGCACATTTGCGATCAATGATCTTGTTGGAGGTGCTTTGGGCGTTGGATTGTGGGCGATCCTCGCTTGTTTCACGCAATTGCACATGTCAGAAAGGGGTCAATAAGCGGTAAAAAACAAACCTGAGCAGGACCTCAATGCCAGACCCAGCTTTGTTGCTGAAGGATGTTTTTGGGTACGACGCCTTTCGGCCCGGCCAAGAAGAGATCATTGCTTCTGTGATCGAAGGGCAAAACACGCTTGCTGTGCTTCCAACGGGTGCGGGCAAGTCTTTGTGCTTTCAACTGCCAGCTCTGTGCCTTGACGGCTTGACGGTTGTGATATCCCCTTTGATTGCTTTGATGCGGGATCAGGTGCGCGGTTTGCAAGCTTCGGGGGTTGCCGCTGGTGCGCTCACCTCGGGTAACACAGAAGAAGAAACTCAAGCCGTGTACGACGGCATTGAGGCAGGGTGGCTCAAGCTGCTTTACATCGCGCCAGAGCGATTGGCCTCCATCGCCACACAGCGGATGCTCTCGCAAGCCCAGGTGTCGCTGATTGCCGTAGATGAAGCGCATTGTGTGAGCCAATGGGGGCATGATTTCCGGCCAGACTATCTCAAAATTGGGGACCTACGGGCACGACTCGGTGTGCCGCTCGCTGCTTTCACAGCCACGGCTGACCAGGAGACACGCGACGAAATCACTCAAAAACTCTTTGCCGGTGAACCCCCGAAACTCTTTTTGCATGGCTTTGATCGCCCCAATATTCACATGGGCTTCGCCGTCAAACAAAGCCCGCGCAAACAAGTTTTGCGCTTCGTGACTGCACGAGACGGGCAATCCGGGATCGTTTATGCAGCTACGCGCGCGAAAACAGAAAGTCTTGCCAAAGCTCTGCGCGAGGCCGGTCGCGAAGCCTGCCATTATCACGGAGGCATGGATGCGGAAGAACGGCGGGCTGTCGAAATGCGGTTTCAGCAAGAGGATGCGCTGATTGTTGTCGCCACGGTTGCTTTTGGCATGGGCATCGACAAACCCGATATTCGTTGGGTTTTGCACGCGGACTTACCCAAATCCATTGAAGCTTACTATCAAGAGATTGGTCGGGCAGGGCGCGACGGTGCGCCAGCTGAAGCGCTCACGCTTTACGGCTCGGAAGACATCAGACTGCGGCGCGCTCAGATTGACGAAGGCTTGGCACCGCCAGAACGGCGCATTGCCGATCATGGCCGCTTGAATGCGCTCTTGGGCTTGGCCGAAGCGCAGGTGTGCAGGCGGGCGACCCTCCTGAATTATTTTGGAGACTCAGAGACCAAATGTTCCGGCTGCGATCTGTGTTCAAAACCCCCTGAGCTTTTTGATGGCACAACTGCCGCACGAAAAGCACTATCAGCTGTCTACCGTACAGGTGAGTATTTTGGATCAGGTCATCTCATCGATATTTTATTGGGGCGCGCAACGGAAAAAGTGCGCGCCCGCGGACATGATCAGCTTCCGACCTTTGGCGTTGGCCAAGAGTATTCCGCGCGGGAATGGCAAGCAATTTTCAGGCAGATGCTTGGGCTCGATCTTGTGCGCCCGGATCCTGAGCGCCATGGCGCTTTGCGGCTTATGCCTGGCGCACGCGGTGTCTTGCGGGATGAAGAAACGCTGACGTTCCGCAAAGACACGATCAGTCAAGAAAAGCGAGGGCCTGTTGTAAAACGACTGGTCAGCGACGAAGACGCACCGCTTCTATCTGCGCTGAAAGCCAAGCGGCGGGCACTGGCAGAGGCGGCAAATGTCCCCGCTTACATCGTCTTTAACGATCGAACTCTGATTGCCATGGCCGAAGCCCGCCCTTCCTCACTCGATGAAATGGCAAATATTCCCGGTGTGGGTGCAAAAAAACTTGCGACCTATGGCACCGCGTTTCTTGACGTTGTCACCCAAGACGCTCCCAAGGTGCACCCCAAACGCAAAGCTCTAGCAGGCCAAACCGGGGGTGCGCTTTATGATCAGCTGCTTGAAGCGCAAGCCCGTTTAGCGCGGGGTGACACCGGAATCGAAAAACCGCTCTCCTGCTCGGCTTCCCTTTTGGCACGGGTTGTCCAGCGCAAACCAACGGAGAAATCGGCGCTCGTGCAGATCTTAGGTGATCGGCGCGCAGAGCGGTTCGCCGATGCGTTCTTAGAGATTTTGCAAGAGGCTTGAGCCGCATCGCTGCGCCCCTATGTTCCATTGGAGTTTGAGGAGAAACTTATGCTTACAGTTTTGTCGCCTGCAAAAACCTTGGATTGGACTGAGCGAAAAGACCTCTCCTTGTCGCAACCTGTTTTTGAAGCGGATGCGGTTCGATTGGCTCGCTCGGCTCGTCAGCTGAGCATGAGAGCTTTACAAGACTTGATGCACATCAGTCCGGATCTTGCGCGTTTGAACAGGGATCGTTTTCGTGACTTTGCGGAAGAACCTGACGGAGAGACACTGCGTGCGGCCGTTTTCGCTTTTGCAGGAGACACCTATGTTGGGCTGGAAGCGAAATCCTTAGAAGAGGATGCATTACGATATGCGCAAAACCATCTGCGTATACTGTCTGGTCTCTATGGTCTTTTACGCCCTTTAGACGGGATTCAAGCTTACCGATTAGAAATGGGCAGTCGGCTGAAAACCCGTCGCGGGACCAACCTTTATGCGTATTGGGGGGCTAGCCTTTCAAAAGAACTCAACCTGCAAGCTGAAGAAACCAACTCTAATTGGCTGTTGAATTGTGCCAGCCAGGAGTATTTCGGGGCGGTCGATTTGAAAAAGCTAAAGCTTCAAGTGATTATGCCAAAGTTTCTTGAAGAACGAAACGGAACGGCCAAAACGGTTGGCTTTTTTGCCAAGCGTGCGCGGGGCGCTTTGGCCCGTTATGTTATGGAACATCGTATAACCGATCCGAAGGACTTAGGTGGGTTTTCCTATGGTGGCTATGAGCAACGAGGCGCAATTGACCCGGACGGCGGGATGGTTTTTGCGAGACCCTATCCAGCTTTGTCAGCCTGATGCAGAGCAGACTGCGGTAGACTAAAAAGTGGCGCGGCGGTTTTAGGTCGGAACTCTGAAATCATTTCCAAGAGCTGCCCTTTTTTGAGCGGCTTGGTGAGCGTTCTGTCGAAGCGTGCAGAATGATCCACACTGGCGGCTTCGATATCGATATGGGCGGTGAGGGCGCAAATCGGGGTAGGTCTGGTTTCCAGGTCTCGGATTTCTCGGCAGGCCGTGTAGCCATCCTTTTCCGGCATAGAAATATCCATAAAAATGAGATCAGGTTTGTGGGAGCGAAAAAGGTCGACGGCTTCGTTGCCATCATGCGCGAAGACCAGATCCACATTCAGATCTTTGGTCATCTTCTCAAAAACCAAGCGGTTGGTCGCATTGTCCTCAGCCGTCAGGATACGCATGGGGCGATCACTTGAGCTTTGGGTGTCCTGCTGTGCAACCGTGAGATTTAAGGTTTTGGCATGCGCCTTGTGATCGGGACGACGCCCTTGAATCTGATCTAGCGAAGATAAAAGCGCATGGCGGGCTAGGGGTTTTTGCAAGACCACATCAAAGACTTTGCTGGCGTCCGAAGAACGCAAAACCAAAGGATTGGAGCTGAGGAGTATAATAGGACGTTTGTCCTTTTTCGCTCTTAGAGATTGCGCAAATTCTAAGCCGTTCGTTTCTGGCATGAGGTGATCGGTTATGATCAGGTCCACCTCAGTTTGAGCCAAAAGTTCTTCTGCAGCCTTCGCACTCAGCGCGCAATGTACCGACAGGCCGAAGTTCTGAAGCTGCTTTTTCAGGATGGTTAAGTTGACATCAAGGTCGTCGACCACAAGGACGGATCTGAGATCAGCCGTATCGATTTGACGCAAACGTGTGGGCGCGGCCTCATGGGGAACGGTGATGTGGAACCCAAACACCGATCCCTCACCTTGCTCACTATCCACCCAAATTTCGCCCCCCATCAACTCCACGAGTTCTTTGCTGATGGTGAGGCCAAGGCCGGTAGAATTCCCGCGCTGATGCGTGACATCATCAACCTGGTTATATTGACCGAAGATGGCACCAACGCGATCAGGCGGGATCCCTATGCCCGTATCCTCGATGGCGATGTGCAACCGCATTTCGGTACTATCTGAGACGGGTAGACCGGTGACACGGACGAGAACATGACCGTCATCGGTGAACTTGACAGCATTTCCAAGCAGGTTCGTGATGATCTGGCGTAAACGCCCAGGATCGGCTGTGAAATGAGTGGGTAAAAAGAGATCGTAGTCGACCAGCAGATCGACGCCTTTGTCCTGAGCTGTGGGCTGCAACAGCATCACAACTTCATGAATCAAGTGCTCCAGATCAAAGGTCTCTGGATGCAAAACCAATTTCTCGGCTTCCAGTTTGGAATAGTCCAACACGTCGTTGATGATAACGAGCAAAGCTTCGGCTGAATTGCGGATGGTTTTCGCGTAGAGTGTTTGCTCATCATCGAGCGTTGTCTCGCAAAGCAGATCGGCCATGCCGACCACCCCGTTCATGGGTGTCCTGATCTCATGGCTCATATTGGCCAGGAAGGCGGACTTTGCGCGAGAAGCGGCTTCAGCCTCGATCATTTGACGTTGTGTCTCACGGTGCTCAGCGAGCGACTTGGTAATGTCCACAACCATGGAAAGCGTACCGCCCGTGGCAGTGTGCCTGTTTTGCAAGCGAAACCAGCGGCCATCATGGGATTCCAGGATAATCCGCGGCATGGTTTTGGAGGTCCGTCGGTCTTTTAGCGACACCCGCCAATCACCGTCTCGGAAGCCCTCGGGCCAAATCATGCGTTCTTGATACGTGAGATCCATCAGGTCCGCATATTTGATCCCAGGCTCCACAAAGGGATGATGCCCAAACACACCCTTGTAAGCCTCGTTACAGGCCAGCAGAGTTTGCGAAGCGTCCCAAATCGCAACGCCGTCGGCCGAATCTGCCAAAGCAACGACCAAGCCTACAGCTGGATCTTTGTACTTTTGACTCTGTTCCAATACGGCCAGTTTTGCTTCAGCGGCTTTGCGCGCCGCGCGCTCACGTTCTATCGCCGATTGACCAGACATACTCACTCCACACAATGTGCGCGCACCCTATCGCGCTTAAAGTGAAGAGCCTCTTAACGCCTCCCTCAGGAAATACGTTCAATTGCAACTGCTATGCCTTGTCCGCCGCCAATGCACATCGTGCATAGAGCGCGCTGGGCGCTGCGGCGCTCCAATTCATAGAGGGCTTTGACCATCAAAATAGCGCCCGTTGCGCCAACTGGATGGCCCAAGGCGATCGCACCTCCGTTTGGATTCACGCGCTCAGGGTCAAGATCAAGCGCTTGGCTCACCGCAAGGGCTTGCGACGCAAACGCTTCGTTAGATTCCACGATGTCGAAATCTTGAGCATTCAATCCAGTGCGTTTCAAAAGGGCTTTTACCGCGGGAATAGGCCCGATACCCATGATTTTCGGGTCTACGCCTGCATGGGCATATCCTAAGATCCGGGCTTTCGGTGTAAGACCTGCTTTCTCCGCAGCCTCAGCGCGCGCCAAAACAAGCGACGCAGCGCCGTCGTTCAAACCGGACGCATTGCCTGCGGTCACAGTGCCGTCTTTTTCAAAAACCGGACGTAGAGAGCTCAAGCCCTCAAGCGATGTCGCTTTGGGATGTTCGTCCTTGTCAAACGACACCAGCGCGCGCTTTTGTTTGATTTCAATTGGTTCAATTTGGCTGGAAAAATAGCCAGCCTCTATGGCCGCAGCAGCACGGCGCTGGCTTTCAAAGGCAAAAGCGTCCTGAGCGTCGCGAGTCACATTGTACGCCCGCGCAACATTCTCCGCCGTCACACCCATATGGCCTGTCCCAAAGGGGCAATTGAGGGCCCCAAGCATCATGTCTTGGATCTTTGCATCTCCCATTTTAGCGCCCCAGCGCTGAGACGGTACAATGAAGGGAGATCGCGACATATTCTCAGCACCCCCGGCAAGGCCAAAATCCGCATCCCCTAACATGAGTGATTGTGCGACAGAGACAATTGCTTGTAGCCCCGATCCGCAAAGACGATTGACGTTCATTGCGGGTGTGGCCTCGGGTACGCCTGCATTCATGGCGGCCACGCGCGAGAGATACATGTCTTTAGGCTCGGTGTTGATCACGTGGCCAAAGGCGACCTGACCAATATGTTCTGGATCCAGACCGGAGCGATCAAGGGCCGCGCGGCTGGTATGCGCTGCGAGCTCAAGCGCCGGCGTTTGGGCCAACGCGCCCCCAAATGTTCCGATAGCTGTGCGTGCACCCGAAAGGATTACGATATCTGTCATGGGAGACCTCCTGGTTGAGCCGCGTCTCGATCTAACTGAGGATTTTCACGGGTTATACATTGACCTTCCTTGGCACGTCCGTTCGCACAAGGCCACGCTCGACGCTGCGTCGATAAGGATAACAAACATACCAAATTACAACCCTTGGTTTATTAGGGTCCGACACTTCACCAGCATGGAGATAAGTCCAGTTAAAAAATATTAAAATGGGCTATTTACGGGCCGCTGAATCCGAGTAGTGTACTGGGATATCGTTTGGTGGTTAGGTCTTTTGACAGACCTAGAGAACTTCGGAAATTCGCGATCAACTGCGGTGTCGAAGTGTAAGAGTAACGCGCAACCTGGGGGGGCAAGCGCATGGATTTAGATTTTACGATCCCAAAAGCACACTACGCAACGTGGAGCTGGAACAGGTTTGTTCGCTTGTGCGTATGGTTCGTCCCCCTTTGGTATACCGTGGCGCTTATGATCAGCTTGATCTGGTCAATGCTCAGCTGAGACAGGTGCCGAAAAGCGCCTAGACCCCTTAGACGGATTCGCTTTGTGAAAACCCAATCTTCGTCGTAGTTCAGTGGATATCTCCGATAGCGTTGCAGCCTCAATGTGCGCGCCCAAACTTGACCAAAGTGAAAAGGGTCGGTTTGATGGCGCTAGGTGAGACCTGAGGAGTGCTCTAATCGCGAATTCTCTGGAAGATTTTACGATCGCTGAAGAGCACCTTTTGGCGAACTGTGCTTTGCCTGACCGCGTACGATTTGGCGACGGGACACGCCCGACAGAGCAAACCCCTGAAGTATCGATCCGGGCGAGCCTTTTGCGTCGCCTTTTGCTCAACGATATTCCCAGCGCGCATTTGCATAGCAAGGGTCTGCGCTTGCAAGGCGCTTGGATTGACGGTGTTTTAGATCTGCAAGGTAGCGACTTGGGCTCAGATGTGTCCCTCAGCTCCTGCAGTGTTCGAGACGGCCTGAATCTAGTAAACGCGCAGATGCGGGGGCTTTACCTGTCGGATGTTGCCTCTGGAGGGATTTCTGCGGACAATGCCCGCTTTGCGGCAGCGCTCTATTTTCGGGGAGGAACCGAGGTGCAAGGCGAAATCAGCCTTGCCGGCGCCCGCATCGAAGGGGATCTACAGCTCTGTGGTGTGACACTGAATGCTGATCAAGAAGACGCTGTGTTTGCGCCTTCGCTTCGTGTTGAGGGGTCCATTTTCCTCGGGGATTACCCCTACAACGAAAGTGAACTCACGCTCGTCGCCAAGGGTCGGCTCTTTTTCTCATCTGCCCGCGTTGCCAATGATCTTTTTGTAAGTCGAGTGTCGATTGGACCCTCTGAAAGCGGGAAAGGTCGCGCATTTTTTGGTGCGCCGATCATGGATCACGAGCGGGTTGCTCTGAGTTTGGCACGCTCAAAAGTAGAGGGCATTCTGCTTTTGCAAAACAATCAGATCAGCGGCGGCATGGTCAATCTTTCAGGTGCCCATGTTGGCCGCTTGAAGGATGAGATTACCTCTGGAGACTTGCCCTACCTCATGCGGCTAGATGGGTTTCGCTACGATGCTTTTTCGCGTCGCACGGACATTTCCCTGCAAGCGCGCTTACCTTGGTTAGACAGCCGTCCAGATGGCACGCCCTTTGTGGCCCAGCCCTATGAGCAACTGGCGGATGTGCTGTCCAAAGTTGGCCACCGGGACGACGCGCGCACCGTGTTGATGACCAAAGAGGGCCTATTGCGCGCGGAAAATCGCCGCTTACTCGTGGAAGCCCAAGGCCTGGGTCTGCGCTGGCTGAGGGCTGTGTTGGCGGATTTCTCGCTGAAGATGATGGTCGGCTACGGCTACCGCCCTGCGCGCGCAGCAGTCTTGGCTTTGGTTTTGGTTTTGGCGCTTGGCGCGTTCTTCGATCGCACATGGTCCAAAGGGGACATGACACCAAATGCAGCTCCAATTTTGATCTCAAAGGATTGGATTGCAGCGACAAAATCGCATCCCGACAACCCGGCAGAATTCTGGAGCGCACCCGGCCAGGCAGGACAGGATTGGGAGACCTTTAACGCCTATGCCTATGCGGCCGATTTGATTATTCCGCTGGTGTCTTTGGGGCAAGAAAGTGCCTGGGCCCCCTCCACCTCGCGCTCAAACTGGGGTCGCGCAGGCTGGTGGCTGCGCTGGGTGGCCAAGTTTGTGGGTTGGATCGTCACGGCTCTTGGCGCCGCAGCACTCACGGGGATCATCCGTCAGGACTGACCCCGTTGCACTGTCTTTTCTCTAAAGGAATCCAGGGGCGAGTTGCATACGGCGCGAATGAGTATTTTTAACCAGGAAAAGATTTAGGTTCTTTCGGTTTCATGCGCTCAAGCTCTGGGGTGATGGGAATGTGTTCATCTGTATCGCCTGGAGGCAAACGGAATGGACCATTCTCCCAATCAGCGGCTTTCCAAGCTTCTTTAGCTTCTTCAATCTTGTCTTTGGAAGACGAGACAAAATTCCACCAAAGGTATCTGTGCTCATTAAGTGTTTCTCCCCCGAGAGCCATAAGGCGCGCGCCTTGCTCTCCGGCCGTGACGCTGATGGCGTCGCCTGGACGAAATACCATCATTTGCCCGGCCTCAAAGCTTTGACCTGCCACGTTCACGCTGCCTTGGGTGATGTAGAGACCACGGTCTTCATGCTCTTGTGGCAGAGGGAAAGAGGCGCCTGGGTCTAAAACAACGTCCACATAGAAGGTTTCTGATTGCATGGTGACAGGGCTTTTTTCGCCGTAAGCCGTGCCGAGGATTAAACGCGCTTTTGCGCCAGCATCTTCTAATACTGGGAGGGCCTCTTCTTTGTGGTGCTCAAAATCGGGCGCCATGTCTTCTTTGTCTTCCGGTAAAGCGATCCAAGTTTGGATCCCAAAGAGCTTGTGACGGGTTGCGCGCGTTTCTGGAGAGGTGCGCTCAGAGTGCGTGACCCCACGACCCGCGACCATCCAATTGACCTCACCTGGGTATATCATTTGGTGGGTGCCTAAACTGTCGCGGTGCTCGAACTCGCCTTGATAAAGATAGGTTACAGTACCAAGGCCAATATGTGGATGCGGCCTCACATCAATGCCACCGTCAGTGATGAATTCGGCAGGACCCATTTGATCAAAGAAGATAAAAGGGCCAACCATTTGGCGTTTTTGGGAGGGCAGGGCGCGCCGCACTTCGAAGCCTCCAAGGTCCCGTGCGCGTGGGATGATCAGGGTCTCGATGGCGTCGAGGGGTGTATTGGGGCAATCGGGGTTTTGTGTGGGGTTCCAACTCATGGGAGTATGCCTTTGTTGCAAGGTGGCTCAAGTGCCGTTGCAATCTAACATAATAGCACAGAAAAATATTAAAATTGAAAGTTTTGCGCATTTTCGCGCAGATTATGTGATGGGCTTTAACGCTACCCGACCCACTTTGGTGAGCGTCCAAGTGTCGCGGCCTTCAAACACGACCGGCACAAGCCGGCGAAAATACCCAGCGCCGCCATCAATGCCCACCCGATTGCCAAAATGCTGAGGCGTTTCATAGGCCGTATGCCCATGCACGATCAGCTTCTCAAATGGAGCCGCATAGGCAAAGAACGGTTCGCGGATCCAAATGAGATCCTGCGGGTCTTGTTCGGCCAAAGGCACGTTTGGACGAAGCCCAGCATGGACAAAGAGCAAGTCGGTCGTCTCATGTATAAGGGGGCAATGCTCAAGAAAATCCAAATGCGCTTTGGGCACGGCCTTAATGATCTGATCGTGAATATCACGCAGAAGCGGATCTTGATCTAAGCGTTTTGTACCGCGTCCATAGTGCGCTGAGATCTCGTCAGCGCTTAGCCCCAAGTCAGGCGCATAGCTTAGAAGCGTTGTTGGACCGCCAAGACGATGATGAAGCCAAGTCAGATCAGACGAAATTCGTGCGTTGTCATAGTGCCCTGAGCGCACAAAGACCGAGAACATCTCATCGTGATTGCCTTTGAGAAAGATCCAAGGGCGCCCTGCTTCTTTTTCTTGGATCAAATACTCAACCACGGCCCGGCTATCGGGGCCGCGGTCGGTATAGTCTCCCACAAACACAATCTTTGCGTCTTTCCCCCCATCTTGCTCAATGAGCGAGAGGGCGTGCAGGAGCATATCGAATTGCCCATGCACGTCGCCAATTGCGTAAATCGGAGCGGGCGCCATTAGGCCACGTCAAACGCAAGCGGTTTAACCTGCTGGAACATGCCTGTTGTTTCCAAAGCCGTGATGACTTCCGGTGCGATCGCATTGTCGACGTAAAGAAGCGCAATGGCTTCACCACCCACTTCTGAACGGCCAAGCGTAAAGTTGGCGATGTTGACGCCGTTTTTGCCCATGGTGTTGCCCAACAAGCCGATGATGCCGGGCACATCTTCGTTTGTTGTATAGAGCATATGACGGCCAATCTCGGCATCGATATTGATGCCTTTGATCTGAATGAAGCGTGGTTTGCCATCTGAGAAAACGGTGCCTGCAATAGAGCGCTCGCGGGTGCCTGTCACGACCGTGACCTTTATATAGCCCTCAAAGGCTCCGGATTTATCTTGCGTTGTCGTGGAAACCTGAATGCCGCGGTCTTTGGCAATTACGGGGGCCGAGACCATATTCACATCCGGGTTTGTGCGCTTCATGATCCCCGCGATTACGCCACAATTGAGCGCCTCTAGGTTCATTTTCGACACCGACCCGTCATAGAGAATGTTGATCGCTTTGATGGGCTCATCAGTGAGCTGACCAATAAAATTGCCTAAGTGATCCGAGAGTTTGAGCCAGGGGCCCATAACCTTTGCTTCTTCGGCGGTCACCGAGGGCATATTGAGCGCGTTTGTGACAGCACCCGTCAGCAGGTAGTCGCTGATCTGCTCGGCCACTTGCAAAGCCACGTTTTCTTGCGCCTCGGATGTGGCCGCACCCAAATGCGGTGTCACCACCACGTTGGGCAGATTGAAAATCGGGCTTTCAGTTGCGGGCTCCACCGCGAAAACGTCGAATGCGGCTCCCGCCACATGACCTGCTTTCAAGGCCTCTGCCAGGGCCTCTTCATCGACCAATCCACCCCGCGCGCAGTTTACGATACGCACGCCGGGTTTCATCATCGCAATGCGCTCGGCGGTGAGCATATTGGCGGTTTGCTCGGTTTTGGGAACGTGAAGCGTGATGAAGTCGGCTTTGGGCAGCAGCTCTTCAAGCTCAACCTTTGTCACACCCAGCTCTGCGGCACGGTCTTCGGATAAGAAGGGATCATAGGCCAAAACCTTCATTTTGAGGCCCTTGGCGCGGTCACAGACAATCGATCCGATGTTGCCTGCCCCAATGACGCCAAGGGTTTTGTTCGTGAGTTCAACGCCCATAAAGCGCGACTTTTCCCATTTGCCGGCATGGGTGGAGGCGTTGGCCTCGGGGATTTGGCGCGCGACCGCCATCATCATCGCAATGGCGTGCTCAGCTGTTGTGATCATATTGCCGAAAGGTGTGTTCATCACAATGATGCCTTTGGCGGAAGCCGCTGCACGGTCGACATTGTCGACTCCGATTCCGGCGCGGCCAATCACTTTGAGGTTGGTGGCTTTCCCGATGAGCTTTTCGGTGACTTTTGTGGCAGAGCGAATGGCGAGGCCGTCGTATTGATCGATGACAGCCGCTAACGCGTCTTTATCTTTGCCGAGGTCAGGTTGGAAGTCGACGTCTATGCCGCGATCTCGGAAGATCTGCACGGCGGTTTCAGAGAGTTTGTCAGAAACAAGAACTTTGGGCATGAAGAAAGCTTTCCTAAATGCGGCGGGCTGTGCCCGCCAAGATTTTTGGGGAGTGGGCCGCGTGACGCGCGGCCCTTGCTAGAAGGATGTGCTTAAGCGGCCTGGCTAAGCGCTGAGATTTCGGCCTCAAAGGCCCAAGCCAGCCAAGGGAGCATGGCCTCAATGTCTGAGGTCTCGATGGTTCCACCGCACCAAATGCGCAAACCCGCAGGCGCGTCGCGGTACGCTCCGATGTCTAGGGCGACACCTTCCGCTTCCAACCGCTTTGCCACGCTTTTCGCGAAGGTTGCGCCGTCTTGAATGCGCGGATCGGTGAACTTTAAGCACACGGATGTATTGGAGCGCGTGTTGAGATCTGTGGCGAGGTTGGCGATCCAATCGTTTTGATCGCAGAAGTCCCAAATTGCTTTTGCATTGGCATCCGCGCGCGCCATGAGACCTTTCAAACCGCCGACGCTTTCCGCCCAATCCAAGGCAAAGAGATAGTCTTCAACACAGAGCATCGAAGGCGTGTTGATTGTGGCGCCTTCAAAAATGCCGTCTATCAGTTTTCCGGACTTCGTGAGGCGGAAGATTTTTGGGAGCGGCCAGGCGGGCGTATAAGTTTCAAGCCGTTCCACTGCGCCTGGGCTCAGGATCAAGATCCCATGAGCGGCTTCGCCGCCGAGTACTTTTTGCCAAGAAAAAGTTGTAACGTCGAGTTTTTGCCAAGGCAGATCCTGCGCAAAAGCTGCGGAGGTGGCGTCGCAGAGGGTCAGACCAGCGCGGTCTGCTGGTATTGCGTCTCCTGATGGCATGCGCACGCCGGACGTGGTGCCATTCCAGGTAAAACAAACGTCGTGATCATAGTTCAGTGCAGCCATATCGACGATTTCGCCATACTCTGCCGTGTGCACCTGCGCTTCAATTTTGAGTTGTTTCACGACATCCGTGACCCAACCGGCACCAAAGCTTTCCCAGGCCACCATTTCAGCGGGGCGTGCACCCAGGAGGGACCACATCGCCATTTCATAGGCGCCTGTGTCTGACGCAGGCACGATGCCGATTTTATAGTCGGCTGGTAAGCCCAGGATCTCGCGGGTGCGTTCGATCGCAGATTTGAGCTTTGTTTTGCCGACACTTGCTCGGTGCGAGCGGCCGAGGGGCGCGTCTGCGAGCTTGTCGAGAGTCCAGGTGGGGGGTTTGGCGCAGGGGCCAGATGAAAAACGCGGATTAGCCGGCCGCGTTGCCGGTTTTTGAGTATCCATCTATGGATATCCTTCCAGATATGCGCGCCTCGTTGGGGAGGCGTGTCCCACAGATCACTCTATGGGGACTCGAGCGGCATCGCAACCGCAAATCTTGGAGCAAAGCGCGGGTGCGCTCATCGATTTCGCGCCACTTGGGGCGGATTGGAAACTTTTGGGCCAGCGCTGTGCGCGAAGAAGACGGTTGAAATCTGTCTTTGCGCAGGGGATGACGCACCGCAAAGGAGTGCGCCTATGTTCACCGTTACGTTGATTGCCCCACAGTTGGACCCCGCAACCCCCGAAAGCTTGCGCAATGCATGGGGCGGCAGTGAGATCACTTGGTTGGGCGAAGAAGAGGCCGCTGCTTTTGCGGTGTCTGATGTGCCGGACAACCGATGGGATGTCTGGGCAGATCTCCAAAAACTGGGTGTTGATGTGGTGGTCTTCGAAGGATCTGCTGTGCGCAAGAAAGTGCTGATCGCTGATATGGACAGCACGATGATTGGGCAGGAGTGTATTGATGAGCTTGCGGATGTAGCAGGCGTTGGCGATCACGTGAAGGCCATTACTGCGCGGGCCATGAACGGAGAGATTGGCTTTGAAGACGCGATGGAAGAACGCGTTTCTCTGATCAAAGGCCTTAGCGTGGACGTGGTTGATGAGGTTTTGCGGGACCGGATTACTTATACACCCGGAGGGGCCACGCTTTTGAACACAATGCGGGGCGCGGGCGCCTTTACTGCGCTTGTGTCAGGTGGATTTACGTTTTTCACTCAAGCTGTGGCGGCGCATTTAGGCTTTGATATGAACCGGGCCAACACGCTTTTGGTGGACGGTGACCAATTCACTGGCCAAGTTCAAAAACCTGTTTTGGGGCAACAAAGCAAAGTGGACGCGCTGGAAGAACTGGTCGCCCGCTTTGAGATCGAAGAGAGCGATGTGCTGGCTGTTGGTGACGGGGCCAATGACCTCGGCATGTTGGGTCGCGCTGGTTTGGGCGTGGCGCTCCATGCTAAGCCTTCGGTGCAAGAGGCCTGTGACGTGCGGATCAACCACTGCGATCTTACAGCTCTGCTCTACCTGCAGGGCTATCGCCGAGATGAATTTGTTTGAGGAGCCTGTCGTGAAACCTGTTGTGTTGTGCATACTGGATGGATGGGGCTTGCGGGCTGAGCGTGACTTCAACGCGCCAGCTTTGGCGAACACGCCAAACTTCGATGCGATCATGGCGGGCCCGCATGCACAGCTTTTGACCCATGGCCGAGACGCGGGCCTTCCCACCGGGCAAATGGGAAATTCGGAAGTGGGGCACACAAATATCGGCGCGGGTCGTGTTGTGGCGATGGACCTTGGCCAAATTGACCTCGCGATTGAAGACGGCAGCTTTTTCGACAATGAAGTGCTGCTGGCCTTTGCGAGCAAAGTCTCAAAAAGCGGGGGCACGGCCCATGTGATGGGGCTTGTGTCTGATGGCGGCGTGCATGGGCATCTCAGTCACATCCTGGCTGCGATAAAGGCGCTGACGGATAAAGGTCTGCGCGTGGTGATGCATGCCATATTAGACGGCCGAGATGTTCCGCCAAGTTCGGCACTTGGCTATCTGGGTGAGCTCGAGGCAGGGCTGCCTCCAGGCGCTCAAATCGGGACGGTTATTGGCCGATATTTTGCTTTAGATCGCGACAACCGTTGGGAGCGTGTTGAGACGGCTTTTGCAGCCATGGTCGCGGGCAAAGGCGCTGCGTATGCAACAGCCAAAGCAGCAGTTGAGGCCGCGTATGAGGCTGGGCAAACAGACGAATTTGTGCCTGCCAGTGTTGTTGCAGGCTATGGCGGAATGGCCGATGGGGACGGGCTCTTTTGCCTAAATTTTAGAGCGGACCGTGCCCGCGAGATCATGGCTGCATTCGGTCAGCCGGATTTCGATGGATTTGACGCAAGCCAACGGCCCAAGCTTGCGAACCTTATGGGGATGGTCAGTTACTCTGATCAGCACGACACCTACATGGACGTTGTTTTTCCCAAACGCGATATTCCCAACACGCTGGGCGCTTGGGTCAGCAAAGCGGGCAAGCGCCAGTTTCGTCTCGCGGAGACGGAGAAATACCCGCACGTCACCTTCTTTTTGAACGGCGGCGTGGAAGAGCCTTACCCCGGTGAAGATAGGTTCATGCCGCCCTCTCCAAAGGTCGCGACCTATGATTTGCAGCCTGAGATGTCTGCGGCTGAGGTCACAAAAGCTTTCGTGGAAGCCATTGAAGCAGGCTATGATCTCATCGTGACCAACTATGCCAATCCAGACATGGTGGGGCATACAGGCGATCTTGATGCCGCGATCAAAGCTTGTGAAGCAGTGGATATGGGCTTGGGCGAAGTTGTCGCGGCCCTTGAAGCCGCTGGGGGCGCGATGATTGTGACGGCAGACCACGGCAATTGCGAAGTGATGTGGGATGCGGATACAAATGGCCCGCACACCGCGCATACGACAAATCCTGTTCCGGTCGCTTTGGTGGGTGGTCCAGAAGGCGTTAAACTCAAAGAGGGGCGGCTTGCAGATCTCGCGCCAACCTTGCTTGCACTCATGGGGCTAGGTGCGCCCGATGAGATGACAGGGGAGAGCTTGCTTGTTGATTAGAAGCGCACTGCTTTCGCTACTGCTGTTCAGCACGCCTGCTGTTGCGCAGGTTTCGCCAGCGGCGGACGCGCTGTCTCGTGCAACTGCTGCCCTTCAAGCTGCGCGCACAGCGAGTGACAGAATTTCGGCTCTTAGCGGTGTAATCCGCGGTTTTGAACAGGGCTTGGGCGAAGTGCGAGACACGCTGCGCAGCGCGGAGTTGCAAGAAACACAGGTGCGAAAGCGGCTCGATGACGCTTCTGAGGATCTCGCAGCCCTTTTGGCCGTGATGCAGACGATGAGCCGCGCGCAGATGCCCGTATCGCTGCTCCACCCAGAGGGGGCTTTGGCGGCAACACGCGCCGGCCTCATGGTGCGCGCGATTGGCCCCGCGCTTCAGGCTGAAGCACAAGCTTTGGCTTCCGAGTTGGACGAAGCGCGCACGCTCAAGCTTTTGCAAGAAGACGCCCGCAAGCGGCTCAATGCAGGGCTCCGCGATGTCCAAGCTGCGCGCAGTGCACTTGCCAAGGCTGTGGCCGACCGCAGCAAACGCCCGCAGCGCTATGCAGATGATCCCGCACGCTTGGCAGCTTTGATCGATGCAAGTGAAACGCTCGATGCCTTTGCCACATCGCTTATTGCACAAGGCCCACAATTGGATCCACTGCAAGACGCCTTGCAAAAAGGGGGCCTTGCATTGCCTGTGCGTGGCGTCGTCTTGCGCAGGTTTAATCAAGAGGATGCCGCTGGGATTGCCCGCCCGGGCTGGGTTGTGGCCACAGATGCTGGAGCTTTGGTAACCTCACCGCTGCCAGTCACGCTGCGCTATGTCGGGCCTTTCCCAGGATTCGATCACGTAGCGATCCTCGAGCCAGAAAATGGCTTCTTGATCATTTTAGCAGGGCTTGGCCAAACACTCGGTACCGCCGGACAGGTTTTGACGACGGGGGATCCGGTGGGTTATATGGCGGGAAATGACGAGAAATTGATTGTTGGCGATCTGGGGTCTGGCACCAACCGCACAGAAACGCTTTATATAGAAGTGAAGCAAGACCAAATCGCACAAGACCCAAACCAGTGGTTCGCTGAGTAGTCGAGGCCACGAGGAGTAAAGCCTAAATGAAGAAGTTCTTGATCGCGGCCGCTGTCGGCACTCTGTCGAGTGTTGTCGTCACGACCCAAATCGCGGCCCCGCTTCTGGCGCAGGAAAGCGTTCGCAACAACAACGTCTATCAACAGCTCGATCTGTTTGGAGACATTTTTGAGCGGATTCGCTCGCAATATGTGGAAGAGGTTGATGAGTCGGACCTGATTGAGGCGGCCATCAATGGGATGCTCACCTCGCTTGATCCGCATTCAAGCTACTTGAGCCCAGAAGACGCGCAGGCCATGCGCGTGCAAACGCGCGGTGAATTTGGCGGGCTAGGCATTGAGGTGACTCAAGAAGAAGGCTTTGTGAAGGTTGTGGCGCCAATGGACGACACACCTGCTGATATCGCAGGCGTCCTTGCAGGCGACTTCATCACTCATGTGGATGGCGAGAGCTTGTTGGGCCTCACGCTTGATGATGCGGTTGATCTGATGCGCGGACCAATTGGATCAGAGATTATCATTACGGTCGTGCGCGAAGGTGCGGAAGAGCCGCTCGACATCTCGATTATTCGAGACACCATCAAGCTGACAGCCGTCCGTACCCGCCTCTTGGGCGACACGATTGTGGCTCGTATTTCGACCTTCAATGACCAAACCTTCCCTAATCTCAGAGATGGGCTTGCTAAGCATACCGAAGAGGCGGGCGGGCTGGACAAGGTCAACGGTGTTGTCATCGACATGCGCAACAACCCTGGCGGTTTGCTCAACCAAGCGATCCGCGTGTCGGATGCTTTCTTGGAAGAAGGTGAGATCGTCTCGACCCGCGGCCGTGAGCTGACCGATGGCGAACGTTTCAATGCAACGCCAGGGGACTTGATCAGTGGCAAGCCTGTGGTGGTGTTGATTAATGGCGGCTCTGCTTCTGCGTCTGAAATCGTCGCGGGTGCGCTGCAAGACCATCGCCGCGCGATTGTGATTGGGACAAAGAGCTTTGGCAAAGGCTCGGTGCAAACCGTGATGCCTTTGCGCGGTGACGGCGCAATGCGCCTGACAACGGCGCGGTATTACACACCTTCTGGTCGTTCGATCCAAGCTTTGGGTGTTTCGCCTGATATCATCGTTGAACAGCCGCGCCCTGAGCCTGCTTCAGAGGAAGAAGGAGAGACACGCCAGCCCCGGTCTGAGGCCGATCTGCGTGGATCTTTGGGCAACGACTCGCTTTCTGATGACGAGATCCGCCAGATTGAGGAAGATCGGGCGCGCGCTGAAGCGGCCGCTGATTTGCGCGAAGAGGATTATCAACTGGCCTATGCTATCGATATTCTTAAAGGTCTGAGCGCTTTGCAGCCATCAGAATAAGGGCAGGGCGGCGCGTCTCACGTGGCACGGTTTGCCCCGGTCACGCTCGCGCCGGTTTGCTGACGGTGCACCCTTTTGAAAGGTGATCGAATGCGCCCAGAAGAGATCGAAAAGCTCCCTTATCGGCCAAACGTTGGGATCATGTTGCGTAACGCGCAAGGCATGATCTTTACGGCCCAACGCATCGATAGGCCTGCAGGCTCCGAGGCCTGGCAGATGCCCCAAGGCGGCATTGACCCTGGTGAGGAGGCGCCCGCTGCCGCTTTGCGCGAGCTGCAAGAAGAAACGGGTATTTTGCCTGATCGTGTGACGATCGTGGCCGAACATGCGGATTGGATTTCTTATGATCTTCCCAAGGAGCTGTTGGGCAAGCTTTGGGGTGGCAAATGGCGAGGGCAAACTCAAAAGTGGTTTTTGATGGATTTCCACGGCCAAGACGAAGAGATCGATATCTTCTCGCATGACCAAGAATTCAGCGAATGGCGTTGGTCGCCTTTGTCAGAGGTGGTCCCCAATATCGTGCCTTTCAAACGCGAGGTGTACCAGGCTGTGATCGACGGCTTCGCGGAGCATTTGCGCTAGGCCCCCGCCTGGCGTAAAGCGCCTGCCATGGCAAAGACAAAACTCGACACCCAAGCGATTGGCCTTGACGCAGGCTTGAAGTTCATGACCTGGCTCACAGGGGCAGAAAACCTCCACTATGGGCTTTGGACTGGCATCGAGGTGAACGCGGGCAACTTCGGGGATGCCCAGGAGGCTTATACAAAGAAGCTTTTCGAGCATCTTCCCAACGGTCCCTTGCGGATCCTCGACATTGGCGGCGGTGCGGGTGAGGCCGCCAAAAAGCTTGTCGCTCTGGGTCATAAGGTTGAAATCGTTGTGCCCTCAAAGCTCTTGGCTGAGCGCTGTGCTGCGAATGCGCCGGGGGCTCTTGTCCATGAGATGGGCTTTGAGGATTTTACAGGCGAAGGCCCGTTCGATCTGTGCCTTTTCTCGGAGAGCTACCAGTATATTCCTTTGGATATTGGCTTGGCGAAATGCCTTGATGTGCTCTCGCCGGAAGGCGCCATCCTCATCGCGGATTGCTTCCGCGCGGAAGGGTTTGTGCTCGACAAAAAGGTCGCCAAAGTGGGTGGTGGCCATAGGATCGAGAGGTTCCGGGCGCTCTTGGAAAGCCTGCCCGTGCGCGTGATTTTCGAGGAAGACATCACTGAGGCCGTGGCACCATCGGTGGACATCGAGCAAGAGCTCTTCAACGTGTTGGGCTATGCGATTACGCGCGTTGACAGCGAACTATCAGACAAACGCCCATTTCAGCGCAATATCCTAAATCGTCTCTTCCGCCTGCTGGTCAATACCCGAAGCCGCGCGCGCCTTGACCAACGGCTCAACCAAAAGACCAGAACCTCCCAGGCCTTTTGCGAGCACAACCGGTATCTGATGCTGAAACTGGTGCGAAGCTAAAAGGGCGGCTTAGCTGGGCGAAACGGTCCTTTCAAATAGCGCACTATATGTCTGTTTTTGCGATGCATACTCATCCTAACTGTCTTATTCTCAAGCTTAGCAGCTTCCCTTTGACGACTTGGGCTGGCTCTGAAATTGGAGAATTAAGTGTTTTGGTCACGCCCAACTGTCTCTGACGATTTGCGTTTTTGGATTAATGAGTGCTTTGACTGGTTCGACGAGCGATTTGAGCCACCGAAGGGGCCAGTCTTGCCAACCAAAGCGTTCTTCAATGCACAAACAGGGACGAACCCCGAGACTGCTGAATTTGTGCTCGAAGATATAAAAAGGCATATGAACTTCAAGGCTGAGGTAAACATCTTGCCATTAAATACGCTGCCGGCGGAAAACAGAATTGACTTCCAATCTCTCTAGACAGTTGCAGGTACTTTTCAGGATTTCGAAGGCGTCTCAGTTATCCAATATGACCCTGAGCAGATGAACCGGCCAATTCAGTTCATTAACCTTCTTGCTCATGAACTTGTGCAAGCACGGCTAAGTGGGTTGGAAAGCGAGGTTCCTGGAGGAGAAGCCGCTCACGAACTCGCGACTGATCTTGGCTGCATTATTGCTGGATTTGGTGTTTTCCAACTCCAAGCTGCAGACGATGCGGGTTGGTTTGGCTATATGACACAGCCGTCTCGCGCTTTTGCGCTGGCGACGTTTCTTAAAAGGCGCGACCTGAGCGTCGATAGTGTATCGCAGCATTTATCGACGAGATGCAAGAAATTGGTCCTCAAGGCGTTCAAAGATCTGTAACGCTTGGCCTTGAAAAGCGAGCACTTCTAATGCTTGCGACATTTGCCAACCTTTCAGGAGTATAGGCGAAGACATGGATATAACTCTTCTTATCTTCCTCTTAACAATTCAGAGCAGCTACACTGACAACATCGAGGCGCCGGCAAATGGCCATGCAGATACTGTGCAATGGACATTTCGGGATGACGAGATGTGGCGGATCAGGACTTTCGCGGTCGATCAAGATGTACATATCTACAAAATAGGCCGAAAAATCAAATCGCTAGACGAATTGGTCGAAGCGGCACGCCGCAATACGCTAAAGCACTACGGAGATGTCATTTCCAAAGAAGTGATATTGCATTCGCTTGAGGGACTGGAAGGTTTGACCAGTGAGGTGGAAGAAATTGGCATGGATGGGCATTTGAACGAAAGAGGTGATGGTGTTCTTTTTTGGTCTCCAAGCGGGTCAAAGTACTCCACAAAATCAAAACCAGTTCCTTAGTTATTCTGTGTTTTCGAATTTGCTTCAAACCGATACTCGCACCTTCCTGTGAGCAAAGACTCGTAATGAGAACAAAACATGAATATCATGCGAGTCCATGGCTTTTGCAGAACTCGATATCACGTCTAATTTCACCTTCCTCACGGGGGGGTCTCACCCTGAGGAATACGTGCGTCGCGCGGCTCTTTTGGGCATTCGCGCTTTGGCTATTGCAGATGAAAACTCGGTTGCGGGCATTGTGCGGGCCTATGCCGAGATCAAGGAGATCACGCGCCAGGTAAAGCTGCGCAAAGCCTTTGACGCAGAAGTGGGTCTCATCGGACCTCCGAGCCATCGGCCCAAAGATCCCAATACAGCGAATATTTATGCGGTGCCCCGGCTCTTACCTGCGGCCCGGCTGACCTTTGAAGAAGGTCATCAGATCACAGCTTTGCCGCAAAACCGGGCAGGCTGGGGGCAGCTGTGTCGTCTCATCTCCAAAGGGCGGCTGCGCACAAACAAAGGCAGCTGTCAGTTGCGTCTCGAAGATTTGCTGGAAACAGGCGATGATCTGGTGCTTTTGCTGCACGCGCCAGATGCGCTTGGGGTGCAACCCGGCGCGGGTGCATGGGGACAAGGGGCGCGACGGCTGACGCGCCGCTTTGCAGGAAAGATCTGGCTCAAATTAAGCCCATTCTACGACGGCCAAGACCCAGAGCGCTTCCGCTTGCAAACAGCACTTGCAGATCACTTGGGTCTCGAAACTGTCGCCAGTGCCAGCCCGATCATGCATCATGGCAACCGCCGCAAACTCACAGATGTGCTCACAGCGATCCGCACGAGCGTGAAGGTAGATAGCTTAGGCCAAGCGGCACAGGCCAATGGCGAGCAACGCTTGCGCTCACAAGACCAGATGCTCAAGCTCTTTGCCCAACACCCAGAGGCTGTGGCCCGCACACTTCATGTGGCCAATCACTGCAGCTTTTGCCTGAGCGAATTGCGCTACGAATACCCCAGCGAGATCACAGATCAAGAAACAGCACCCGAACGGCTGCGGCGCTTGGCCTATGAGGGGCTCAAATGGCGCTATCCCTCTGGTGCGCCCACCAAGGTTAAAACGCTGCTCGAGCATGAGCTGAGCCTCATCGCTAAGCTCAAATATGATCCCTATTTCCTCACCGTGCGTGATATCGTGGCCTTTGCCCGCTCGCGCAATATTCTGTGTCAGGGCAGGGGGTCTGCGGCTAATTCGGTGGTCTGTTATTGCTTGGGCGTCACAAGCGTGAGCCCGGAGATCGGCACGATGGTCTTTGAGCGCTTTGTCTCGGAAGCGCGGGACGAGCCCCCTGACATTGACGTAGATTTTGAACACGAGCGCCGCGAAGAGGTGATCCAGCACATCTATGAGCGCTATGGGCGTCATAGAGCGGGCCTCTGCGCCACGGTGATCCATTACCGGGGCAAGAGGGCCATTCGCGAAGTAGGCCGCGCCATGGGCCTCACGGAAGATACAATCAGCGCGCTGAGTTCGCAGCTTTGGGGCTTTTTCTCCACCAAGGGCCTCGAAGACCACCGGATGCGCGAGATTGGCCTGGACCCCTCGGATCGCAGGCTCCGCCAAACCATGGCGCTGATCTATGAAATCATCGGTTTTCCGCGCCACCTTAGCCAACATGTGGGCGGGTTTATCATCACGCAAGGACGGCTAGACGAGCTTGTGCCCATCGAAAACGCCACGATGGAAGACCGCACGGTGATCTGTTGGGACAAAGATGATATCGACACGCTGGGTATCCTCAAAATCGATGTGCTGGCGCTTGGGATGCTCAGTTGCGTGCGCAAAGCCTTTGATCTCATCAAAACCCATCATCAGATCCACTACACGCTGGCCACGCTCCCCCCTGAAGATGAGGCGGTGTATGATATGCTCTGCAAGGCCGACAGCCTGGGTGTATTTCAGGTGGAAAGTCGCGCACAGATGAACTTTCTGCCCCGGATGCGCCCACGCTGCTTTTACGATCTGGTGATCGAAACAGCCATTGTGCGCCCAGGCCCGATCCAAGGCGATATGGTGCATCCCTATCTCAGGCGCAGAAATGGCGAAGAAGAGGTGAGCTTTCCGTCCGATGCTTTGGGCCAAGTGCTGGGCAAAACCCTGGGCGTGCCGCTTTTCCAAGAGCAAGCCATGCAGATCGCGATTGTGGGTGCGGGCTTTGATCCAAGTGAAGCGGACCGGCTCCGCCGCTCGCTGGCAACCTTCAAAAAGCATGGGGACGTGAGTGAGTTTCGGACGCGTTTTCTCAGAGGCATGGCCGCCAATGGCTACGAACAGGATTTTGCAGAGAGGTGCTTTTCCCAAATTGAGGGCTTTGGCTCTTATGGCTTTCCCGAAAGCCATGCAGCGAGCTTTGCGCTTTTGGTCTATGCCTCTGCTTGGCTCAAATGCCATCATCCAGGCATCTTTGCCTGCGCGCTTTTGAACGCGCAGCCCATGGGATTTTATGCGCCAGCGCAGATCGTGCGAGATGTGCGTGAACACGGCGTGGAGGTCTTACCTGTCTGCATAAACCACAGCTTTTGGGACAATGTTATGGAACCTAGCTCGAGCGGAGGTTTGGCGCTGCGTCTTGGATTTCGCCAAGTGAAAGGCATGACAGAAGAAGATGCACAATGGATCGCAGCGACACGCAGCAACGGATATCAAGATGTTGAGCAGGTTTGGCGGCGGGCTGGAACGGCTCCTAAAGTGATGCGCATTCTCGCTGAAGCGGATGCTTTTGCCAGCCTCAACATCCCGAGGCGCCAGGCCCTATGGGCGGCAAAAGCGATTACCTCTGAGCAGGCTTTGCCCCTCTTTTCGCAAGACTTGGATGGAGAGGGGATTGTGGAGCCCGCTGCGATGTTGCCGGACATGACGGAAGGCGAAGAGGTTGTAGAGGATTATGTTGCGATGCGTTTAACCCTGCGTAGCCACCCGGTTGCCCTTTTGCGCCATCGCCTGACACCTGGAGAAGGCCGACCAACCGGCCCAGTTGATCTTGAGGCAAACACCCTCAACATTCTCAAACCCGCCAAGCCTCACCATCCGCGAGATCTCACGATCTTTACGAAAAAGATGCATCCTGAAAAGCAAGACAACCAGCCCAATATCCAAAACGTGCAAACGCGTGCCTTGGGAACATAGAAATCACTCATCACACCACGCTGGCCCACCCAAGTTAAAATTTGTGCCAAAAAGGGAAAAAAATCCCCGACCCAAACCCAAACCACTTGACCAATTATACTGATCTGCAAGCCTTTTAGGCTTTCACAGATCATTAAGGTTAACGCCGGTTAAGGTTAACGCCGGCGAAAGTTAAAACAGACACGCTGATTTCAACTAGGAACGCGGCATGGCTGGACCCTCAAAGCGCTCAAAGAGTGAAATGGAAACAACTCAGACCTATCTCATACTTTGCGGTTAGGGCACTCTATCTTAACTCAACCAAACCACCGGTGGCCTTCGAAAAACGACTTGGGTAGAGATCGTGTATGTCTGACGAATACAACCCTCCCGATCTGCCTTTGGATATCCTCTACGACGACCACGAGATTTTGGTGGTTAACAAGCCCGAGGGTTTACTTTCTGTCCCGGGTCGCGGGCCGCATCTTGCCGATTGCTTAGAAGCCCGTGTGCGAGACGTTTTTCCGACGGCTCTTACAGTTCATCGGTTGGATAGGGATACATCTGGTGTGATGGTATGGGCGCTCACGCCCCATGCTCAGCGGCATATTGGATTGCAGTTTGAGCGCCGTAAAACCAAAAAAACTTACCTCGCATGCGTCGAAGGCGCGGTTAAAGACGATGAAGGACACATTGATCTCCCACTGATCGTGGATTGGCCAAACCGGCCGCTTCAGAAAATTTGTCATGAAACCGGCAAACCCGCTCAGACAAAGTGGAAAGTGCTAAAAAGATCCGAGTATGAAACACGGCTAAAGCTGACCCCGCTCACGGGCCGAAGCCATCAACTCAGGGTTCATTGTCTCTCGATGGGGCATCCCATACTGGGGGATCCGTTCTATGCGAGCGGCCCCGCGCGGGACGACCCAAGTCGTATGATGCTTCACGCCCACATTTTGGCGCTGCATCATCCCGATGGGGGCAAAATGCACAAATTCACGGCCAAGGCTCCGTTTTGACCATATTGGTCTGGGCACCATTCTGCGCTGCAGTAGCCGTGGCCTGTCTTTTGCCGCTTCAGGGCGTGATGCGTGTCATTTTAGGGTGCGCTGGACTCGGTATGTCTGTGGCGGCTAAGGGTCTGGTACAGGAGAACCTCAGGGTCGCTCTACTTGGCTTTGCAATTTGTGCGCTGTGCATTATTGGGGTCGCCGGTCTCAGGATTTACAACCTCGCCAAGCAGCGTAACTCGCATTGACCTTTTGCACCAAGGTGGGGTTAACGTAGCAGATCAATTTTAAAAAAGGAGCTGCCAGATGGGTATGCGGATCAATGACGTTGTGCCGGATTTTAAAGCAGAGACGGATAAGGGCCCAATCCAATTTCATGATTGGCTGGACGGCAAATGGGCCATTCTGTTTTCCCATCCGAAAGACTTCACGCCGGTTTGCACCACGGAATTTGGGGCGGTTGCCCAATTGGCCGATGAATGGGCCAAGCGCGACACTAAGGTGATCGGAATTTCCGTTGATGGTGTGGAGGACCACAAAAAATGGAAAGGCGACATCGAAACAGCCGGTGGTGCAGATCCGACCTTCCCAATCATCGCGGATGAGGGCCTGGAGATCTCCAAAATGTTCGACATGCTGCCAGCGGATGCCTACCTGCCCGATGGCCGCACCCCGGCCGACAGCGCTACAGTTCGGTCTGTTTTCATTATCGGGCCCGATAAACAGCTCAAACTCACGATGACCTATCCTATGACCGTTGGCCGGAACTTTGCGGAAGTTTTGCGGGCGCTTGATGGTCTGCAAGTGAGTGCAGGTCACGGCGTTGCGATGCCCGCAAATTGGCAGCAAGGACAGGATGTGATTATCCCCGCAACGGTGTCTGACGCGGATGCTGCAGAGAAATTTGGCGAATTCAAAACCGTTTTGCCCTATCTGCGGATGACCAAGCAGCCTGGCTAACGGCGCGATTTGAGTATTTTTGCCAAGAAAAAGAGGGGGCTGCCGCTAAACTGGTAGCCTCGCACTTTGTGAGATTCATTTGCCCACTTGGGTTTTTCGGCGCAGCACAAGAAGCGCCCCAAATCCACCCAAAGCTAGCATCAGGCCCGATGGCAGCGGAATGGGTGCCAAGCGGCTCTCAACCTGTGCGATGGCAGCTTCTGCCCAGCGAGAGTGCGCGAAATCGCCTGG
This sequence comes from Pseudomonadota bacterium, assembly GCA_039182515.1. GTDB lineage: Bacteria > Pseudomonadota > Alphaproteobacteria > Rhodobacterales > Rhodobacteraceae > JBCDCE01. The sequence continues at coordinate 4,080 of JBCDCE010000019.1, read as the reverse complement.
GTGCGTATTGTCCAGGAACAAAAAGGCTTCTGATGCGCCTGGTGCCAAGCATTGGTTGTTTGGATCGAAATCCAAGGTCGCCAGAGCAACGGTACAGGTGTCGTCAAGAATGAGACCTGCATCAATTGCTTCCATGTACATGCTGTCGTTCACCGAGAAGAAATCGAAGATTTCGATCTCCAGGCCGGTTGCAAAGGAGAGCCCGCTCAAAGACTGCGCGAGCGCGTTGTTAAACAGCATGATTTGCGTTCGGATCGCCAACTTGTCGAGCGGATCAAGATTGAAGTTCGAAGGCTGTATCGAGAAATCAAAGAGATTGGCGACCATGAAGCTATCATATTGCGGACCGAGCGCTGCGACCCCCAATATCCCATTGGCGATTTCTTGGATGACAGAGGCTGGATCAACGGCAGGGTTTTGACCAAAGTCGTTGCCCCCAATGAGCATGGTCACGAGGGGATTATCCCCGGTTTGATTGGCAAACCCAGCCTTTGCGAAAGAAGCGATCTGATCATCCAGTGTGGCAAGATCGACAAAAGGGATGTCGTCTGGATCGTTCGGGTCGCGCACCGCGAGGGGTTCAACGGCTTCGTAAAGCGGCACGAAGGTATTGATGGGGCCAGCTGTTGCGCCACCAAGGGCCATATTGAAGTTTGCTTGCCCGCGCGCTTCAAATTCAGCACCGAGCGTTTCCATCCAAGACAGACCATCTGTGAAACGGCCCGCATTGCTTGGGGGTTGAAGCATCTGCAGCCGACCCTTGTCGCTAAAGCTGTCTCCAAAGCCAACAAAGCCTGTGAATGGTGTAAGCGTGGTGGCCGAAGCCGGTGTGCTCAGCGCAAAAGCTGCGCAGGCGGCGATGAAAATGAACCGCATGAAAACCCCCTATCGATATGTGTATGAAAGAGCCTAGCACGCTTTGCTGATAGGTCAGCGGGTCGGCACAAAAAAACCCCGGGTCACTGTAACGTGCCCGAGGTTTCGATTTCAAATGCGCAAAGATTACTCTTCTTCGTCGCCTTTTTTCTTCTTCTTCTCTTCTTTTGGCTCAGCCGCCAGCTCTTCGCCTGTGGCCTGGTCGACCATTTTCATAGCCAAGCGAACCTTGCCGCGATCATCAAAGCCGAGGAGCTTCACGAAAACCTCTTGGCCTTCTTTGAGCACATCGGATGGATGGTTCAGGCGGCGGTTTTCGATTTGGCTCACGTGCACGAGGCCGTCGCGTTTGCCAAAGAAGTTCACGAAAGCCCCGAAATCGACAACCTTCACAACTTTGCCTTTGTAGATCACGCCTTCCTCGGGCTCAGCCACGATCGCATGGATCATGTCGTAGGCCTTTTTGATCGACTCCCCATCGGGCGATGCGATCTTGATGATCCCGTCATCGTTGATGTCGACCTTGGCGCCAGATACTTCGACGATCTCGCGGATCACCTTACCACCCGAGCCGATCACTTCGCGGATCTTGTCGGTTGGGACTTGCATGGTCTCAATGCGCGGTGCGTGCACGGAGAATTCCTGCGCGCCCGTGATGGCTTTGTTCATCTCACCTAAGATATGCATCCGGCCTTCTTTGGCCTGCGCCAAGGCTTTTTGCATGATCTCGGGTGTGATGCCTGCAACCTTGATGTCCATCTGAAGCGACGTGATGCCGTTTTCGGTACCAGCCACTTTGAAATCCATGTCGCCAAGGTGGTCTTCGTCACCGAGGATGTCTGTCAGGATCGCGTAAGAGCCGTCCTCTTCGAGGATGAGGCCCATAGCCACACCAGCAACGGCAGACTTGAGCGGAACGCCCGCATCCATCATGGCCAAAGAGCCACCACAAACCGATGCCATCGAGGATGAGCCGTTGGATTCGGTGATCTCGGAGACAACGCGGATGGTGTACGGGAAGTCAGTTGCTGCTGGCAGAACCGCTTGGAGCGCACGCCATGCGAGCTTACCGTGACCAATCTCACGGCGACCTGGGCCACCCACGCGGCCAACTTCACCCACAGAATAGGGTGGGAAGTTGTAGTGCAGCAGGAAGTTCGAACGCGACGTGCGGTGCAGAGCGTCGATCATTTGCTCGTCGTCGCCTGTGCCGAGTGTTGTCACGACAAGACCTTGGGTTTCACCGCGTGTGAAGAGCGCGGAGCCGTGAGTGCGCGGCAAAAAGCCAGTTTCGCATACGATGTCACGCACTTCGTCGGTTTTGCGGCCGTCAATACGGCGGCCGTTTTTCACAACGTCCCCACGCAGAACACCAGATTCGAGCTTCTTGAGCGCTGAACTAAGGTTCGCATCTTCCAGCTGTTCTTCTGAAAGGCTGGCTTTGATCGCTTCTTTGGCGGCAGCAACGGCGGCGGTGCGCTCTTGCTTGTCGCTGATGGCATAGGCGGCGCGCATTGCATCTTCGCCAGCCGCTTTAACCGCCGCGGAAAGCTCGGAGTAATCTGGTGGTTGGAAGTCAAACGGCTCTTTGGCCGCTTCTTCCGCCAGATCAATGATCAGATCGATCACCGGTTGGATCTGCTCATGCGCAAAAGTCACCGCGCCCAGCATCTCTTCTTCAGTCAGCTCGTAGGCTTCTGATTCAACCATCATCACGGCGTCTTTGGTGCCAGCAACAATCAGATCAAGGCGTTGATCGGGCTTGGTGCGCAGATCGTCCATATCGTCGATTTCTGGGTTCAGGATGTATTCGCCATCCTCATAGCCAACCCGTGCACAGGCGATTGGGCCCATGAACGGTGCACCAGACAATGTGAGCGCCGCAGAGGCCGCAATCATTGCAACAACGTCTGGATCATTCACCAGGTCGTGGCTGAGCACAGTACACATGACCAGAACTTCGTTTTTGAAGCCGGGCACAAACAACGGGCGGATCGGACGGTCAATGAGACGCGCGGTGAGCGTTTCTTTTTCCGTGGGGCGCGCTTCGCGCTTAAAAAAGCCACCGGGGATTTTACCGGCGGCATAGTATTTCTCTTGGTAGTGGACAGTGAGCGGGAAAAAGTCCTGCCCAGGTTTTTGCTCGCGGGCAAAGGTGACGTTGGCCATCACGGATGTTTCGCCCAATGTGGCAATAACCGTGCCGTCTGCTTGGCGAGCCACTTTGCCTGTCTCGAGGGTGAGCGTTTCCTCACCCCATTCCATGGATTTCTTAACTTCTTTGAACATATGTCGGTTCCTATTTGGGCGTTGCTCTGTGGTCCGGATGACCGGCGAGTGCCCGTTTGCATGGCGGCCCCATTGCCGCCGACCCCCTTATCTTTTCATGTGCCGGGGTCAAAGCATCACGTCTCAGATGCGCTGGGCCTATACGACATAGGCTTGAAAAGGAAGGGGTTTTTGGTGTTTGATATCCTCACGGGATAGGACATTTTTTATGACCTTTGCATTTGGCAGACTCTTCGCCTTTTTGGCGGTGTTTTCTTTGGCAACTGAAGCGCACGCGCAGGACGCGCCGCTTGGCGAAGTGCCTGGATCTGAAACCGCGCGGTTTCAGGAAACCGTTGCGCTTTGGCTTTCAGGCGAAGACGATCTGCTCGCTCTTAAGTCTATGGCCTCGCTCGCGAACGCCAAAAACATCGCAGCACAAATCTTGCTGTCGCAAATCGCAACTGATGGTCCGTTGCACGCGCATGTTACTGCGAAGCTTGCGCGCAAAGAGCGGATCGCGCTTCTGCGCAAAGATGGCGGCATTTCCGGCACGTCCTGGCTTTTGGTGGCCGCAAAAGAGAACGCTTTGGCGAAAGCGATGCTCGAGGCCAAACAAGTGGGCAACCGCGTTGATGGTATCTTGGTCCTTTTTGAGCTCGGCGAGACGCGACGCGCGCTCAGAGCCTCTGTTGCCTTAATGCACGAAGGGCGCCTTTCTGAGCTAATCGAGACGCTGGCAAAGGTCGAGGATCTGCCAGATGAAGCGGATTGGCTTTTGGCGACTGCCTATCAGACGATTTTGTTGACCAACATTGACTATGTGCCTTCAGTAGCCGCGAAAGAACGCCTCGCTGGCCTGGATCTAGACAACCCAGCATTTGACACGTCTTTCTGGAACCCGACGCTTCCTGAGCGGTATCTGAACAACGAACC
>JBCDCE010000018.1:0-60445 GCA_039182515.1 Pseudomonadota bacterium | reverse complement strand
TTGTGTTTAGAAAATGCAATTAATTTAACCGCGCTTGGCTATAAATTTTTCACTTAAAATCGAGGGCTCGGAGCCATTTCTTAAAGCCCTTTGATCAACAGCTGATAGTACTGAACGGCCCGAACCAGGTTCTCAACGGAGATGCGCTCGTCTGCAGCATGCAACATGGCGACGTCCTCTGAGGTCGCGACAAAGGGTAAAAAGCGGTACGAATTGTCGGTCAAAACCGCGTAGTGTGAGGAGTCCGTGCCGCCAACAGTGAGGCCCGGCACAACCACAACGTCGCCAAAGACCTGCCGCGCAGCTCTTGCGAGATGGGCAAATGTAGCGTCGTCCTCGGACGCCACCGGGCTTGCTTCGCGGGCTGTCAAAACCTCCAATTCAAAGTTCTCATCAGGCAGATGCGCTTTGATATGCTCCAAAATCGTGTCGGGTGTATCGCGCGGATGCAGCCGGAAATTGATGGTCACGCTCGCGGCTTGCGGCAGAACGTTTTCGGTTGTGGAGCCTTGCAGCATGGTGGGGGCTGTTGTTGTGCGCAGCATGGCATTTGTTGTGTTGGTGCCGGAAAGAACGCGTTCGAGCACGGGATCAAAGAGCCAGCGATTGCCAAAAAGCACGCGCTCCACAAAGCCCATATGCGGGGCGAGGGTGTCGAACATTGCCTCTGACACGCCATCTAAACCGCCTGGAACTTGATGGGTTTGAAGGGTCGTAATTGCGTCTGCAAGGCGCGCAATGGCGTTGTCGTTTTGCGGCATGGAGCTGTGTCCACCGTCCGCCAGTGCTGTGATGCGCACGGTCATATAGCCTTTTTCCGCCAAGTTGATCATGGCGATGTCATTGTCGATACCGCTCAGCATATCGCGCAAAACAAAGGAGCCTTCATCCAGGGTCCAATCGATCTTAATCCCTTGGTCCAGCATATATTGCGCAACAGCCGCCGCGCCGCCTTTGCCGCCAATTTCTTCGTCTTGGGTGAGGGCGAGATAGATGTCTTTTTCAGGCTGAAAACCGCTTTGTGCGAGTTGGTCCATGGCGTGGAGCATGGTCACAACACCGCTTTTCATATCAACCGTACCACGGCCCCAAACGTAGCCATCGATGATGTCACCAGCCCATGGATCTTGGGACCAATCTCCCTCAATCGGCACGACGTCATAGTGACCACTAAAGAGAACGGCGCCGGTGTCTGAACTGCGTCCAGGCCAGTGGTAAATCGGGGTAAATCCACTGACCACGGCGCGGGTCATCGCTTTGGTCGCATGAGGAAAGGCTGTGCCGACCCAGTCTAGAAACTGCTGATAATCCTCAGGCCGGTCGGGGGCTCCAAGGGGATGAGATATGGTCCGAAACTGGATAGCTTCGCTGGTCAGCTGCGCAATGGTATTCGCGTCTACCTGTGGAAGCTGTGCCTGAGGTGCAGTTGTTTCATCGGGAGACAGGCGAAACGCATTGACCACCAAAACGACGCACAGCACAACAAGCGCAACTGCGGCCCAACGTAAAATTCTCAGCATATGCTTCTCCCAGTTTTCCATTCACTTAACGGTCTTCGTTTGGGATACGGAACAGTAACGCAGGGTCATTTGGGAAGGATCGGCCGCAGAATGCTGAAGCTTGGTGCAGATAGGGTTACTGTGTCTCAACAGAGGAAAGGGCGCGTATCTGTTTGACGCCTTTCCTAGCAATCCAATGCGTATAATCAGTATTATGTTAATTAAATAGTGACCTAAAACACTCAGCTTTACGCATCTTACCACCTACACGTGCAAATTCGATCAAAAGTATCCCCACGCTAGACACCGCCCTAAATCCTCGTCTAAGGTCAACGTGTTATGGGGATGACGCACAGAATATTGGTCCTGAATGGGCCCAATTTAAATTTGCTTGGAACACGGGAACCGGATCTTTACGGTTCAGATACCCTTTCCAGCATCGAAGACACCTGTGCGGTCTTGAGCGCTGAGCTCAATATCACGACAACTTGGTTCCAATCGAACAGCGAAGGCGCGCTTGTGGACGCCATCCAAGCGGCACGTGGCACGCAGGACGGCATTGTTTTCAACGCCGGCGCGTACACGCACACATCAATTGCGTTGCGCGATGCGATCTCTGGAACCTCTGTGCCGACGATTGAGCTTCACGTGTCGAACATCCATGCACGCGAATCCTTCCGTCATGTCTCTATGATTGCGGGCGTTTCTGTTGGGCAAATCTGTGGATTTGGACCTGCAGGATATGGACTTGCCTTAAGGGCTATGGCTGGTCACTTGGGGGTGAATTCATGAGTAACGTCAATATGTTACGCGAATTTATAATTGATGTGACGGAAGCACCTTCAGTAGAAGATGTCTGGACGTTGCACACTCAGAAAATGGCTGACTATGGCTTTGATCGCTTACTCTATGGCTATACGCGGTTTTTGACGCCGAACTCCTTTGGTGACCCGCAGGATCTCTTGGTGCTGACCAATCATCCGTCGGATTACACCGCAGAGTTCATTGAGGCTGGCCATATGCATTACGCGCCCATGGTGCGCTGGAGCCTTGAAAATGAAGGCGCATGCAGCTGGTCCATCGTAAATGACTGGCTTCAAAATGGTGAGCTATCCCCAAAGGAACTAGAAGTTCTTCAGTTCAATAAAAATCGTGACGTTTCAGTAGGTTATACGGTTAGCTTCAAGTCCGTTTCGTCTCGTACGAAGGGCGCAATTGCCCTTACGGCGGCTGTTGGCAAAACCCAAGATGAGATGGATGCGGTTTGGGAAGAGCATGGTCACGACATCATAGTAATGAACAACGTGGCGCATCTGAAAATCATCTCCCTGCCCTATTTCGGCGCACGCCGCCACCTCACCAAGCGTCAGCGCGAAGCGCTTGAATGGGTTGGAGACGGGAAAACCACCGCCGATATCGCCCAAATTATGGGCCTGACCTCCGCGACGATTGAAAAGCACCTGAGGCTCGCGCGTGAGGCGCTTGACGTGGAAACCACCGCCCAAGCCGTGCACAAAGCCAGTGTTCAGAACCAGATCTTCATCGTCGATCCTGTATAATCACAAAATTAAACACTGCAAATTCACATTTAGAATTGAGCTTAAATTGTTGAAAAAATAATATTTTGCCGCGGCGTTCGCATTGTTGGCGTCCTGCGGTAACGAAACGGCAACCTCAACAGGAACTGGCGTGCAAGCGCCCAAAGGTACAGCCGGCGAAGTGGCCAAAACCGCGAAACTTGGCTCCCGGCACGTTGGATGCGCGCTATTGGATGAAGCGCAGTTCGCCCGTGGCAAAGCCGCTCTGAGCAACGCGCTCGCAAAGGCCCGCGACCCCTATTGGAAATCCTACAACATCAACAGTTGCGGCTACTTGGAGATGACCCTGCAAAACGGTCGCTTCATGCGCATTCCGCTTACGGCCCTGCACGCCAAAGTGGGCTCCCCGACGTGGCAAGTTGCTGTTAGAACAGGGAATTATTTCTTATCTGAGCGCCTCAGAGGGCCCTATAAGTCGCAAGCCAAAGCCTCACTGGTGTTCGAATACGCTTCAAAAGATGGGCGTACAGTGACGCGTTCTGAGCTCACAGAGATCAACGCGCGCTTACGGGATCTGTCCAAATCGACCTGGGGCTGGAACAACACCTCTGTTGATATCGACGCTGAAATGGCTGGCGCTGCGGCGCTTCAGAGGGCTGGTGCACGCAATCGCAAAGTCATTGGGCAGGTGCTCACTGCCGTTGGAACCGCAGCGGCAAATACCGCGGCCTCCTCTCCGGCGAGCAATTTGCGAACCTTCACCTGCGAGATCGGCTGTATTCCCAAAAACACATGGACACCAAAGAAACTTTCTATGCGGATTTCCGCACTCGACGCCTTTGCGGCAGAAGACTCCTTTAAATCTCGCGGTCTGAACAAAATTTGCCGTGACAGCGGTTTTGCCCATGCCGCAACGCTGCTTTTCTTGGACGATGGCATCTCTTGTCAGTGAATGACTAATTTTTAAGCAATTTAGTCTGCAACTAAAGCGGGTATTTGGCGACAACTATGGCGAATATTTCGCGCGACAGTCGTAATTCATTGAAAATTCGTGATAAATTGATGGCCGCCCAACAAATTTGACCAAAAGGTACGGAATCCCTCACTTTCTTAACGCAAGGTAAAGCGGTCTTAATACACATGTTCCGTGAGTGAAGGCTAAGCCTTTGGGACAAGGATTTTATTCCCGGCCGATACGCTGGGCTCTAGGGTCCACGTCGGGTGGAGGGATTTTTTGGTCGGTCCTGAAGCTCGACACCTTATAACGTGTCGGTCGCAACCTCATCCCCATACGATCCGCGACACGGCATCTTAAGCGGCGTTGCCTTTTCCCCTTGGCGACGCCGCATATCCACCGCAGGGACATCGTACCCTGATAAGCTGATCGCATGTCTGCGCTCGGCTCGTCGTGGTTTTCAGTGTGCTGCGATGCAAAGCGATCGCAAACTTGGGAGAATCCAAAAGAAAAGGCGGATCAAACTGACCCGCCTTTCGCATTTACCTGTAGTGGTGAGGGGGTCTTGCGACCCCTACCCGGCTCACTTTCCAGCCTCAGCCGCCCGCAGCGGTTTTGGCCACCTCAGCTGCAAAGTCTTCTTCGACTTTCTCGATGCCTTCGCCAACTTCCAAACGCGCAAAGCCTGTGATTTCAACACCGGCTTCTTTGGCCGCTTCACCAACGGTTTGATCCGGGTTCACCACAAAGGCTTGGCCGAGAAGCGTGACTTCGCCCAAGAACTTCTTCATCCGGCCGACAATCATTTTCTCAATCACGGCTTCTGGCTTGCCGCTTTCGCGCGCGATGTCCATTTGCACGGATTTCTCTTTCTCAACCACGGCTGGGTCGAGATCCGCTTCAGAAAGCGAGGCTGGGTTAGCAGCAGCGATATGCATCGCAACTTGCTTGCCGAAGGCTTCGTTTTCAGCAGAAAGCGCTACGAGCACGCCAATTTTACCCATGCCAGGCGCAGCCGCGTTGTGCACGTAAGAGACAACTTGTGCGCCCTCTACACGCGCCATGCGGCGCAGGCTCATGTTTTCACCGATCGTGGCAATGGCGTCCGTGAGCACTTCGCTTACAGGCTTGCCGCCCAGATCGGTGTTGGCCAGCGCTTCGACACTATCAGCGCCTTGGGCCGCGCCTGCGATGCCAGAGACCATCGCTTGGAAGTCGGCGTTTTTACCAACGAAGTCCGTCTCGGAGTTGACCTCAACGGCCACGCCGGTTGCGCCAACAACGTTCACGGCCACGAGGCCTTCTGCGGCGGTGCGGCCAGATTTCTTGGCCGCTTTCGCCAAACCTTTGGTGCGCAGCCAGTCCATTGCGGCTTCCATGTCGCCGTCGTTTTCGGTCAGGGCTTTTTTTGCGTCCATCATGCCTGCGCCGGATTTTTCGCGCAGCTCTTTTACCAATGCAGCAGTGATCGCCATTTGGTGTCTCCTAAATCTATAAACGGTTCATGCCTCGCGCTTGGGGTCAAGCACGAGACAGATGTCAGGTCTGAGCGGCTTTAGCCTTCAGCGGGGGCCTCCGCAGCTTCCGCGGCGGGGGCCTCAGCGATTTCTTCTTCGACGCCGGCTTCCATGGCACCCAGATCGATGCCAGCCGCACCCATTTGAGCAGTCATGCCTTCAAGAGCGGCACGCGCGGCCAGATCGCAATAGAGCGCGATGGCGCGGGCTGCGTCGTCGTTGCCGGGCACGATGTAGTCGATGTTGTCAGGCGAGCAGTTGGTGTCAACGATGCCCACAACAGGGATGCCGAGCTTTTTGGCTTCTGCGATGGCGAGGTCTTCTTTCTTCACGTCGATCACGAAGAGAAGATCAGGCACGCCGCCCATTTCACGGATCCCGCCCAAAGACGCTTGCAGTTTGCCCTGCTCGCGCTCCATGCCGAGGCGCTCTTTCTTGGTGAGGCCTTCAAAGCCGTTTTCCGCCGCTTCATCAATGGCTTTCAAACGGTTGATGGACTGCGACACAGTCTTCCAGTTGGTGAGTGTGCCGCCCAGCCAACGGTGGTTCATGTAGTACTGCGCGCATTTCTCAGCAGCTTCCGCGATCGGGCGCTGCGCTTGGCGCTTGGTGCCCACAAAGAGCACACGGCCGCCTTTGGCGACGGTCTCTTGCACAGCATTCAAAGCCGCGTCGAGCATCGGCACGGTTTGTGTGAGGTCCATGATGTGGATTCCATTGCGCGAGCCATAAATGAACTCTTGCATACGGGGGTTCCAGCGTTGGGTCTGGTGCCCAAAGTGAACGCCAGCTTCCAAAAGCTGACGCATCGAGAAATCGACGGCCATGGTCGGGTCCTTTCCGGTTTAGAGCCTGAGGCGGGGTCTCGGGCCCTTCCCTTTCGGAGCAGACCCAACCGGCGGATGCCTTGGGATGTCTCCCCAAGATCACCCAATCCCGCCCTGTGGATTAGTCAGCTGCCTATGCACGAGGTCTGCCAGCAATGCAACAGAGGATTTGCAGGTATAGTTCTGTTTAGCGATCTATGATTTTATTTTGAAAGATTTGGACTTGCACTGAACGGGGTAAGTCAGTTCCAGCTTTTGTTCTCCAGGTAGATTTGCACCAAAGCAACCTACAAAAAACGGTGCTGGATCAAGTGTGTGCTTTGTGTCTCCGTCATCATGTGGGTCGCCGTCTGTCGTAAGTTCAAAATGGATGTGCGGCATATCTCTCGGTGATGTGCCGGACGTGCCGACTGTTCCGACCACCTGACCCCTTTTGACTTTTTCTCCAATCTTCAAGTTTGCAACGCTCTCCAGGTGACAATAACTGCTAAAACGGTTTGCAGTATGCCGGATTGTGATGCCGTTTCCGCAACCGTAGTTGTTAAATGCACTATAGAACTTGGTCACACGTCCGTCTGCTGTCGCAATCGCAGTTGTGTGTCTAGGTACGTTGAAGTCTAAGCCTGCATGAGGTGCCTTTCTTGTCCAACGACCAAAGCAACATTTCGGATCCAAATGCACAGAACTAATACGTGGGTTTGCCGCGCGACGTTTCGGCTTGTCTGAATAATAATCCGAGAAAAAAACTGGAGGACGCCTCCAAAAGTCTTTCGGAGTTTTGGAGAAAACTGCCTTTTCCCGACCATTCACAACTTTGCCTGACAATTGCTGTTTGTTCGCCTTTGCCAGCTCGATATTTAAATATGGGCCTCGCACTCTTAGCTTGTCTTTGACCAACTTAGAGGAACTCACCTCTACGTTGCGCCCATCCCAGATGTAGTTGCTTACGATACCTTTTTGGATTGTGAAGGAAACGGAAACCGCTTTTGATTTTCCGGATCTCCACAACCCTGCCCAATGCCCGTCGAAGTCTGAGGCGTTTGTTGGCAAAGCAAGTAGTAAGGTAATATAAATTGAGAGCAAGCGCACTAACACAATTGCATTCTCCGAAATTGAAGCATGAATATAGCGTTTCTTTTAGTTTGTTTTTGGGCTCTTTTCCACCGTCAAAATCTCATCTCAAATGTTAGTAGTTTGTGGTTGAGCAATGACTTGTGTGATGCTTCAACGCTGGGCGACAGATCGCACGATTAAGCACAAGGGAAACTTGAACCTAATCTAGTTCTTACCGTTCTGTGCGGTGCTTTAAGCTTCGTTTAACCTTGCGGGACAAAATTCGGGACCACATTAATCAAAAGTCCCCTATTTCCGCCGTGTGCATACAACAGGCATACGTCAAACATACGTTCTGGCATACGTCGTATTCAGGCGATTCTGTGAGTAATTAGAACAAGTTAGGGGCGAAACGGCCGTAAAGCTCATTTCGCCCCTACAGAACGTTGCGTGTTAACCACCCAAAAAGACCCGTTCGATGACCCAAAAGGCGCCAACGATTGCGATGATCACGGAGGCCGGCACGCTCACGAAGTCGCGGTAGGCGGTGAACCTTGTGCTGGACGCAGCCACGCAGGTCGCGCACATAGCTGCCAGTATCAAACCTGCGAGCAAGAAGTACGGCAGGGCCTCGTCCCAATCCGGCGAGATCGAAATCCGCCCCACCAGCACAACCACCAAAAAGAGCAGCCCAACGGCATAATACCCATATAGAGCAGTCGCCTCAAAGCCCTTGCCCTCGCTGGCCTGCAGCGCGAACAACGAGAAGGCCAAGACAACCAGGATGACGGCAATCTGCCCGAACTCGACGCCGATGTTGAAGCCGATGAGCGCGGGCACAAATTGGCCCGGAGGCAAGCCAAATTCACCCAGCACGCCTGCAAAGCCCAAGCCGTGCAAAAGGCCAAAGGCGAAGATCAGCGCGGGACGCCAGGGTTTGAGTTCTCTGAAGAAGATGTTTTCCACCGCCACATAGACGATTGATGCGGCGATAAGCGGCTCTACGATGCTGCCCGGAATATTGACCAGTCCCGTAGCTGCAAGAGCTAGGGTGATGGTATGGGCCAAGGTGAAGGCTGAGATCTGCCACAGAAGCGCGCTTAACTTTGGGGCCAGGAAATAAAGCCCTAATACAAAGAGGATATGGTCCAAACCTAAGGGGATGATGTGCTCAAAGCCCACGCCGATATAGCGCAAAAACGTGGCCATACCGCCCTCGGTGCCGCCGCCCTCTGGGCTGATCTCAGGGCTCAATTCGCCGGGGTTGAGGTAGCCTGTAAAGCCCGCATCCCCGATGCCCTCTTGGCGCAGGATCATCGGGCCATAAGCGGCGGACCAGCCCGCCGCGACGGCTTTGTTCCCGGGGTTGGGAACGGTCATTAGAAGCGTGCTTTTGCGGGCCAGTTCTGGATTGTCTTGATCCCCAATCTTCACGCCGACCAGATCCGGCGCAATAACGCTGCTGCCGATCTTGACGGCGATGTTGTTGCGCAACACAGGCCAAAAGGCCTCTAAGCGCTGCTGGAAGATCGACGCGGGCATGGCCAAGAGCGCGTCATAATCTTCGGCTTGCGGGGCCGCGTTGGTGTCTTCGTATTGACCCAGATCCACGCCCGCGACGATCGCTTCAAAAGACGCTTCAATTTCAAGGCGAACCTGACCCTCTTCGAGCCAAATCCTGCCCACAGCGGGTTCCAACTCATGGGCCCAAACGCCTGTTGACAAGCCGCTCAAAACCAACAGGTTGAGCGCCATGACCCATCTCATCAAATGTCTGCCTACAGTGATCACTGCTGTGGTCCTTTTGTTCGTTTCCAAGGTGCCGCTCGCCGCCCATGAGGTTTGGCTGGATGCGCCCGCGTTTAAAGTGGAGCTTGGCGCGGAATTTCAAGCGAATTTACGAAATGGTGAGAACTTTCGCGGGGCCAGCCTCATCTATAATCCTCGGTCTTTCACGCGTTTCGAGCATTTTGATGGCAAAAGCTCAAAGGCTGTTGAGGGTCGATCAGGGGATCGGCCGGCAGCAACACTGACTCTCTCCACGCCTGGCCTGCAGGCGCTTCTATATGAGAGCACGTTAAGCTCTTTGACCTATCGGGAGTGGGAAAAGTTCTTGGCCTTTGTGGCGCACAAAGACTTCCGTAATACAGCCGCAGAGCACAAAGCTCGAGGACTGCCCGAGACAGGATTTGTTGAGGCGTATTCCCGGCATGTGAAAATGCTCTTTTGCGCTCAAAGCTGTGAGGGTGCGGATAAAGCGCATGGATTGAGTACAGAAATTGTCGCCCTTACAAATCCTTACACGCCAAATTTAAAGCAGCTCCCCGTGCAGGTGCTTTTCGAAAATAGACCTGTGCCAGACCGGCAAGTCGAGATTTTTGCGCGCGCGCCTGATGGGGAGGTGACCGTGAGCTTGGCACGGACCGACGCGCAAGGGATTGCGCAAATTCAGCTTGAGCCAGGAACAACCTATCTGCTGGACAGCGTGACGCTTCGTGAGCCCAGTGCTGCGCTCTTTGCGGAGCGCGAGGCCGTTTGGGAAACGCTCTGGGCCGCGCTCACCTTTCAAACGCCTGATGCTGAGTAAGATCTAACATGGCACAAACCATCGTCTGCATTGGCTCTGTGCTCTGGGATATCATTGGCCGCTCCAACGCGCATATGCGGGTCGGATCAGATCTGCCCGGTCGGATCGAACGCTTGCCCGGCGGTGTGGCGCTCAACATTGCGATGACCTTAGGCCGCTTTGGGCTCAGACCTGTTCTTTTGAGCGCTGTGGGCCAAGATCCAGAAGGCGATGAGTTGGTCAAGGCTTGCGAAGATCTGGGGCTTGTCACCGATCTGCTCTACCGGTCTGAAGATCTTCCAACAGATACCTACATGGCCGTTGAAGGCGCCAATGGCCTCATTGCGGCAATTGCGGATGCGCATTCGCTCGAGCGCGCGGGCCAAAAGATTTTGCGACCCTTGAGCGACGGGGGCCTGGGCACGCCGGAAGAGCCGTATCCTGGGCCCATTGCGCTCGATGGCAATCTGACCCAATCGCTGCTCGCTGATATCGCAGTGAGCCCAGAGTTTGCTCAGGCGGATCTGCGCGTGGCCCCTGCCTCGCCTGGCAAGGTATTGCGCTTATTGCCGCTACTCACGCATCCCAAAGCCACGCTTTACGTGAACTTAGAAGAAGCCAATGCGCTGCTGGAAGGCACCTTCGGGACCGCGCAAGACGCAGCCGCTGCTTTGGTGCACAAAGGCGCTGCCCGCGTTCTTGTGACAAACGGCGGCGAGGCAGCCAGTTTGGCCACATCAGACATCTGTTTGTCCGCCCAGCCTCCGCAGGTTTTGGTCACACGCGTGACCGGTGCGGGAGATACCTTCATGGCCGCACATATTGCCTCGGAGCTTGCAGGGCTGGCTCCGCAAGCCGCCTTAGACGCCGCTCTGCAAGCCGCGGCCCGCTACGTTTCTGGAGAAAGCCCCTTATGAGTTCCGCCCCTGCTCCAAGCTCGTTTGAAAACCTGCCTTTGCGGGTCTCGCCTGAGGTCAAAGAGGCCCAGAGCCTTGGCAAGCCTATCGTTGCTTTGGAAAGCACGATCATCACCCACGGAATGCCCTATCCGCAAAATTTGCAGGTCGCTCGAGAGGTTGAGAGTGTTGTGCGCCAAGGTGGAGCTGTGCCCGCCACATTGGCCGTTCTCAAAGGCGAGATCTGCATTGGATTAATGGACCCTGAGCTTGAAGCTTTGGCCCAAGCCAAAGATGTTCGCAAATTGAGCCGAGCGGATTTGGCTTTGGCCCTCGTGCAAAAGGCAGATGGCGCCACAACCGTTGCCGCAACAATGATCTTGGCGCGGCTTGCGGGAATTGACGTCTTTGCAACCGGTGGAATTGGCGGCGTGCACCGCGGGGCCGAAGAGAGCTTTGATATCTCGGCGGATCTGCAAGAGCTTGCGCAGACCTCTGTGACCGTGGTTGCCGCAGGCGCCAAAGCGATTCTGGACATTCCTAAGACCCTCGAAGTGCTTGAAACTCTTGGGGTTCCGGTGCTGGCATATGGCCAAGAGAGCCTTCCTGCGTTTTGGTCCGCGACGTCCAATTTGAAAGCCCCTGCGGTGGTGCAGAGCGCCTCTGAGATCGCGCAGGCGCATCAATTGCGGGCCGCGCTTGGCGTTCCGGGAGGTCAACTTATTGCGAACCCTGTCCCCCATGCGGATGAAATCCCTGCCCACGAGTTAGAGCCTTTGATTGCGCAAGCGTTACAAGAAGCTGAGGCGCAAAAGATCATGGCCAAAGCGGTCACGCCCTTTTTGTTGCAACGCATTTTCGAGCTTACTGAGGGGCGTTCACTGGTGACCAACATTGCTTTAGTTAAAAACAACGCGCGCCTTGCGGCTGAAATTGCCACCGAAATTGCCACTGAATTAGGCGCTTTGCGTCATAGTCCCGCCGAGAAGCCACGCCAGACGTTGTAGTGCCGGATCAAAAGTCTTAACTACCCCTAACTGAACCCTTACCGCGCCTGACAAAACCTGATGTCTCAACCCTTTGACAATGATCGCAAACCCGTCCGTCGGCCTGGATGGTTCGCAAGCCTCCGGTCGAGCTTTCTAACGGGGATTGTGGTGATTGCGCCTGTGGGCCTCACCGCCTGGCTCATCTGGACCGTTGTGGGCTGGGTTGATGGATTTGTCTTGCCTCTGGTTCCAAATCGGTTTGAGCCGACGGAGCTTCTCAAACCCTTCTTGGGCGAGACCTTTGAGCTAAACATTCGCGGCGTTGGCGTAGTTTTCTTTTTGCTCTTCACGATCTTTGTGGGCTGGGTCGCCAAAGGTCTGATCGGGCGCTCGCTTATTCGCTATGCGGAAACCTTGGTGGAACGCACGCCCGTGGTGCGCTCGATTTACGGTGGCGTTAAACAAATCGCGGAAACGGTTTTTGCGCAATCTGAAACGAGCTTTGATAAAGCCTGTATGATCGAATACCCGCGCAAAGGGATCTGGGCTGTTGGCTTTATTTCAACCCAAGCCAAGGGAGAGATCGCGGCCAAATCTGGGGGTGGAGATATGATGTCGGTCTTTGTGCCCACCACACCAAACCCCACCTCGGGGTTCTTGCTGATCTTTCCAAAGGAAGACGTGATCGAGCTGGATATGTCTGTCGAAGACGCGGCCAAGCTCGTTATTTCAGCCGGTCTCGTTTATCCAAATGGAACGGCCAATCCGATCACCGGTGATCAGAAAAACGATGAGCCCTTGCGCCGCATCAGTTAAACATTTTTGGCAGATCGACGCTGCTTTCTGAGCCGACCTTTTCCAAATCTCGATCCAAAAACACCTGCGCCGCGGCTCGCCCCGCAGATTTGAGCTCGCCCAAAACAAACGGTGACGGCACCAATTTCGTGGCAACGCTCAGCTCGTTCATCAAAGCGTCGTCCGCGATCATATGCACGTAGATCTCTTTCATTGAGCCCGGTTGCAGCGTGCCATCAGCCAAGAGACGCTGTACAAATTCAATCGCACGCAATTCGCGCAAAAGAGACGAGTTAAAGCTAATCTCATTGATCCGATTTTGAATGTCTTGAGCGGTCAGCGGCAGCTCTTCGCGGTGCAAAGGATTGATGTTTACCACCACCAAATCGCCCGGCAAATCTGGCGTGAAGAGTGGGAAAAGGGCTGGATTGCCCGTATAGCCGCCATCCCAATAGGCCTCCATCCGTTCGGTTTTGGGATCGTATATTTCTAAGGCCTGAAACATCGTTGGCAAGCAAGCAGAAGCCAAAACAGCATCGGTGGTGATGTCGCGCTCGTCAAACACACGGATTTTGCCGGAGCGCACATTTGTGGCGCAGATATGTAGCTTTGGCCCCTCATTCGCGCAGACCTTTTCATAGCGAAACTGCGACACGATCCGACGCAGGGGGTTTTCGTAAAACGGACCGTAGGTATAGGGCGAAAACATGCGAGAGGCGCCGTCGATCATGGAAAACGGCAACGAGTATTCAATGGCCTTTGAAATCGCACCTGGGGTTGGAGAGATTGCCGCCATCCATGAGGCCAGCCGCATGTCTGTTACAGCTCCCACCTGACCCCAGAGCCAATCGAGTTTAGCTTTGGCTCCCGCGCGCCCATTTTCGACCATGCCGGCTTTAAGGGCTGCCCCATTGAGCGCCCCTGCAGAAGTACCGGTGATCGCCGCAATCTCAAGATCATCAACCTCGAGCAAGCGATCGAGCACACCCCAAGTAAAAGCTCCATGCGCGCCGCCGCCTTGCAAGGCAAGATTGATCCGCTTCATGCCCGCGTCCTTTTCCTTGGAAAAATACTCAAATCCCAGCGCGTGCCATCACAGCGCCGTCCAGCCCCCGTCCACGCTGATGGTCGTCCCTGTGATCTGAGCCGCAGCGTCTGAGCAGAGAAAGGCAACTGTGCCGCCCAATTGCTCGACAGTGGCGAACTCTTTGGACGGCTGGCGCTGCAACAGGACGTTCTTCACCACATCCTCGCGCGACATGTTGTATTCTTTCATGGTGTCTGGGATCTGCGCCTCTACAAGTGGCGTAAGCACATAGCCAGGGCAGATCGCATTGGCCGTGATGGGCTCTTGCGCGGTTTCAAGCGCCACCACTTTGGTCATGCCGACCACGCCGTGTTTGGCAGCCACGTAAGCAGATTTGTAAGGGGACGCGGTCAGACCATGGGCTGAGGCGATGTTGACCACGCGGCCCCATCCGGCCTCCCGCATCATAGGCAAAGCTGCTGCGGTGGTATGATAGGCCGAAGTCATGTTGATGGCGATGATCGCGTCCCACTTTGAGGCCGGGAAATCCTGTATCGCTGCCACATGCTGAATGCCTGCGTTGTTGACCAAGATATCACAGCGCCCCGCCTTTTCGATCAAAGCCCGGCAGGCCTCCCCATCGGACATGTCCGCTTGGATGTAGCGTGCGTTCACTCCGTGGTCTTTGGCAAGACCCTCAGCCAGAGCGTGGTCTTCGTCTGTGTTGGAATAGGAGTTCAAAACCACATGGGCGCCAAGCTTGGCCAGTTCTGTGGCAATGCCCAACCCGATCCCAGAGTTTGATCCGGTGATCACAGCCGTTTTTCCAACTACAGACATCTCGTGCTCCTCAGTGCAAAAGTCATTTGATCGCGTTCAGACACTTCTTGCCATGCTGCAACTGCAAAGGGAACCGCGAAGCGCGGCAGGAGAACTTCAAACCTTGATGCTGGGATCAAAGCAAAAAAAAACGTCGGCCGAAGCCGACGTTAAGTTATTGAGGCAGGTTTCATACAGGCAAGAAACCTATCGAGCAGTACCCTCGTTATAAGCAATCTCGCGCTGAGGTCAAAGGTAAAAGTTTGAAAAGACTTAATTCCCCAGTTAGCCTGATCCAAAAGAAGCAAATAAAGCGAGACGAGCAGGCAAATGATCCAATCCCAAAACAGCTTTCTTTTTTCCCTCTTTGAAGCTCTTTGCAGGGCGACGTCGCGGGTCACCTGCGGCCTTTGCACGGCATTTGCGCTTGCAGCCAGTGGCCAAGCGCAGCCCCAACATGGCATAGCTATGTATGGGGACCCTGTTCTGCCCCAAGATTTCGTGTCTTTGCCCTATGCCAATCCCGATGCGCCCAAAGGTGGGTCGATCATCACCGGCGAAGTGGGCACCTTCGACAGCCTCAATCCTTTTGTCCGAAAAGGCACTGTGCCATGGCAGCTGCGCTTCATGGCGGCCGAAAGCTTGATGGGGCGATCTTGGGACGAACCTTTTGCGCTTTATGGGCTTTTGGCCGAATCGATTGAGACCCCGCCAGACCGATCTTGGGTAGAATTTAAGCTTCGCGCGGAAGCCCGATTCTCTGATGGGAGCCCGGTCACGGTCGAGGATGTGCTGTGGTCTTACGAGACCTTGGGCACCATCGGGGACCCTCGTTACCGCAGCTTTTGGGCCCAGGTTGAGACGGCTGAACAAACCGGCCCGCGCTCTGTGAAGTTCACCTTCAGCTCTGAAAACCGAGAGTTGGCCCTCATCGCGGGCCTCCGGCCGATTTTAAAAAAAGCGCAATGGGCGGGCAAAGACTTTGTCCAAAGCGGGCTTGACGAAATCCTTGTGTCTTCCGCGCCTTATGTGATCGGCGATTTTAAAGCAGGCCGCTATATCTCGCTCAAGCGCAATCCAGAGTATTGGGGCAAAGATCTCAATTTTCGGCGCGGCACAATGAACTTCGACGAAGTGCGCTTCGAGTTTTTCGGAAATGGCTCCACAATGCTTGAGGCTTTCAAAGCGGGTGTGCTGACTTTTAATCGCGAGTTTAACGTTCAGAAGTGGGACACGCAGTACAATTTTCCGGCTGTGCAGAGCGGCGACGTAATCAAATCAGTGCTCCCGCATCAACGCCCCTCTGGGATGACAGGCTTTGCCATGAACACGCGCCGCGCGCTTTTTGCAGATTGGCGTGTGCGCGATGCATTGATCCATGCTTTCAATTTTGAGTTCATCAATGAAGCCGTCACAGGCGGTCAGCAGGGCCGCATCACCTCCTATTTTTCCAACTCTCCGCTTGCCATGCAGCCCGGACCGGCGGAGGGTTTGGTCGCGGACTATCTCACGGAGTACGCGGATCAATCGCCGCCAGGACTTTTGGAGGGTTATGCCCTGCCCGTCTCGGATGGATCTGAGGCAAACCGTGCCAACCTGCGCCGCGCGCGCAAATTGCTGGCAGATGCGGGCTACGAAGTGCAGGATGATGGTACGCTGCGGAGCCCCGACGGCGCGCCCGTAGAGATCCAAATGCTTTTGAAACAGGGCTCAGCTGAGCTTCTGGCCGTTGTCGATATCTACCGCAAAGCGCTTGAGCGGCTCGGCATTGATTTGGTGGTCAGCCAAATAGATGCGGCCCAGTATAGCGAACGGCTCAATGAGTATGACTACGACATGACCTATTTCCGGCGTGGTTTGTCGTTGAGCCCTGGCAACGAGCAATATCTCTATTGGGGCATGGAGGCCGCCGACACACCTGGCGGACGCAATTGGATCGGCGTGAATAGCCCGGCTGTGGATGCGATGATCGACAAAATCCTCACCTCGACACGCCAAGACGAGTTTCTTGCAGCAACACAGGCTTTGGACAGGTTGCTCACAACGGGCCGCTATGTCATCCCGATTTATCAATGGAACGTTAGCCGAATTGCCTATGCCAAAGAGCTCAAATTCCCGTCCAATCTTCCCATCTACGGAGATTATCTCGAATGGCAGCCCAACGTGTGGTGGCACGAGCCCACAGAATAATGCCAGTTAATAATTCCAGTGAATAAGGACGCCTCATGATCCGAGCTCTTCGTCTAAGCGCTGTTTTGGCCGCTGTTTTCGGCCTTTTGGCTTGCACCCCGGCAAAGGTTGCAACCAAGGCCGTGACAATCCCAACCAAGGTTGTGGTCAAAACCACCAAAGCTGTCTTTTAGCGGCATCTCAAAAAAGGAGTGAGCGACATGCAACGTAAGCTCGTCGCAGAAGGGCTTGGCACAGCCGTGTTGCTTATCTCCGTTGTGGGCTCTGGGATCATGGGCGAGCGCTTGGCGGGCGGCAATGTGGCGATTGCCCTCTTGGCCAATGCACTGGCCACAGGCTGTGCGCTTTATGTTCTGATCACCTGTTTGGGGCCGATCTCTGGCGCGCATTTCAATCCGGCTGTGACGCTTGCGTTTTGGCTTAAAAAAGCGCTCACCGCCCGCCTCGCTTGCGCCTATATCGTGGTGCAGGTTTCAGGCGGAATATTAGGGGTTTGGGCGACACATTTGATGTTTGAAGAGCCTGTGTTTCAACTGTCGCAAAAAGAGCGGTCAGGCGTCGCACAGCTTTGGTCAGAAGGGCTTGCCACTTTCGGTTTGCTCTTTGTGATCTTTGGCGGCTTGCAGGCGCGTCCGCAGGCTGTGCCTTTACTCGTGGCCGCCTACATTACGGGCGCCTATTGGTTCACGGCGTCAACAAGCTTCGCCAACCCGGCCGTCACAATCGCAAGGAGCTTTTCGGATACCTTCGCCGGGATCGCGCCGTCCTCTGCGCCAGGCTTCATTGCGATCCAACTGCTCGCAGCGTTGATCGCAACGCCAATTCTTGCGTGGCTCTTTGCGCCGTCAAGCGAGCTTTAACGCAGAGATGTGACCCAAAGGATCGTGGCATCGTCATCGCTCACGGACACAACGTTGTGGCCCATGGCTGCATCGTAATACGCGCTGTCGCCTCGGCTCATATCAACCGGTTCGTAGAACTCCGTATAAAGACGCACCGTTCCCGTGAGAACATAGAGGAACTCTTCGCCGTCGTGCCGAACCCAGCCGTCAAACTCCTCAAAGCTGCGGGCTCTTACGCGCGTGTGATAGGGCAGCATTTGTTTCTTTGTCAGGCTGTTGGCCAGGAGCTTATGCTCGTAGGTGGTGGTGAGATGATCAGCACCCTCACCGCCTTTGGTTACGGCCATGCGGCCATTCACCTTGCCTTTAACAGGCGGCGTAAAGAGCTGCGGGACAGAGATTTCCAGACCAACCGCGAGCTTTTTGAGCGCGTCATAGGTGGGCGACATTTGCCCGTTCTCAATCTTTGAGAGCGTTGAGCGCGCCAGGCCCGCTTGATTGGCGGCTTGTTCGAGTGTCCAGTTGCGCGCTTTTCTGAGATCGCGCACCCGTTCTCCGAGATTGAGCGGCTCAAGCGCGTCTTCGCCTCCCGATTCACGGGCAATTCGGATCAAGGCTTTGGGGTCTGTTTCTTCCATACGCGAGGTGATACCGGCAAAAGACCGTCAGTTGCAACCGGTCCACACATCATGCTCTCTTCCACATTCACACCTCTGCCGCCCTGCCCTAAGCCTTTCAATCTAGCGGATTATGTCTTGGCAGCGGGGCGTTTGACCCCCGAAAAGGTGGCCCTAGAAGTGCTCTCAAAGGACAGTGTGGAGACTTGGCGATATAGCCAGATTGACGGGGCGGTTCGGTGTTTGGCAGCGGCGCTTTTGGCCCAGGGCTTTAAGCCGGGAGATCGTTTGATGATGCGCTTGGGCAATCATCCGCTCTTTCCCATCACCTATCTGGCGGCGATTTTTGCGGGGCTTATCCCCGCCCCCACGTCCGCGCAATTGACCCTTCCCGAAGTCACTAAGTTATGTGAAACGCTGGAGCCTTCTGGAATTGTCACGGATGGGGCCGTTGCATGTCCTGAAACGGCGTGTCCTGTGGTGAATGTGCAAGTGCTCCTCGAGGCTGCGCATGAGCCGCTTGAGGCACCTCATATGTGCAATCCCAATGCGCTGGCCTATATCGTCTTCACCTCCGGCACATCCGGAACCCCGCAGGCCGTGATGCATGCACATCGTGCGATTTGGGCACGACAATCGATGCACGAAGATTGGTATGGGCTCAAAAAGGACGATCGGATGCTGCACGCAGGGGCGTTCAATTGGACTTTTACGCTGGGCACCGGTCTCTTGGATCCCTGGTCGGTTGGAGCGCGCGCTTTGGTGCTAGGACACGACGCTGATCTCGGGGATCTTCCTGCGCTGCTTGCCAAGCATGACGCCACTATTTTTGCCGCTGCACCGGGTGTTTACCGAAAGCTCTTGAAGGACAAGGTTTGGCCAGAGATGCCAAAGCTCAAACGCGCTTTATCTGCTGGTGAAAAACTTCCCAGTACGCTGCGTGATGCCTGGACCAAACGCACAGGTGTTGAGATCTGCGAAGCCTATGGGATGACGGAATGCTCCACGTTCCTTTCTGACCGCCCTGGCAGTGGTTCCAATCCAGGCCTTTTTGTTCAGCGGGGACGCGTCGCGCGCGTTCATGGCGCTAACGCGAGCCAAATTGGTGAAATTGCTGTGCACCGAAATGATCCCGGGCTCATGCTCGGCTATTGGCGAGATGACGCGCGCACAAAAGAGCGTTTTGACGGCGATTGGTTTTTAACCGGCGACCAAGCCATTGAGTCCGCCAAGGGGGGGCTCACGCTTTTGGGGCGGTCCGATGATATGCTCAATGCGGGCGGTTTTCGCGTGTCCCCTTTGGAAATCGAAGGCGCCTTTGAGAGCTTTGACGGTGTGCTCGAAATGGCTGCCGTGGAGCTTCGTGTGGGCGTAGAGACAACAGTGATTGCCGCTTTTTACGTCTCTGAGAAAGCAATAGATGACGTGCGCCTAAGCGAGCATGCCGCGAAGACCCTCGCGCGTTACAAACAGCCTCGGCTTTACATCCATAAGGAAACACTGCCTAAGGGACCTAACAACAAATTGCTGCGCAAGGTTTTGCGTACTGATTACGAGGCCCAAAATGGTCAAGCTTGATATTCTTTCAGACCCCATCTGCCCTTGGTGCTATATCGGAAAAACGCATCTCTTTCGGGCTTTGCAGAACAAACCTGATCACCCGTTTGAGATCACCTGGCACCCGTTTCAACTCAACCCCGATATGCCGGCCGAGGGTATGGACCGCACCGCATATTTGGAAACGAAGTTCGGCGGTCGCGAGGGTGCATTGAAAGCCTATGCGCCTGTTGTGCAGACCTTCCAGGATATGGGGCTTGAGAAAGTTGATCTCGGCGCAATCAAACGCACCCCAAATACACTGGACGCTCATCGTTTGATCCATTGGGCAGGCGTTGAGGGGCGGCAAACAGCCGTCGTGCACGCGCTTTTTGAAGCCTACTTTGAACAAGCCCGCGATATCTCAGACCCTGAAGTTCTCTGCGACATCGCCGATAGTAAAGGCATGGATGCCGCCGTTGTGGCCAAACTGTTGGCCACTGACGCTGACCGGCAAGATATAAAAAACCGCGATGCTCAGGGACGCGAGATGGGCGTTACAGGTGTCCCGACGTTTATTGTTGCTAACCAACATGCGGTGCCCGGAGCACAGCCGCCTGAGCTTTGGGAACGCGTGATTGACGAACTTACTCAGACCTCTGAAACTTAAAAAAATAGCACAATGCATCCCTCTCCCTACCGCCCTTCATTCTTGGGGGATTCGGATAAAATCTGGTAAGTGACGTCCGCAAATTTCGTTCGGAATTAATTTAAAAACGCATGGTTGCCACTGTGCAAAACGACAAAGAGCTAAGTTGCTTTTTTTGCTTTGCGTTCTGCAATCACTTGCTCTGCTAGGTCCTTGGCAATCGCAAATGCACCTTTGATCTTATCAGAGGTTTTCGCCCAATCGCGCCGCACAACAATTTTGTTGTCCTTCACTTTGGCGAGGCCCCGTTGCGCTTCGATGAAGTTCACCAAACCCTGCGGCGATGCAAATTTGTCATTGTGGAACTGAATGGTCGCGCCTTTGGGGCCCGCGTCGAGTTTGGCGATACCTGCTTTTTTGCACATGGCTTTGATGCGGATCACCAGCATCAACGTGTTCACTTCCTTAGGCAGCGGACCGAAGCGGTCTATCAATTCTGCTGCAAAACCTTCGAGTTCAACTTTGGTCGTTAAGCTGCTGAGCCTACGATACAAACCCAAGCGCACGTCCAAATCCGGAACATAGGTTTCAGGGATTAAAACGGCCACCCCGAGGTTAATGGATGGCGCCCATTGGCCATCTTCGACGATGCCTTCGCTTTCGCCGGATTTGATCTTTGCGATCGCCTCTTCAAGCATCGATTGATAAAGCTCGTAGCCAACCTCGCGCATTTGCCCCGATTGCTCTTCACCGATGAGATTGCCTGCACCGCGAATATCGAGGTCTTGGCTGGCGAGGGTAAAACCTGCGCCCAAACTGTCGAGAGACCCAAGAACTCTAAGACGTTTCTCTGCCGTAGCTGTTAATTTCACGCGAGGGCGTGTTGTAAGATAGGCATAAGCACGGGTTTTTGAGCGGCCAACGCGACCTCTGATTTGATAGAGCTGGCTGAGCCCAAACATATCTGCGCGGTGCACGATCATGGTGTTGGCCGTGGGAATGTCGAGGCCCGATTCTACAATTGTCGTGGCCAAAAGCACATCGTATTTGCCATCGTAGAAGGCGTTCATGCGGTCATCAAGCTCACCAGCAGCCATTTGACCATGGGCAACAATATAGCTTACCTCCGGCACCTCATCGCGCAGGAAGGCTTCTATATCCGGCAGATCACTGATGCGTGGCACAACAAAGAAACTTTGCCCGCCACGATACCGCTCACGCAGCAAGGCTTCTCGAAGCGTCACACGATCAAACTCGCTCACATAAGTTCGGATCGCCAAACGATCCACAGGTGGCGTGCCAATAATCGAGAGATCTCTGACACCTGAGAGGGACAATTGAAGTGTGCGCGGGATTGGCGTGGCCGTAAGGGTGAGCACGTGAATATCGCTGCGCATTTGCTTTAAACGCTCTTTATGCTGCACGCCAAAGTGCTGTTCTTCGTCGATGATCAAAAGACCTAAGCGATCAAAACGGACGGTTTTGGCCAAAAGTGCATGGGTGCCGATCACGACTTCAACCGTCCCGCGCGAAAGTGCGTCTCGCGTGTCATTCGCTTCTTTTGTTGAGACAAAACGAGAAAGCTGCCTCACATTTACAGGAAAGCCGCGGAAGCGTTCGGCAAAGCTTTTGTAGTGTTGACGTGCAAGCAAGGTGGTTGGGGCAATGACCGCGACCTGCATGCCTGCCATCGCCGCCACGAAGGCCGCGCGCATAGCCACTTCTGTTTTCCCAAAGCCAACGTCGCCGCATACAAGCCTGTCCATTGGGCGACCTGAGCCAAGATCGCCCAAAACATCTTCGATGGCGCTGAGTTGGTCGTCCGTTTCTTGGTAAGGGAAGCGCGCAGAAAAGCTCTCCCAGATGCCCATGGGGGGCTCAAAAATAGGCGCAGTGCGCAGCTCGCGTTCTGCTGCCACGCGAATGAGCTGATCGGCAATCTGGCGAATACGCTCTTTGAGACGGGCCTTTTTGGCCTGCCAAGCTCCGCCGCCTAGTCGGTCCAACAGGCCTTCATCATGACCAAACCGGGACAGCAGCTCGATGTTTTCCACTGGCAGGTAGAGTTTTGCCCCGTCTGCATATTCCAAAAGCAAGCACTCGTGCGCAGCCCCTGCGGCACTTACCACTTCCAAACCGTGATACCGCCCAACGCCGTGATCCACGTGCACAACCAAATCACCTGGATTGAGGCTTTGAGCTTCCGTGAGAAAGTTCTCAGCTTTGCGTTTGCGTTTGGGGCGGCGGATCAACCGATCTCCCAAAACGTCTTGTTCCGACACAACCGTGAGGCCCGGCGCCTCAAAACCGTGTTCCAAAGACCAAACCGCCAGATGCACACCGGTCTCACCAATATCGCTCGCTCGGCTGATAAGCTTGGGGCCGATCAGTCCTTCGTCTTCCATCAAACCTTGCAGCCGCTCGCGTGCGCCACTGGAATACGAGGCAATGACCACAGGGCCAGTGGCGATTTTCGCATTCACATGGGCCGCTAATGCTCCAAAGAGACTGAGAGATTCCTGTTGGCGCTCAGGCGCAAAATCCCGCCCGAACTTACCGCCCGCATTCAACACACCGGGGCCTGTAGGCTGCGCAAGCGGGACAAATGAGACTTGGCGGAAGGGTGCGAGCACCTCAGTCCAAGCGGCATCGTCGAGATACAAGAGACCTGGTGGACAGGGTTTATAGACACTGTCGAGCCGCCCCTTTTGGGCAAGCGCGTGTTGGCGCGTCTCATATTGGTCAACAATTGCGGTCCAACGCGCGTCGCGCATGGCGTCGGTTTGATCATCCAGCGTGATTGTCGCATTTGGCAGATAGTCAAAGAGCGTCTCTAAGCCGTCATGAAAGAATGGCAACCAATGCTCGATGCCGGCATGCTTTCGCCCCGCGGAGACCGCCTCATAGAGCGGATCATCCGTTCCGGCCGCGCCAAACTCGATCCTGTAATTTTGTCGGAAGCGCGTAATCGCGGGCGGATCCAAAATGACTTCGCTCACAGGAGCAAGCTCGATGCGGCTTAGCTTTTCGGTGGTGCGCTGAGTAACCGGATCAAAGCGGCGCGCGCCGTCCAAAACATCGCCAAAGAGATCCAAACGCACAGGGCCTGTTTCCCCTGTTGGATAGATGTCGATGATGCCACCGCGCACCGCATAGTCACCCGGCTCCATTACCGTTGGGCTTTGTGTGAAGCCCATGCGCACGAGAAAGTCGCGCAGGGCGGTCTCGTCGATGTTGTTATCTACCTCGGCCACGAAGGCTGCGTTTTTGGTCACGTCCCGGCTTGGAACGCGTTGCGTGGCGGCGTTCAGCGTGGTGAGCAGGACAAACTTCTCTGGTGCTGCCCGCACAAGCGTTGCCAAAAGGGCCATGCGCTGGGAGGCGATTGCGGCATTGGGGGAAACGCGGTCGTACGGCAGGCAATCCCATCCAGGGAACACGAAGACCGGTAAATCAGGCGCGAAGAACGCCAAAGCCGCGCGCATGGCTTCAAGGCGCTTGTCGTCTCGGGCGATATGCAGAACCTGCCCGGCCTTTTCCACTTCGGCCACAAGCAGTTTGGCATCAAAGCCTTCAGGCGCTCCAGAGAGGATCACAGTGTCTGCCAAGGCCCAAATGCCTCCTTTGCCAGCGCTCACAAATGTCCTTGGAGACGCTGCGTTTTGCGTAAAGAAACCAGGCTACCCCAAAGCACCAAGATTTAGGTTTTGATACATGCCCCAAATGGCCGTGATAAAGATTGAAATCACGCCCAAAACCTGGGTCCAAAACCGATGTGCATTCAGCGCTTTGTGCAGATCTTCTGCGGTCTTGACCTCGTCCACGATTTGCCGTGCGCGTGTGACGGACATCATGCCAAGGATGAAAAGTGGAAAGAGGATCAAAAAGAGCGCTTGGGCAAATTCGCTGTCGTAGACAAAGCCCATGAGGAAAAGCCCGGTTACCACAAAACAGGCGAAGCCCAGCACCCAAATCCCAGTGATTTCACCAAGATAGAGCAAGCGGTTCACGTTGATGCGCACGAGATCATCGAGGTCCGAGGCGGCTTGTTCGCCCATACGCCGAGCCCGCATGATCATATCGAATGGCACACCCAAAACGTAATGGCTGGCAGATGACCACAGCACAGCTAGCGCGATCCAATACCAAAGATTGGAAAAAGATCGCATATCAATAAGTTCGAAGACCGACTCGAAGAAATCCAAAGTGGACTGCCCTTGGGGTGTTTGCGTGTTTCGCGCATATAGCGGGCTTAAATCGAAATTCCTACCCTTTTGCTGTGATTGACTTTTGTGCTGTGACACGGTGGTACTGGTGTCAGAAAAAAGTGACAGATCCAGGAGTGTTTTATGTCGAGGACCGTTGCCCCCTTTCCTGCTGCACGGTTTCGCCGTTTGCGGCGCACAGAGGCTTTGCGCCGGTTGGTGCAAGAGCATGCGCTGAGTGCCAATGATCTGATTTGGCCGATCTTTGTGATGGACGGGGACAACACACGCACGCCCATTGCGTCTATGCATGGCGTGGAACGGCTCACGATTGATCTATGTGTAGAAGCCGCGCACCGCGCGCAGGATTTGGGGATCCCAGCGATCTGCCTCTTTCCTTACACGGATCCCGAACTCAAAACCGCGGATTGCGCGGAAGCCTGGAACCCTGAAAATCTCTCCAATCGCGCAACCCGGGCAATTAAAGCTGCAGTGCCTGAGATCGCGATCATGACAGACATCGCGCTCGATCCTTATAATCTATATGGACATGACGGCATCGTTGAGCGGGGCGAAGTTCTCAATGATCGCACGCTGATTGCGCTTGAACGCATGGCGCTGGCCCAGGCGGAAGCTGGTGCTGATATCTTAGGACCTTCGGATATGATGGACGGGCGCATCGGTGTGCTGCGGCGCGCACTTGAGGAAAGCGATTACCCAAATGTCTCTATCCTGAGCTATGCCGCGAAATATGCCTCTGCTTTTTACGGGCCTTTTCGGGATGCGGTTGGGGCCTCTGGAGCTTTGACGGGCGATAAAAAGACCTATCAGATGAACCCCGGCAATGGTGACGAGGCGATGCGGCTCATTAAACGCGATCTCGATGAAGGGGCGGATATGGTCATGGTCAAACCTGGCATGCCCTATCTCGACATCTGCTGGCGCGTGAAATCTGAGTTTGGCGTGCCGACCTTTGCCTATCAAGTCTCTGGTGAATACGCGATGCTCATGGGGGCCGCTGAGCGGGATTGGCTCGACGGTCATAAAGTGATGTTGGAAAGCCTTCTGGGCTTCAAGCGCGCAGGCTGTGACGGCATTCTGACCTATTTTGCTCCGCGCGTGGCGGAGTTTTTGAAGTCGGGTGATCTCTAGGTCAGCGCAAAGGCGCTCTATTTGGCGTGACAAGCCCGGCAACACCCCTTATCTTGACGACATAAGCTCTCACAAAAGAGAGCAAACCCCGGTGGTAAGAGAGCAGAGCTATGAAAACACTTTCCAGAAGACAAATGGCGCTTGGCGGCGTGGCTGGTTTGGCGGTCCTTGCGGGCTGCGGCAACGGTATTGGATCACGCGGTGGCGAGACCATTGATGGCCGCGTCGATAGCACCTTGAACTTTATGTACGACAAGTATCCCGGCACTCGAGATCTTGCCGAAAAATCCTCAGGTATATTGGTCATGCCAGTGGTAACCGAAGCGGGCTTTATTGGGCTTGGCGGCGGCTTTGGGCGTGGCGCCCTGCGTGTGGGCGATGTGACGGTTGATTACTATTCCGCCGCACGCGGCTCGGTTGGCTTCCAGCTCGGCGCGCAACAGTTTGCGCATGTGCTTTTCTTCATGACCGAAGAAGCTCTCACGAATTTCCGGCGCTCAAGCGGCTTTGCCTTGGGAGCGGACGTGGAATATGCGCTCAGCGACAACGGTGAAAACATTCGTGCTGATACCGTAACATCGCGTGATCCGGTTGTGGCCGTGATCTTTGGCCAGGCGGGCCTCTTTGCTGGAGCCACACTGGAAGGCACAAAATACACGCGCATTATTCCCTAAGTTGTCGCGCTTTTAAGGGAGCCAGTGTTACCTGTTCACATTGCTCGTTGGGTCACTGAGATTGGGGCGACGGTGTCGTCCCAACTTGGAATTATTCTGCTGGGAAAGCGCGATTGATTTGAACGACGCGATCTGACGACGGTGCAATGTCGTAGCCCAATGGCTGAAAGACGGTGCGCAAGCGGTCGACAATTTCAAGCAACCTGCCCTCAACACGAATTTCTGATAATTCCAGTTCAGCAATCCAATCAGAGTAAGCCGAGTTGACCCTTTGAGCTTTGGCGACCAGCGCTTCGTGAGATTCAATCTCAGTTTGCCGCTGTTCCAAAAATGCGTCAGCGCGTGCAACATTTTCTTGTGAATAGATCTCTGCCAAGGCCCGGGACTTCACGCTCATTTGCGCCGCAGCCTCTAAAACATCCGTCTCTAAACGGCCAAGGTCTGGATGGGCCCGCAGGTGCAAAACCCGTTCTTTGACTGCATCAAATTCGTGAGACTTGGTAAATACGCCCGCGCGATCAGCGGCATGGCAAACGTGATAGGCCTGAGCGATGTCGTCCATTCCAATCTGAAAATTTCTGTGACTGCGTTCCAACTCTAGAATGCGCGCATGCGATGGTAGGAGTACAACAAGCGAAAGGACTGTTAGCGTTCCAAGGATTTGGAACGCCATGCCAGCCCACGGTATGGCGTAGCCTTCAATCGAAAGGGCTACCGGCAGCCAAGGTAACATACCTAAAGCGGATGCCACCGTTGCACCTAAGCAGACCAGAGCTCCAATTGTGAGAACGATCATCGCGGAAACGCGCGCCAACCGGCTCAACGCGGATCCCATTTTCTTTTTCAGCATCACGAGACACCTTTTTTCACTCATAAACACCGGGCATCAAGCGCGCGCGATGGACTTTTTCACAGCGCCTAAGGCGTAAAAACGCAATCACGCAGCAACACGAAGTTGCCCATGGCACATGCATGGTCAGTAAAAAGCGACGAAAATTTGGCCGCGTCTTGGTGTTTCCAAGAAAACGACAATCCACACAATCTATGGTGGAGTATATCCCAACATTGATACAGCCTAACGGGCAAGTGATTGGCAAGAAAGCAAATGACAGTCTTGTGGAGCCGGGATATATCAATCCCGCCCCTTTCGTATCTTTCGCTCTAGAATTTGTTCAGGCGCCTGATCAGAGCAGATGTATCCCAGCGGCCACCGCCCATGCGCTGCAGATCCTTGTAGTATTGATCAACCAAGGCTGTGCCTGGCAGGCTTGCGCCCAGCTCATCAGCCGTATCAAGGCAAATGCCCAGATCCTTGCGCATCCAATCGATTGCAAAACCATGATCGAAGGCGTCGTCAAGCATCGTGCCGGTGCGGTTGACCATCTGCCAACTGCCTGCGGCACCGCCTTGGATGACATCAACCACAGCTTGGCCATCGAGCCCAGCTTTTTGCGCGAAGTGAAGCCCTTCGGAAAGCCCCTGCAGGAGCCCTGCTATACAAATCTGGTTGACCATTTTTGTGAGCTGACCCGCACCGCTTTCGCCCATACGCTGGCAGGCTTTGGCGTAGGCATCAATCACGGGCTCAGCCTTTGCGTAAGCGTCTTCATCGCCACCGCACATAACGGCCAATTGGCCTCCTTCTGCGCCAGCTTGGCCACCTGAGACGGGCGCGTCCACAAAGCTCACGCCGAGTGCTTTTGCTGCCGCGTAGAGCTCGGAAGTTACTTTGGCGGAGACGGTTGTGTGATCGACAAAAATTGTACCTTCGGCCATACCCGCAAAAGCGCCATCGTCGCCCAAGCAGACGGCGCGCAGATCATCATCATTACCGACACAAGCCATCACAAAATCCGCGCCTGAAGCGGCGTCTTTTGGTGTCAGGTGAGCCGTGCCTTTGTGGGCCTTTGCCCAGGCCTCAGACTTTGCGGTTGTTCGATTGTAAACACGCACCTCATGGCCCGCAGCCGCCAAGTGCCCCGCCATCGGATACCCCATGACGCCCAATCCCAAAAACGCAACTGTTGCCATTTTCAATTCTCCCGCAAACTGGCCTTCTCTCTGGCTCTTAGCTCACGTACATCATGACACCGAAGGGTCAAGGGACGGGGCCCAACCCTAGAGGAGAGCACCGGGCATGCTGCGCGTTTTCAAATGGCTTTTTCGAGGTCTGCTTGGTGTGATCGCGCTCACCGTGCTTGTGGCCTGGGGCGCCTATTACTTCGCCACGCGCTCTTTGCCCGATTACAATGAAACGGCTCAAGTGGTTGGCCTGCAAGCCCCCCTCGAGATCGTGCGGGACAACGCCAATGTTCCACATTTTTTCGGACAGAGCGATGAGGACGTTTTCTTTGGCCTTGGCTATGCCCATGCCACGGATCGGCTTTGGCAAATGATGTTGCTCAGGCGCACGGTTCAGGGGCGTTTGTCGGAAGTGTTTGGCACCGAAACCTTGCCGACGGATATGCTACTACGCAGGCTCGATCTCTATAATTTGG
Organism: Pseudomonadota bacterium; assembly: GCA_039182515.1. Lineage (GTDB taxonomy): Bacteria > Pseudomonadota > Alphaproteobacteria > Rhodobacterales > Rhodobacteraceae > JBCDCE01. The sequence continues at coordinate 31,601 of JBCDCE010000018.1, read as the reverse complement.
CTGTGGCTTCGGTGCGCGTGCAGTCGGAGGAAACCCAAAAGGCGCTCGCCGCGTATTCAGCGGGCGTAAATGCGCGCATTGCCCGGATCAATGAAGGGTCTTTTGGCCGTGGTGCGCCGGAGTTCTTTCTCTTTTCTCCAAAGCTCTCCCCCTGGCAACCGGCTGACAGTTTGGCGATTTTGAAACTCATGGCTCTTGATCTGTCACGACACTTGAGCACGGAGGTACTGACTGCGCGTGCCTCTTTGTTGCTGTCGCGCCAACGTTTGGAAGAGCTTTTGCCTCCCGCTCAAGGCCCTGGCGTCGCCGCTTTGCCAGAGTTTGCTTCGCTGTTCCCCGGCATGCCGCGCTATGCTGCGGATACGAGCTTAAACTTGCCCAGCTTTGTGCCCGGCGGTCCAAGAGAACTGGCCGGTGCGTCCAATGCTTGGGCCGCGTCAGCAAAGCGCGCGGCCTCTGACAACACACTCTTGGCAAATGATCCACATTTGGGCTTCACAGCGCCTTCTATTTGGTACCTTGCGCGCCTCGAGTTGCAAACGGGCGGCGTGATTGGCGGCACGATCCCTGGAGTACCCATGGTGCTTTTGGGGCGCTCCAATGATCTCGGCTGGGGTCTCACGAGCAGCTATGCGGACGACCAGGACGCCTTTCTAGAAGAGCTCAATCCTGACAATCCCAGCGAGTATCGCACGCCCGATGGCTTCAAAGCCTTTGAAACCCGCCAGAGTATCATCGAGGTTAAAGACGCGCCTGCGGTGACAATTACCCTGCGGTGGACGGATAACGGCCCTGTTTTACCCAGCAGTCATGAAAACATCGGCACGCTTTTGAAGGACGGCTTTGTGGCGAGCTTGTCCTGGACGGCTCTGAGCGCGCAAGATACAAGTTTAAGTGCTGGGCTTAACCTTATGAAAGCAGGCAATATAAGCGATGCGATCCGCGCAATGGATCGCGGCTATATTGCCCCTCTGCAAAACCTCATGCTGGCGGATCGGGAAGATATTGCCCTTGTGTTGATTGGAGCCTTGCCGCGGCGCACGGCCGAGCATCAAACGCAAGGCCGTATGCCGAGCCCGGGTTGGATCGCAAGCAACCGCTGGCAGGGGCGTTTGCCAGCCAGTACAAACCCTCGGTTTGTGCGCCCTGAGGGGGGCATATTGGGCAACACCAACAACAAGATGGTCGATAAGCCGTTCCCCAATCACGTGAGTTTTCACTACGGCGACACTGAGCGCATCCAACGCTGGAGCAGACTCATGCAAGCGCGCGGCGTTCATACGCGCGAGAGCTTTATCGAGGCGCAACTCGATACGGTCTCCAACACAGCCCGCACGCTGTTGCCGCTTATTGGCGCGGATCTTTGGTTTGCCGATGAAGCGGCACCCGAAGGCACGCGCGCAAGGCAACGCAAACGGGCGCTGGATCTCTTGGCCAATTGGAACGGCGAGATGAACGAGCATTTGCCCGAGCCCCTGCTTTATCAAGCGTGGATGCGCGCGCTCTCAAAGCGTTTGATCCAAGACGAGCTGGGCCCCCTCCATACCGAGTTCACGCACACTGATCCTGTTTTCGTGGAACGCGTCTTCCGCGACATCGACGGCGCCTCAATCTGGTGTGACGTGATCCAAAGCGCGCCCGTGGAGACCTGCACAGATATCGCAAGCCTAGCGCTGGACGACGCGTTGCAAAGCATCACAGATCGCTACGGCGGGGCCTTTGAGGCTTTGCGTTGGGGCGATGCGCACCAAGCGATGCATGATCATCCGGTTTTGGGCAAAGTGCCTGTCTTGGGCCTCTTGGTGAACATCAGGCAATCCACCTCAGGGGGCGACAACACACTCAACCGCGGTAAAACAGCAGGTGAAGGGCCCTTGCCTTACGCCAATGTTCACGGCGCAGGCTACAGGGGCGTTTATGATTTTGCGGATCCCGACAGTTCGGTCTTTGTCACTTCAACGGGCCAATCCGGGCATCCGTTTAGCCGGTATTACGACAACCTCGGGGCTCTCTGGCGACGCGGCGAGTATATCCCCATGTCCCTAGATCCAGAGCTTGCCCGCGCGGCGGCGGTTGGGGTGACTGAGCTAAGCCCAGCAGAATAAAGGGAAAAGAGTTGAGGGTTCAAAGACTAATCTGTGAAATTCGTGGTTGGAAAGTGAATTTGCTTAGCAGACTGTCCGCGAAGATTTGTAAAAGCGCATGACGCTCAAACGCCGATTTAAATTGATAGCTGCAATTGCTTTGTTCGTGTTTCTTCTAGGAACATGGTATAGCACCCAACCGGACAAATATCTTTCTTCATTGGATACTAGGTTTGCTATCGGAGAAGACCCTCAAACAATTGTACAGAAGATAGAAAGTTTGGGGTTCAATTATACGCTTTTTGAGTATAAATTAGATATATTTCAAAGGGTTGAGGGAAAGCCCGCCGCTCTACCGCTCTTGACTTTTCCTGATGCACCTTTGGAGTCACTGCAAAATTGCAGCGAGGCCAACTGTTTAGTTCTTAGTTCGTTTAGATTGGAATTTGTCTACCTTTTCGGGATTGTACGATTTCATCATTACTATCGATTTCTTTGGATTTTCCGGGAAGGCAAACTTGTTGGTACGTCAAAAAACAACAGTTTTTGGGGAATATTATATTAAAATTTAAAGGTAAGATAATTGGAATAGTTCGTTTTCGCTAAACTAGCTCTCTAGCTTCGTAAACCGTGAGGCTTGTTTTTCACTCCAGCGCACTTGGATTTCAAAGCCGGTTTCGGTTTGCTCCTCCTCCAAGATGACGCCTTGCTCAAAAAGCCAGGCGCGGGCTTTGCCGTCTGAAAAGGCGAGCTTTAGCGTTTCTTCTTTGGTACGCTCGGACAGTTTCTCTGTCACAGCGTCCAAGAGCGCGTCCAGGCCTTCGCCCGTCAGGGCTGAAGCCAGATGGATGTCGTCTGTGCGGGCTGCGATGGTGGCTGTGCTGTCTTTTTCCTCTCGAGGCAAAAGATCGGCTTTGTTCCATACTTCTAAAAGCGGCACATCTTCGCTCACCCCGAGGGTTGTCAAAATACTGCGCACATCTTCGGCTTGGTTGTCGGTTTCCACATGACTAATATCGCGCACGTGCAAAATAAGATCCGCGCCCAAGACTTCTTCCAGAGTGGCCCGGAAGGCAGCCACAAGCTGGGTGGGCAAATCTGAGATAAACCCAACAGTATCTGACAGGATCACCTCCGGCCCATCCACAAGCTTCACCCGGCGCATGGTGGGATCGAGCGTGGCAAAGAGCATGTCTTTGGCCATCACATCTGCACCCGTCAGGCGGTTAAAGAGCGTGGATTTGCCCGCGTTTGTGTAGCCAACCAAGGCCACAACCGGAAACGGCACTTTGGCGCGTGCGGCCCTGTGAAGGGTGCGGGTTTTGACGACCTTGTCGAGTTGGCGCCTGAGACGACCTAATTGCTCATCAATGGCGCGGCGGTCCGCCTCGATTTGCGTTTCACCCGGACCACCAACAAATCCCAATCCGCCACGCTGGCGTTCAAGGTGAGTCCAAGCGCGAACAAGGCGCGTGCGTTGGTATGTGAGGGCGGCCATCTCGACTTGCAGCCCACCCTCACGGGTGCGGGCGCGATCTGAGAAGATCTCGAGAATAAGCCCTGTACGGTCAAGAAGCTTAACCTTCCAAGCTTTCTCCAAATTGCGCTGCTGAACCGGGCTCACGGGCCCGTCGATCAAAACGAGCTCGACCTCTGCATCGTGAAACATCTCACCCAGTTCTTCGATTTTACCAGAACCGAACAAGAGCCCAGGATGCGCGCGGGGCAACGGCACATTGGTGCCGCCCAAGACATCAATGCGCGGCAGCGCCTCGGACAATGCCACAGCCTCCTCGAGCCGAGCCTCAGCGTCTCGGTCAGACTTTTGGTTTTTCAGATCAGGGTGCAGAACCCAAGCACGGGTGTTTGGGGTCTCGGTGGTGTGCTCGCTCAGGCTTCTTCACCTTCGTACAGCGATATTGGCTGGGACGGCATGATCGTCGAAATGGCGTGTTTATAAACCAATTGAGACTGACCATCGCGGCGCAATAGAACGCAAAAATTATCGAACCAAGTGATCACGCCCTGAAGTTTCACGCCATTGATTAGAAAAATTGTGACGGGAACTTTTGTTTTGCGAACGTGATTAAGAAATGCATCTTGAAGATTTTGTTTGTCAGCCGCCATAATTTTTTTCCTAGTTTGTTTTTGGCCGCGCGGGCGGGCACGTCTCGTGTGGCGCTAAGTAAACAAAGCGTTTGGGAAAGTTCTAGTGCAAAAGACAAGCTCGGGTCCGAATTCTGAGCATGTGCGCTTTACCTGCGCCAAATTGCTGGATTGAACACTGCGATCAAGGCCAAGGCTTCCAATCGGCCTAAAACCATTGCAGCGATGACAACCAGTTTTCCGGGCTCTGGCAAACTTGCGTAAACAAGCGGCGTTTCAGAGGCCAAGGCCGCCAGGGGGCCTGTCGTTGTCAACGCTGCCGCACTGAAGATCAAAGCCGCTTCAAAAGGAACGCCAAAGAGGCTCAATAGAACCATGATGGCGGCCAGACTGACCGTGAAAAGCATGAAGAATATCCAAGCAATAAAGGCCCCTGCGCGCCTAATGCGGCGGGCCTCATGACCACTCCGGCCCAAGGAAGACGGATAGACCAACCGCTCCATCTCGCGCCCGCCGTGTTTGTAAAGCGCATAGACCCGCAACAGTTTGATGCCGCCCGCTGTAGTGGCCACGCCTCCGCCCATGAGCGCAAGCGCCATCAAAACCAAGCCCGGCGTTGTGAGACCAGACCAATTACGGGCGTCCTCCCACCATGCGCTTTCGAACCCAGACGTGCTCAAAAACGAGGCAGCCGTAAAAAAAGCGCCCCAGAGAGCTGCGAGCGCGGCTTGTAGATTGTCTTCATCATTGACGTCGAAAGCACCGGACCAATGCCGAAAAAAGAGCAGAATAGAGACACCAATCAAAAGCCCAATGGCTAGCTTAAGCTCCGGATCCAATCGCAGCTTTGTAAACATATTGGTGCCTTGGTGTTGGGTGTAGAAATTGCGCGTAAAGGCGGGCAGCAAAAAGAGAAAGATTGCCGCTTCTAGGATGAAATTTGGCGCAGCAGCCACCTGCCCGAGTAAGGTAATCCCGCTCGTTGAAAGTGTGGACATGGCCAAGATAACCGCATTCAGCGGTGGTTCATCTGTCGCCAGCCCTATGAGCACAACGGAACCTGTTAGGGCCACGTAGATTGGGGTAAGATATTTTGCGTGTCGGCTGATGCGGTTTTGGATGCTGGAGCGCTCAAAAATCTGGCGAAAGGCTGTCCCGCTGTCTTCATTGCGCTGTGCGCGCGCCACTTCAAAGCCCCCGAGGTTCATCGGGGCCAAGACCGCAGCGGCTGTGATCCACACGAAAAGCCCCCCGAGCCACCCAACGATGGCGCGCCAGAAGTGCAGCGCGTCGCTCAACCGATTTGGGTCGGCGAACTGCGTGGCACCCGTCGTGGTGAAGGAGGAAACCATTTCGAAATAGGCATTGAGCAAAGTTGTCGTCTGCAAGGCTTCATAAAACGGCAAAGCCAAGACCAGTGGCAAAGCGGTGTAGGCAGCAAAAAGCGTTAGAAGTTGCTGGGGTGCGCCCTCGTTTCGATCTGGGCGACGGGTGGTGCTGGCAAGCATTGCAACAATGGCTGCCAAAAGCACAGCGATATAGAAAAACGACCGTGCAACATGCATGTCCCGCGAGGAATACGCAAGCATTGCCGGCGGCAACATCGCCAGTGCGGAGAGCGCGAGGAGCACCACAAATATGGGAACCTCGCGCCAAATGCGCATCAAAAGAAGTCTATGGAGACCTGCAAGAGCCGCTCCACCTCTGGCACATCCTCACTACGCGCAAAGAGCGCAACGATATCGCTTTCTTCAATTCGGGTAGATCCAACAGGGCGCACCATTTTGTCGCCCTTCAGAACGCCGCCCAAGATCACGCCTTCGGGGAAATCTATGTCGCGCACTTGTTTGCCTGCGATCTGAGAGGTGGATAGCACCTGAGCCTCAATCATTTCGGCTTCTGCATCCCCGACAGAATACACGCCGCGCACGCGACCCTGGCGGACGTGGCGCAGGATCGAACTCACAGTCGTGGCGCGTGGATTGATATAGGCGTCAATATCCAGGGGCCCTAACAGAGGAACAAGTGTAGGATCATTGATCAAAACAATGGCCATTTCAGCGCCGGTCGATTTGGCCCGAACAGCGGCCAGTAGATTGGTTTTGTCGTCGTCGGTAACGCAGAGCACAGCATCTGCGCGGTGCACATTGGCTTCGCGCAAAAGCTGAGGCTCCAACCCGTCGCCGTGTAAAACAATGGTCTTTTCTAAAGCATCTGCGGCCGCTTCCGCGATGCTTCGGTTTTTCTCGATTACCTTGGCGCGAACGCGATCGGGACGGTTTTCTAGAGTTTTGGCAACCGACAATCCCACATTCCCGCCGCCAATGAGAACCACCCGCTCTTGCTTGCGAGACACTTTCCCAAAGATTTCCATGGCGCGGGTGACGTCGTTTACGTCCGAGAAGAGATAACATTCGTCGCCCGCAAAAAGCTGGTCGCTTGAGGTTGGAACAAAAAGGACCCCATCTCGGCGGATCCCAACAACCAAAGCGCGCAGGGTTGAAAAGAGATCGGTCAACTGGCGCAAGGGCGTGTTGATCACGGGACATGTGTCTTCGATGGTAATGCCCAAGAGTTGAGCTTTGCCATTCAAGAAGCTTTCGGTGTCAAAAGCCGCCGGAGACGCCAGCCTGCGCAAAGCCGCTTCAGAGACCTCTTTTTCGGGACTGATCACAACGTCAATGGGCAAGTGATCTCGGCGGTAAAGGTCGGAATACAGCACATCGAGGTAAGATTGGCTTCGAAGCCGTGCGATTTTTCGTGGTACCGAAAAGACCGAATGGGCAACCTGGCAGGTGACCATATTCACTTCATCAGAATGCGTGGCCGCGATGATCATATCGGCGTCGCGCGCGCCGGCGCGATCTAAGATGTTTGGATAACTTGCAAAGCCAGCAACGCCCTGGACGTCGAGCGTTTCTGTTGCGCGGCGAACGAGTTCGGGGTTGTTGTCGACCACCGTTACGTCGTTGCGTTCATTGGCCAAGTGACGGGCGATTTGCCAGCCCACCTGCCCCGCGCCACAAATGATGACCTTCATGCTCGGCCCTCTTTATTGGTCTCGCGCGCATGTGGTGACATGCTGGGTGGCAAGCGTCAACGGTTTGGGCCGCGTAGGGACCTCAGCAAAGATCAGGCAATATCTGCCGTATCGGCTTTGACCTCTGGGCTAATATAGGCAATTCGGCCTCCGGATCTGCTGGAGGTCACGACACCCAAAGACTTCAATTTGCGATGCAAGGCAGAGCGTTCCATCCCCACAAAAGACGCGGTGCGGCTGATATTTCCGCCAAAGCGGTTGATCTGAGTGAGAAGATACTCGCGCTCAAAAAGTTCGCGGGCTTCGCGCAGGGGCAAGCTGGCAAGGCCGCCAGACAAGACCACCGCCTTATCCCCGCTAGACTTCGCTTCACCGCTGGGCAACTCGTCTGCCTGGATCTCGCCGGTGCCATCCCCCATGATCAGCACATGCTCGATCATGTTTTTGAGTTGGCGAATGTTGCCTGGCCAGGGCATGGTTTGCATCACAGCCGCACATTCACTCGACAGGCTGCGCAAAGGCATACCTTGGTTTGCGTTGAAAGCCTCCAAGAAATGCGCCGCAATCAACGGAATATCCTCGCGACGATCTTCCAGCGAGGGCACAGCGATCGGCACCACATTTAAACGGTGATAAAGCTCGCGGCGGAACTGGCCAGACTCAATCTCGGCTTCTAAGTCCCGGGTGGTTGATGAGATGACCCGAAGATCAACTTTCACCTTTTCGGAGCCTCCAACGCGTTGGAATTGCTGTTCGAGCAGCACGCGCAAAATTTTGGACTGAGTACCAAGCGGCATGTCTGCCACTTCATCGAGATAGATCACGCCGCCGTTAGCCTCTTCTAAGAGACCGGGCTCGACACCGCGTTCCGCGCTCTCGACCCCGAACAAAACCTCTTCGACACGCTCTGGCGAAATCGCCGCTGAATTCACGCTGACAAAGGGCCCGTGCGCGCGATCGGAATTGGCGTGGATGTAGCGCGCAGCCACTTCTTTGCCGGAGCCAGGCTCCCCTGTCAGCATCACGCGGCCATTTGATTTCGTCACTTTATCGAGGTGCGATTTGAGGGTTTTGAACCCCACGCTTGTCCCAATCATATCGCTCACGCTCACGTCGCGGCGTTTGAGGGCTGTGTTTTCGCGGCGCAGGCGCGCGGTTTCCATGGCGCGTGAAATCACCACCATAAGCTGGTCGATGTTGAAGGGCTTTTCAATAAAATCGTAAGCGCCCTGTTTGATCGCGGCCACAGCGATCTCGATATTCCCATGCCCCGAGATGATCACAACCGGCACTTCGGGGTGCTCGCGCTTGACCATTTTGAGGATATCGATACCGTCCATTTCGCTGTCTTTGAGCCAGATATCGAGTATCATGAGGGAAGGGATTTCATCCCTGAGCGACGCAAGACAAGCACTTGAGCTATCAGCTAGAGCAACTTGATATCCCTCATCTTTTAGGATGTCACCGATCAATTCGCGGATGTCGCGTTCGTCGTCCGTAATCAAAATGTGGCTCATATCTTGTCCCTCACGCTGTTTTTTGGCCGCCGTCGCCATCTTTAAGTTGAACCAATCCTGGGAGCATCACGCGCGCGATCGCGCCTTTGTGCCCGTCTGGTCCGGCTGGAGCATCCGACAAAACCAAGGTCCCGCCGTGCTCTTCAATAATCTTTTTCACAATTGGTAGCCCAAGCCCCGTGCCCTTATCTCGTGTCGTCACATAAGGCTCAAAAAGCTTTGCCCGATCTTTGGGAAGGCCAACGCCATTGTCTGCAACCGTCAATTCCACCATGTCTCCGATGGCTTTGAGCTCCACCGTAACCTGTGGTTCAAAGACATGTTCGGGGAATTTTTCACGCCGTGTCTCAGTTGCCTCGCAGGCATTTTTAATAAGGTTGGTCATGGCTTGGGTGACCATGGTTGCATCAATATTGGCGTAAACCGGCGGCTTGGGCAGCTCAGCTTTAACAGGTATAACGCCCCCGCGTTGCAAGAGCACTGCGTCCCGTACCAAACCAACCACGTCTTCGGGTCGGCGTTGTGGTTCGGGCATGCGCGCAAACTTTGAAAATTCATCCACGATGCGGCGCAGATCATTTGTTTGGCGCACGATCACATCGGTCATTTGTTCCAAATCTTCGGGTTCTGAAATCTCTGTCCGGAATTTACGTTTAATCCGTTCGGCGCTCAGTTGAATTGGCGTCAGTGGATTTTTGATCTCATGCGCGATGCGGCGGGCCACATCGCCCCAAGCAGCCGAACGCTGGGCTGCGACAAGATCAGTGACGTCATCAAAGGCGAGCACGTACCCTTCTAAAGCGTCTCCTTCTTTGCGTGGCGCCATACGTACCAGCAAGGTTTCAGCGCCGCCTTCACGCGCCACGGTGACCTCGCCTTGAACAGTTCTGTCAGGCGCTGCCACGAGGCGATCAAAGAGGTGGGAAAACTCAGGAATGGCCGCATCCAGGGGTTCGCCTTCAGCGCCCGTGAGTGTCAAAAGATCTTTGGCTGAACGGTTTGCAAAGGTGATCGCACCTCTCGCATCGACGCCAATCACGCCTGATGTGACTGAAGACAGAACAGAATCAAACAGGCGCCTGCGCTCTTCGATTTGTTGAGTGTTGTCCATGAGTGTGTCGCGCTGACCTTTGAGCTGTCGCGTCATTTGATTGAAGTACCGGCCCAGCATGGCGATTTCATCGTCGCCTTTGTCTTCCTTCACAACAACGCTGAGATCCCCCATGCCGACGCGCTGTGCGGCCCCCGCCAACCGCCCAATGGGGCGCGACAAACGCTCTGCGAACCAAAGACCGAGAAAGACGGCGGCCAAGATCAATACAACTGCAAAGCCGAGGTATAAGAGTGCGTATTCAAAAAGCACCCGGCCCCGATCAGATTCGATGCGTTGATATTCTGCTGCTGTTTCTTGTGTTTCATCCAAGAGGGTTAAGATCTGCCCATCCACAGACCGACTGATGTATAGATAACGGTCCGGGTATGCTTCCAGAGGCATCAACGCGCGAAATTCGTTTTGCGGCCAATCTTTGATAACCGTCAGGCCTTGCGCGCGCGCCTCTTCAAATTCGGCCTGTGTGGGCATTTCGAAATCAAACAAATAGCTCCGCTGGCCGCGCGCTTGAATTTCGCCCTGTCCGTCGATCACGAAGGCTTCTTTAAGGTCGTTTTGAATGTTGGCTTGACCCGAACTCAACACTTGGCGAAGCGCAGTATCCGCCACGAAAACAGACTCTTCTCGTGCTGTGTTCATGTAGCTTGCCAATATCACCGCATCTCTTGCCAAATTGTTCCGATGTTCTGCTTCGTAGGCCTCTGCCGCTGTTCGAGAGGCTGCGATCACGCGCTGAACACGATCCGAAAACCAGCTCTCAATGCCTAGATTGATCGTCAAACCAGCGAAAACCGCAACAAAGACAGCTGGCAAAAGGGCCACGAGCGCAAACACACCTGTGAGCCTGAGGTGCAGGCGAGAACCCGCCGACTTGGCGCGCCGCGCCGCCACCATTTGCACGATGCGTTGGGCCACAAGGGCTGCAAGCAAAAGAACATAGACCAAATTTACAAGGATTATCCCGCGCAAGGCGGGGGAGGAGCTGTCAAAACCTTGAGAGCCTAGGATCATGTAAGTGAGGACAGCGAGGATCGGGCCCAACACCACCAGCCCAATTGTCACTGCTGATTGAACACGCCTAAGCGCCCGCAAGCGGTTGATTTTTTGCAACAATTGTCTACGCGTTTGAACCGCCACCACAGACGGGCACCCCTTCGCAACCGCTCTTTTTATGGGTGTTGCCGACCCAAGGTCTTCAACATTGTGGCGTTCTCGCCACCCCTTGTTGCGAATTTACATCAATTTGCGCCGCCGTGTCACCTGTATATCGAGATCTGTGATCTTCTTGCGCAGCGTATTGCGGTTGATCCCCAAAAGATCTGCGCATTTCGCCTGATTTCCACCGGTTGCATCGAGCGCAATTTCAATGAGCGGCGTTTCAATTTCCTTGAGAATGCGTTGATAGAGGCCAGCCGGCGGAAGGTTTCCGCCATGTAGGTCAAAATAGCGACGTAGGTGTTTGTAAACACTGGAAGAAAGTCGTTCTGCTTCACCCATTCCCATGGCGGGCTCGATCTCGGGCTGGTTGCCCAACATCATTTCCACCTGGCTGCGCGAAATCTCTTCCTCAGAGGATGTAACGACCAATCGCCGAATGGCGTTTTCAAGCTGGCGCACGTTTCCAGGCCAGCTGTAGTTGCGCACGATATCCATAGCGGAGTCAGAAAAGCGCTTTATGCCAACACCGTCACGTTCTGCGCGCGCCAGGAAATGTTCGACCAGCAAGTGGATATCGTCCACGCGTTCGCGCAGTGACGGCACATTGATCGTAACACCGCCCAAGCGGTAGTAAAGATCCTGGCGAAACGCGCCACTTTCCAGCCGGTCCAGCAAGTCGGCTTGGCTTGTGGCCATCACACGCGGTGCCGTTTCTGACATGGTGTCGAGCATTCGCACAATCCGTCCTTGGGCCTCTGGGCTCAGATCGCCCACTTCGTCGAAAACAAGTGTCCCGCCGCGCGTTCGGCCCAAAACTGTTGAGGGCCCGTCCATGCCTTCGAGATCGTTGGCGCTGACCACAACGTATGGCAGGGTTCTGCGATCTGAGAAGTCATGAATTGCCCGCGTGATAAGAGATTTGCCCGTGCCGCTTTCGCCGGTCACGAGAACTGTGAGATCCGTGTTCATGACGCGAGCAATAAGGCGGTATAGATGCTGCATCTGCTGTGTGCGGCCCACGAGCGGCAGATCGTCTGAAGCACTTGGTTCCTCCACCCCACGCGGGGTCGGAACGCGGCGCTTCACATCCAGTGCTTTTGAGGCGCGCTTCATCAAATCGGGCAGATCAAAAGGCTTGGGAAGATAATCGTAAGCCTGGGCTTCCGCAGCTTGGATTGCCGTCATGATCGTGTTTTGGGCTGAAATCACAATGACTGGCAGGCCCGGTCGTTTGTCCCCGATTTCCGGCAAGGCCTCCAACCCGTTTCCGTCTGGCATGATCACATCGGAGATCACCAGATCGCCTTTGCCCTCATCAACCCATCGCATCAAGGTGACCATGCTCGATGTTGCATGGACCTTGCATCCCGCGCGGGTAAGCGCTTGGGTCAGAACCGTCCTGATGGTGCGGTCATCGTCTGCAACAAGTACTGTGCCGTCCATTTTTTCCTCCCAAGGAAAGTCTTACGTCTATGGCTCTTGCCGGTCTAAAATGGCCTTTGGTACCAGAGGCAAAGACAGTCGAAACACGGTTTTGCCTGGCACGCTGTCCACTCGTAAATATCCGTCGTGGTCTTCAATAATCTTTGAGACGAGCGCCAAGCCGAGACCGGTGCCGTTTTCCTTACCTGAAATAAAGGGATCAAACACTTGGTCTGCGATCTCGGGTGGTAGGCCCGGGCCGTCGTCGATCACTTCGATTTGCAAGGGCACAGGCGCACCCGATCCGTCCTTTTTGCGCACGCGAAGCGACATATCATAATAGGTCTTGAGCCATATTTTACCGCCGTCTTTGTCAGCAGCCTCGCTGGCATTTTTGATCAGGTTCATCAGCACTTGTAGAAGCTGGTCGGGGTCGCCGTAGGTGGGCGGCAAAGACGGATCATAGGTTTCTATGAAATGCATATGGGCCCCTACGCCCACCATGGCACTTTTACGGGCCCGGTCGAGCACATCATGCACATTCACTGGTTTGCGTTCTGGTGGACGCAGGTTGCCAAACATCTCCACCTGATCCAAGAGCTTCACGATCCTTCGGGTTTCGGCCACGATCAAGTCTGTCATCTCCAAGTCTTCTTGGGACAAATTCATCGACAAAAGCTGTGCTGCACCGTTTATGCCCGCGAGTGGATTTTTGATCTCATGGGCCAGCATTTCAGCCATTCCAATCGCCGAACGCGCGGCAGAGCGCGTGTCAGACCCCATCTCAATGCGCGCCGACAACTCGCGTGGTGAGATCAACATCAACATGTGATCAGGTGAGCCTTGCATAGGCGCAATCTGAAGATTGCACTGCAAGGGCGCGCGCTCGCCGCTGCCCACGTCCACGTCATTTACGTAGAGAACCGATCCGTTCTCGCGCGCACGTTGAAAGGCGGCTTCCAGCGGCGCGTTCACCATGATTTTGTCCCAGACAGGCTGGCCGCGCACGGATTTCAGAGAGATGTTGAAAAACCCCTCCGCCGCAGGATTGATATCCAACAATCGGTCTTGACCATCTACGACCAGAGTTGGTGCAGGTAAGGAGGCCCAAAGCATCGATAGATCGCTCATGCAAAGGCCTCCGTATCGCTATAAGCGAGGGCCCTGGGCAGCCACGCAACAACTTGATCCGGCGTGCCCATCAAAATCTCTTTGCGGGCAGGCTTTGGGGTTTGGACCAAATCCATATACCAGCCCAGATGTTTGCGCGCGACGCGCCCTCCTAAGTCGCGTCCATAAAACGCGAGCATCGCTTCGTAATGGCCAATCACCATATCGATGAAGCCTGCACCACGTGGCACAACGGGAGGCGTGGTGTTGAACAGGGCCGCGCTAAGCGTGCTTGGGAGCCAAGGTTTGCCCTGGGCGCCCCGCCCCACCATTAAACCATCTGCTTGGGACGCTTTAAGTGCTGCGCGCGCAGAGCGTTCATCAGCAATGTCACCATTCGCGATAACTGGAATTGAAACGGCCGATTTCACCGCTGCAATTTTTGTCCAATCCGCTTGGCCTTTGTAAAATTGACAGCGCGTGCGCCCGTGGATGGTGATCTGCGAGATTCCAACCTCTTCAGCGCGCTTCGCCAAGTCTGGTGCGATCAAGGCGGAGTCGTCCCACCCCAATCTGGTTTTGAGCGTGACTGGCAGAGAGACTGCGTTTATGACCGCCTCGATCAACCGCAATGCCAGCGGCAAATCCTGCAGAAGCGCCGCTCCAGAATAGCCATTCACGACCTTTTTGGCAGGGCAGCCCATGTTGATGTCGATGATTTTGGCGCCGAGATCTTCGACAATGCGTGCGGCCTCGGCCATCCATTTTGGGTCGCGCCCTGCGAGTTGCACAGCTGTGGCTTGTTCTCCTAGCCCGAGTTCTGCTTTTTCTCGTGTGCCGGGCCGTTTTGTCAGCAATTCGCCACTTGCCACCATTTCACTCACCACGAGTCCGGCGCCAAAAGAGCCGACCAATTGGCGAAATGGCAGGTCTGTGATGCCCGCCAAAGGTGCGAGATAGACCGGTGGATCGAGTGGAAACGTCGGAGTTGCACGCGACAAATGATGAAACCTTAAGCATTTCCGGCAAGTAAACGGAGCCAACCGACCAGAGTCCAAGCAGCTCCGCCCAAATATACATCACCTTTAGGCGTTTGCCTAATATTTAATCGCTTTGCCCGTAAAATGTAACAATGGACCTCGCATTCAGAAAAACTTAAGCAGTTCTCACAGCAAACCGAGGGCTCATGACCGTTACCGCTTTGATTGTTGCCGCAGGCCGCGGCACGCGTGCTGGAGGACCAAAACCCAAGCAATGGCAGGAGGTTTTGGGACGTCCTTGTGCCGAATGGACACTTCGTGCTTTTGCGAACCATCCGGGCGTCACGCGGCTCATGATCGTGCTTCACCCAGACGATATAGAGCACCCGTTGCCCAAAGATATTGAGGTGATGCGCGCGATCGGCGGCGAGACACGAGACGCCTCAGTGCGCAATGGCCTAGAAGCTTTACGCGACACAGATACAACGCAGGTTTTGATTCATGATGTGGCCCGCCCTGCTGTGCCGCACCGTGTGATCTCACAGGTTCTGAAGGCTCTAATAGAGGTTAAAGCCGCCGCTCCAGGCTTGGCAGTAACAGATGCCCTTTGGACCGGATCAGAGGGAACTGTGACAGGCACCCAGGATCGCAACGGGCTCTTTCGGGCTCAAACACCACAAGGCTTTGACTATCAAACGATTTTAACCGCTCACCAGCAAAACAGCGGCCAAGCAGCCGACGATGTTGAAGTGGCGCGAAAAGCCGGGATACCGGTGCGTATTGTACCGGGCCACGAAGACAATCTAAAGATCACGACACCATACGATTTTGATCGCGCCGCCAGGATATTGGCCGCGCAAAAAGGAGCCCTTTGATGTACATACGCCTTGGCAATGGCTTTGACGTGCATGCGTTTGAGCCGGGAGACCATATGATCCTGTGCGGCATCCGCATTCCCCATCACAGCGCCCTGAAAGGCCACTCAGATGCTGATGTGGGTATGCATGCGGTCACTGATGCCATCTACGGGGCCTTAGCGGACGGAGACATTGGGCGACATTTCCCGCCTTCTGATCCACAATGGAAAGGCGCTGCTTCAGAGATTTTCCTGCGTCATGCGGCGGACCTTGTTAAAGAGCGCGGTTATGTGATCTGCAATGTGGACTGCACACTCATCTGTGAGGCGCCTAAAATTGGCCCCCATGCAGCGGAAATGATCTCTCATATGGCGGATCTTTTGGGCATTGAGCCCACTCGGGTCAGCATCAAAGCGACGACATCCGAGCAGCTCGGCTTTACAGGTCGCGAAGAGGGCATCGCGGCCTTGGCCACAGCCGCATTGATGAAGCAATGAGCCAATTCATCGCGACCTTGGGCTATGTCGGCTATCTGAAACCCGCCTCAGGCACTTGGGGCTCCGCTGCAGCCGTTCTTTTGGCCTGGCCGATCTACCTTTTGGGCGGCTGGGTTGCTTTGCTTTTGGCAAGTATATTGGCCTTTGGAGCGGGCGTTTGGGCCACACAGCAAATGACGCAAAACGCGCAAGATCACGATCCCTCTGAGATTGTGATCGATGAAGCCGTTGGTCAGTGGATCGCGCTTTTGCCTGTTGCCATAGGAGCCACAGTAGCCGGTCACTCGCCGCTCCAACTTTGGCCTGGCATTGTCACAGCCTTTTTGGCCTTTCGGCTTTTTGATATCTGGAAACCGCTTTGGGTTGGCAAAGCCGACAAACGGTCAGACGCCTTGGGCGTGATGCTCGATGATGTGATTGCGGGGGCGATGGCAGCGGTTGTTGTGCTGCTTCTGGCAGCCGTCAGCCACTTGGGCTTAGGAATTTGACGGTGCAAGCGGCGCGTATTTTAGAGGGGGCACTTGCCAAAGAGCTCAAGATCACCGTGGCCGAAAGCTGCACAGGTGGGCTTTTGGCGAGCGCTCTGACAGAAGTACCTGGCTCATCAGCGATATTTGAGCGTGGCTTTGTGACCTATTCCAACCAAGCCAAAGAAGAGATGCTAGGCGTGCGCTCTGAAACGCTTGCGGCCTTTGGTGCGGTCTCACAAGAGGTGGCCGCAGAAATGGCGCAAGGCGCCCGTTTGAGCGCGGGCGCAGATTTGGCTGTCAGTGTAACGGGTATCGCAGGCCCAGGAGGGTCTGACTTTAAGCCAGAAGGCCGGGTTTGCTTTGCGCTCTCTACGCCGTCAAAGCTTGTGTCTTTTACTGTAGAGTTCGGCGCGCGCGGACGTCACTTCGTGCGACAAGCCTCTGTTTATAAAGCCTTATCACTCATTCAAGACGGAATTGACACTTGGGCTTAATGCATCTTGGCAGATAGGCTTTGTGCAAAGCTTATTAGGTCTGCGATCGATTCGGGTGATGCGCACAACTTTTGAAGGTCAAGTGCTACTTGAGCCCCCAAAAGCGCTGTTGATTTGCGCAAAACGCGTTCGCGGCGCGTCTCTAGTCTGCTGGTTTGGGTCAAATCATGCTCAGCGTCTTTCATGCGCCCTTCTTGGTCCAACACCCGCAAAACTGCTTTGGTTTCGGTAACGCTTGACTCCGCCTCAACCTGGATCTTTTTGCGGAGCGCCACAACGTCCGCCCGGGTTGCCTGCGCGTCCGTCCAGGTCTCCAAAGCACCTGTGTCTTCTCCCAGAAGCGCGAGGGCCATTGCCGTCGAATAGCTGAATTTTGCGCCAAGCCCAGTGTCGGGTTCAGATTGATTGCAAACGGTCATCCACCGCGGATGGGAGCGCACAGTCAGAACCGCCATCTCGCTAGGATCCGGTTTGAGCGTTTGAAGCGCTTCAAGGGCCGCGTGAATACCATGGCAGCAGGCGTGAAATTTGGGGCTAACGTGCTCAAAAAGCCAAGTGTCCCCGAGACCGTCCAGAGCGGCTAAATCATCAGCGCCGTGGTGCGTTGCGCCAAACCCTTGCGGGCCCTCTAGCGCATCAGGACGACCGGTTAGCCCCGCGCGCACCATTAAAGCAGCCTCTACGCCTGCACGCGCAGCAAGGCCGGCGTGCAGGGGTTTCATCGCTGTCCCAAACTGGGATTTAAGCCCAGCAGCTTGGCTTGCGACCACGTAGAGTGTTTGAGCCAACTGAGGTTTGCCAAAGCCCAACACCCGCCCTGCTCCGAGTGCGGCGCCAAATGCGCCAGCGGTTGCTGTTTGATGAAATCCCACCTGGTAGTGCCCGCGCCCGAGCCAAACGCCTAAGCGAATACTCGCCTCGAGCCCAATGAGACACGCGTCATAGGTCTGAGACGGAGATGCGCCTTCCGCTTCCGCCAGGGCAAAAACCGCTGGCAAGATGACCGTGCTGGGGTGGCCAATATGTGCGAAATGCGTGTCGTCGTAATCGAGAGCGTGCCCGGTTGTCCCATTGAGGAAAGCAGCACTTTGAGCTGTGCGCATTGCTCCGAACCCAAGTCCCGTCGGCCCCGTTTGGGCATCTTCGCTATTTAGAAACGCGCGCGTGGCCGCGCTTACGGGGTCTGAAGTGCCTCGAATGGCGACACTGAGCCAATCGGCAGTTGCCATGTGCAAGACCTGCTCCGCAGCCGCATGATTACGCAGAGGTGCCGCTGCAAATGCAGCAAGCTGATGGGCTACCTCAGCCATAGAGTTCCGCAGCACGACGTTCAAACGCGCGCACCACACGCTGCATCGCATCGTTGAAGACCATACCAATTAGCCCTTGTAACACCGCGTTTTTGAACTCGAAATCCGTATCAAATTGCACCTCACACCCCCCATCAACATCCTTAAAACGCCAATGGCTTTCCATAAACCGGAACGGACCGTCTATGTAACGCGTGGCGATATGCGTTTGGGCGGCATCAAGGCGGACTTCAGAGCCAAAGCGCTCGCGAAACACCTTAAATCGGATCACCAAATCGGCCAGCATGACCTCCAAATCTCCTTCTGGACGTACGCTCCGAATGCGCGCGGCGGCGCACCAAGGCAAGAACTCTGGGTATTTTGCCACGTCCGCCACGAGATCATACATCTGCTTGGCCGAATAAGGGAGAATTTTGGTCTCTGAGTGTTTGGGCATTGGATCAATTCGTGCTAGCTGCTCGCACGGAAAATGATCAAATGTCCCGCAAGATCAAGAGGTTTGGGCACTATGTCACAGAATTATGTCGTGGATCCTATGATTTCGGCGAAAGCCATTGCGGCGCGCATTGAAGAATTGGCGCGTGAGATTGAGGCCGAGTTTGGAGACACCGAAAAGCTGATTGTTGTGGGCCTTTTGCGGGGCAGCTTTGTCTTTATCGCCGACCTTGTGCGAGAGCTGGATATGCCCATTGAGGTCGATTTCTTGGAAGCATCCTCATACGGCGACGGTATGGAAAGTAGCCGTGAGGTGCGCATTCTCAAAGACCTGCGCGGCGCGATCGAAGGACGCCATGTGTTGATCGTGGAAGACATCGTAGACACCGGTCACACCCTTAACCATGTTTTCGCTCTTTTAAGCACGCGCAAGCCCAACACGATGAAAACCATCGCCCTTCTCAACAAAGCAAGCAGGCGCGAGGTGGACTTTAAGGCCGACTGGGTTGGCTTTGAAATTCCTGACGAATTTGTGGTCGGATACGGCATCGATTATGCGCAGCGCAATCGCAATCTCGATCACATTGGTAAGGTTCGGTTCGTTTAAGACGAGCTTTGCCTAAAGATCGATAACCTTAAAAATCAGCGGCGCATGATCTGAAAACGCATCGATCCAGGCGTCTTGTTCCTCGACATCGTCAATTTCAGCCCATCCCGCAACGCGGATTGGGGCTCCGCCCATGTCCGCAAAAGAGACGTTTGGGCTGGCGTAGACCATATCCAGGCGTGTCAAAGGCAAGGTGCTGTCAGATCCGTCGTTGAAAGTGGTTTCATGGGTCATCTCCTGTTGGATGAGATCCCGCCGTCCCAGAACCTTATCAACGCGAACAATCTCTTCGGCGCTGGTGAGGTCTTTTCTCGAAAAGGTCAGGTTCATCCCCATGGTATTGAGGTCGCCCAGCAAAACAAATCGCGCGCCACCTGCAAGGTCTACTGCGTTGTCGATTGCTTTCTTGAGGCTGCGCACCTTCTCGAACATCGCATCCCGAAGGCCAAATCCTTCTGGCGTTGGCAGGCTTTTTAGGTGGGAAAAGAGAAAGGAGATCACATTGCCCGTATCAGAGCTTGTGACGGTCAGCAAAGCGGCCGGTCTGAGGCTTGCTTTGCCGCGTTTAAATTCATTGCGCTGGGTCGTGAAGGCACTGATCCCTGCTCGTGTACCGATCAAAATCTCTTGGACCTGTTCGCCTTCGGTGATGGTGAATTGATAGCCAGGAAAAGCCTGAACCATATCGCGAAACACCATCGCGCCTTCAACCTCCATGAGGGCAAAAATATCAGGATCTTCGCCTTTGATCAGGTCGATGACACGGGCCAGGCGGTCTACGCGTGAGCCTGTCCCTTTCCCAGAAAAATGCTCGACATTCCACGACATGACTTTGAGGTCCATCGCCGCCTCCAAAATTTTCTTGTGTTTATGCAACGGTCTAGAAGCGCCGAAATATGCGCTCATCAAAGCTTACCTTTAGGCAACCAATTTCACAAAGTCGGGAATTCCGGGCCTAGCAAAAGTGAACTTAGCAACTTTAAGGTGTGGTGTTCAGCCTAGTTTCGCCATACGTGCATTGCGCAGTTTTTCAAAGTCATCACCGGCGTGGTAACTGGACCGCGTTAGAGGGGTTGCAGAGACCATCAAAAAGCCCTTGCCGTAGGCTGCTCTTTCATAGCTCGCAAATTCTTCTGGCGTCACAAAGCGGTCCACAGCGTGGTGCTTGGGGGTGGGCTGCAAATACTGCCCAATTGTGAGGAAATCGATGTCAGCGGCGCGCATGTCTTCCATAACTTGGATTACGGACTGACGATTTTCCCCAAGACCAACCATGATGCCAGATTTCGTGAAAATGCTGGGATCAAGCTCTTTCACGCGTTGCAAGAGCCGCAACGAGTGAAAATAGCGCGCCCCCGGCCGTACCTCGGGATAAAGCCCAGGAACCGTTTCGAGATTGTGATTGAAAACGTCAGGTTTGGCATTAACAACAACCTCTAACGCACTGGCATCACAGCGTATAAAGTCAGGCGTGAGGATTTCGATTGTGGTGCCTGGAGACTGGCGACGCACCGCCCGAATGGTTTGGGCGAAGTGTTCGGCCCCACCGTCTTTTACGTCATCGCGATCCACAGACGTGATCACCACATGATTGAGGCCAAGCTTTTTCACCGCATTGGCCACCCGTCCGGGTTCAAACGGGTTTAGATCTTCAGGTGGTTTGCCCGTGGCGATGTTGCAAAAGGTGCAGGCACGCGTGCAGACCTCGCCCATGATCATCATGGTGGCATGACCTTGGTTCCAGCATTCGCCAACGTTTGGGCAACTGGCTTCTTCGCAAACGGTCACGAGCTTTTCAGAGCGCATGATCTCCCGCGTGGCTTTATACCCCTCACCCACTGGGGCTTTGACGCGGATCCATTCCGGCTTTTTCGGCTGAGGATTGTCAGCGCGACGGGCTTTTTCGGGGTGCCGCTCGGCGGGGATCTTTAGGTCTCGCACGGGAGTCTCTTTCGATTTAGATCTTTGGCTTGGCGCGTTTTTTCTTTGTTATCAAATCTCTTATCACAGGCAAACTGGTCACGAAAGCGCATCTGGGCGCAAACCCGGCATGCGCGAGGTGCGAATATCAGGGGTGCAAAGGCGCTTTTTTTGCTTGTTCCAAAAGGTCATGACCGGCTTGACGAAAGAGATCCGCCAGCGCCTCAAACCGCCCCTCAACGGGCGCTGTGCCACGCCGCAACAACGCAAGGGTGCGTTCTGGCTGAGGCGCCGCAAAACGCCTCAAAGCAAGGTCGGGTTGGGCCTGTGTTTCTGTGTTTACAGCGATTTCGGGCAAAAAGGTCAGCCCAAACCCACGTGCGACCAAACCGCAGAGCGTCGACAAAGATGAGGCCCCGAGATCGACCCTGGTTTGCCCCCGCGTGAGATCGCACACATCGAGGGCCTGATCCGCAAGACAATGGCCCTCATCAAGCAAAAGTAAGCGATCCGGATCAAGTTTTGTGGGGCGCAAGGCCTCCGGCCCTTGGCTCACGTCCGCCAAATCAGACGCAGCGCCCGCCAATAAAAAGCCATCAGAAAAGAGCGGTATGACAGACAAAGAAGACGGGCCTCCGGGCGCGACTGCGATCACGGCATCCAAATGACCATTTTCCAAGTCTTGTAGCAGCTTTCCTGTTTGGGCTTCTCGAATGCGGAGTTGCAGAGGCGTTTCGCTCGCGCGCAGTGCGCTGAGCACGGGGGGTAAAAGATATGGCGCGACGGTTGGAATCACGCCCAAACGCAACTCTCCGCTCAGGTCGTCTTGTTTCGTTACAACCGATGCGAGGTCTTGAACGTCTGCGAGAATGGTGCGCATCCGACCCAGTGCTTCTTTTCCGGCTTGCGTGAGCCTCACGCCGCGCGGCAACCGCTCGACCAAAACCGCACCAAGATCGCGCTCCAACTCTTTGATTTGTTGCGAAAGTGCGGGCTGAGTAACAAAGACCTGAGCCGCGGCACTGCCAAAACTGCCAGCTTCTGCAAGCGCCACGAAATACTGCATTTGTCGAAGAGTTATTGCCATAAGTTTAAATTATGCCTCACGCCAAAAATTGCAATTTTTCTTTTCGCGCGCCCTGCCCCATATCTATTGCATAGGCCCCTGCGCGTTGCTCGCAGGGCTCACCGATCACAGCGATAAGGATAGCCATGATGGACGGATCTGACAGCGGCGCGGGCAAATGCCCAGTGATGCACACCACCAACACTCTTCAGTCAAACAAGGAATGGTGGCCTAACCAGCTCAACCTGCGCATCTTGCATCAGCAGGCCCCGGCGACCACGCCGCTGGGAGAGGCCTTTGACTATGCTGAGGAATTTAAGTCTCTCGATCTCAAAGCGCTCAAAGCCGATCTGACGGCTCTGATGACCGAAAGCCAAGAGTGGTGGCCCGCTGACTACGGTCACTATGGCCCCTTCTTTATTCGCATGGCCTGGCATGCCGCGGGCACATACCGGACGACCGATGGACGTGGCGGCGCAGGCACCGGCCAGCAACGATTTGCACCGCTCAACTCTTGGCCTGACAACGGCAACCTCGACAAAGCCCGCCGCCTTCTTTGGCCCATCAAAGCGAAATACGGTGACAAGATCTCTTGGGCAGACCTCTTTGTTTTAACAGGCAACGTGGCGCTCGAATCCATGGGATTTGAGACCTTTGGCTTTGGCGGTGGTCGTGCTGACGTCTTTGAACCCGAGGAAGATATATATTGGGGCGCAGAAACCGAGTGGTTGGCCACCTCTGATAAAGCCAACTCTCGCTACTCTGGAGATCGTGATCTCGAAAACCCGCTTGCCGCGGTGCAGATGGGCCTGATCTACGTCAACCCAGAAGGCCCCGATGGCAACCCAGATCCAATGGCGTCGGGCCATGACATTCGCGAAACCTTTGCGCGTATGGCGATGAACGACGAAGAAACCGTGGCTCTTGTGGCGGGTGGACATACCTTCGGCAAAGCTCATGGCGCCGGTGATCCTGGCCTCGTGGGTGTGGAGCCTGAAGGCGCAGGTATTGCGCAACAAGGTCTCGGATGGCGCAACGGCTTTGAAAGCGGCAAAGGTGTGCACACCACCACGTCTGGCATCGAAGGCCCTTGGACACCGAACCCCACCAAATGGGACACAGGCTATTTTGACGTGCTCTTTGGCTACGACTGGGAACTCACCAAGAGCCCGGCAGGTGCAAACCAGTGGCAAGCGGTCAACTTAAGCGCTGAAGACCACGCGCCCCAAGTGGATGGCTCAGGTGAGACCGTGAAGCTCTTGATGACCACAGCCGACATGGCGCTGCGCACGGATCCGGCTTATGAGAAAATCAGCCGTCACTTCCATGCCAACCCAGACGCTTTCGCAGATGCGTTTGCACGGGCTTGGTTTAAGCTGACACACCGCGATATGGGCCCGAAAGCGCTCTATCTCGGAGATGAAGTGCCCAGCGAAGATCTGATCTGGCAAGATCCGGTCCCTGCTGGCACCGAACTCAGCGCTGCGGATATCGATACACTCAAGGCGCAGATCATGGCGCTTGATCTTGAGCCTGCTGATCTTGTGAAAGCGGCCTGGGCGTCTGCCTCTACTTTCCGAGGGTCCGACAAACGCGGCGGTGCCAATGGTGCACGTGTTCGTCTTGCGCCGCAAAAAGACTGGGAAGCGAATGAGCCAGCGACGCTTGCGAAAGTGCTCGGAGCGCTTGAAACCGTTCAGGCAGGCTTTGGGAAGCCTGTGTCGATGGCGGATCTCATTGTGCTTGGTGGTGCCGCTGCTGTTGAAGCGGGCCTCAAAGCGGCTGGCTATGACTTGTCTGTTCCTGTCACAACAGGGCGCGGTGATGCGAGCCAAGAGCAAACCGATGCAGAAAGCTTCGCCCCACTTGAACCCCTCGCAGATGGGTTCCGCAACTACATGACGTCAGCATTCTCAATGTCGGCC
This sequence comes from Pseudomonadota bacterium, assembly GCA_039182515.1. GTDB lineage: Bacteria > Pseudomonadota > Alphaproteobacteria > Rhodobacterales > Rhodobacteraceae > JBCDCE01. The sequence continues at coordinate 7,492 of JBCDCE010000018.1, read as the reverse complement.
GAAGAAATGCTCGTGGACAAAGCCCAGCTTTTGGGGCTGAGCGCGCCAGAGATGACGGCGCTTGTGGGCGGCATGCGCGCCCTTGGTGCCAATGCCGGTGGACATTGCCACGGCGTGTTGACCAACCGTCAGGGTGTTTTGAGCAACGATGTCTTTGTGAACCTGCTCGACATGGGCGTCGAATGGAGTGCGGCGGACGTTAATGAGACGCTCTTTGAGGGCAAGGATCGCAGCACCGGCGAGGTGAAATGGACCGCCTCCCGCGTTGATCTCGTCTTTGGATCCAACTCGCAGTTGCGCGCAATTGCAGAAGTCTATGGTGGTTCAGATGGCGAAGCACGCTTCGTTGCGGACTTCGTAAAAGCCTGGACCAAAGTGATGGACGCTGATCGCTTTGATTTGAACTAATACACTTGCAAAACTTAACAAAAGGCGGGGTTAGCCCCGCCTTTTGTGTGTCTGGAGCAGAGGTTCAACCAATTAAAGGCCCGGATTTCCCGTAACGCTCTTCATAGTGACGCATCAGACGTTGCAGAGCGATCCGAAGGACAATCTTGCCAGATCTCGCAGACCAGCCCATGCGCTTTTCGGCGGTTTCCAATCCTTCGAGAAAACAGCACGTGCGCAAAGCCACGTCTCCCAGGCCTGGGCCCAGATCACTGAGGGCATCCGCAACACGTTGGCGCGCGCGCGACGAGCCATCTGAGCCACCGAGATCCACAAATCCGCCGGTATCCGCGCCTTGGGTTAAGAACCGGTCCCAGTTTTGCGTCACACGTGGCCCGAGATGTGCGAGCTCAAAATCTTCGCGCAGGCGTTCACCCGCAGCGACCAATGGTTCGCTTAAAAACGGTTTGCCATTTTTATCTCGGCGGCGCGCAAGGCTCGCGAGCGGACTTTCAGACGCATTGTAGCGTACTTTCTCGACCTCTGCCCCAGCGGCGATCTTCTTAGTGGCAAAGTCTCGGTGTTGGGCTGCATAGGGAGATTGGCTGTCCACAAAGTCGCCGCTGCCATGGTGCGCCTCCAAAAGGCGCTTCAGCGCCGTGCGGCCTGTGGAGGTGATCGTGTATCTTGTGATGCGCCCGGATTGCCTGGGGCTGATCCAGTCTTTGAGAGCCATGGCGTAGGCAACAGGACGGTCGACGGTGGCCGTGCGTGTAGAGCTACCGTCTTTTGTGGTCCGCACCACAACGGCCTTTTCCATATCTTGGGCGACCGCCAAGACAGAGCCAGTTTCTTGTAACCTGCGCAAAATACGGCGGGCTTCTCGGTCAATCAAAGCGTCGTCCGTGCAGACGCCAGGCAATTTAGATTGGTAGCTCATGTCGCTTTGGTCCTCGCTGGAATTTAGGGGGTGGCCAAGGTGTCTAAACGCCTCGTCAATTAATGGATCGTCTCGTTTCACTTCGTATTTGCGGACTTGACGAGAAATGGTGGACGCATGGCACCCAGCGGCACGTGCCAATGCGCGTATGGAATGGCCTTCTTGCGTGTGCATCAAATAGTGCTGTGCGGCGGTGGGCACCCAATTGGGGTAGGTGATAAACCGCGCTTTTGATTGCGCAGAAGTGACGGAGCAGGCTTCCACGTGCGCTTGGACGCTGGTGTTTACGGACGTTTCTGACTGAAAAATGTCAGGAGGAGGCGTTGGTCTGGTTTCGGCAATCTGCATAGATAGACAGTTTCTCATATATCGATGTATCTTCAGGAAGTTATCCACAAATTATTAACAACCTAAACGTGCGATCTTACCAAGTTCTTAATATCTATTTCTTTGCATTCATTATTCTTACGAAATCTCTAACTGTTTCTAGAAGCACCGAACGCAGCAATCGCATTTCCCGCAACACACTGAAAATTCGCACAAAATTGATCCTGACTCGCAGTCGAAAGGATCTGATATGAGCGACCTCACCCAAAGCCTTAGGGCCCTGTCACGCCCTCAGTTGTTAACCATTGCCGCAAGGCATGCTTTGCGCAGCTATAAACGCTCGAATGGTCTTAGTCGGGTTTTGAGTGGCGCAGCACCCAAAGATGCTGGCCTTGCATTACGTCAACTTTTGGGAATTGAAAGCGAGATGGAAGCCGCCCGCCAAGAGGCAAGCGCAACCTATAGCGCGCGCAAACACATCGCTGCGCTCACGGCAATCATGAGCGAGGCAGAGCTTTATCTCAAAAAGCGTGTGGTGTGAGGACCTGGCCATCTCAGGCCAAGCTTTTTCTTGCTCAAACGAAAGCGTCGGGTTCCGAGGCCTTTTTGTCGGCGACGTATGCGGCCAGCGCTTCTCTGATACCAGGATCGAGCTCTGGTGTTTGATACGACCCCAAAAGCCCTTTGACGCGGTCGGACGCAAGCATAGCGGTGTCTTTGGCGCCGTCTTCTTCCCAGGTTTCAAACGGCTTGTAGTCGAGCAAATCTGAGCGCCAGAACGCGTCTTTGAAGTGCTCTTGGGTATGGGCACAGCCAAGATAGTGACCACCCGGCCCCACTTCACGGATTGCATCCATCGCTTGACCACTTGCATCCGAGGTGATCCCAGCGGCCATCTTATGAAGCGTCCCAAGCTGATCCGCATCCATTACGAACTTTTCGTAAGACGACACCAACCCGCCTTCGAGCCAACCACAGGAATGGAGCATAAAATTTACGCCACCCAACAAAGCAGCGTTAAGCGTGTTGGAGGTTTCATAGGCCGCTTGCGCATCTGGCAGTTTGGAGCCGCACAGCCCCCCGCCCGAGCGATATGGCAAATTCATCCGGCGCGCGAGCTGACCCGCTCCGTAAAGGATCTGGCTTGCTTCAGGCGTTCCAAAGGTTGGCGCGCCTGAATTCATGTCTATAGATGTCACGAATGTTCCGAAGATCACCGGCGCACCGGGACGGATCAATTGGCTATAGGCTATGCCAGCCATCACTTCTGCCAAAACCTGTGTCAGTGTTCCAACGACTGAGACCGGCGCCATTGCGCCACCCACAATAAACGGCGAAACGATCGCTGCTTGATTGTTGGATGCATAGACCTCCAAAGCGCCCATCATCGTTGCATCGAATGTCATGGGCGAATTCACGTTGATGAGCGAGGTCATCACCGTGTTGTTTTGCACAAACTCTTTGCCAAAGAGAATTTCCGACATTTCAACTGAGTGTTGTGCGCGGATCGGCTCTGTCACGGACCCCATGTAGGGTTTGTCGGACAGTTCCATATGAGCAAAAAGCATGTCCAAATGGCGTTTGTTTACAGCCACATCTGTGGGCTCGCAAACCGTGCCGCCAGAGTGATGTAGCCATTTGGCCATGTAGCCAAGTTTCACGAAATTACGGAAGTCTTCCATGGTGGCATAGCGGCGCCCACCATCAGCATCGCGCACAAAGGGCGGGCCGTAAACTGGGGCGGTTACGAGGGATTTGCCACCAATCTCAACGGACCGAGCAGGATTTCGAGCATGCTGCGTAAAGCGCGACGGCGCAGTTTTGCAAAGCTCTCGCGCCATACCTTTTGGCATGCGCACGCGCTCGCCCGACACATCTGCACCGGCGGCTTTCCACCGCTCCAGCGCTTCAGGATTGTCGACGAAAGCCACGCCAATTTCTTGCAGCACTGTGTCGGCATTTGCTTCAATAATTTCGAGCGCTTCAACGTTCAAAAAATCCATAAGAGGAATGTTGCGTTCGATATAGCGCGCCGTTTCAAAGCTCACAGCTGTGCGTTCCGCGCGCCGCGCTGCGCCGCCACCGCCTCTACTTCTTTTGCGTACCATCGACCCCGCCATCGCGCGTCCTTTCCTCAACCTCGTCGCTTTAACGATATACAAGCTCGCCCGTGCGCTCATGCGACCTGAAACGCCCTTTGGGACGGGAAAGCGACATACTGAACCGCTTTGAGGCCCTTGCGACCTCTTGCGGTCCTTTAACCGGGGCAGTAGGAGCGGCGCATGTCGCAAAACGAACGTCTCCTCATCATTGATTTCGGCAGTCAAGTGACTCAACTTATCGCGCGCCGGTTGCGTGAGTTGAGTGTGTATTGCGAAATTCATCCCTACCAAAGTGTAACGGCGGATTTCGTAACTGCCTTTGACCCCAAAGCCATAATCCTCTCGGGCGGGCCCGACAGTGTGACACGCGACGGCTCACCCCGCGCGCCGCAGGAGATCTTTGACATGGGTCTACCCATTTTGGGCATCTGCTATGGCCAACAAGTGATGATGACCCAGCTTGGTGGCCGCGTTGAAGGCGGCAAGATCACCGGCGGCGGCGGCACAGCTGAATTTGGCCGCGCATTCGTGGCGCCAAAAGCCGATCTCAGTTTGCTTGAGGGCTGGTTTAAAAACGGCGATGAACAAGTCTGGATGAGCCATGGTGATCACGTGGCCGCTTTGGCGCCTGGCTTTGATGTCTATGGCACGTCGCCTAATGCGCCTTATGCAATTACAGCGGATCTCAAGCGGCAGTTTTATGCGGTCCAGTTCCATCCGGAGGTGCATCATACGCCGCGCGGCGCCAAGCTCTACGAGAATTTTGTCCGGCTCGCTGGTTTTTCGGGCGATTGGACCATGGGGGCCTACCGCGAAAAGATGATCCAAGCGATCCGTGAGCAGGTTGGCGACAAAAAGGTCATCTGCGCTTTGTCGGGTGGTGTGGATAGCTCTGTTGCCGCGATTTTGATTCACGAAGCGATTGGCGAGAATCTTACGTGCGTATTTGTCGATCACGGGTTGTTGCGCAAAGATGAGGCGCAAGAGGTCGTGGGGATGTTCCGCGACACGTATAATCTCAAACTTCTTCACGCGGACGAATCAGAGCTTTTTTTGGGCGCGCTTGATGGACAAAGCGACCCCGAGACCAAACGCAAAATTATCGGTAAACTCTTCATCGACGTGTTCCAAAAATACGCGGATGATGTGGAAGGCGCAGAATTTTTAGCGCAAGGCACCCTTTATCCAGATGTGATTGAGAGCGTCAGCTTTTCAGGCGGGCCTTCCGTGACAATCAAAAGCCACCACAACGTTGGCGGCTTGCCTGAGAAAATGGGGCTCAAGCTCGTTGAACCACTTCGCGAGCTCTTTAAAGACGAAGTTCGTGCTTTGGGCCGAGAACTGGGAATGCCACAAAGCTTTATCGGCAGACATCCATTTCCTGGCCCTGGCCTTGCTATTCGGTGCCCCGGCGAAATAACCAGAAGCAAGTTAGAGATACTGCGCGAAGCGGATGCGGTCTATATTGATCAAATTCGCAAACACGGTCTTTACGACGAAATTTGGCAGGCTTTTGTCGCGCTCTTGCCTGTACGTACGGTCGGTGTGATGGGAGATGGCCGGACCTACGATTATGCCTGTGCGCTGCGCGCCGTCACCTCCGTTGACGGCATGACGGCGGATTACTATCCTTTTGATCATGCGTTTCTGAGTGAAACTGCGACACGCATCATTAACGAAGTTCCGGGTATCAATCGTGTAACCTATGATATCACGTCCAAACCTCCGGGCACGATAGAGTGGGAATAACGCTCAATTTACGGGGTTTTGCGCAACCGTAAGCTGTTGAAAAACATAGCATTCACCCACTTTTGCGTATTTTGTGTTGAATGGTTTTTTGTTACGCTTCGCCTTGTCCTTTGGGTGGAAGGACACACGGAACCAGGGGAAAGGAACGACCATGAGCCGTCTCGATGATCTTCTTGATCAACAAAAAGCGCTTGAAGCAGAGATCAAACAAGCTGCAAAAGACGAACGCGCTGAAGCGCTAAAGACAGTAAAAACACTCATCAAAAAGCACAAATTTACGGGCTCTATGCTGGCAAGTGTTATGGCCACAGGTCGCAAGCGCAAAAAGTCTTCAAAATAAAGACGGTCTATGAGAGGTCTCAAACTGACCCTCAATTGCGCAATCTTCGATCCTTAGCTCATAAATACCGCGAGACTATTTGCGGGGCATTATTGGGTTTAAAGACAGGCCGTTTGGGAACACATTGGGCCGTCTTACTTTTCCGAATACTGTTTTGGGCGCTAAAGAGCCTTTCGTTTCTTGCGCCCAAACAAACTCAATGTCAGAAAATCCACTCTACCTGTGGCGTGTGATAAACGCGTCTTTTCCTTAGCTTTTAGGAGCCGTGGAGCCGTTTTGCGCCGAATTGCAATTAGAACCTTTGTCTGCGTTAGTTTTTTAATAATCGCGTTTTATGCCAGCCTCTCACTGTTCATTTGGCGAATGTCCTCCCCTTCAGACATTGCAACAGCAGACGTGATCGTCGTGTTGGGAGGGGGTATCAGCTTTGATGGTCACCTTTCCGAACGCAGCCACTATCGCTTAAAGACGGGAGAAGATCTTTATTTTGAAGGCCTGGCGCCCCGTGTGCATTTCGCTGGCGCAATAGGGTTTCCCGACACCTCAATGGCAACACGCGAATCCAGAATAATGGAACGATTAACGCGGATACCCAAAGACGATCTCAGTATAGATGATCAAAGCTACTCCACGTTACAGAACGCGCTTTATGCAAGAGATTTCGTAGACTCAAAAGCGCGTATCTTGGTTGTCAGCCAAGCCTTTCATTTGCCCCGTGCATATGCCTCGTTTCGCTTCATGGGCTTTAAAGAAGTTGGTTTGGTGGCCGCACCAAACGAAAGGGATAGGTGTACTCACACCAGGATGATTTTACGTGAAGGACCTGCCTGGGCATTCAACCTGCTAAGGGCTGGGCTTTGGTGGGCAACTGGGATATTGGAATGGGAGCAAGAAGCACGAAATCGCCTCTTGATCTAGGCGCTCTAACCCAAAGGTCCGAGTAATGAATCCGACGCTGCGCGCAGCTCTTTGGATGTTTGGCGGCGTGTTCGCCTTCTCGGCCATGGCTGTGGCTGGTCGTGCGATTGCATTTGATCTCGATACCTTCGAAATCATGATGTATCGCAGCTTTATCGGCATAGCCTTGGTCCTGGGATTTGGCGCCATGTTTGGCACATTAAACCAAATCACCCGCCGAAATTTGGATCTGCACGTTATTCGCAACGTATGCCATTTCACGGGTCAAAACCTCTGGTTTTACGCACTTAACTTGATGCCTTTGGCGCAACTCTTCGCGCTCGAATTTACGACGCCGCTTTGGGTTTTGGTCCTGTCGCCTTTCGTTTTACACGAGGCGCTAAGCGGCAGTCGCATTTTGGCTGCGATCGTGGGCTTTATCGGCATCTTAATTGTGGCTCGGCCTGGACTGGCAGGTTTTGATCCAAACCTACTTTATGCCGCTGCGGCGTCTATCGGGTTTGCGGGATCCATTGTGTTTACGCGCAAGCTCACGCGCACAGAATCGATTACCTGCATTCTTTTTTATCTCACAGTATTACAGGCGATCTTTGGCGTCGCTTGTGCTGGTTATGATGGAGACATCGCCTGGCCTGTATCCCAGACCTGGCTTTGGCTTGTTGTGATTGGATGTGCCGGGCTCTTTGCGCACTTTTGTCTGACCAAGGCGGTGACTTTGGCGCCAGCCAC
>JBCDCE010000017.1:0-60639 GCA_039182515.1 Pseudomonadota bacterium | reverse complement strand
GCACCCCAACAAAACATTTCCATAAAACAATTTAACATTTTTTTGGTGGTGGACCAAAGTTGCCCCCATGGACCAAAGTTGCTCAGTTTTACGGTACTCTCCAAGTGCATAAGGCCTGTGGGCCTGATAACATTAGTGCACGAATTATAAAGGAGTGCAGTGAGCAGCTGTCGGTCCCGTTGACTATACTTTTCAGGCAGTCAGTGTCTCAAGGTGTCTTTCGGAGCAGATGGGCACGAAAGGTCAGAAAGTGATGTTGCCGTATACAAAATGAGAGCCAGTGACAAGACATACAGGATCATGTTTGATTCATTGCTCTATCTTAATTAGGTCAAAAGTGATTTTCAAAATACTGTTTTTTAACCCCTGGTGACATTGGATGACTTCGGAGAGGTCCAAGGGGTCCGTGAAAGAGTGTCCAAGAACGCTTTTCTGAGCAAGCTGAGCATTTGCGATCGTATTTGTGACTTTTACATCATAAGACAGCGTTTCCCCATGCTTTTTCAATGGGAGAGGTCACCTCGTGACCTGACCTCAGGTCACAAAATCGAAAGATCCCAGATATTCACATTGTAGATCCTGAGGGGTCATGAAGTGTAGGAAATTTGAAATTGATCGATTAGGAAATGTAGCTTTTATAGAGCTCAAAAGTTGAAGTGAGGTGAACTTAGTTGACCTCGCCCTGTGACCTGACCTTGGGTGACCTGGGGTAAAAAATTTCAGAGATGGTGGGAAATTGATGGGATGAGAGGCAGAGCCCTCAACAGCGGTGCTGCGTCTCGTTGTTTTTCTGCTATTTATAGATAACCTTAAGGAAGCCATCGATGCCCGGTGGGGCGAGGGTTAAGGGGGGCACCAGGTGCCCCCGGGGGACCTCAATGGTGGTGCCCCCTGGTTCATCCTAGGGATCAAAGCGCCTCCCCCCTGCTCCGCCGTTTGTGACTCGTTCTGGGTAGTGGAGCCATAAAACGAGCTCGAATGACTATCGGGCTTTTAACTGAATGAGAATGGGCTATTACTGGTGTTTCTTGGGTTATTATTCTTCAAGTTAAATTGTTTGCTCTACGAGAGCCTAAGCTTGACAATGGTGGGAACCACCACCTGATTTTGGATATTCCAGGCGCGTAAAAAGGTTAACACCTCACTCTGCACGGGATGCTCAAATACCCCCTCCCAACTGGCGCAACCAAGGGGGGCCAAAGGGGCCTTGGACCCCTCCAAATAAAATTCAAAGGGTGGATGCGATGCAACTCTACTGTTTTGGGGAAAGTGGAAACTCCTATAAAGCAGCTCTAACACTGGAGCTTGCGGGCATAGATTGGGAGCCAGTGTTTGTGGATTTCTTCGGAGGTGCAGCCCGCACCGAAGCTTTCCGAGACTTCAACACAATGGCAGAAGCCCCTGTGTTGGTAGACGGGGATCTCACCTTGAGCCAATCGGGTGCTATTCAGCAATATATCGTAGACAAGACCGGCCAGCTGGGCGGTTCAGCTCTGGATAAATACGAAATTCTGCGCTGGGTGATGTGGGACAACCACAAGCTGTCGTCCCAAGCCGGGATGGCACGCTTCTTGATGAACTTTCTGCCGGAAGACAAACGCCCCGCCCCAGTGATCGCTTTTGTCCAAGGCCGCCTCAAATCAGTTTATGACGTGCTCAACCGCCAGCTAGACGGGCGCGACTGGGTTGTTGGGGAAAGCCTCACAGTGGCCGACATCTCTTGCTGCTCTTACCTCTATTACCCAGAACCCTTCGGCTTTGACCGGAGCGACTGGCCCAATATCGACGCCTGGCTCACCCGCATCAGCGACACGCCTGGCTGGAAACACCCCTACGACCTCATGCCCGGCAGCCCCGCTGACCGCGCTTAAACGGAGACACTTATGACAGACGCATATATCTACGACGCGATCCGCACCCCGCGTGGCAAAGGCCGCAAGGACGGAAGCCTGCATGAGGTGACTGCCGCGCGGCTATCCTCAGGGGTTCTGAACGCCCTCAAAGAGCGCAACAATCTTGAGGGCCACGCCGTTGAAGACGTGATCTGGGGCAACGCAACCCAGGTAATGGAGCAAGGCGGGTGTTTGGCGCGCACAGCTGTCCTGGCCTCCGATTTGGACGAACGGATCCCAGGCCTGTCGATCAACCGGTTCTGCGCAAGCGGCATGGAAGCGGTCAACATTGCCGCCAACCAGGTCAAAGGCGGCGCAGGCATGGGCTATATCGCTGGCGGCGTTGAATGCATGAGCCGCGTGGCCATGGGCTCAGACGGCGCAGCAATCGCGGTTGATCCCTCCATCGCCATGGAAAGCTACTTTGTTCCGCAAGGCATTTCTGCCGATATCATCGCAACAGAATACGGCTTTAGCCGCGATGATGCAGATGCTTTGGCTGTGGAAAGCCAAAAACGCGCCGCAGCCGCATGGGAAGACAATCGGTTTGAGAAATCCATCGTAGCTGTGCGCGATATCAACGGTCTCGAAATTCTCTCAAACGACGAATACATGCGCCCCGGCACAGACATGCAACAGCTTGGTGCGTTGAAGGCTTCGTTTAAAGACATGGGCGAAATGATGCCTGGCTTTGACGCAATCGCAAAGATGAAATACCCGCATCTCGAAACCATCAATCACATCCACCATGCCGGGAACTCAAGCGGTATTGTGGACGGTTCTGCGGGCGTTTTGATCGGCAACAAAGAGTTTGGCGAAAAGTTCGGTCTCACAGCCCGCGCACGCATCAAAGCCACCGCAAAAATTGGTCTCGATCCCACAATTATGCTCACGGGCCCTGTCCCTGTAACGGATAAAATCCTTGCCGATAGCGGCATGTCGATCTCCGATATTGATCTTTTTGAGGTCAATGAGGCTTTTGCCTCTGTGGTATTGCGCTTTTTGCAGTATTTTGATGCAGATCCTGCCAAGGTAAACGTCAATGGGGGCTCAATCGCGATGGGCCATCCACTGGGCGCCACAGGTGCGATCATCATCGGCACCTTGCTTGATGAACTTGAGCGTCAGGACAAAGAAACAGGGCTTGCAACGCTCTGTGTGGCCTCCGGAATGGGCGCCGCAACGGTCATCGAACGGGTCTAAAAAGAACATGCAAACGGCCAATCGCTTTCCGAATATTTCGCCATGCAAATATTGCATAAGCGATTGGTCATTTTTGCAGCTTAATACCTCTATTCTCCCCCTAACTCAGTCGAAAAAAGGACATAAGTCGTGATCAGATTTAAAGACACACACATGCATTTCGACATAGGGGCATACCATGAATATGCAGGTATTTTTCGACCAACTTTCCGAAGCTTTAATCACCAAAAACTGGCCACTCTTTGTGGAACACTTCAGCTTTCCGTTTGTGTTAAGCACGCGGGAAGGTACGGAGATTTTCCTTACGGAAATCGATCTTGTTCGCGTCGCGAAACTCTACGCAGAAGCCATGGATGCACAAAGCGTGTCAGCGCTTTGCGCGGAAGTGGCCGCGATCGAACTGCCCAAAGCGGACCAGCAACGCATTTGGCTGGAAAGCTATCATGTGAGCAAGAGCCTGGGCACCGTTCACCGCTCAAGCAGCACAGTGTTTTGCCGGACTTTGCCCGGCGGAGCCGTCAAAATCGAAATGATGGAATACGCCGAGCGCGCCTTTCCACATGTTTTACCCATCTATCAAAGAGCCATGAGCGCATAACGTCTGTTTGCTCTCTGGCTGACGATCTCGCGAACCCACACGCAGCACACCGGGTTCCAAGCCTTAAGGGAGCTTACCAATGACAGATTTCACCATGGCGGTGGACGCAGACGGCGTGGCCGTCATCACCTGGGATGTCAAAGACAAATCCATGAACGTGATGAGCCGCGAGAGCATGCTCGAGCTCAACGCCCATATCGACGAAGTGCTTGCAAACGACGCCATCAAGGGCGCTGTGATCACCTCCGGCAAAGACACCTTCGCAGGCGGCATGGATCTCAACACGCTTGGATCGATCCGCGAAGAAGCGGGCGACAATCCCGCACAAGCGCTCTTTGATTTCACCATGGCTGGTCACAAAATGCTGCGCAAAATCGAGCGCGCAGGCATGGATCCCAAAACCAACAAAGGCGGCAAACCGATTGCTGCCGCGATGCCAGGCACGGGCCTTGGCATCGGCTACGAGGTTCCCCTCGCCTGCCACCGCATTTTCGTGGCTGACAATCCAAAGGCCAAAATTGGCCTGCCTGAGATTTTGGTGGGCATCTTCCCCGGCGCCGGCGGCACCACGCGGCTTGTGCGCAAAATGGGGGCCATGGCGGCCTCGCCTTTGCTCCTTGAAGGCAAGCTGAATGACCCCAAGAAGGCCCTCGCAGCCGGGATGATTGACGAAGTTGTGCCCGCAGATGAGCTCCTTGCAACAGCCAAACAATGGGTTCTCTCCGAGCCAAAGATCGTCAAGCCTTGGGACGAAAAAGGCTACAAGATGCCCGGCGGCGCGCCCTATAACCCTGCGGGCTTTATGACCTATGTGGGCGCCTCTGCGATGGTTAACGGCAAGACCCAAGGGGTCTATCCCGCCGCCAAAGCGCTGCTCTCAGCCGCCTATGAAGGCGCGCTTGTGCCCTTTGACACAGCTTTGAAAATCGAGGCACGCTACTTCACCAACGTGCTGATGAACCCAAGCTCATCGAACATGATCCGCTCGCTCTTTATTAACAAAGAAGCGCTGGAAAAAGGCGCGGTGCGCCCCAAAGACGTGGCCGATCAAAAGGTCTCCAAAGTAGGCATTTTGGGCGCAGGCATGATGGGTGCAGGGATCGCACTTGTTTCCGCCAAAGCGGGCATCGAGGTGGTGCTTGTGGACCGCGACCAAGAGGCCGCAGACAAAGGCAAAGCCTACACCACCGCCTACATGGACAAAGGCATTGCCCGCAAAAAAGCCACGCCAGAACAAAAGGATGCGATGCTGAACCGCATCACCGCCACCACAGATCTTGAAGCCCTCAAAGGCTGCGATCTGATTGTGGAGGCTGTGTTTGAAGACATGGGCGTGAAGGCAGAAATGACCAAAAAGGTCGAAGCCATTGTGGGCGAAGACTGCATCTTTGCTTCCAACACCTCTACATTGCCGATCACAGAGCTTGCGAAAGCTAGCGTGCGCCCTGAGCAATTCATCGGCATCCACTTCTTCTCGCCTGTCGACAAGATGATGCTCGTTGAGATCATCAAAAGCAAAGAGACCGGCGACGTGGCCGTGGCCAAAGCGCTCGATTTCGTGCGCCAGATCCGCAAGACCCCCATCGTGGTAAACGACGCGCGCTTCTTCTACGCCAACCGCTGCATCATCCCCTACATCAACGAAGGCATCCGCATGGTCGCCGAAGGGGTTGAACCAGCGCTTATCGAGAATGCTGCAAAGCTCGTGGGCATGCCGCTTGGTCCGCTGCAGCTTGTGGATGAAACCTCAGTGGACCTGGGCGTAAAGATCGCCAAAGCCACGAAGGCCGCCATGGGCGACGCGTATCCCGATGGCGCTGTGGACGAAGTGCTCTTTTGGATGTTCGACGAAGGGCGCTTAGGCCGCAAAGCGAACGCGGGCTTCTATTCCTACGATGAAAAAGGCAAACGCGGGCTCCTATGGGAAGGGCTTGAAGCCAAATACCCCGTGAAGGACGAACAGCCTGACTTGCAAACCGTGCAACATCGCTTGCTCTTTGCCCAAGTGCTCGAAGCTGTGCGTGCCCTCGAAGACGGCGTGTTGATGGACATCCGCGAAGGCGACGTGGGCGCGATCTTGGGTTGGGGCTTTGCGCCTTGGTCCGGTGGACCGCTGAGCTGGCTCGACATGATCGGCGCGCCTTATGCCGCTGAGCGCTGCGACGCGCTAACAGAAGAATTTGGCGAGCGCTTCAAAACCCCTGAGCTTTTGCGCGAAATGGCCGAGAAAACCCAAAGCTTCTACGGGCGGTTCGGCAAAGCGGCTTAAAGCGAGACAGCGGCGCACACACCGCGTTCTGCGAATGGGCGGGCCACATAAAGCATAATGCGAAAAGCTTGAGATAATTTTTGTCACGGAACGCGTTGAAACCAAAGGTTTCAGGCAGCGTTCAGTGACCCAGTTATTTCGCATTGTGCTACGGCCTGCCCCTTTTGCGTTTCTGCCCCTTTTCACAACTGGTGGAATAGATGACTTGTCGCGCGAGGCGCGCCTTCATAAGCTTTCCATATCTGTGGGAGGACCTGGCTTAGAATGGCTTTTCGTAAGCAACTGACTTTATTAGGAAAAGCGGCATGCACCGGCGTGCTTTTCTTGAGCCTTTGGGGCTCTCATGCCCTAGCGGCATGTTCAGGTACACAAATCTCAGGCCCTTGGTTTTCAGCGCTCATCCCAGTGGGCATGATTGTGAAGGGCCTGTCTGGCAATGAGACCAAACGCGATAGCATCTGGGTAGAAGCCCAATCCGGCGGAGCCTCAGCTTCCTTTTTTCTCTTCGCCCCACGCCAAGGCGGACGGCCCTATTTGGCCTTTGCCAATGCGAAAAACGTGATTGATTTGATCAAAGCCCCGAATGATTTGGGCGACGATCTAGCTTTCATCGTGGAATACCAAGACGGAGCAACGGGCTATTTTGAAGGCTCCTCCCAAAAGGTTACCGGATTTAAAATTTATAATACGCCGCTTGGCACCCAAGATTTAGAAACCTACCGCTGCTTTTTGGACAGCGTGGAGCAATTTGCAAATTAGGATATTTCGGAGGAATTTTAGCCATGGATCTGCGCGCAAGTGATATTCGCCTGATACAAGAGAGCCTTGCTGAAAAGGGCCTTTATACCAAAAAGATCGATGGAAAGGTTGGTCCCGGCACGTTGAGCGCCTGCCAAACCTTCCTTTCGGCACATTCTGACGAGGTACCCAGCGAGCACCACGATTGGCCCAACACCCGGATTTATGCAGCCAGCCTGCAATTGATTTTGCGCCAGTCGGACCACGATCCCGGACCGGTTGATGGCTACTATGGCCCCCTCACCCGCGATGCAGCTGATTGGTTGATGCGCGAACGCAGCGGCGTTGCGACCGTTCAGTTCGATACGATTTCGCCCAAGGACGTCAATCCAAACGGCTGGCCGCGCGAAAGCACGGCAGATCTGAATGCGCATTACGGGAAGGTGAATCCACCCAATTGCCCGCTCGATTTTGAGAAAGTCGACAGCCCTTGGGTCATGGGGCTCGATTGGGACATGAGCAAAAAGCGCACCTTCTTTCGGGTGCATAAACTCGTGGCGCCCTCGCTCAGCCGGATTTTAAAAGCGACCTATCAACACTACGGCCAAGAGGGCATCGAAAAACATGGGCTCAACCGTTTTTCAGGCGACGCCTTTTGCCGAAATATCCGAGGTGGGTCGCGCCCCTCCACCCATGCTTGGGGCATCGCCGTGGATTTCTACGGCTCACGCAACGAGCTCAAACGCTCCACCAACGACACACCGCCGCCGCCGCTTGCCCATCCTGAGCTGAATTTCTTTTGGGAACGCTGGGAAGAGGAAGGTTGGTATTCGCTGGGCCGGATGGAAGACCGCGATTGGATGCATGTGCAGGCTGCGAAAGGCAAACGATCGGCCTTTTATCACCGGTAAGAAACGCCTCAGCCTATATCACAATACGAAATACCTGTATCACCTAACGCTGCCTGAAACCTTTGGTTTCAACGCGTCAGGTGATATAAGATACCTCAAGTTCTTCGCATTGTGCTTTAACGCCACTTAATGGAACAGCCCATCGACGGGGTTTGCTCTTTTGGGCCTTGGCCGGTGTCGGCCACTTGGCGCATGGCGTTGAGCAATTCGGGCACGCGGTCTTTGCTTTCATTCATGCGCAGATCGTCCAAGCGGCCTCGGTACTGAAGCTCTAAGCCTCTGTTAAAGCCAAAGAAATCTGGCGTACAAACGGCATCGTAAGCGCGCCCAACTGTTTGGTTTTCGTCCACGAGATAGGGAAACTCAAAGCCGTGTTTGGCGGCAAATTTCACCATTTCTTCGGGGCTGTCGGCGGGGTAGCTGATATAGTCGTTCGACATGATCGCCAAGACATTCACACCTTCGGCGCGCAAGGTTTTGGCGTCCGCCGAGAACCGATCCGCGATGGCTTTGACATAAGGACAGTGATTGCAAATGAAGGCGATCAGAAGCCCGTTTGGCCCCACCGCGCTTTGCAACGCCACAGTGCCACCTCCAGCTTGCTCCAGCGTAAAATCCGGGGCGCGCCAGCCAAAATCGCAAATGGGTGTATCTAGCAGCATAGCCGCTCTCCTTTTGGCCATAGCGCAAAGCGAAATCCTTCAATCACCTAACGCTGCCTGAAACCCTTGGTTTCAACGCGTTGGGTAATGTGCGGTGCCTCGCGCTTTTCGCTTTGTTCTTTAAGGAACACGATTGAACGCCAAGCTGCAAATAAAAAGACCCCCCTATCGGGCCTGACACCGATAGGGGGGTTATTGCGCCAACGGCCTTAGCGTGTGTGTGAGTGCCGTAGAGGGTCCGGAGGGCAAATTTCAGTCAGTTGTGCGTGTGTGTGTGTAACCTGGAGAGGTCTGTTTTTGTTATTAGGCTGCGTAGTTCTGGAGGGATGTGTCGCGGCTGTCGTCTGGTTTTTCTTGGTCACCGTAGTCCTCGCCCAAGTGGCAAACGAGAATATCGGCATGTTCTAGGCTGAGAGGCACGTAACGCAGGGGCGCTGCGGCCTCATTTTTGCGTGGAGCGACATTTGCCGCTCCTGACGCATTGGCGGTAAGTCGCTCTGTTGCGCTTTGCTGTTTGGGGCAGAAAAACAACGCCCCCATGTTGGCAAAGACCACTTCATCACGGTCAAATTCCAGTTGAAGAACCTCAATGACTTGTTTTGGGCATGAACGAGTAATGCCTTTATGCCCTTCGAGTGAGAGTGCGGGGATCACTACAAAGGGGTCGCCGTAGACGCGCTCGGCTATTTCGCTTTCAATGAGGACGTGCTGCTCGGGCACAATCCAAAGATCGCTTTGATTTCCCAAAGCACCTTCTGGGACCAACAATGGCCAAGCGCTTTCGGGGCAGTCTTTTTCGCCAATCCAGAGGAAGCTGCGTGTGACCCCAGTGACGACCTGAAGGCCGTGGTCATACGTGAGGACCTTGTCGCCGGGTTCAATGCATTCCACAGATCGCCAGCCGAGATTGGACGCCACTTTGGTGCCGGCAACGATGCCCGAACCTGCGGTGAGGTTGGGGATGCTTGCCCAAGATCCGGTGGTCTCTCCGGCTCCGGGGGCGGCTTCAAAGCTTTCCAAATCGATCAGCATATCTGCGTTTCCTACTCTAACCTCTGGTGTGTGCGGCAGAGGTGCCAGGGTTGGCGTTTGGTTTCGACAAGAGAAGGATGAAACGATTCGCGCGACTTTGTTTTGCCCCGATGGAGGCAAGTTTGTGTCACAGTTGCGGCAAAGGTGCCAAAGACGGGGCCGAATATAGGATTATCCCAAAAGGTGAAACAAAGTGCCTATTTGGGGAAGGTATACTGAAATCGAGATATGTCCTTTGAGCAGGTTAAACCCCAAAAACATGCGGAAAAAAGCGTGAATTGAGCGTTAATTTTATACGCTCCCCCTGACTCGTTGTGTTGACCCAAGGGCAGCGCAACTCCGAGATGTTGCTCAAAACGGGTCAAATCCGTGTCCAAATGCTCCAATCTGATGAAATGTGTTGGCCACTCGCGCCCGGTCCAGTCCGTCACATAATTGCCGTAAGGGTTACTGCGGAAGCTCTGCGCAATCATCGGATGGCAGATAAAAGCGTCAAAGCTGAGCGTTTTCGCCAGGGTCACGGCTGGATGCTCAAAGCTCTGATCTTGGAGCCAGGCATAATAGCTGCGCACCCGCTCCCAAGGATTGCGGACCATCATCACGATAAACATCTGCGATAGCTCATCTTGGCTGATCAGCCCTTCGAGATCCGCCAGCGTGCTATGTTTCCAAAGCCTGCCTTTTGCGGGCAGCTTTGCTTGGCGCTTGGCCCGCGCACGGCCCTTTGGCGTGTCCGACACGATGATATCATCCGCTTTGGCACGCGCCTCCAAAGCAACCGTGAGGGACGTGCCCCCCGTTTTAGGCGCATGCAGGAAGATATATTTACGGCCACGAGAGAGGATCATGTTGCGCGTATTTCCAAACGGGTCATCCAAACGCCTGCGCCAATGATCACTGCGAGGCCGAAAAGCGCCAAGGCATTCGGCACATCCCCAAAAAGCAGCGCAGCAAAGAGCGGGCCAAAGATCATCACGGAATATTCCGACACAGACACAACGCCCGTTGGGGCCAGTTGATACGCCCGCGTCAGGCACCACACCGCCACAAGCGCCCCCGCCGCTTGCAGGCACATCAGAGCCCAGAACACTGGCGGCGTTTGCCCCCATCCACGTGTGAGATAGCCCTCCGCACCCGGATCGTTTGGACTGCCATAGAAGTAGAGCACGCCCAAAGCCCCGCAGAGACACATGCCGATGTTATAGAAGGTCAGCAGACCCAAGGTGTCTTCTTTACTGCAATAGATGCGCGTGATGAGACCGTTGATCGCGTAAAGCACCCCACCAGACACTGGCAGCACCAAACGCGGATCCAAGAGCGTGGCCGGCTGCAACACCATCAACACACCCGAAAACCCCATAACCACCGCAACCGCCTGAAGCGGGCGAAAGGGCTGACCTAGAAACAAAGCGCCCAATACGAGCACAAAAAGCGGTGCAGTGAAGAGACCCGCCAGCGCTTGGCCGATGCTCACAAAGCCCAGAGCACCAAAATAGAGAAACATCGAGGCGACAAAAGCCAAGGTGCGCAGGAACACCCAAAATGGGCGCTTAGGCCAAAACTGGCCCCAGCCGAGCCAGATCACGCCAGCCAAAACGGGCAGGCTCATAGCCGCACGCAGAAAGTTAAACTGCCAAAGGCTGGCGGTTTCAGCGATGACAACAATGAAATTGTCGATAAAGCCAATGATCCCCATGCCCAAAAGCACAAGCAAAACAGCCCGAGAGACCGCAGCCGCGCGCCCGGGCTGATCTGCATGGTGAATTTGTGCCATCCCAGCCCCGTCTTGCCCATTGGAATCAGGCGCATGTCCTTTTAGTCTCAGCGCTCAAAGACGTGAGGGAGACGCGCATTATGGGATGGATGGCAGACGAAACAGGCTTGGGCAAGTGCGCCGCGAATTACGTGCCGCTCACGCCTTTGAGCCACCTACGCCGCGCGGTGCGGATCTTTCCGGATCGTACCGCTTGGATCTACGGCCAGCGCCGCATGAGCTATGCGGACTATTATAAGCGCTGCTCGCAATTGGCTTCAGCCCTCGTCAATATCGGGGTTCAGCCTGGCGATGTGGTGGCAACCGTTTTGCCCAACATTCCAGCCCAAGTGGAAGCAAGCTTTGGTGTGCCTGCCTCCGGTGCTGTACTCAACACAATCAACACACGTCTGGATGCTGAAACCATTGCCTATATCTTTGATCATGGCGAGGCCAAGGCCGCTTTGGTCGATAGCCAGTTTTTGCCAGTGGTCATGGACGCCATCTCGATGATGGAAGGCGCAGCCCCCCAGATCATTGAAGTGCCCGACCAAGCCGCAGGCGTGCCTGAGATCGGCGAACAAATCGATTATGAGGACTTTCTGAAAACCGGCGATCCCGATTTCGAATGGATCATGCCCGAGGATGAATGGGAGAGCCTGGCGCTCAACTATACCTCTGGCACCACCGGTCGGCCCAAAGGTGTCGTCTATCATCACCGCGGTGCGTATCTGATGACTATGGGCACGCCCATCACCTGGCGCATGACCCTGCATCCGATCTTTCTGGCGATTGTCCCGCTCTTTCACTGCAATGGGTGGAACCACACCTGGATGATGTCCGTCATGGGCGGCACGGTTGTGTGCGTCCGCGATGTCTCGGCCAAGGTCATCTATGATGCGATTGCGGACCATGGCGTGACCCATTTTGGCGGCGCGCCGATTGTGCTCAATCTGATTGTGAATGCGGCTGAAGCGGACAAACGCAGCTTCGCGCATACTGTTGAGGTTTTTACCGCAGGCGCACCCCCTGCCCCCGCCACCCTGGGGGCTATTGAGAAGATGGGCTTCAACATCACGCAAGTCTACGGCCTGACCGAAACCTACGGCCATGTCACAGAATGCCTGTGGAGCGACGAGTGGGATGAATTGCCAGCCGACGAGATCGCGGCCATCAAAGCCCAGCAAGGTGTGCCCTTCCCAATGATGGAATACGTTACGGTTGTGGATGAGAACAACAACCAGATCCCGCTCGATGGCACAGCCCAAGGCGAGATCGTGATGCGCGGCAATTCGGTCATGAAAGGCTATTATAAGAACGAAGCCGCCACCAAAGAGGCTTTCAAAGGCGGCCACTTCCATTCCGGCGACATCGCCATCCAACATCCCAACAGCTACATGCAGATCGCGGATCGCGCCAAAGACATCATTATCTCTGGCGGCGAAAACATCTCGTCGGTAGAAGTGGAAGGCGCGTTGATGCACCACCCGGCTGTTCTCTTGGCCGCCGTTGTGGCCAAGCCCGATGAGAAATGGGGCGAAGTGCCTTGCGCCTTTATTGAGCTGAAAGAGGGCATGAGGGCAGATGAGGCTGAGATCATCGCCTTTGCCCGCGAGCGCTTAGCCGGGTTCAAAAGCCCTAAGAAAGTGGTGTTCCAAGAGCTACCCAAAACCTCCACTGGCAAAATCCAAAAGTTCGAACTGCGCACCTTTGCAAAGACCCTGTAACTCATGACCGCGCTTAAAGAGTTTGTTCGCCTGGAAAGTCCCGGGATTTGGCGGCCCCATGAGGGGGCCCAGCGGCGCGACGTCGTTGTGTCTTTTGGCAAATCCACTCTTGTGATCAGTGACAGTGCGGGCCGGATCCTATCGCATTGGTCTTTGCCCGCCATCGAGCGCTTTGCCAAAAGCCCGGGGCGCTATCGGCCAGGCCCGGATTCCGGCGAAGAGCTGGAGCTAGACGAGCCTTTGATGATCGAGGCCATAGCCAAGCTGCAAGCGGCCCTCACCAAAACCCACACTCCAAACGATCAGCGCCGCAAACGCGCCCTTTGGGGCTTGGCGGCGGCTTGTGTTATGGCGCTGGGTCTTTTGGTGCCCGAAGTTCTGGTGCGCCAGGGACTGTCTTTGGCCCATCCCGCCATCCGCTCCGAGATCAGCGACAAGGTCTTGGCTGAATTGGCCCAGATCACGGGTGCACCCTGCACCTCCTTTGGCGGGCAAAATGGGCTCTCCGCTCTGAGCACAAGGTTGGGCACAAGCCCGGGCGCAAGCGTTTTTGCCAATATAACTCCCGACAGCCTGAGCCTGCCTGATGGCCGGATCGTGCTCTCTGCGCGGGTCGTGGAAGATGTGGAGCAAGCTGAAGCCGCCGCAGGCTACCTGCTGGCCGAAGCCGCGCGCCAAGCCCAAGGAGATCCCTTTGAGCCACTTTTGCGCCAGGCCTCTCTCACCGCGCGCGCACAGTTTTTAACAAAAGCAGAGCTGCCTCAGAAAACATTGGCCGCTTATGCGGAAAGCTTGCTCACGCAAGATGCGCGCCCAGTGGCCACGGATGCAATGCTGGCGGCCTTTAAAGAAAAGAAGCTGCTCGCCAGCCCCTATGCTTATGCAATCGACCCTACCGGGGAAACAGTTTTGGACCTCTTGGAGAGCGACGCAGGCCGGGTCACAGAGCCCCTCATCCAAGATGGCCAGTGGGTGGCCCTTCAAAACATTTGCGGCAGCTAAAGCAATAAGAGCTGCCGCAATGTGCAAAATGGCAAGGTAATGCGATCTAAGACCAAAGACCTGTGCCCGACCGCGGGCGTCGGGCTGAAAGCCCCCGCCACTGGGGTATTTACGGGGGGCGGTCGGGAGCTGGTCGGCTTCGCCTCCTAAGGCTGGTCAGTGAGCAGGACCACTTAGATTTGGAAACGTTACTTTATCGCCGCAAGAAGGCGTCGGAGAACCCAGCTGACTTGGCCAACCGCAACGCCTGGCCAACAGAAGCCGTATCCTTGTAAGGCCCCGAGTAGACAATCTGGTACACCTTGCCGCCCCGCGTGGTCCGCTTGGTTTTGGCCGGAATGCCACGCGCTTCGAGCCGTGCAGCCGCCTTGGCCGCATTGGACGGAACGCCAAACAACCCAACTTGTACATAAGGCTTGGCTGCACTCGAGCGGTTTACCGATATGGATTTTGGCACAGACGCCACCACGCGGCGTGGCGTGGACTTCGTAGACACCACTGTTTTGCGGCGAATTGTACTCGCCTTTGCCACTTTGCGCTGCTGTGTCGCGAGGTTTGTGTAGGGATAGCGCAGGTTTGGATTGAGCGCGGTCACATCCGCGCCTGTCACCTGATCAATCAAGCGCCGTGGCACCTCATCCGTCCACACCAGGCGCATTTGCTGATCGCCTTGGAGGGTGCGTGGGCCACGGTAAGGATTAAGCCGGTCGTCATCCCAAATAGACACATAGCCCTTTGGCAAAGCGTATTGCTCGATCTGCGCATTGGTCACAGTGCTCGCAGGTGCCACAGGTTTGGCCGCGGCCAGCGCCACACGCTGGGTGGACTTCACCGTCACGGGAGATTCCGATTGTGGACCACAGCGCACTGCAAGTTTGCCCTGGCTGTTAATATAGCGCTTGCTGAAAGTTGTGGCGCTGCCACAGGCCGGATCGGGTGCGATCGCAGCATTTTGCGCGTTTGTCGGGATCAGATTGGTTGGCGCTTTTTGGGCTGGAGAATTGCCCGCGACCATATTGGGTGGAACGACCTTGGGCCGCTGAAAGCTGTTCGCCGTTTTGACCGAGCCAATCTTGCCCGTCCGCGTCTTGGCCACAGCGCGTGTTGTGGTTTTGGTCATCCGCTTCGTGGGCTTGGGAGCGGCTTTTGCCGCTGTCGTCGTGGTGCCGGTCGTCGTTGGGCGTACAACTTTACCGTTACAACCCGTAGAGACGACTCCGCTGCCCGTGTTCGAGGGAGCAGCCGCCACTTTGGGCGCTGTACGCTGCGTCACACCAGACTGCGTTGTTGTGGACGGTGTTGAGGGTGTCGACGGGGTGGCTTGCGCCACTTTCGGACGCGTCACTGGCGTCACATTAGGTTCTGTGACCGGCCGCGTCGCAACCTTGGGGCGGGTCGGAAAGACAACCGTTCCAGATTGCGCAGAGCCAGACGGTGCCGTTGGGGCCACACGCGATGTGCCTGCCGTGTTAGATTGCCCGGAAGACGGATCTGCAGAGGCGACGACGTTCGGCAAAGACGGTTGGAATCCGCAGACCAATCGGCGGTCTCGCGTCACCCGCGGAACCCAGGTGGTCCTGCCGCTGATCCCTGCGCGAATATACACGCAGCCGCGACTGTCGACGTATTGATTGCCCGTAAACGTATCGGGCGGAAACTCCGCCGGATTGAGTGCGTCACGCAATTGTTGTGCCGGGGCCAAACCGGCTGAAAGAAACACTACCGCTAGTGCTGTGAGGGCTGCTCGTTTCATTGTCATGCTTATACCCACAATATGTGGGGGTAACATCGCTCAGCGCGCGCATGAAATCAAGCAGATTTCCCTTATTTAGTGCCAAACATGCGATCACCCGCATCCCCTAGCCCAGGCACAATATATCCATGGTCATTGAGATGACTGTCTACTGCTGCTGTAACAATCGGAACGTCAGGATGTGCCTCTTTCATACGCGCCACACCTTCGGGTGCCGCCAAAAGGCAAAGAAAGCGAATGTTTTTGGCGCCATTCGCCTTAAGAAGATCAATCGCTGCAACAGAAGAATTTCCAGTCGCCAACATCGGATCAACGGCAATCACCAGCCGTTCGCCCAAATTATCCGGTACTTTGAAGTAATATTGCACAGGCTGAAGCGTTTCTTCATCACGGTAAAGCCCTACAAATCCAACGCGCGCAGAGGGCACAAGCTCCAAAACGCCGTCCAAGAGACCGTTCCCAGCCCTCAAAATCGAAATCAAAGCAAGCTTTTTGCCGGCCAAAGTCGGGGCCTCCATGGGCTCCAACGGGGTCTCGATGCGCTTGGTCGTCAGCTCAATTTCGCGGGTAATTTCGTACGCCAAGAGCTGGCTGATCTCGCGCAACAACTGGCGAAACACGGCCGTCGAGGTGCGCGTTTCGCGCATCAAGGTCAGCTTGTGCTGGACCAAAGGATGATCGACAACCGTGAGATGAGGCAAGTTAGTCATGGGCGTCTCCGAGGCGTTTGGCCAATTTTAGCTTATCATCTTCTGAGCAAAAGGCGGCTTCAATCGCCGTATCGTTGAGGGCGGAGAAGTGCTCGGCCTCCCATCCAAAGGTGTCCGCGAGATGCTCGTATTCTTGGATCATTGTGGTGTGAAAAAAAGGCGGATCGTCTGTTGAGACGGTAATCGGCACGCCAGCTGCGCGCAGCTTTTCGATGGGATGCGCCCGCCAATTTGGGACCACTCCGAGCGCCACATTCGAGCCCGGACAGACCTCTAAGGTGATCTCTTCTCGTACCAAGCGTTCAACCAATGCGGGATCGCTTATGG
Organism: Pseudomonadota bacterium; assembly: GCA_039182515.1. Classification (GTDB taxonomy): domain Bacteria; phylum Pseudomonadota; class Alphaproteobacteria; order Rhodobacterales; family Rhodobacteraceae; genus JBCDCE01. Next base: position 44,062 of record JBCDCE010000017.1, on the reverse strand, counting down.
CCTGCACACCATGCCCAATCCGCGTGACGCGCAACGCATCCAGCGCATCGCGCACAGAAGCCGCACCACCCCATTCGCCCGCATGGGCTGTGAGGCCCAACCCTGCTTCGCGCGCCATGTCAAAGCTGTAGGCAAAGTCGCTCGGCTTGCCGGCCATCTCATCTCCCGCAATGCCGAACCCCACCACAAAATCGCCCACGGTTTCTGCCGCACAAAGCGCTGTCTCTTTGGCTTTGTCCGGGCCAAAATGCCGAATGCAGGTGATCACACCCCGCATCATAATCTCGTCCTCAAAAGCGGCTGCGGCCTCTTGCATCGCGGCCAGATATTCGCGCCAAGCTCCGAGATCACGCCCCCCGCAAAAGTCCGGGGAGATAAAGCTCTCTGTGTAAATCACACCCTGCGCCAAGCTTTCTTCCAATACCGCGCACACAAGCTGAGCGAAGTGCTCGGGCGTTTTCAAAACGGAGGTCGCTTCCTCATAGACCTGCAAAAACTGGTTGAAATCACGGAACGCGTAGCTGCCATCTTCTGTGAATACGCCCGCAAGCGAGACCCCTTGCGACTGCGCCAGACCCCGGATGAACGCGGGCGGCGCCGCCCCTTCGAGATGCAAGTGAAGCTCAAGTTTCGGACTATGTTTCATTGCTCTCCACCTTTAAAAAAACGAACGGCCCGGACCTTGCGACGGCACACCTAAATAATGCGCCACACTGGCACCGATGTCGGAAAACGCAACCTGACCAATAGATCCAGACTGCCCCGCTTTCAGCGCCAACACAGGAACCCGTTCACGCGTATGATCCGTGCCGTGCCATGTTGGATCATTGCCGTGATCTGCTGTGATAATAATGAGATCATCGGGGCGAAGCTTGGGCAAAAGCGCCCCCAATTCGCGATCAAACCGCTCTAAATGCCGCGCATAACCTGAGACATCGCGACGATGTCCGTAAAGACTGTCAAACTCAACGAAATTGGCAAAGATCAAAGCCCCATCAGGGGCGTGATCAACCTCAGTCAAGAGAGCGGCGAAGAGTTCGCTATCTGCACCTTTATGTGATTTATCAATTCCATTATCTGAAAAAATATCGCTTATTTTTCCAATAGCGATAGTAGGACGCCCTGCAGCATGGACCCAATCACACAACAGCGTATCGGGTGGAGCGTGGGCAAAGTCTTTGCGGTTCGCAGTCCGCTTAAAGCTGCCCGGAGCACCCCCTAGAGCGCCCACAAACGGCCGCGCAATCACACGACCCACGCGCGCGGCGTGACACTCTGGCGCGATCTGCGCGCAGAGGTCCAAAAGGCGCTCTAGGCCAAAGTGCGCTTCATGCGCCGCAATCTGCACAACACTATCAGCAGAGGTATAAACAATCGGTTGGCCCGTCTCGATATGCGCAGCCCCGTATATTTCGATCATCTCGGTGCCAGATCCGTGGCAATTGCCCAGGATCCCCGCCACCCCTGCAATTTCAGCGATCTTGTCGCTGAGCGCTTCGGGAAAGCACGGCACCGTTTTGGGATAATAGGTCCACTCAAAAGGCACCGGTCGCCCAGCGATTTCCCAATGCCCAGATGGCGTATCTTTACCCATGGACACTTCCGTTGCCGCCCCCCAAAGCCCCTGAGGCTCAACTATTGGGCCGGGCAAAGCGGAGCCGCAGGCCAATTCTACGGCTTGGCTTAGCCCCATCGCCCTCAAATTTGGGGTCTCCAATGGCCCAGATCGCCCCTCTTCGGCCAAACCCGACGCGCAAGCCTGGGCAATATGCAACAAGGTGTTCGCGCCCGCGTCTCCAAAATCCGCAGCATCCGGCGCGCCGCCGCATCCAACCGAATCGAGTACGATTAGAAAGGCGCGGGGCATGGCTTAGCTCACCCGCTGATACACAGTTGGCGGCAGGTCAGGCTCGGCATGTCCCACCGTCAGAGCCGCCAGAAGCTCGGCTTCCGCTTGATCCGCTTCTTCTTCGGTGCGTGCATGAACCATCGCGACGGGGATATCTTTGTCGATGTAATCGCCCAAGGCAACGATATCCGAAAAGCCCACAGAAGGATCGATCTTGTCGCCGGTTTTCGCACGCCCCCCGCCCAAAGCAACAACAGCAGCTCCGAGCCTTTGGCTGTCGATCGATGTTACAAACCCTTGTTCTGGCGCGATAATTTCACGCATGACCGCTGCAGATGGCAGGCGATCCGCCCAGCGCTCCACAAAGTCCTTTGGGCCACCCATGGCACAAATCATCCGCGCCAACACTTCCGCAGCGCGCCCATCATACAAGCTCTCAGCGATCATTTCGGTGCCCGCATCCACGCTATCCGCAATGCCCACAGAGGCCAAAACCTCGCCGCCAAGCGCTGCTGCAAGATCTGGCAAATCGTGATCCTGTGTGTCGCCAGTAAGGGCATGCAAAGCTTCGCTGACCTCTAGCGCGTTGCCCACGGATTTTGCCAAAGGTTGGTTCATATCCGTGATCAAAGCGGAGGTGGCACAGCCTGCGTTGTTGGCCGTCTCGACCATGGCGCGCGCCAGAGCTTCTGCGTCCTCCATCGTTTTCATGAAAGCGCCCGAGCCCAATTTGATATCAAGCACCAAGCCGCCCAAGCCTTCGGCGAGCTTTTTGGACAAGATTGAGCTTGTGATGAGCGCCTCTGACGGAACGGTTCCCGTCTCATCTCGGATCGCATAGAGCCTGCGGTCAGCAGGAGCGATATCGGCTGACGTGGAGACGATTGCGCAGCCAATCTCACCTACAATTTTGCGAAATTGGTGCTCTGGCATCTCGGTGCGCAGGCCCGGAATGGCTTCCAGTTTGTCAAGCGTTCCACCTGTGTGGCCCAAGCCTCGGCCCGAGATCATGGGCACATAAACCCCGCAAGCGGCAAGAGCTGGAGCCAAAAGAAGCGACGTACAATCGCCAATTCCACCGGTGGAATGTTTGTCCACGACCGGAGCGTCGAGGTTCCATTTTAACACAGACCCACTGTCACGCATCGCCAGGGTCAGCGCCAAACGCGCGTCTTCATCCAGGCCATGCACACAGACCGCCATGGCAAAGGCCCCGGCTTGCGCATCGCTCAAACGACCGTCCCCCAGCGCTTGGGTCAGCGCTTTTACCTGAGCAGCGCTTGGTCGGCTGCCCTCGCGGAACGCATTGAGAATACTGCCAAAATTCATCAGTTAGCGCTCCATATGGCCAGCATCGAACGCACCAGGCAAAAGCTGGTCAACGGTCATCTGCAATTGCGCACCACCGACGGTGGCCATGGTGACCACAACGTCTCCGCCAGCAAACTCTTTGATCTTTTGCCGACATCCGCCACAGGGAGGCACAGGCGTTGGGCTGTCGGCAATCACAGCAACTTCCACAATCTCGCGCGCGCCCGCGTTAACCATGGCCGCGATGGCACCGGCCTCCGCACAGGTGCCTTCAGGATAGGCAACGTTTTCAACATTACAGCCCGTGAAAATGTCTCCATCTGAGGTCCGCACAGCCGCGCCCACTTTGAAATTCGAGTAAGGCGCATAGGCCGCCTCCCGGGCCGTGCGCGCTGCTTGCATAAGGCACATAAAAAACCCCTGACAGTGAACGTGTGAATGTTGGTGCGCGCACATTGCGGGGAGCCGCCTTGGGATGCAAGACGTGATGCTAAACCGAACCGCGCCTCTTTGCCCTAAAAAGAGGCGCAACATCGCCTCACAGCTGGTCTTTCCAAGCTGAACGAGATTTGCGACAAGAGTTTCAACTATCAAATTGCAAACGCCAGCCACGCTGTTACTAAAGTGGTTTAACGTTAAACTACTTTTGGGGGACCTCCATGACCGACAAAACGATCGACTTGGCCAAACAAGCGGCCCTGGAGTACCACCGTCATCCAAAGCCCGGCAAACTCGAGATCCGGGCGACCAAACCTTTGGCCAATGGACGAGACCTTGCGCGGGCCTATTCGCCTGGCGTGGCAGAAGCCTGCTTGGAGATCAAAGCCAACCCCGACACAGCGCGCGACTACACCGCGCGCGGCAACCTCGTGGCCGTGGTCTCCAACGGGACGGCTGTATTGGGCTTGGGCAACATCGGCGGCCTCGCCTCAAAGCCTGTCATGGAAGGGAAGGCGGTTCTCTTCAAAAAATTTGCCAATATCGATTGCTTCGACATCGAATTGAATGAGTCAGATCCAGAAAAGCTTGCTGATATCGTCTGCGCGCTCGAACCCACGTTTGGCGCCATCAACCTCGAAGACATCAAAGCGCCCGACTGCTTTATCGTCGAAAAGCTCTGCCGCGAACGGATGAACATCCCTGTGTTCCACGACGACCAGCACGGCACAGCAATCGTGGTAGGTGCCGCTGCTTTGAACGCGCTACGCGTAGCTGGCAAAAAATTTGAAGACATCAAAATCGTCTCCACCGGGGGCGGTGCTGCAGGCATCGCTTGCCTCAATATGTTGCTTAAGCTCGGCGTAAAGCGAGAAAACGTGTGGCTATGCGATATCCGCGGTCTTGTTTATAATGGCCGCACAGAAGACATGACACCTCAAAAAGAGGACTACGCCCAAGGCGACAGCCCCGCAACGCTGGACGACGTCATCGAAGGCGCCGACCTCTTCTTAGGGCTCTCTGGTCCCAATGTGCTCACGCCGGACATGGTCGGCAAAATGGCCAAGCAACCCATTATCTTTGCGCTGGCCAACCCCTCGCCCGAAATTCTGCCCGATGCAGCGCGTGCCGTGGCCCCTGATGCCATTATCGCCACGGGCCGCAGCGACTTTCCCAATCAAGTCAACAACGTCCTTTGCTTTCCATTTATCTTCCGGGGCGCGCTCGACGTGGGCGCAACAGAGATCAACGACGCCATGAAAATCGCCTGCATCGACGGCATTGCCGAACTGGCGCGCGCGACCACCAGCGCTGAGGCTGCCGCGGCCTATGCCGGCGAGCAGATGACCTTTGGCCCCGACTACCTCATTCCCAAACCCTTCGATCCTCGCCTCATGGGCGTGGTCGCCAGCGCAGTGGCCAAAGCGGCGATGGAAAGTGGCGTGGCCCAGCGCCCCTTGGAAGATATCGAGGCCTACAAAGCCAAGCTCAACGAACAGGTTTTTAAGTCCTCGCTGATCATGCGGCCTGTGTTCCAAGCGGCCGCCACGGCCTCGCGCCGCATCGTCTTTGCCGAAGGCGAGAGCGATGAGGTCCTGCGGGCCACACAAGCGGTGCTCGAAGATACAACTGAAACACCTGTTCTGATCGGACGACCAGATGTCATGCAATCGCGCATCGACCGCCTTGGCCTGAAGATGAAAATCGATGATCTGCAGATCGTGAACCCCGAAAATGACCACCGCTATCGGGCCTATTGGGAGACATACTACGGCCTGATGTCGCGCAAAGGTGTGACGCCTGATCTGGCGCGCGCGATCATGCGCACCAACACCACAGCGATCGGAGCTGTTATGGTTCACCGTGAAGAGGCTGACAGCCTGATCTGCGGCACCTTTGGTCAATATCTCTGGCATCTAAACTACGTGACCCAGATTTTGGGCACAGATGATCTGCACCCCGTCGGCGCGCTCAGCCTGATGATCTTGGAAGATGGCCCGCTTTTCATTGCAGACACGCAAGTGAACCACGATCCAACGCCCTACCAAGTGGCACAGACCGTGATTGGGGCCGCACGGCACGCCCGGCGCTTTGGGGTCGAGCCGAAAGTAGCACTATGTTCACACTCTCAGTTCGGCAACTTAGACACGGAATCGGGCCGCAAAATGCGCGCAGCGCTGGACGTGTTGGGCGAGGCCGATTGCGACTTTGCTTACGAAGGTGAGATGAACATCGACACCGCGCTCAGCCCCGAATTGCGCGCCCGGAATTTCCCAGATGCCACCTTCGAAGGCGTGGCGAACGTGTTGGTTTTCGCCAATGCAGACGCAGCCTCCGGCGTGCGTAACATCTTGAAAATGAAGGACGCAGGCCTCGAAGTGGGTCCAATCTTGATGGGCATGGGCAATCGCGCGCATATCGTGACGCCATCCATTACGCCGCGCGGGCTGCTCAACATCGCAGCGCTTGCCGGAACGCCCGTGGCGCAATACGGCTAAGACATCTCGCAAAGGCAATGGGCAAAAGGCCAAGCAGCGCCAAGACACCCGAGGCCGGCAGCGGCACCGGTGCTGGGGGCTGAACCGGAGCGGCGGCTTGATTGAGTTGTAAGGCGATATTGTCGAGGACCAAATAGCCACAGCCCATCTGATACAGGCACGTGGCGTAACCGCCTTGAAAGCGCGCAACTCCGAAGTCATAGGCGCTTGGCAAAAGCGGCAAGGGCGAAATTTCCAGGGCGGTGAGGTCTGAAAACAAGGTTCCAAAAGGCGCCAAAGGCCCAGGAAGCGGGGTATTTTGCGCCGCTTGCCCAGCGGGCGTATTACCCGTAAGCGGCAGCGTATAGCGCTGTGAAATGACACTGCCGTCCCGCGTTTTGCCCAAGAGAGACATGTTTTCCACCGTTTTGAGCGTCCAGAGATTGGCCGCCCAGATGGCGTTGTAGCCTTGCGGCGTTTCGGGATCCACGCCCAGAGCTGCAACATCGGCGTCACTGACCCAGAGCACTTCGGGTTCCGACCAAACAAGGTCAAACGACAACAAATCAAAGCTTGTACCTGTCGGCGCAGTGATGGTGATCGGACCGCCTTCGAGATAGGCCACTGGGCTGTTGGTCAGCTGTGGAAGCGTCACCTTCAAGCCATTGGTTTCAAAGCTCGGGGCCGAGAGAACTCCATTAAAATCCAGCAGCACTGGGACGGCCACTGCCGCACTCGGCAGGCTCATCAGCGCCACAAACACCAGCCCAGACCTTTTGAGCATGCCACACACTCCCCACTTAAATCCCCACTAAGACCCTACCACATTTTGGGCTCTCAGTCACGCGGCTCATCCCGCGTCATCCTGTTGGCGCAACCGGTCTTGTGAAAGGTCGGCTCCCGGCGCTAGAAAGTCGAAACACCAAACGAGGGGACGACCATGGGATACAGTGACGTTTATGGAGCTTGGAAATCAGACCCAGACGGCTTCTGGATGGCGCAAGCCCAGGCAATCGACTGGCACAAAGCCCCATCAAAAGCCCTCTTTGACGAAAAAGCGCCACTCTATGAATGGTACTGCGATGGCGAAGTAAACACCTGCTACAACGCACTCGATCGCCATGTGGAGGCGGGGCGCGGCGACGACGTGGCGGTGATTTATGACAGCCCTATCACTGGCAAAAAAGCCGCGTTCACCTTTGGTGAGATGACCAACAAAGTGGCCCGGCTCGCGGGAGCTCTGCAAGCCAAAGGTGTGGGTGTGGGCGACAGGGTGCTGATCTACATGCCCATGGTGCCCGAAGCAGCGGTTGCCATGTTGGCCTGCGCGCGTATAGGCGCCATTCACTCCGTTGTTTTTGGCGGGTTTGCGGCCAATGAACTCGCGGTCCGTGTGGATGACGCGCAGCCCAAGTGCATTTTGGCGGCGAGTTGCGGTGTCGAGCCAGGCCGCATTGTGGACTACAAACCCCTGCTCGACGGCGCGTTGGAGATTGCTGAGCATTCAGTGGAGTTCTGCGTTGTGTTGCAGCGCCCCGAGCATGAAGTTGCCCTTGTTGAAGGGCGCGATTTCGACTGGCATGCGGTGCAAGAGGGCGTGGATCCTGCTCCTTGTGTACCCGTCCGAGGCGACCATCCGGCTTATATTCTCTACACATCCGGCACCACCGGCGCGCCCAAAGGCGTTGTGCGCCCCACAGGCGGTCACCTCGTTGCACTGCAATGGACCATGAAAAACATCTATGATGTGGACCCAGGCGATGTGTTCTGGGCGGCCTCAGATGTGGGCTGGGTCGTGGGCCATAGCTACATTGTCTATGCGCCGCTGATTGCGGGCAACACTACAGTGATCTTTGAGGGCAAGCCTGTTGGCACGCCCGACGCCAGCACCTTCTGGCGCGTGATCTCAGAGCATAAAGTGAAAGCCTTCTTCACGGCTCCCACCGCCTGGCGCGCCGTCAAACGCGAAGATCCGATAGGGGCTTTGGCGAAAAACTATGACCTCAGCCATCTCAAAACACTCTTTTTGGCAGGTGAGCGCGCAGATCCAGATACGATTGTTTGGCTGCAAGAAACCACTGGCTTGCCTGTCATTGACCACTGGTGGCAAACCGAAACAGGCTGGACGATTGCCGGCAATCCAATGGGCATCGAGCATATGCCGGTCAAAATCGGCTCGCCCACGGTGCCAATGCCAGGCTATGATGTTCAAGTGCTCGACGACAGCGGCCATCCGCTGCCAAAAGGCGAGCTAGGCGCCATCGCGGTGAAGCTGCCCCTGCCCCCCGGCACTCTGCCAACACTTTGGAACGCCGAAGCGCGGTTTAAAAAGAGCTATCTGGAGACCTTCCCAGGGTATTATGAGACCGGCGACGCAGGCATGCTCGACGACGATGGGTATCTCTACATCATGGCCCGCACCGATGATGTGATCAATGTGGCAGGCCACAGGCTTTCCACCGGCGCCATGGAAGAGGTGCTTGCAGGTCACAAGGATGTGGCGGAATGCGCTGTGATTGGCGCGGAAGACAGCCTCAAAGGCCAAGTGCCCCTTGGCTTTTTGTGCCTTAACGCCGGCACCAATCGCCCACACGACGAGATCGTTACGGAGGTTGTGGCCTTGGTGCGCGAAAAAATTGGGCCTGTCGCCGCCTTTAAGCAAGCCGTGGTGATCGACCGTCTGCCGAAAACCCGCTCAGGCAAAATCCTACGTGGCGTTATGACGAAGATCGCGGATGCGCAAAGCTATAAGCCTCCAGCCACAATCGATGACCCAGCGATTTTGGATGAAATTTCTGAAGCGCTGAAGTCGCTTGGGTATGCTGGCAAACGCTAAGCAAGACGCAGCTTTCCGCTGAGGTCGATGTTCCGCAGTTTGTGTTGCGAAGATCCGAGGGCGTACGGAGGGTCCATAAAATCTTAGGGATTTTCTTGTGCCCTTTTCACTTTTCCTTATCCGAATCCCCTAACAATGAAGGGTGGTAGGGAGAGGGCCGTGTCTGGGTATTTTTTAGCTTTCGGGTGCAGCGCATTACGCAAATTGTTCCTGGATCAAACGCTCTTCCAGCCCATGCCCTGGATCAAACAAGATCCTGTGCGTGATCTCAGGCGCGCTCGAGATCTCCACACGCACAACATCGCGAACAGAGCGGCTGTCTGCATCAGCCATCACAGGGCGCTTGTCTGGATCAATAACCTCAAACCGCACCTTGGCCGTTTTGGGCAAAAGCGCACCGCGCCACCGTCTGGGGCGAAAGGCCGCCATGGCGGTCAGCGCCAAGACATCAGAGCCAATAGGCAAAATGGGGCCATGCGCGGAATAATTGTAAGCCGTAGATCCTGCTGGTGTCGCCACGAGCGCCCCATCACATGCAAGCTCAGGCAGGCGAAGTTTGTCGTCTACATAGATGCGCAGCTTGGCCGCCTGCGGGCCTTGACGCAGCAAAGACACTTCGTTGATCGCCAGGGCTTCCTTGACCTCGCCATTTTGCGTTGTGGCTTGCATTGAAAGCGGGTTGATCTCCGCCTCTTCTGCCGCGGCAAGACGGAACAAAAGATCATCCTCGCCAAACTCATTCATCAAAAAGCCAATTGTACCGCGGTTCATTCCGTACACCGGCGCGGGCAGATTTTGCGTTGAATGAAGGGTTTGGAGCATAAAGCCATCGCCACCCAAGGCCACGATCACATCCGCGTCCTCAGGTTTCCGATCCCCGTACCGCTGTGCCAATCGGCGACGCGCAGTCTCAGCGATCTCAGCAGGGCTTGCTAGAAAGGCGATTTTCACCGCACGGGCTCCTTTGTAAGCTCAAGTATCCCTTGCAATGCCAATCGTCTGTGACAAAAGCAAGGCCAGCGTATCGCGCGCGATTTGACGAAGGTGAAACGGCATTGGTCGAAATTAGAACTTTTCCGATCGGAAACTTATTCTATTGTCCGAGCAGATCGCTTAAACGCGCAAAAAGATCCACTCTACCCAGCTCAAGGAGAGCCCGCCCATGAACGCCCCGCACCGCGACGACAGCTTTTTCACAGAACGCCTGGAAACCCGTGATCCGGCTTTGCACAAAGCCATGGAACAAGAGCTTGGTCGCCAACGCGACGAAATCGAACTGATTGCTTCTGAAAACATCGTCTCAGCAGCGGTCATGGAGGCCCAAGGTGGCGTCATGACCAACAAATATGCTGAAGGCTATCCAGGTCGCCGGTACTATGGCGGGTGCCAATATGTCGACGTGGCTGAAAACCTGGCCATTGAGCGCGCGTGCCAACTCTTTGACTGCGGCTTTGCCAATGTGCAGCCGAACTCAGGCAGCCAAGCCAACCAGGGTGTTTTCCAAGCACTCCTACAACCCGGCGACACCATCCTCGGCATGAGCCTTGATGCGGGCGGGCACCTCACCCACGGTGCCAAGCCCAACCAATCGGGCAAATGGTTCAAGGCCGTGCAATACGGCGTGCGCCGCCAAGACAGCTCTGTGGACTATGACGAGATCCAAAAGCTCGCCACTGAGCATCAGCCAAAGATGATCATCGCGGGCGGCTCCGCCATTCCGCGCCAGCTTGATTTTGCGAAGTTCCGCGAAATCGCGGACATCGTCGGCGCGTATCTCTTGGTGGATATGGCTCATTTCGCAGGGCTCGTTGCAGCGGATCTTTACCCCTCGCCCTTCCCCCATGCGCATGTGGCCACAACGACCACACACAAAACCCTGCGCGGCCCGCGCGGCGGCATGATCCTCACCAACGATGAGGCCATGGCCAAAAAGTTCAACTCGGCCATCTTCCCAGGCATCCAAGGCGGCCCCTTGATGCATGTGATCGCAGGCAAAGCGGTGGCTTTTGGCGAAGCGCTGCGCCCTGAGTTCAAAACCTACCAAGCTCAAGTTATCAAGAACGCGCAATCGCTCGCAGAACAGCTTATGGCCGGTGGCCTCGACATCGTCACAGGCGGCACCGATAGCCACGTGATGCTCGTGGACCTGCGCCCCAAAGGCGTAAAAGGCAACGCCACCGAAAAAGCTTTGGGACGCGCGCATATCACCTGCAACAAAAACGGCATTCCATTTGATCCCGAAAAGCCCATGGTCACCTCCGGCATCCGCTTGGGCTCGCCCGCGGGCACAACCCGCGGCTTTGGGGAGCCTGAGTTCCGCCAAATTGCTGATTTGATTGTGGAAGTGGTGGATGGCTTGGCTGCCAATGGCGAAGAGGGTAACGCGGAGGTAGAAGCTTCTGTCAAAGAGAAGGTCTTGGCGCTTTGCGGCCAATTCCCAATCTATCCAAACCTCTAGAGCGCCGTCCCAAAAACTTGAGTCGCCTTGCTCACTAAGCGTTAATAGGAGGCGAAGCCGACCAGCCCCCGACCGCCCCCCTGGGCGGGGGCTTTCAGCCCGTCGCCCGCGGTAGGGCCCAGGTCTTAGCGCCTAGAAAATACGTTGCAGACTGGTTGCGCGGCGTTCCAAACGAGACTTGACGGTTTAGCGTGACCCAGTGGCCGCGCAATCCTCTCCGCCTAAATGTCAAAAAACAGGGTAGTTCAGATGAAGCCGCGCCAAGCTAAGATGATTGCGATAACCACGCCCAGCAGCAAAAGGTTAAGCGCAATAGACCGCAGAACCCCGAAGAGCGCACGCTTCTTTCTGCTTTCCCCGGTCAAACCTTCGAGATGGTCCAAAAGATCCTCGTAAGCCCGCTCCACACGTGGCTCATCCACTTGGCTGAGCATCTTAGGATTGTTGAAAAACTCGGTTGTTTGCGTGAGAAATTCAGCGTCTTTCACCAACCGCGACGACAAATGACGCCGCGCTTTGTTGGCCCGTTCGGCCAAAGTAGATCCGCGCACACCGAGGCGCTTCTCCATTAAAACGGCAATCTCTTCAGTTTTACGAAAAAACGTATTTGCGTCCATAAAGCTGGCGTCTGGTTGAAATGTCATGTTTACACAAAGCCCCGCATACAAGCACGCAGACAGAAGATCGGCAATGATACATTTTCAAGCCTTCGGACCGCGCAACTCACTGATTCCAATTATATTGGTGCACGGATTATACGGGTCTGGACGCAACTTTGGAAGCATGGCCAAAAAGCTTGCGAAAACCCGCACAGTCTTGGTCCCCGATCTTCGCAATCACGGCCAAAGTCCTTGGCATGAAAGTCATAGCTACGAAGACCTCGCAGAGGATTTGGCAGAGCTCTGCACCACATTGGACAGCCCCGCCGATATTATGGGCCATTCCATGGGCGGCAAAGCGGCCATGGCTCTGGCTCTCACGGCGCCACATCACGTGAACCGGCTGCTTGTGGCCGATATTGCTCCCGTAGCCTACGCGCATTCTCAGCTCGAGTATATCCATGCGATGAAAGCCATGGATCTCAGTGCCATCGAGAAACGCACCGACGCTCAGCTCGAGGTCAGCGACCCCATGATCCGAAGCTTTTTGTTGCAAAACTTGGATGTGGCCGAGCGGCGCTGGCGGCTGAACCTCGATGTGCTTGAGCGCGACATGCCCAAAATCCTGGACTTTCCAAAGCGAGACACCTCTTTTGACGGTGACACGCTCTTTTTGCATGGCGGCCGCTCAGACTACGTTTTGCCCGAGCATCGCCCTGAGATCCGCAGGCTCTTTCCGAAAGCGCGTTTTGCCAAACTGCCTCAAGCCGGGCATTGGATCCACGCAGACGAGCCACAAAAATTTCAGGCCTCGTTGGAAGCGTTTTTTGCTCTTTGAGGCGCTAGTTTTGGGGTTTTGTCATCCGCGCCAGGATGTTTGTCTTCCAAACAAATTGGTGGATGATCACAGCCCCAACATGCCCAGCGATCAACACAAGCAAGGCCATCTTTAAAATCTCGTGAGCCTCACCCGGCCCTTCCGCCGCCATGCCCCAAGCCAAAGCGCCTGTGACTGGCAGCAAGAGCAGCACAATATAAAAGCCCCAATGCGCATAGGTGCTCAGCTTTTGAAAAATCGCAGGTTCACCCTCCACATGCCCTGGCACGCCGCGCTCATTTCGCAGCATCAGCCGCCACATCACCAAAAACGTGATCACCGACCCAAAGAAGAAATGCATCACAACCGGCACTGAAAAGCTGAGCTCACCCGTTCTTAATCCCGCTTCGAACGCGCGGCTGATCCCTTCAGGAAAGATCAATTGTAAGGCCACAAGGACCATTGTCGCCCAGTGTAAAGTGACCTGGAGAGAGGAATATCCCGCTGGAGGGGTCGTTTTTGACAGCGCCATGTAGAGGTCTCCTTTTTACCAAACCTACGTCGCACAGGGGGGATTTCCAGTTTTCGCGCAGCGCTTTTGCCGGAGCACGCGAGACAGCCTCCAGCGCAATTGCTATCATAAAGGCACGAAGTCACGTGGAGCGACGCCCCAGATGAAAAAGACCCCTCTTCTCAACGCCCGCCTCAGCGCCATCGTCGCCGCGATGGGTCACGGGGATATGCTCGTGATCGAGGATGGGGGCCTGCCTGTACCGCGCGGTGCGGAGGTGGTTGATCTGGCCGTCACGCCGGGTGTGCCGAGATTTGCGGTAGTTCTTGATGCCGTGCTCTCGGAGCTTTGCATAGAGCGCGCGGTGGTGGCTAAAGAAAGCGCGCTCGACATGACCCTAGGCCTAGATCCCGAGCGCGTCTCCCATGAAGACTTCAAAGCCATGAGTGCTGACGCTGTGGCAGTGGTGCGCACGGGCGAGGTGACGCCTTATGCCAATGTTGCCTTGTTTAGCGGCGTGGTCTTTTAGACCGAACACTACGCTAGTCAGGCGCTCAGAAACTGCTGCAAAGCTCTGATTTCCATCTCGCGCAATTCGTGCCCGCCCTCGTGCACTGCCTCAGTTACCTCAGCGCCTTGCGCTTTGAGCCAATCCATCAGCGCTTGGCTCGCAGACCAAGGCGTGATCGGATCGTGTTGGCCCGCACTCACAAACACTTTGCGACCTTTTAAGCCGGGCTGTGGCGCGGGGGTCCACGGGATGAGCGGGTGCAGCAGCCCCACACGATCAAAGAGCTCGGGGCTTTCAAGCATGACGGAGGCCAAAATATTTGCTCCGTTCGAATAGCCAAAGGCAAACACGGGTGTATTTGGCGTGGCACTCAGATGCGCTTTGATAAAATCAGTCATTCTCGCGGTGCGGGCTTTGAGGTCGTCCATGTCATACACGCCCTCGCCCGTTCGTTTGAAAAACCGCAAGGCGCCATGTTCGCTCACATCGCCACGCGGCGCGATGACCCCGGCGCCTGGCACAAGTGTTTGCACCAGGTCAAAGAACTGTCCTTCATGGCCGCCTGTGCCATGAAACACAAAAACAAGCGGCTTACCGGGATCCGGCGCTTTGGTCCGCGCTTGGTATAGATCTGTTGTCATTTACCCGAACCCTCAATCTGAGATCTCAGGCAAATGCGCTTCGATCTTGGCGCGATGCGGTTCATACCGCGTTGGCAGCTTCAGGGCTTGGCCCAAATTCGCCGTGTCTTCATCGCGATCAAAGCCCGGTTCATTTGTGGCAATCTCAAAGAGCACGCCGCCCGGCGTGCGGAAGTAAATCGCCCAGAAATAATCGCGGTCAATGACCGGGGTGACCTGGTAGCCCGTGTCTAGCAAAGCCGCCCGCACTTTGAGTTGTGCGGCCCGGTTTTCGACGGCAAAGGCAATGTGGTGTACGGAGCCAGCACCTTGCTGCGCAGCCTGTGCGCCCTGCATCTCTTCAAGATCAATTGTATTGGCGGGGTTACCCCCCTCGATCATATAGCGGGTCACATCGCCTTGCCGGTCGGCCTTTTGATAGCCCATAAATTGTAAGAGCTCTCCGGTGGTAGCCGCGTCGCTGAGCTGAAAGCGGGCACCCCGAAACCCCAAGATACCCACCGATTCAGGCACGTCCCCGCCGCGCCAGGCCTCTCGACCCTCAGCCGCGCTCTCAACCAGCGCAAACCCATCGCCATGGGGTCCGTCAAAGGAAAGTCGCGCTTCGCCAAAGACGCTGTCTTGTTTAAGACCCGTGACACCCAAGGCGCTGAGGCGATCCGACCAATAGCCTAAGCTGCCAATTGGAACCGCAAATTCCGTTGTGCCCACCTCTCCCACACCGCGTTTCCCCCTAGGCATGTTTCCAAAAGGGAAAGTGGTCATGACCGAACCAGGTGTCCCAGCTTCATCACCGAAGTACAGGTGGTATACCTCCGGCGCGTCGAAATTGACGGTTTTCTTAATCCGGCGCAGCCCGAGACTTTTTGTGAAAAACGCATTATTCTCGTTCGCGCCGCCCGCCATCGAGGTGACGTGGTGTAGACCTTTGATCTCTCTTATCATTGGATAACCTTTCACAGGAAATTTGTGTTGATCCTCATTTAGGGGATCCGCCGCAGGCATAAACTGCCATTTGCGCACAGGAATCGCTCGCTAACGCAGGCTCGGTATTCGGCGCAGGCCCAGTTTTGAATTGTGGCGATGGTTTTCGGTTTTGAGAACAGTGCCAAGGAGCGCGACGTATTGTTTCTCATGCCTTATTTTGGCCTCAATTCATAAGCGAAGGACTGCCGAACCAGAGCGCGATCGGCAGACCCCGACCTCTTTGCTCACACCACTGGGATTGCGCGAAATAAATTATTTAAATTCAATAATTTATCGGATTTTTGGAGAAAAAATCCCACCCTAACTGGTTGAATTCCGCTCAAATCAGGCCGATTGCCGCGTCTTTGCGCCCAGATTTTGACACGCTCTTTTTCAGCATGGGGCACGCGGCTAGCGTCGCATTGCACACACGACCAAATCACACACCAAGCACAGGCTAATACCCCGTGTTCGACAAGGAAATCGACCATGACATCCAAGATTCTTGGAACCGATAAACGTGACCTCTTCACACTTGGCACTGGCTCGCAAACCGTAGACGCAGGAGACGGAAATGACCGCATCGTCTCTTGGGGGGACGCTGGAGAACCAGACCCAGCGCAAACGAACGGTGCAGAAGGGCGCGTTTATCCAGCCGTCCCCACAGAAGACACAATCGACACCCTAACGGGCGGCAGCGGTGCGGACCGCTTTGAATTCCGGGCGGTTCTGAATGCCAAAGAAGAGGTAATCGCCGAACATACCAATGCGGCAGGCCGCACCAAATGGAACAAAGTCGCAGGCGAAAATGACTCTGTACACGACCACTGGGTTGAGGGCTTCGGGCTCGATATCATAACCGATTTCTCAAAGGATGAAGGCGACTGCATCGTAATCGCGGGTCATACGGCAACAGTTCAATCCATCACCTATGGCAGTGATGCCCAAGGCAGCTACTCACTGATCACCGTTATCAGCCAACAAGGCGACGGCGGCGCGGGCGGCGCGAATACAGCAACGGGCGCGCATGACGAGGATCCACTGGGTCAAATCAAGGTCTATGGCGACAAAGTCACTGAAGACGATCTTCATGTTCAAAACAACACAGATGGAATCGACCGTCTTGAGCATGCCGACGCGGCATTTGCTGAGGCAAACGCAGGCGGCACAATGGAGGTCTTCTCCAACACAGACGGCGACACTTATGAAGGCAATCTCTACCGCCAAAAGGACGTGGTCCATGTAGGAGAAGGCAGCCAAACCGTCGACGCTGGCGGAGGGCATGACCGGATTTACAGCTATTCAGATGGTGGCGAACCAGATCCCGCGCAAACGAACGGCAGCGAAGGTCGCGTAAACCCTGCTCTGGCGGACGGCGCCGGAGATGACGTGCTCAAAGGCGGACAAGGCCGTGACACTTTTGCGTTCCGGCTATTGCTCAACGCCAAAGAAGAGATCTTAGAAAAGCACACCCGCGACGATGGATCCGTCAATTGGCGCAAAGTTGCTGGCGAAAACGACAATGTGCATGATCACTGGGTCGAAGGCATCGGCAACGACACCATCCTAGATTTCTCAAACCAGGATGGCGACAAGATCGACATCCGGGGCCATACGGTGGAGATCGCCGAAATCACCTACGGTGAAGATGACGGTGGAGACTATTCCCTGATCCAACTGCGGTCCCAACAAGGTGACGGCGGCGGCGCCCACGATGAGGATCTTTTGGGAACAATTAAGGTCTATGGCGACAAAGTCACCGAAGACGACATCACTGTAAAAGCCAAGGTTTTCTACGGCATTGATGATCTTGAAGATATCGCAGCCGGTGAAGCGCAAGCGCCCGCCTCCACGCCCCCAACAGCCGAGATCAGCACACAAGCCGTGGCTGAGAATGCAGACACAATCAACCTGGCGTTTGAAGGCACAGACCGCAATGATCTGATCAAAACAGGCAGCGGGCGCCAAACAGTCGATGGCGGCTCTGGCAACGATCGTTTCATCTCTTATGGCGACGCAGGTGAGCCCGATCCGGCCCAAACCAATGGTAGCGAGGGCCGGTACAACCCAGCCATATCTGCCGGGTCAGCTGAGGATACCTTTACAGGCGGCGCGGGTCGCGACACCTTTGAATTCCACGCGCTCCTCAACGGTACAGCCGCCGTTTTAGCTCAACACACGGGCAAAGCAGGCCATGTGCATTGGCGCGGCGTGGCGGGCGAAAACGACAATGTGCACGACCATTGGGTTGAAGGATGGGGCAACGACACCATCACCGATTTTTCCAAAGCAGAAGGCGACAAAATTGTTCTGCGCGGTCACACCGTTGAACTCGACAGCATCACCTACGGCACAGATGCCGGCGGGGATTATTCCCTGATCACAGCCATCAGCCAACAAGGCGACGGCGGTGCTGGCGGCGCCAACACGGCCACAGGTGCCCATGACGAGGATTTTGTAGGCACAGTAAAGGTCTATGGCGACCGCATCACCGAGGATGACGTTAAGGTTCAAAGATCCGGCGTCTTTGACGGGGTAGACCGGCTCGAGCAAGCAGATGAGCTAAGCCCCTACAACGGCGGCGTACAAGAATTTGCCTCCGCGACAAATAGCGAAAACATCGTCACCGCAGCTCCAGGGGTTGAGACCAAAGACTATGTGGACCTGGGTACTGGCGCTCAAACCGTCAGCACTGGGGCGGGACGCGATAAAATTCGTGTCTATTCCGACGGCGGTGAACCCGACCCCGCCCAAACAAATGGAGCAGACGGGCGTATCAACCCAGCCGTTCCAAGCGCGCAGGCCGTTGATGTGGTGACGGCTGGTCAAGGCAAAGACGAGATCACTTTCAACTACCTTCTGAACGCAACAAATGTGGTGATGGCCCGCCACACCCGCGATGACGGCACCATCAACTGGCGCAAAGTGGCGGGTGAAAACGAAGCCATGCACGACCATTGGGTTGAAGCGGGCGGCGACGATGTGCTCACCGATTTCTCTAATCAAGACGGCGATAAATTGATCTTGCGGGGTCACACGGTTGAGATCGCCGAGATCACCTACGGCGTAGATGAGGGAGGAGATTATTCCTTGATCAGCGTGCGGTCCCAACAAGGGGACGGCGGCGGCGCCCATGACGAAGACGATCTTGGGACCGTCAAAGTCTATGGGGACAAAGTCACCGAAGATGACATCCAAGTTAAAGCCAAAGGTGTGTTCGACGGCATCGATGCCTTTGAACCGATTGAAAACGCTCCAAATCATATCGCAGGCACCAACCAAGCTGACAGTCTCACAGGCACCAGCGGTGCCGACAACATCCACGGCAACCGCGGCGACGATCAGATCAAAGCTGGCAGTGGCAATGACTTTGTCTTTGGTGACAGTGGGGTAGATACGCTTTTCGGGGAAGCCGGCGATGATTGGATCGAAGGCAGCTGGGGGCGCGACACGATGGACGGCGGCGCGGGCGAAGACACACTTGTGGCAGATCGCGGAAAAGACACGTTGATTGGCGGCGCAGATGCAGATGTTTTTCAGTTCAAAGACACCACCAAAGGCGGTTCGATTCTCGATTGGGAAGATGGGCTCGACAAAATCGATCTGTCGCGGCTGGACAACGTCGACGGGCTCTCGGATGTGTCAATCACCCAAGAGAGTGCCACACTTGCAACCGTGACCTTTGAAAACAACAAAGGCCAAGAGGTGGACGTTGCAATTTTCTCTGTTGATGCCTTCACGCTCACAGCAAATGATTTCTTGCTTTAAAGCTTCAGCCCCAAAAGCTACGTGGTCACCAGATCCAAACCGGGGCCACGCCCACCTCCCTTTTCATCACGGTGCCTTCGGCCCTTGATGAAAACCCAAAGGGGCGCGCGCGTACCGCGCGCGCTTCGCCCGTCCTTTCCTGGTGCAAAATACTCCGGGGGAGCGCGTGGCACACGCGCGGGGGCAGAGCCCCTTTCACTTTCCAGTATCTAGGGCCGAGACGTTACTCTGCTGCAATCACCTGCAACGGATGATCTAAGCTCTGCCGGGCCGCGCCGACCAAAGGCAAGGTCAAAAACAAGATTGCTGGATTGGCGATCTGAGCGTCTTGCAAACAGGTCGTCAAATTGACCGCGTCACAGGTTGCAATAACTTGATCCTCTCGCTGTGCATTGGCCACGATCTCAACGTGCACCTCACCCAAAAGATCAGCCTCCCGAAGTTGCACCTGGATATCCTCCGCAACACCAACGCCCATATAGACCGCCACACGCGCGCCTTCGCGCAGGTGTGAGATCCAATCACGCGTTGCCTCGCCTCGGCAATTTTTGCCCGTTGTGAGCACAAGCGTATCGGTTTCCCCACGCGCGGTGAGAAAAGTTCCCATCGCCGCCGCAGCGCCACTTGCAGCAGTAACGCCTGGCACAATTTCATAAGCCAAACCGGCCGCCTCCAGCGCGTCCGCTTCTTCAGCTCCGCGCGCAAAGATTCCGGGATCACCGCATTTCAAGCGCACCACACGCTGTCCGCGCTGCGCCGAAGCCACCAAAACCTGATTGATCTTTTCTTGTGGCCAGGAATGACAGCCTGGCGCTTTGCCCACATAAATCCGCTCCGCATCCCGGCGCGCAAGTTCCAATACACCAGGATCGATCAAGCGATCATAGAAGATCACATCAGCTTCTTGCAGCCGCTTCACGCCCCGCAAGGTGATAAGATCCGCAGATCCCGGCCCTGCCCCCACAAGCGCCACCGGCGCCGGTGCGGCTTCTTCGAACTGCCCCGATTCAATGGCTTGCTTTAACGCTTGCGCCGCATGAGCTTCAGCCCCCTTGGCGTGTTGCGCCCTTATTGGTCCACTGAAGACCCAGCGCCATAGATCCCGCCGGTCTCGCGGACCCAGGCGCTGCGCCGCAAGATCCCGCATCCGCCCGGCCAAAGCAGCCAAATCGCCCAAACGCGGCTCGAGCATTTCTTCCACTTTAGTTTTGATCTGTCGCCCGAGAACCGGCGCAGTGCCTTCCGTCCCAATGGCCACAACCACCGGATCCCTGTCCACAATCGACGGTGTAATCGCATCACATAGATCTGGCTGATCCACCACATTCACAACCGCATGGGCCGCTTTGGCAACCGCATGGATTGAGGCATCAAGCCCCGGGCACCCCGTGGCCACAAAGACCAAAGCCGTGTCTGCGAAGTCTGCCGCTTGAATTGGCCCGCTTTTCCAGGTGATGCGCCCGGCATCGACAAGAGCCTGCAATTCAGCTTCAATCTCAAGTGCCAAGATCACAATTTCAGCTTCTGTTTTCAGCACCAAGCGACACTTTTGGGCTGCTTGTTCACCGCCGCCAACAATCACAACACGTCGGCCGGCCATTTGCAAAAACATTGGGAAGGTTTTCATTGCAAAGTCTCCCTATTCTGCCGCCAAAGCGCGCGGTACTGCCGCCAAAAGGGCCGCCAATTCCGGCTTACACGAGCCGCAGCTCGTCCCTGCCCCCGTGCAAGCGCCAAGCGCCTCCACGCTCAGCGCGCCCTCACCGATGGCTGCGCGCAAAGTGTTGACGCCAACGCTCATACACGAGCACACCGTCGCACCGGGATCGGGCATATCTGCGCTCGGCAAGCCCGCCAGGGCTGCCAAAGCAGAGGCCTTTTGGCCAATCTGTGCCACGGCATAGGCCCTCGACAGAGCAACAGGCTTTGGTGAGACGAAAAAAAGCTGTGCGACTACGCCATCCACGATCCGAGCTGCCCGCATCAACCCCTGTGATGCGTCCTCAACTGTGACGATGCTGCCGCCGTCTGTTTGGGTGAGCTCTTTGAGATACGCAGCCCAATCGGCTGGCATCTCAACGCCCGCAAGTTCGGCTTGCCAGCCCGTATCTGTTTTCGCGACAGCGCCATAGCCACCTCTGACTGAGATAGCTGAACGACTGGCGAGATACCCATACCAAGCTGCTTCATAACGCTGTGCCGCAACGCAAGAGGATTTGAGCGCAGGCTGTCCGGAAATGGGATCCGTGCCCACATGCACAAGCGCATTGACCCAGCCCGCTGAAGACCGCTGCCGTGTCCAATGCATAGGCGCAAAGAGCGCGCCAGGGGCCACTTTTGACGTGACTAAGGCCCGAAAAATGCCCGAGCGGTCACCAGATTTGATCTCAACCAATTCCGCGAGCTCTAGCCCAAGCGCCGCGGCATCTTGGGGGTGAATTTCAACATAAGGTTCCGCCAAATGCCGCCCCAGACGCGCGGATTTCCCGGTGCGTGTCATGGTATGCCACTGATCGCGAACCCGACCTGTATTCAGCCGGAACCCGGTTTGGCCAAACCCAGCGTTTTTAGGCATCGAAGGGGCCGAGACCGCCAACATCTTGGCCTTGCCATCTGCGTGAAAGAACCCACCTTTTGCAAAAAAGCGCGTGTCGTCTCGTGGCCATTGCTGCGGGAGCAGATTGGCGTAGTCCGCATCTGCAAAGGCGCTTAGGTCCAGATCCCGGCCGAAGTCGCGCGAAGCGCCTGAGAGGGAGACATATTCCGCAAAGATCTCGGCTGGAGACGCGTAGTCAAAGCCCTCACCAAATCCCATGCGCGTGGCCACGTCTGAAATGATTTTCCAATCGGGTCGGGCCTGCCCTGGGGCAGGCAAAAACGCGCGCTGGCGCGAGATCCGGCGCTCTGAATTGGTCACCGTGCCGTCTTTTTCGCCCCAGCCTGTGGCGGGCAACAACACATCGGCCAGATCGCCCGTATCCGTGCGCTCCAAAATGTCCGAGACCACCACAAAGGGCACATTTGCAATCGCAGCCGCCACGCCATCTGCATCCGGCAAGCTCACGGCTGGATTGGTGCTCATCACCCAGAGCGCTTTGATTTTGCCGCTTGCGCAGGCGTCAAAGAGATCAACTGCCTTTAAGCCCGGTGCATCACAGATTGTCGGGCTTTGCCAAAAATCCTGCACAGCGGCGCGGTGATCGGCGTTCTCGATATCGAGGTGATTGGCGAGCATATTGGCCAGCCCGCCCACTTCGCGGCCCCCCATCGCATTAGGTTGCCCCGTGACAGAAAAAGGCCCCGACCCTGGCTTACCGATCCGGCCTGTGGCCAAGTGGCAATTGAGGATCGCGTTGACCTTGTCTGCACCAGATGTGGATTGGTTCACGCCTTGACTATAGACCGTGACCACCTTTGCCGTGCCTGCCCATAGCGCGTAAAACTCCGCAAGCTCCGCGTGGCTCAACCCACTGGCCGCAGGATCACCCGCCTGGGCTGACGCCAAAGCGGCATCAAACCCGTTTACATGGGCTGCAACGTAGTTTTCATCCACCAAGCCTTTTTCGGCCAAGTAGGCCAAAAGCCCATTAAAAAGCGCTACATCGCCATCTCCATGAATGCTGAGATGAAGGTCCGCCAATTGGCTGGTGGCCGTTTGCCGTGGATCAATATTGACCACCCGCATATCCGGGCGCGCCGCTTTGGCCGCTGAAATCCGTTGGAACAAAACCGGGTGGCACCAGGCCAGATTTGAGCCCACCAAAACGATGAGATCCGCGTCTTCGAGATCCTCGTAAGTGCCCGGCACGGTGTCGGACCCAAAGGCCCGTTTGTGCCCAGCCACCGACGAGGCCATGCACAGCCGCGAATTGGTATCGATGTTGGCCGAGCCGATGTAGCCTTTCATCAGCTTGTTGGCGACGTAATAGTCTTCTGTCAGCAGTTGTCCCGAAACATAGAACGCCACGCTGTCCGGGCCATGTTCAGCCACAGCCCTAGAAAACCGCTCAGAGACCAGATCGAGCGCCGCAGTCCAATCTGTGCTCCGCCCGCCGATCTGCGGTGCGAGAAGACGACCCTCGAGATCGAGGGTTTCGCCGAGCGCCGACCCCTTTGAGCAGAGCCGTCCGTAATTTGCAGGGTGATCGGGATCCCCTTCGATTGTGCCATCAGGCGAGGCCAAGACCCCGCACCCCACGCCGCAATAGGGGCATGTGGTGCGCGTGCTCATGCGGCTGTCCGCGCTTGCAAGAAGGCAGTGTTCAGAAGAATCCGGCCCTCTTCAACGCGCGCGGGATAGGTCGCAACCTGGCCTTCGTCGTCGCCCTGCACGAGGCCCGTTTCGAGCGAAATCACCCAGTTGTGCAGCGGGCATGTGACAGCCGAGCCATGCACAATGCCTTCGGAAAGCGGCCCCTGTTTGTGCGGGCACGCGTTTTCCAGAGCAAAAACTTCATCTTTTGCTGTGCGAAACACTGCCACGCAACCCTCAGAGGTTTTCACAACGCGCGCGCCTCTGACAGGAATATCGTTGAGCGCAGCTATATTGACCCAAGTGCTCATTCGGCGGCCTCCAATGTGAGATTTGCGACCGGCTGATAGATTTCGGCCTGTTCCTCGGCATGTTGGGCCCATGGATCTTTTTGGTAGATTGATTGGCTCAGATCAAACCGCTCCACGAGCGCTTGCCGGTTTTCGAGATCGTCAACCACTCTCTCAATGACCCAATCGAGGCCGACTTTGGCCACAAATTTATAGATCCGATCGAGGTATTTGGCGTTCTCACGGTAAAGCTGGATCACAGCGATGGTGAGCGCCATGGCCTCTTGCTCGGTCGGCACTTGGGCAATCATTTCGATCTCTTTGAGATCCATACCCGCGGCCCCACCGATGCCGATCTGATACCCGCTATCCACGCAAACAATGCCCACATCCTTACAAGTGGCTTCCGCGCAGTTGCGCGGGCAGCCCGAGACACCCAGCTTGACCTTATGCGGGGTCCAAGACCCCCAAAGCGCTTTTTCGAGCTTGATGCCGAGGCCGGTACTGTCTTGCGTTCCAAAGCGGCAATGATCTGTGCCAACGCAGGTTTTGACCGTGCGCAGACCTTTGGAATAGGCGTGGCCCGAAACCATCCCAGCGGCGTTAAGATCGGACCAAATCGCAGGCAGATCTTCACCTTTGACACCCAGCAAGTCGATCCGTTGTCCGCCTGTAACCTTCACGGTTGGCACGTTGTATTTGTCGGCTGCATCCGCGATGGCGCGCAGCTCATTTGCGTTGGTGATCCCACCCCACATGCGCGGCACAACCGAGAAAGTGCCATCCTTTTGGATATTGGCGTGCTTGCGCTCGTTGATGAACCGCGATTGCGGATCATCAAGATACTCAAGCGGCCAATCGGCGATGAGATAGTAGTTGAGCGCAGGGCGGCACACATGGCACCCACAAGAGGTTTTCCAACCGCATTCCTGCATCACGGCCGCCATAGACTTGAGCTCTTGGCTTTTGATCATGCGGCGTACGTCTTCGTGGGTCATGTCGGTGCAGCCGCACATGGGTTGCGCGGTGGGAATGACAAAATCATCCCCCAGCGTGACCGCCAAAACCTGCTCCACAAGGCCCGTGCAGGTACCACAAGACCCAGAGGCCTTAGTGATCGAGCGCACCGCGCCCAGATCCGTGGCACCGTTCTCAATGGCCTCTACGATTGTGCCCTTGGAAATGCCGTTACAACCACAGATCTCCGCATCAAGCGGTAAGGCTGCAACGGCTGCTAACGGGTCCTGGGGGGGCCCTCCTTGATAGGCGGGCCCAAAGATGAGCGTCTCACGCATCTCAGCGATGTCGGTTTTGTCTTTGATCAAACCGAAGAACCAATTGCTGTCCGCGGTATCGCCGTACATCACTGCGCCAACGACTTTGTCAGCCTCGATCACAAGGCGACGGTATACGCCGCGGCCTGGATCGCGGAACACGATGTCTTCGCGGCCCTCGCCATCTGCAAAGTCACCCGCTGAGAACAGATCGCAGCCTGTCACTTTAAGTTTGGTAGATAACTCCCTTTGAACAAAGGCTGCTTCTTCACCCAGCAAGGTGGAGGCAACCACCTTGGCTTGATCATAAAGCGGGGCAACCAGGCCAAAAATTGCGCCTTGGTGTTCTACACATTCGCCCACGGCCAGCACATCAGCGTCCGATGTGACCATCTGATCATCCACGTGAATGCCCTTGCCTACAGCCAAGCCAGCGTCTTGAGCGAGCTTCACGTTCGGGCGGATCCCCACGGCCATGACCAAAAGATCGCAAGGCAGCTCGGTGCCGTCGTCCAACAGGAGCGCTTTAACCTTGCCGTCTTCACCCAAAATCTCTTTCGAGTTGGCCTGGCACATCACCGTGATGCCTTTGTCGACAAGAGCTTTCCGGAGCAGATAGCCTGCGGCTTCATCTAGCTGGCGCTCCATCAGGTGACCCATGATGTGAACCACCGTGACGTCTACGCCGCGCGCGGCCATGCCCGCGGCAGCCTCAAGGCCCAACAGACCGCCGCCAATCACCACACATTTCGAGCCCTTGCCCAAGCCCATCATGCGCTCTGTGTCTTCGAGGTCCCGATAGGCAATCACACCTTCCAAATCATGGCCAGGCAAAGGGATCATGAAGGGGTTTGAGCCTGTGCCAAACAAAAGCTTATCATAGCTCAGCACGTCACCGTTTTGGGCCTTCACTGTCTTGGCAGACCGATCAATCTCGGTCACCCGCTCGCCAAATCGACAGGTGATATCGCGTTCGGCGTACCAGTTATCATCATGGGTGACGATATCGGCGTAGGTTTGATCTCCCGCCAAAACAGGCGACAGCATGATGCGGTTATAGTTGCCGCGTGGTTCTGCATTAAAGAGCGTCACATCCCAGTTGGGATCAGCCTCAAACAAATGCTCCAAGGCGCGACCCGAGGCCATGCCTGCGCCAATCACAATCAGTTTTTTGGGATCTTGTGTCATGTTGCACCCCCTGCGTGGCAGGACGCGCACTGGCCCTGCTTTACGTGGTCAGTGTTTCGATCTTGGGCTCGTCTCTGGGTGGCATATCCTGCGCCGCAGCAATCATCGCTCCGCTCAAAACGCCGTAAGCCTTGCGCCAAGCCTGTTCCTCGGCGGCATCCACCCCGTAAGATTTCAGCGTTTGCACCAGAACCTCGCCCACCAAGGCGTAATGCACGGGCTCCGCGCCGTAGCCCACGTGCCGACGCGCCAAGGGCAGCGCTTGGTCCATTAAGGCTTCGCCGTCGTCGAGATGTTTCACCACATAGGCAAGCATCGATACGAGCTTGTCGCGTTGCCGGGACATTTGAGCCGGAAAAAGGTCGCGCGCTTCGGGCGCCGCGGCGAAGAGACCGATATAGAAATCCTTCCCAAAGCTGCGTTTGACCGGAAGAACCCGCGCAAAACTGGTTCGCACTGCTGAAATTTCGTCCGCGGTCAAAGCCATGGTTACCCTCGCGCTGTTGTGGGTTAACTATGGTCCAAAAGGCTTGAAGAAACGTTAGCTCCATAACGATTATTCCGCCGCAATCGCCGAAGCTGCTTTGGGTTTTGGCTTCGCCCCATGTTCATATTCCTCAAGGAAATCAAGCACCTCCTGGCGGTAATTATAGTAATCAGGATGCTCCAGAAGCGCTTTGCGTGTGCGTGGACGTGGCAAAGGAACATCGACAATTTTACCAATTGTCGCTTGTGGCCCATTGGTCATCATCACCACCCGGTCCGCGAGCAGAATGGCCTCATCCACATCATGCGTGACACAGATCGCCGTCACCTTCGTGCGGCTCCATACTTCCATGAGCACTTCTTGCAATTCCCAACGCGTGAGGCTGTCGAGCATTCCAAAAGGCTCGTCTAATAACAAAAGCTTAGGAGACAAAGCGAAGGCGCGCGCGATGCCCACGCGTTGCTTCATGCCATTGGAAAGCGACGCAGCGCCTTTATCCATCGCATCTGCCAAACCAACACGTTCAAGGTAGTATTCCACCACATCTTGGCGTTCTGCTTTGGAGGCTTTCGGATAGACCTTATCCACCCCTATCGCCACATTCTCTTTGGCCGTTAACCATGGGAAAAGATTGGGGGATTGGAACACCACCGCGCGCTCAGGATCAGCTCCTTCCACGTGCCGACCATCAAGCTTAATGGCCCCTTTGGAAATCTCGTTGAGCCCTGCCGCCATCGTCAAAACGGTCGACTTCCCGCAGCCCGAGTGCCCGATCAGCGAGATGAATTCCCCTTTGTTGATCTTGAGATCGAAGTCTTCAACAACCGTCAATGGCCCCTTTGGCGTTGGATACACTTTGTGCAATTGCGAGAAATCGAGGAAACGATCTTCGATCATCCCTTTTTGCGCATCGACAACCGCAGACGGCACCCCATGGATTGGTGTGACATCCGGCAAAAGCTTTGAGCCCTCCACCTTTGCTTCAATGCCAACGTCCATCAGATATCGCGTGACCTGCTTGCGCAGCGTCTTGAAGGTCTCGTCGGTGTTCATCTCTATGCGATCCCGAGGGCGCGGAA
Source organism: Pseudomonadota bacterium (assembly GCA_039182515.1). Lineage (GTDB taxonomy): Bacteria > Pseudomonadota > Alphaproteobacteria > Rhodobacterales > Rhodobacteraceae > JBCDCE01. Next base: position 16,310 of record JBCDCE010000017.1, on the reverse strand, counting down.
TGCTCACCTTAAATTCTTCTCCAAGCGTGCCGTCAGGGTTCAAAGCAATGATCCGATCCGCCATAAGAATGGCTTCATCCACGTCATTCGTGATCAGCACGCAGGTCTGCTTTTCTTTGGCCCAAATACTCACAATTTCATCAGCCAAGTTGCCGCGCGTGAGAGCATCGAGCGCTGAAAGCGGCTCATCAAGGAGAAGCACTTCGGGGTTCATCGCCAAGGCCCGCGCCACGTTCACACGCTGGCGCATGCCACCCGAAAGCTCCGCAGGACGACGGCTCGTGGCATGCCCCAGCCCCACCATCTTTACGTAGTGCTCAACCTTGGCCGCGCGCTCCGCTTTTGAGAGCTCAGGGAAGATCGTATCCACGGCCAGGCCCACATTGCCGTTCACCGTGAGCCAAGGCATCAGCGAGTAGCTTTGAAAGATCACGCCGCGCTCTGGGGTAGGCTCTTTGATCTCCGCCCCTTTGAACGTCGCAGTGCCCTTGGTGGGGTGCTCCAGACCCGCCATCAGATTGATCAACGTGGTCTTACCGGATCCCGAGAACCCGAGGAGCACAAGAAACTCGCCCTCCTCCACTTTGAGATTGATGTCTTTGAGCACATGGGTGGCGGTCTCGCCTTGTCCAAAGCTCTTGGTGACGTCTTTGAGTTCTAAAATCGCCATCTCAGATCACCGGTTGTTCGTGAAGGTGAACATGGACTGGATCGCATACATCAGCCGGTCCAAAAGAAAGCCGATAAGCCCAATGGTGAACACTGCCACCATGATCTTGGCGAGCGATTGGCTGGAGCCGTTTTGGAACTCGTCCCAAACAAACTTTCCAAGCCCTGGGTTCTGCGCAAGCATTTCCGCTGCGATCAGCACCATCCAACCCACACCAAGGCTCAAGCGCAAACCGGTGAAGATCAGCGGCAAAGCGGACGGCAGCACCAATTTGGTGATCTTCGTCCAAGTGTTCATCTTGAGCACCTTCGAGACGCTCACGAGATCCTTATCGATGCTGGCCACGCCCAAAGCGGTGTTAATAAGCGTTGGCCAAAGCGAACAAAGCGTCACGGTGATCGCGGAGTTCAAAAAGCTCTTCGCAAACCAGCCGTCAGAGGCATAAGTCGCAGAGACAATCATCGTCACAATCGGCAACCAAGCCAGAGGGGACACAGGCTTAAAAATCTGAATAAGCGGGTTGATGGCTGCGTTCACAGTGGGGCTCAAACCAGCCGCAATGCCCAATGGCACAGCGACAATCGTCGCCAGCAAGAACCCAAAAAACACAGTCTTAATCGAGGTCCAAATTTGATCGTAATACGTGGGCTTGCCGGTATAAACGCGCTCTTTTACGCGATCTGCACGACCCTCAGCGATCAGCTTTGCATTGCGTTCCTCTTGGCGCACATAGAAAGCAGCTTCTTTCTCTTTCTCACGCTTGGCGTCCTCATTGAGGTTCACCGCTTGCTCCCAAACCTGAACAGGCCCAGGGATCGCGCCGAGCGAGGTCTGCACAGTTGGGGCCAGCGTCGCCCAGGCACCCAAGAATAGGAAAATCGCCAGAAGTGGCACGCCCAGCAAACGCCAGATCTCGCTAACTTGCGCCTTTGGGTTGTCGCCCGCAGCAGCTTTCAAAACAGGGGTTAGCCAAGCAAGCCCGAGCACTTGAAACCACCCATCAAGCTTGTTGATGCGGGTAAACGTCCTCTGGCGGCGGGCCTCTTTGGCCTCTTCATCGCTTAGGCTGGATGGATCGATTGCGGTCATCTCGTGCTCTCCGAATAAAGGGATGGTGGGCGGGGCGAGCTGAGGGCAAAGCCCTCAGGAGCGTCGTCCCGCCAGCCTTACTTTCAGCCTTGGATCTCGTTTCCGACAACCACTTGGTTGCCTTTCAAGCCAATCGGCAGGCTGTCGAGATAAGCGTTGGGGGCTTTGCCGTCATAGCCGATGCCGTCAATGATATCGGCTGCAGGCGTTGGCGCTTTGAACCCATCGCTGTCCCAAGGGAAGTCGGCTTCATTGGCCAGGCCTTCGTCCACAAGCAGCTTGGCAGCTTCGAGATAGATGTCTGGGCGGTAAACGCTCTTGGCCACGTCAAAGTACCACTGATCCGGCTTCGCTTCGGCAATCTGACCCCAACGGCGCATCTGCGTCAGGTACCAAATGGCGTCTGAATAGAAAGGATAGGTCGCGTTATAACGGAAGAACACGTTGAAATCGGGCGCTTCACGACGATCGCCTTTTTCAAACTCAAAGAACCCTGTCATCGAGTTGGCAATCACTTCGTAATCCGCGCCAACATATTCAGAGCGCGAGAGGATCTCTACAGCTTCCGGACGGTTGGCATTGTCGTTTTCATCGAGCCAAATGGCAGCGCGAATGAGCGCTTTGGTCAGGGCTTTGGTGGTGTTGGGATTTTCATCCGCGAACTCTTTGGTGATGCCAAAGACCTTCTCAGGGTTGTTCTTCCACATGTCGTAGTCTGTGATCACAGGCACACCGATGCCTTTGAAAACCGCCTGTTGGTTCCAAGGCTCACCCACGGCGTAGCCAAAGATTGTACCCGCTTCCATTGTGGCAGGCATTTGAGGCGGCGGCGTCACAGACAAAAGAACGTCTGCACCAATTTGGCCAAGGATGTTCTCTGGCGAATAATACCCAGGCTCAATGCCACCGGCCGCCAACCAATAGCGGATCTCGTAGTTGTGGGTCGAAACTGGGAAAACCATGCCCATGTTAAACGGGATACCTTGGTCAATATAGTCCTCAACAACCGGCTTCAGCGCGGATGCGGAGATTGGGTGCTGTGGGCGACCGTCGTCCATGAGTGGCACATAGGGCTTCATTTCTTCCCAGATCTCGTTGGAAACGGTGATGCCGTTGCCGTTGAGATCCATCGAGAAGGGTGTGATGATATGCGCTTCGGTTCCAAAGCCGATGGTTGCGGCAAGAGGTTGGCCCGCAAGCATGTGCGCGCCGTCAAGCTGACCGTCGATCACACCATCGAGAAGAACTTTCCAGTTGGCCTGGGCTTCTAGCGTGACGAACAAGCCTTCGTCTTCAAAGTAGCCCTTTTCATAAGCCACAGCCAAAGGCGCCATGTCTGTCAGCTTAATAAAGCCAAATTTCAGCTCGTCTTTCTCGAGATCGAGCATCTGGCCCCAAGCTGCACTGCTCAAAAGCGCGGTGCAGACCGTGGCGGTTGCGAAGATGTTTTTCAATGTCCCAGTCCTTTTCAAACAAAAAACGCCGCTCGTCTCAATCAGCAGGGGAGGGCTGCTTAGAAAGAGACGAGCGGCGTTGCTCATGTGGGTCCCCAAACCAGCAGGGGAGAGAGTGGAGCTACGTTGCTCCGTCGCTTTAAAGACTAGAAGGAGCCACCGGGGGAACAATATTGAGCCCCAAATTGCAGCCCTCAAAATGCCGCAATGCAGAGAAAGCCTAATTTTTAGTCAGAAAATCTCGGGAAAGTCGAAGGTTTTGCCATCAAAAAACGCATCAGGCCCCAGAATCATTTCTCCACGCATCGAAGCAACGGGGGTGGGATGCGCCATTGTGCCTTCCATTTTCGCGGACGCACCTGGCATATCCGCCGACGTCGTGCTCAAATAAGCCCGGTAGAGATCAGGCCTAAAACACTGTGTCGCGATCTTAAGTGTAGAGGCGCGATCCAAGTTCTCCAAACGGCTCATCTGATGACCAAGCCAGGCGCCAAAGCTGCGCCAAGGAAAGGTTGTCGCCCCACCGTGAAAGCGTGCAAAGGCGGAGATCTGCCAAGGGGGCGCATCTATTCGTGGAGAAATACGCCCAGTAAGCGCTGGATCTATCGCTTCATGGGGCAACCCCAAGTGCTCGCTGCGCGCCAGTATCTCTACAGCCAAGGATCTGTTGGCTGGCTGCCCCAGCCATGAACAGGCCCGGTAAATCGCACGAGTTAAAGCCCCAGCTGTCAACGCATTGCCTTCAGCCCAGTCTGCGCGCATCGCCAAAACCTTTTCCGGCGCATGCGCCCAGATCCCCGACCCCGGCAAAACCAATTCCGCTGCACCATTGCGCACCGCCACGCTGCCCCAGGGCTCTCCCACAAAAAAGAGATCAATCTCTCCATTTAAAACAGCGTGCGCCATCAAGGGCGGTGGCATCGTAACAATCTGCGCACGTTCAGCCAAACCGGGCCCAGCATTCTCTATCAAATACTCAAAGAGCAATCGGTGCATGGAATAGGGAAACGGCACACCAACACGCAGAGGTCTGGCCAAAGCCTGTAAACCTGCAACCAAATCTAAGGGCCGTTCAGGATCAGGCTGCCACCCAGTTTGGCGCAAGTCATTTGCCAAAGACTTTGACAGTCCCAAAACCGTGCCATTGGCCGACATCACAATTGGCGTCACAATCGAAACCTTGGGTCCACTGAGCCCCAGAGACATTGCCACTGGCAAAGGCGAGAGCATGTGTGCGGCATCCAAATGCCCCAAGGCTAAAAGATCCCTCAGAGCTGCCCAGGACGGTTGACGCAATAGGTTTAAACTCAGCCCTTCTTGTGCCGCAAATCCCAGCTCTGCCGCCAAAATAAGAGGCGCGCTATCCACCAGAGGCACATATCCGCAATTGAGGACTTGGCTGCTCATGTCAGCAGATCCGCGGCCGTTAGCAAAGCGCGGGCCACGTCAATCACTTTGGTGTTCTGGCTCATGGCCTGCTTGCGCAGCAATTGATAGGCCTCGTCTTCGCTCACCCCTTTGGCCTGCATGACCATGCCTTTCGCACGGTCGATCATTTTGCGATCGGCAAGGGCTTGTTTTGCAAAGGCCAACTCGCGCCGCATCTGACTGGTGACTTGAAACCGCGCGATGGCCGTTTTGAGAACCTCGCGCACCCGGTCCGGTTCAGGCGCGCCTACGACATAGGCGCTGAGCCCCGCCTCCATGGCGGCAAGCGTCATGGCGTCGTCAGAGCGATCCACAAACATCGCAACAGGCCGTGTTTCGGCCTCAGAGGCAATGGAGACCTGCTCCAACAAGTCCCGGCTCGGGTTTTCAAGATCAATCAGCACAAGATCCGGCGCCAAATCGCTGAGCTTGCGCGCAAGTCCAGACGTATCGCCTAAGACAGAAATATTGTTCCAACCATCGTCTTTGAGCACATCAACGATCTGAAGCGCCAAACTCCGATCAGCTTCAACAACAGCAATTCTAAGATCTTTATTCACGGGGGTGCAGGTAGTCTGGTGGATTTGGGGATGCAAACCCTGCACGCCCTGAAACCCGTCCACAACGCCTTAATGCCGCCAAGCCCAGCACGGTTGCTTAAAAAGCCAGCAGCCCGCGTTTGATCCCGCGTTTGGTGGCGACAAAACCAGACTGTCACAATGCATCCGGCCAGCTCTGAATTTTATCTTGACAGGCTTGGTGAAGGCTCTTTTGATCCTTCGCAGCATTTATCGCGGACCAGAGGAGATGAGCGTGCGGCTTGTCCCCAGGAATGCCCGCGCAGCTATATGAGTTTAGTTCGGTGACGAAGTCTTCTTCACTCTCCTCGCTCCCCCTGAGTTTTTCGGATCAAAGTGCTGTTGCACACCGCTACCGCGGTCTGTTGACCCCGCAGTTTCTCTCCATTGAGATCACCTGGGGCGGCGTTCAAACAATCGATGTTCCAGCGGGCGCTTTAATCCAAATTGCAAACATTGATGGGACAGGCCCGCTCTTTCTCACGGGCCTTGCTCCACAAGATGCCCAGTTTTCTTGCAAAGACCTTGCCCTATGCACCCTGCCCCAAAGCGAAATCCCAAGCGCGCGTCTAGATATGCGGCGCATCAAAGCGATCGCACAGACGCGCAATATAGACCTGACGCAAGCGCGCGGCGTAACGCTTTTTGAAACGGGCAGCGCAGTGCCAGGTGAGGTGTTTGTCACCAAAGCCACACAAGCCACAACGCTCTTCGCAGGTGCTCCGCTCTCACCGGACTACCTTGTTTCGGGCGGTGGCAGCCACTTTCAGATCACGATCCAACCGGGCACGAGCGCCCAGCCGCTTTTGCCTCCCCCATTAGGCAAAGTGATCGACGAATTTCGCATCCCCCGCGCATCCGCCAAAGCCTACACGCTGCAAAAAGGGCAGTTTGTGCAAATCATTGATGTTGAAGGTCAGCAATGTTCCGATTTCATGGCCCTGCGCAACAGCGCCTTAGAGAGAGGGCTTGAGCGCCCTATCGACAGCACAGTGTCGCGCACAAAAGCGCGCAGCGCGTATCCCCTGCCCGGCCTGCATGACAAGTTTTACGACGCAGACATAAAGCCGCTTTTGGCCGTGCGCCAAGACACGGTCGGGCGGCACGACACCTTTGCCCTGGCCTGCACGGCCAATGGCTACGAAGAGCGCGGCTTTCCCGGCCATATCAATTGCTCTGACAACATCTCAGAGGCCTTTGCGCCTTACGGTATTGCGCCACGCGCCGCCTGGCCGGCCATCAATTTCTTCTTCAATTCTTGGATCGATCCGCATCACCATAACTTGGCCAGTGATGAGGCCTGGTCGCGCCCTGGTGACTATGTGGTGATGGAAGCGCTTGATGATCTCACCTGCGTCTCCACCGCCTGCCCCGATGACGTTGATCCCATCAATGGCTGGAACCCCACAGATGTGCACGTGCGCATCTACTCCCCAGAAAGCTCCATTACCCATGCCGTCGCCTGGCGCGCGCAACCCGAAGACGCAAGCAAAATGACCACTCATTCCGCCTTCCATCCTCGCACCTCAAAACTCGCGCAAAGCTTTCACGCAGCCCGTGATCTTTGGATGCCCGCGCATTACGACGCCACAGGCGCCATCGCGGAGTATTGGGCCTGCAGACAAGCGGCCACGCTTCAGGACATGTCCGGTCTGCGCAAGTTCGACATTGTAGGGCCGGACGCAGAAGCGCTTTTGCAGCACTGCCTGACCCGCAACGTCGCCAAGCTGTCGCAGTTCCGGGGCCTCTATGCGCTGATGTGCGATGAGACAGGGGCGGTTTTGGACGACGGCACTTTGTTCAGGCTGGAGCCCATGGCCTTCCGCTGGCTCTGTGGATCAGAGGAAAGCGCGCTCCACATGCGCGAAGAAGCGGAACGCCTGGGGCTGAAAGTCGCCATCCGGTCGCTGGGATCAAACATGGCGAATTTGGCCATTCAAGGCCCTAAATCGCGCGAAATATTGCTAAAACTGGCCCACACTACGCCCGCCAAACCATCACTTGAGGCCCTCAAATGGTTTGGATTTACGGTTGCTAGGATCGGGGGCCCTGAAGGTCCAGCGGCGATGATTTGTCGGTCAGGGTTTACCGGCGAGCTTGGCTACGAGATTTTTTGCGATCAAAGCGACGCGCTGACCATTTGGGACGATCTGATGGAGGCGGGCGAACCACTGGGCCTCAAACCTATGGGCGGCACCGCGCTGGATATGCTTCGCATCGAAGCCGGACTTATGACTGCAGGTGCGGAGTTTGGCGCAACATCCGGTGTGGAAGCGGACGCACTGGAAGCAGGCTTGGGATTTGCGATTGATTTCAAAAAGGGCGACTTTTTGGGGCGCGACGCGCTTGAGCGCAACAAGGGTGCTGAGCGCAAACGCTTGGTGGGTCTCTTGATACCCGGCGCAGAGCCGCCCCACCCTGGTGACGCTGTGTTCGACGGACGTCGGCAAGTGGGTGTTGTGACCTCCGCCTGCCATTCTCCTGAGCTTGGCCAGGCCATCGCCATGGCCCGCATTGCGGTTGAAGCTGCAGAAACCGGATCCGAATTGGAAATTGGCAAGCTCGACAATCACATCAAGCGCATGCCTGCCACCGTGACGACACTGCCCTTTATAGATCCAAAACGCGAAAAAGCCCGCGCATAGACCGCCTTAGGGAGCTAGGTACCGGGCGATTGCGGCGCGGGCGCCCTCATTCCAGATAAGGTTAAGCCAGCTTTCAAAGGCCTTGGAAAAGCGCGTGTCTTGGCCAAGTGTGCTGTAGTATTGTGTTTGTTCCAACCAAGCTTGAGGGCGCGTTTTTGCTTCTTTGGCCACATTTTTCAGCGTGTCCCAATAGGGATCATTTGGAGCGATTTCACTGCCATCCTCGCGGGTACCTTCGCACATACGCGCCCAGAAGGCTTCTGTAAGGGCCAGCCCTGAAATGGGTCCCTCGGCCTCCAAAGCATCGCCCAATATCGGCAACACAAACCCTGGATGGCGCGAGGAGCCATCAAAAGCTACACGGCGTGTGGTGTCCAGAATAGCGGGATTGGCAAAACGCCGTTTTATCAATTCAAGATATTCTATTGGCGCTATTTCTGGAACAGCAGCAATATAAGGCGCGATTTCATTAACCTCAACTTTGCCAAAAAACGCAGCCACATCAGCGTCTTCCATACAAGAATTGATCCGCGGCAAGCTCAAAATCTCACCAACATTCGCCAAAACCTGATGGCCTGCGTTGAGCATCCGAATTTTCATCGTCTCATAGGCTTCGACATGCTCAGTGAGCGTGGCCCTAGCCTTTTCCCATGGCGGCCTGCCTGCGCAAAAATTGTCTTCAATAACCCATTGGCGGAAGTTCTCATGGGTCACTGGGGCGGCGTCATGGATCCCAAACTCTTGCACGAGTGCGAGCTCTGCCGCGCCGGTGGCAGGAACAATGCAATCGACCATGGCGTCTGGAAAGGTCATTTCCGCCCCGATCCAACCCGCCAGATCTGGATCGCTGAGGCGGGCGAGCCCAATCACCGTGTCACGCAACACAGCACCGTTGTGTTGGAGGTTGTCGCAGCATTGGCCTGTGAAAGGCCCATGGCCAGCATCCCGCCGCGCCCTGAGGGCCGCAACCATGGCCCCAAAGGCTGTGCGCGGGCTTTCGGGGTTGGCGACATCGTGTTGGATATCGTCATGGTTTGCGTCAAAGCCACCCTCGGCATCACGGTAATAGCCGCCCTCAGTAACCGTGAGCGCCACAATGCGAATGGCCGGATCGCTCATGGCAGCGATCAAAGCGCCATTCGTGTCTTCCACTGGAAGATAGTCAATCATGGACCCAATCACTTCAGCAGATGTGCCCGACGGATCGAGCTCGATCAGGGTTGTCAGACAGTCTTGCGCCAAGAGCTTTTCGCGCATCACAGCATCGCCCGGACGAACGCCCGCACCGATAATGGCCCAATCATGGGCCAAGCCTTGCTCCATCAACCGATGCAAATACCACGCTTGGTGCGCCCGGTGGAAATTGCCCAGACCGATATGGACGATGCCCGGGCTCAAAGACGCGCGATCATAACTTGGCCGGGTGACAGACTTGGGCAGATGCGCCAAAGTGCGATCGGTCAGGTCAACGAGAGGCTTTGTTTCTGCTTGATCTTTCATCAGCTCATCCATTGGCCACCGTCCACATTATAGGTTTGGCCAACGACATACTCAGCTGCATCGCTGGCCAGAAAAACGGCCATTCCCGTGAGATCTTCCGCACGTCCCATGCGGCCGTAAGGCACCGCTTCGCCCACTTCGCGCTTCTTTTGACCCGGCGCTTTGTTCTCATACTTTGCAAAGAAGGCATCGACGCCGTCCCAATGCTCACCATCGACAACCCCAGGAGCGATGGCGTTCACGTTGATCCCATGAGGGATCAGGTTCAACGCAGCGGACTGCGTGAGGCTGATCACAGCGGCTTTTGACGCACAATAAACTGCCACAAGGCTCTCACCGCGGCGCCCAGCTTGGCTGGCCATATTGATGATCCGGCCGCCTTGGCCCGTTTCAATCATATGCTTGGCAACAGCCTGCATCGTGAAAAGCGTGCCAGAGACATTGATGTCAAAGACACGGGCAAAATCGTCACGCTCAATCTCAACTATAGGCGCGGCCGAGAAAATCGCAGCGTTGTTGATCAAGATGTTGATCGGACCCATCGCATCAACGGCTTGCGCGATGCCAGCCTCAATGCTGGATTGATCCGTCACATCCATCTTCACGGCCAGGGCACCTTCGCCAAGCTCTCGCGCCGTCTCATTGGCACGCTCTAGATCAATGTCGGCCAGCACAACACGCGCACCTGCGCTCAAGTACGCGGCGGCAAAAGCCGCCCCGATACCACGTGCTGCGCCCGTAATCAGGGCGGTTTTGCCCTGGAGCTGACTCATAGACGCAGGCCTTTGTCGTCAAAACGGTGGATCACGTCTTCGCGTGGGCTCAGGCTCACACGGTCTCCTGTGTTAAAGCCGATCTCGCCATCCGCGCGCACCGTGACCATATCCGCGAGCCCTGTGTCATGGATGTGGAAAAACGTGTCTGAGCCCAAGTGTTCCGAGACCCCAATCACCCCGCTCCAAGGCCCGCCCTCTTTGCTGACCGTGATGTGTTCAGGGCGCACGCCAATGGTGTGGGCGTTGTGCGCAGCAGCCGCTTCACCGGACATGAAGTTCATCTTGGGAGAGCCGATAAACCCAGCCACAAAGAGGTTGCGCGGACTGCGATAGAGCTCAAGCGGAGAGCCTACTTGTTCGATCACGCCGGCCTGCAAGACCACGATCTTGTCAGCCATAGTCATGGCTTCCACTTGGTCGTGGGTTACATAGATCATGGTGGTTTTCAGATCGTTGTGCAGCTCGCCAATTTCCATCCGCATGCCGACGCGCAGCGCGGCATCGAGGTTGGACAAAGGCTCGTCAAAGAGGAAGGCGGAGGGCTCGCGAACAATCGCACGACCAATGGCTACCCTCTGGCGTTGACCACCAGAAAGCTGGCCTGGCTTTTTGTCCAAGTAGTCCGTCAGATTGAGGATCTTGGCTGCCCCTTCCACCTTTTGCGCGATTTGATCAGGTGTCAGCTTGGCCATCCGCAAAGGAAAGCCGATGTTCTTGCGCACCGTCATATGCGGATAAAGCGCGTAAGATTGGAACACCATGGCCAGCCCACGCTTAGACGGGCTGATCTGCGTCATGTCCTCGTCGTCGATCAAGACCTTGCCTGAGGTTGTGTCCTCAAGCCCCGCGATAAGACGAAGAAGCGTGGATTTCCCGCAGCCCGATGGGCCAACAAAAACCGCAAACTCTCCGTCTTCGATGGTCAGATCCAGCGGTGGGATTACCTCTGCGTCGCCGAACTTCTTGGTGACTTTTTCAAGTTGAATACGTCCCATGTGTAAATTCCTATTTCACGGCGCCGAAGGTGAGACCTTGGACCAATTGTTTTTGACAGAACCAGCCGAGGACAACGATGGGGCCAACAGCAGCGGCAGAAACCGCAGAGAGGCGTCCAAAGAAGAGACCTTCCGGAGCTCGGTTGCCTTCGATAAGTTTGGAAAGTGTTGCCGCATCAGTGGTGGTGAGACGCACCGTCCAATAGGCTTCATTCCAGCAGAAGATAAAGACGAGAAGACCCGTTGAGGCGATACCACCCCAGGCAAGGGGGATCAGGATTTCGCGGATCTCGCCCCAAGTGTTCACGCCATCCATTTGGCCCGCTTCGATAATGTCCTTTGGGATCTCTTTGAAGTAGGTGAAGAGCATCCAGATCGCGATCGGCAGGTTGATCAAGCTCAACACAACGATGATCAAGAAATGCGTATCAAAGAGGCCAACACTCTTTGTGAGGAAGGTCATTGGATACAAAACGCCCGCCGCAGGAAGCATCTTGGTGGAAAGCATCCACATCAAAACATCCTTTGTCGCGCGGCTTGGATTGAAGGCCATAGCATAGGCACATGGAATGGCCACCGACAGGGTAAAGAGCGTCGCGAAGACCGCCGTGATCACGGAGTTGGTCGCAAAGCGCCAGTAGTCGTAGTTCTCAGTCATGTTCAGGTAGTTCTCCAGCGTCGGCGTGAAGAAGAACAAGAACTCAGGTTTCACCGCATCTGCGTCCGTCTTGAAGCTGGTCAGAACCATCCAGAAGATTGGGAAGAAGAAGAGGATTGCCACAGCCCAGGCCAAAACAGGGCGGCCATAGCGGCTAAATTTGGTTGTTTGTGCAACAATTGCCATCAGTCCGCTCCTATTCCATCAGTGTCTTGCCGACCATCCGCAGAAGGAAGATCGCAACGATATTGGCAAGGATCACCGCAAAGATGCCGGTCGCACTCGCCGCACCAATGTTGTTGTTCGAAAACTCACCGATCAGGTACGGCAGGTTCTTATTCCCGTTCCCGCGGCTCACAATCTCGATCTCGGCATAGAGCGAGAGGTGGAAGATCGCCTGGATCATGACCACAATTGCAATGGGTCGGCCCAGATGCGGGAGCGTGAGGAAACGGAACTGGCTCCAAGTGCTCGCGCCATCCAGGATGGCAGCTTCTTTTTGCTGTTGGTCCTCAGATTGCAGCGAGGTCATGAAGATGAGCACTGCAAAGGGCGTCCACTGCCAGGTGACCATGATGATCACGGCAATCGACGAGGTCTGTGTGGCTCTAAAAGAGATCGGTTCAAGTTCTGGCCAAAGCGAGAAGAACCAGCCCACAAGTGGCGCGTTTTGCAGCGAGGCAATGAGATCATTGATGCCGCCCACCGCAAGGCCCTGGAGGCCCAAAACAGGGTCCAAGATCATGTTGATCCAAAGCACCGCGTTCACCGCAGGCATCACAAAGAAGGGAGAGATCAAAAGTACCCGCACGATGCCTTGGCCCGGGAAAGTCTTGTTGATCAAAACCGCGATGAGAATGCCCAAAATTACCGTCAGAAAGAGAATGCTGCAGACGATGAAAAGGCTATTTTGGATCGCGAGAAGGAAGTCTTTGTTGTTGAGAACAAACTCATAATTGCCCCAACCCCGCCAGTTGCTGAGAGATGGTTTTGTCCATTCTGGGCGGCGCAGGTTGTTAAGAACATAACGAATAAAGGAAAAGTAAAGTGTCATCCCAAGAGGGATCAGCATCCAGACCAAAAGCAACAGCACCGCTGGCGTTTGGAGAAGGCGTGGGAGCGTTCTGTCAGACATAAGGTATCCTTCCAGCAAAAGCGGGGTGGCCGCCCAGCAAGTGGAGTGTCTTAGCTATTTCGAGAACCTTCAACGGGCGTGGTAGAAAAACATCACCCGTTTAAGGAGGGTTTGAGGGAGAGCCCAAAGCCTGCGCCTCGGGCTCTCGCCGTCACTCAGAGGGCTTAGTCGTAGTAGCCCGCTTCTTTCATGATCGCGTCAGCAGCGGCTTGGCTTGCGGCCAGAGCGTCTGCAACGGATTTTGCACCTGAGAGGGCAGCTGCCATTTCTTGCGCAACAGCTGAGCCTACTTCTGGGAACTCAGGGATCGCTGCAAACTGAACACCAACATATGGCTTCAGATCAGTGGCGCCTGGAGCAGCAGATTCGATGGCGGCCATTTCGGCTGCAGCGAAGCCTGCAGCGGCTTGGAACTCAGGGTAGGCATATGTGGATGCGCGTGTCCCTGTTGGCACCGAACCCCAGCCGAACTCTGGGTGATCTGCAACGGCTTTGATGTACTCTTTCGAGGTTGCCCATTCGATGAAGGCTTTGGCTTCTTCAGCATTTGCTGTGCCCGCAGGAACAGCCATTGCCCAAGCCCAGAGCCAGTTTGCACCAACGGCGTTACCCGCGTTTGGTGATTGTGCGTAAGCCACGCCGTCTACTTCCAGGAAGGAGGCCGCGATTGTGGCGTCGATCCACATGCCGCATTTGCCTTCATTGTAAAGCGCGAGAATCTCATTGAACGAGTTGCCTTCAGAGCCGGGAGGGCCGTAGTTGCCAAGAAGATCAACATAGAAGTTGATGGCTTCTTCCCACATAGCTGTGTCGAGGGCCGGGCGGAAGTCCGCGTCGAACCATGCGCCACCAAAGGAGTTCACAACCGTTGTGATGAACGCCATGTTGTCACCCCAACCTGGCTTACCGCGCAAGCATGCGCCGTAAACACCGTTGTCAGGATCGTGAACGGCTGCGGCTGCGTCTTTGATCCGGGCCCAGCTGTCGTTGTCGTTGATTGTCACGCCAGCCGCGTCTGTGAGGTCCTTGCGGTACATCACCATCGAGCTTTCGCCGTAGAAAGGTGCCGCGTAAAGCGTGCCGTCATGGCTCAAGCCATTGCGCATCGCAGGCAGCATGTCGTCTACGTCATACGCCGCGCCGAAGTTCAGCGGCTCGATCCAACCTGCAGCCCCCCAGATGGGCGCTTCTTGCATGCCGATGTTGATAATGTCGTACTGACCACCGCCTGTGGCTGTGTCCGAGGTCACTTGCTCGCGCAGAACGCCTTCTTCCAAAGACACCCAGTTGAGCTTCACACCGGTTTCTTCGGTGTAGGCCTCTGCAACTTTCTGCATGTTGATCATATGACCATTGTTCACGATCGCGATTGTCAGCTCTGTTGCGTGGCTACCAGCAAATGCAGAACCCGCCACCAAGGCAAGTGCGCTTGCCGCGCAAAGTGCGCGTTTCATGTACATCCTATTCCTCCCTATGGTTGGATGTTGTGTTCGTATACCGTAGAGTGAATAAACGAAGCGCGTCAACTATATATTTTACGCGCGTTAACTTTTATACATCTATACGCCGCTTGTAACCTTACGAAAAGGAAGCCTAGCTAAGAGCTATAAGTTGCTCTAATCTCAATCTTTTTCTTTGACGAAATACTCCGGGGGAGACCCGAATGGGTCGGGGGCAGAGCCCCTAAAAATCTGCTTCAAGCCGAGGCCCGCATAACAAGTCTACCCTCAAAAAGCGTGACCTCATAGGGGCGTTCATCCCCCTCAACAGCGCGAAACAACGTCTCAACGGCATGACGGGACACAGATTCGTAGTCCTGTGCAACAGTTGTAAGCGGTGGGCAGGTAAACCGTGAGAAAGGATGGTCATCTTGTCCCGCCACGCGCAGGTCACAGGCCTCCTCGCGGCCAACCCGATAGCCTTTTTCGTAGCAAGCCGTCAGCAGTCCGATCGCCAAACGATCATTGCTACACAAGACTGTGTTGGTTCCAAAGGCCTTGGCTTCCAGCGCAGCTAGCCCACCCGTTCGACCAATTTCTTCAAAAGACCAACCAGTTCCCGCCGCCTGGTATATGATTGGCTTATGCCCTAGGCGTTCCATCGCATCGATATACCCCAACCGCCGCCGATTGGCATTTGGATTGGCCGGGTTTTTCATTTCAAAAAAACAAGGCGGCTCACCCGTTCGGCACAGATAATCCACCATGAGGCTTGAAAACTGTGGTGCATCAGAGCCAACGAAAGCCAGCCCCGTATCTTTCAAATTACTATCGAAAAGAACGGTCGGAACATCAGCACAAAAAGCCTCAATCGCCGCGCGATTGGACGCACGCCCTAAAGGAGCCAAAAGCACACCAGACGGCTTTAGCGAACGCAAACTGTCCAAGATCTCTTCTTCAACAGCCGGATCACCATGCGAGCTATAGAGTGTCGGCCGATACCCAGCATCAATGCAACGTTTTTCAAGATTGCGCGCAATTTCCGCAAAGAAGGGATCCGCCATAAGCGGAACCATGATGCCAACGTTTTTTGTAAGTTTGCGATTTTGGTTCATCGCATAAATGTTTGGGCGGTAATCATGTGCCTCAAGCGCGGCCTCGATCTTGGCACGTGTTGAGGCACGTACACTGTCAGGATCATTGAAATATTTGGAAACCGTTGGACGAGATATCCCGCTCACGGCCGCAAATTCTTCCATATTTTTGATCTTAACAACACCCACGGTGTCCCGCCTTTCGCCTAACCGCCAAAACCAGTGAGTTCACTGGGCTCAATTATCGCGCGAAAAATAGCAACAAATTTAGTGCAACACAATTTGCAAAGTTTTTGGAAAGTTTTGAAAGTTTTAAAAGTTTTAAAAGTTTAGCATATTCCTAATCTTCCGCGCGTTGAGGATAAAAGAACTGAGGGTTTCTCTTGTCGCGTGACTCAAGAAACTATCGCCAGCAAGCTTTCTCCCCACACCACTCGCCTTAAAGATGGGCTGCACATACATTGCGCAAACCTCTTTTTCTATATTCTGGCATACCCTGTGAGCCTATATAGAAGATTGATCTTTGGGCTAAAAAAAATGCTTTTGAACCGCCTAAAGCAGAAACACCGCGGTACGGCGGGGTTTCTAGGGCGTGTTAACACTTAATCATGTCTACGATGAGGGCGAAGTTCAGGAAAGCTCTGTACATGACATCGAGCTTTTCGAACCTTGAGAAGATGCGGCGGTAGCCTTTGAGCCTTTGAAAGAGGCGCCGCAACGAGGTGGAGCGCCTCTTTCAAAGGCTCAAAGGCTACCGCCGCATCTTCTCAAGGTTCGAAATGCTCGCTGTCATGTACAGAGCTGTCCTGAACTTCGCCCTCATCGTAGACAGGATTAAGTGTTAACTCG
>JBCDCE010000016.1:0-61781 GCA_039182515.1 Pseudomonadota bacterium | reverse complement strand
GTCTTGTCGCCACGCAGCGCTTCCAACGCCACCTTGGCTTTAAACTGATCGGTAAAGTTTCGGCGCTTCGCCATTCTCGTATCCCTTCAAAGGTTTGGGATACACCTTAGCCGACTGTCCAGTTTTCTGGGACCACTTCAAACCTTAACGCCGATTAACCTTAATCACTGGGGCAGATCCAAAATTTGGCAGATCAAAATTCTTTGGAGTGTTTGGTCGTACTAATGCGCTCAGATCCGGAAAAATGGCTGCGCGATTTTTGGTATCAGGCTGTTGAACTTCAGTTTTGCATCTGCCGCAGCGAGACAGATACAATCTGTTGGACCAACTGCGATGGGCGTGTGATGCACATCTTCTGTCGCGATCTCAACATCGCCCACGCCAAAATGATCTTCCTCATCCTCAAACGCGCCTTGCAATACAAGGGTCAGTTCTGTGCCTTCGTGACCGTGATCGGGCATTTGAGCACCAGAAGGGATATACAAAAGCCGTGCGCTCGCGTCTTTAGACGTCGGCAGGATCATCTGCTTCACACCCATACCAATTGGCCGCCACGCGACGTCGTCAACATCACCGCCAACATATTCCTGCAATGGTGTTGGGAAGATGCCGTTTGTCCGACGCGCCACTTTGATTGGATCTTTGGCTTTTTCGCTGATGAGCTTCATTGTGGCTTCAAAACTTCCATCAGAAAGTTGAACACTGTCCATATCTTCAACTAGCGCGCCGCCTAAAGCATCAAAGCTTTCCATCTGCGCACGACAGGTGTCACACATGGAGATATGTGCTGCTACGACGAGACTGAACGCCTCAGGCAATGTACCTGCTGAATATGCGAGCAAAATAGCGTCGCTTAGGTGATGTTTGATCTCTGCCATCTTTAACGTGTCCTTCTCAACCGGGCCATCGGAGCCGCAGCCGACTATTTCAACTCATGACGCAACCGTTCGAGCGCCAATCTAATGCGCGATTTGATCGTGCCAAGTGGCAGACCTGTCTGAGCGGCGATTTCGCTGTGACTTAAGTCTCCAAAATAGGCCTTCTGAACCAGATCGCGTTGCTTTTGTGGAAGGCCCGCCAAGGCCTGGCCCAAAAGCTCAGTATCCTGTCGTAGTGCCATAACCTCGTCTTGATCCGGTTCGGGCTCTGGACCCCAGCCAATATCTTCTGGCTCGGGTCGTCGCTGTTTGCGGATCATGTCAATCTTGCGGTTTCGGGCGATCGTGAAGATCCAGGTTGCGACTGACGCGCGGCTTGGGTCAAACTGATCCGCCTTAGTCCACAAAGTGGCCATGACGTCTTGTGCCACTTCCTCTGCGAGTGCGTCGGAAGTGCCGGACTTCATCAAAAACGCTTTCACGCGCGGAGCAAAATGCCGGAACAAGGCCGCAAAAGCCTGTTTGTCCCTATGTTGCTGAATGCGCCGAATTTCGGCCACCCAGAGCTCGCGTGGGGCTTTGATGACGTCCAAAGGTTTCGCTCCGTCCACCGTAAATTGTTCCACAGCCCGGTTCGCCAACGCGAGCGCGGACTGCGATGCAGTTTCGATCGAAGAATAGCGTACTTCATCTTTCATACCTAAGATACGTTCGGATTTTTGAATTAGATCACAGATTTAATAATATTTTTTCCGGATCATCCAATCGTCCCGAGACAGCGTATGAGGATTAAAGCCCAAACGTTAGGATCGCTTCATATGCCATTTGAACTCGCTTCGCCCGGCGCCCGCCGCATTGCAATTATTGGGGGCGGGATTTCCGGGATGGCGGCAGCACATCTTTTGGCAGATACGGCGCACGTTGTTCTGTTTGAGGCGGAACCAGAATTTGGGGGGCATGCTCGAACGCGCATGGCGGGGGCTAACAGAGACGTTGCTGTCGACACAGGGTTTATCGTGTTCAACAACGTTAATTATCCCCATCTCACCCGCTTATTTAACGAGCTGGATGTGCCAGTCGCTCCAAGCGATATGAGCTTTGGGGCTTCCATCGACGGGGGTTGGTTGGAATACGCGCTGCAAGATCTTGGCTCGTTGTTCGCGCAGAAACGCAATCTGGTGCGACCAAAATTCTGGCGTCTGGCGCGAGATGTCTATCACTTCAACAAACATGCCTTAGCTACAGTTAAACCCGGTATGACCGTCGGGGATCTGGTGAAGACTTTGGATCTCAGTGACTGGTTTTTAGACTACTACATATCACCTTTCTCGGGCGCGATTTGGTCCATGCCGACAGCGGCCATCTCAGATTTTCCAGCAAAAGCCATGGTGGACTTCTTCAAAAACCACGCCTTGTTGCATCATTCTGGTCAGCATCAATGGTATACGGTCCAAGGGGGTTCCATCGAATATGTGCGCCGTCTCACTGCGTCGTTGCAATCGCGCGGTGTAGACCTGCGTGCAGGCACGCCAGTGGCTTCCATTGAGCGAGACCCTTTAGGCGCCACCGTTTACACCCAAGCTCATGCGGCGGAACATTTTGATGCCGTTATCTTGGCCACGCATACAAACACCAGCCTACGCTTGCTAGCAGATCCAAGAGCTGAAGAAACCAAGGCTTTGACGGAGTTCAAATATCAACCCAACGATATTGTCCTGCATTCTGATCCAAGCGTTATGCCCAAGCGCAAGGCTGTTTGGTCCTCTTGGAATTATGTCGAGGCCAAGAATAAATCCGAGGCTCGCATTGATCTGACCTATTGGATGAACCGGCTACAGCCGCTGGAAACGGATCAGAACTACTTTGTCACGATGAACGGTACGCAGCCCATAGATCCAAACCTAATCTGGGACCAGGTGAGTTTGGATCATCCGGTTTACGATCATGCAGCTCTTGAATCCCAAGCCGAAGTTAAAGCCTTCAATGGTACGCAAAACACCTGGTATTGCGGCGCTTGGATGGGCAGCGGCTTTCACGAAGACGGATTTGCTAGCGCCGTCTCTGTTGTTGAAGCCATGGCCACGCGTGATGCCGCGCCCATTGCGGCCGAATAACACGTGATACATCGGGTCGATCATATCCAAGGTACCACCTTCCACGGGCGAAAGGGCACGATTGAAAACGCCTTTCGTTATTCTGTGGACTACTTGGCGATCGACCCTGAAAAGAGCCAACCGGCCCCTTGGTTGTTTGGGCGCAACGCGCGCCGCGCCATAGGGATATGGGACAAAGACCACGGCGGGGCCCCTGGTAAAGGGGTAGGGGCGTCCTGGCTTCGCGATGTTTTGGCAGCACATGATTGCGATGTAGATGGTCGTATTGAGCTCTTGGCCCAACCCAGGGTCTGGGGCCATGTCTTTAATCCCGTGAGCTTTTGGCTCTGCTACAGCGCAGATGATAAGCTCCGCGTGGTTGTGGCCGAAGTGAGCAACACCTACGGCGACAGACACTCCTACCTATGCCGTCATCAAGACGGGCGCGAAATCACGCGCCTTGATACGCTACACGCAACCAAGATTTTCCACGTCTCTCCCTTCCAGCCCATCACTGGCGACTACACCTTCAGGTTCGATATCACCAAAGACCGCATCGGCATTTGGATTGAGTATGGCGCGGACAAAGGTGGGCTATTGGCGACCCTAACCGGCAAACGTCGCCCGCTGCGCAACAGGTCGATCTTATGGATGTGTCTGCGCAGGCCTTTTGGATCGCGGCGGGTGCTTGGCTTGATCCATTGGCAAGCGTTCAAGCTCTGGTGGAAAGGTGCGTCCTGGCATGTGCGCCCTGAGCCTCCCAAAGAGGAGGTGAGTTAATGGTCTCGTCAATCACAGCCACACATCCTCAAAACCCGCCGGCTCTGCCGGCCTTTGCCGCCTTCTCTGGTGTTTTGGCCTGTGCCGGTTTGCCAATCTACATCCACGCGCCGAAGTTCTTTGTGGACACATATGGCGTGAGCCTCACCGCGTTAGGCACAGTGCTTTTGGGGCTGCGCTTGATCGATTTGGTTCAAGACCCGCTTTTTGGGTGGCTCTCGGAACGTACAAGATCGCACCGAGCCACGATGGTCGCAGGCGCGGTTGCCGTCATGGCGGCTTCTATGATTGCGCTGTTTGCCGTGACCCCGCCCATCGCGCCACTTTGGTGGTTTGCCTTGGCACTCACAGGGCTCTTTTCCGCCTTTAGCTTTCTGACCATCAGCTTTTATGCCCAAGGCGTTGTGGCAGCTTCCACGAGCCCCGGCGGGCATTTGCAGCTCGCCGCTTGGCGTGAAACCGGCGCTCTTATTGGCGTCTGTTTGGCCGCCATCGCGCCTGCAGTGCTGCTTTTTGTGACGGACAAGCCCTTTGCTCTTTTTGCCTACAGCTTTGCCGCGCTTTGCGCTGTGGCTTGGATTGTTATGCGCGTGCAATGGACGGGCGGCGGTGTGCAATCCGAAAGCGGGCTGGGTCCCGTGCTTAAGGATCCCTTGGCTCGGAAGCTCCTACTGATCGCGCTTTTGAACGCGACGCCTGTGGCTGTGACCTCCACGCTTTTCTTGTTCTTTGTGGAAAGCCGTCTTGGGGCTCCAGGCTGGGAAGGTCAGTTTTTGTTGCTCTTTTTCGTCTGCGCAGCACTAACCGCGCCGCTTTTGGGTACAGCCGCCCAGCGTTTTGGGGCGCGTCCGAGCTTGCTCATGGGGATGGCTCTGTCGATTTTGGCATTCGGGTTCGCAGCCACACTCGGCACGGGCGATCTCCTCGCTTTTGGAATCATTTGTGCGCTGTCTGGTGCCGCTTTGGGCGCAGATATGACGCTGTTACCTGCGATTTTTTCGCGCCGCTTGGCGGTGATCGCACCCTCGGCGGGCTCTGCATTTGGCCTGTGGTCTTTTGTCTCAAAGTTCACATTGGCATTCGCCGCAGGCCTTTTGCTTCCTACCCTTGAGCGCAGCGGCTTTGTCGCTGGCGCTGATAATGATGCCCAAGCACTTTGGGTTCTCACTCTTCTCTACGCGGTTATCCCGTGTTTTTTGAAATTGCTGGCCTTGGGATTGCTCTGGGCCACTCCTGTTTTGGAGGATTGACGATGACTGGCTTTCTTCTCTTTTCGTTGGGCGTTCTGGTCGCCTTGGCCGCGTTTTGGGGCTTCAACCGTTGGTTAGGCTTTGGAGCCCAAATGCCTACCGATTACGCGGGACAAGGTCCTGATCTCGATATCCGTGCGGTGCTCAATGGCCCGCTGATCTGCGAAGGCGTAATCTATGGCCCGATCGGGCGGGTTAATGCGCGTTTTGTGGCGGATTTTGACGCGTCTTGGAGCGGCAACGAAGGTGTGATGAAAGAGCATTTTCTCTACGATAGTGGCACGCGGCAAGATCGCGAGTGGCGTCTGACCTGGCTGGAAAACGGCCAGGTGCGCGCGGAGGCTGATGATTTGGTTGGACCAGGTACGGGCGTGCAAGAGGGTCCTTCTTTGAAGCTGAGCTACCGGATCCGGCTCCCCAAAGAGAGCGGCGGACATGTTCTCGATGTCACGGATTGGATGTATCTGGTGGAAAACGGCACCGTCATCAATCGCTCCCAGTTCCGTAAGTTTGGGGTCAAAGTTGCTGAGCTTGTTGCTGTGATGCGCCCCAATGAAACCCGCGTGATGCAAACCATGAAGGACGCCGCTTAACCCATGCGCGATTGGCAAGGCAAACGGTACTGGTTGATTGGGGCCAGCGAAGGGCTTGGCAAAGCCTTGGCGCATTTGATGAGCCGTGCGGGTGTGGAACTTGTTCTCTCTGCCCGATCCGAAGACAGCCTTAAAGATCTGGCCGCGCAATTGCCGGGCAAGGCAGATGTTGTGCCGGTGGATGTCGCTGATCTTAATGCGCTCAAGGCTGCACGTGAGGCCGCTGGTGAGATCGACGGGATGGTCTTCTTGGCTGGTGTTTACTGGCCTATGGCTGCGCAAGAAATGGACGTTGAACAGGCCGAGATTATGGTCGATGTAAATTTCACTGGCGCGGTGCGCTCTGTGGGGGTGGTCCTGCCCGAAATGGTGGCACGAGATGCGGGCCATATCGTAATCACGGGATCGCTGTCTGGATTTCGCGGCTTGCCGGGTGCAGTGGGCTACTCTGCCTCAAAGGCAGGCGTTATGGGGCTGGCGGAAAGCCTGTATTGTGATTTGAGGCGCACCGGCGTGAGCGTGCAAATCATCAATCCAGGCTTCATCAAAACGCGCCTTACGGACAAAAATAGCTTCTCGATGCCCTTCATCATGTCGCCAGAAGCGGCGGCACAAGAGATGTGGGACTTTATGCAAACGACGCGGTTCAAAAAAAGCTTTCCGCGCGCGTTTTCCTATCTGTTTCGCTTGAGCCAGTTGATGCCGGATTGGCTTTATTTCAGGCTTTTTTCCTGAGTCTTTCTGATGGTCTTTTGAGTATTTTTAACCAGGAAAAGAACTGGTTGCGTGCTCAAAGGCTCTTTTCGCTTCTAACCATGGACCGGTATCAAGGTCTCCCATTATGCGCAGATGCGGCAGCAATTGCGCGGCAAAGTCCTCGGAGCTTTCTTGCGGCAAGAGCGATGGCAGGTTGTCGATGGCCATAATGCTCAGGCCTGGGTTTGTATGGACGGTGCGTATCGGCGTATCCCAAGACGTGGCGGCATCATAAAGGGGCACGGGGTTAAAATCGCTCGTAGGATCGCAAGCAATGTCTCCAATGAGGCTCAGCCGGCGCGGCGCTGTCGTGGCGCTTTGGGATACAAAGACCGGCGTCCCTGGACGGGCGAGGATACAGTTGAAAAAAAGCTCATGTGCCAAGATCTCTGGGAAGGGGCCTCCATGGGCGGTTTCCTCGACGTCCCAGCCTGTGACAGGCACACCCATATGTGTGCAGAGCGCTGTTGCGCCCGCCCCAACACGCCCCTTCACACCAATGACAAGCGCAGTGGGCCGTGTATGGCCCGCTTGTACGAGGGCGGATTGAACATCGAGCCTCAGCTCAGCTTCTGATCCATAGGGAGTGAGAGGTGCTAGCTCTTGGCACCGTTGCTGAGCTGCCCAAGCCAACAGCGTGACAGCAGCACCTGCATATCCTGCCCAATAGCCAAAGGCGGCCACCCGCTTGCCGGTTGGATCGACGAGAGACTCAAGATCGTAGAGGGTCCCTCCACCTGCTTTGAAGCGCTTAAGCAGCTTCAACCCGTCGGGTTGACCTTTGTAGGCATGTCCAAAGAGGATGTGGCGGTGATGAAGAGGTGCGTCCGAGGAAGGCAACTCTTTGAGCCCAAAGATTACAGCGTCTTTTGGAGCTGTGGGCCAAGAGCCAAAAGGCGCAATTTTTGCTCCGGTTGCCTTATAGGCAGCGTCCGGAATGACACGATGGGGGGACGCCTCTACCGTGACCTGGTAGCCATCTTGCAACAAAGCTGTGACACCTTCGGGTGTTAGGCCAACGCGGGTCTCATTGGGGCGCTCTTCGGCGCGGAGCCAAATATGGGTCATAAGGTCTCCACTTTAGCTTGAAGCCGCGCCTTAGATTGGCGCGCTTGCATGGCCGACATAAACGCGACGAGTTTAGGCAAGGCGGTAAGATCCACGCCGTCTCCCTCTAGCCAAAGCGAGATTGCAAAGAGGTAGAAATCGGCAAGGCTAGGGTGAGGCCCAAAGAGGTAGGGTCCTTCGATTTGCGCCTCAATGAAGGCTGCGGACGCGGTCATGGTTTCAGGCACTTTTGCTGTCATCGCTGCATGTGCGGTTGGATCATCCGCCCAACGATGGCCGCGCATTTTGTGGGCATGGTTCACATGCATGGTGGAGGCGAGATAGAACATCACCTCGCGCATTTTGGCCGCTTGGAACGCGTCTTTGGGTTTGAGGTCTGGGGCGAGCGTATCGGCGATATACTCCAGGATCGCGCCGGTTTCTGTGAGCACACCTTGGGGCGTTTCTAAGCTCGGGACGCGCCCTTTGGGATTGGTTTTCAGATAGCTCGGGGATCTTTGAGCCGCGGTCGCAAAATCCACTGGGGCGATCTCGTAGTGAACGCCCGCTTCTTCCAAAGCCAAGGCGCAAGCCACTGCAATTGTACCGGGAGCAAAATGAAGGCGCAGCATGGGCGGATCTCCTAAATTATAATAAGCGCTGGGTCAGATATGGGTTCGCGCGCTGGCTCTTTCCGGGGCTTCAAGATGTGGGATCGCATTATAGGCATCCAAAACCATGCGATCCCCGGCTTTGATAAACCGGTGCAAAGAGGTGTTGAGGTTTTGCAAAAGGATATGACCATAACTCGCGGTGGGCAGGTCCAAAACAACCCGCAATGCCATACCAATCACGCCACCAGAGGTTACATAAAGCGTGGAGCCCCCTTTGGCTTCAGCGTCCGTCAAAGCATCGCGGACACGGGTTTGAAAATCGGCAAAGCTCTCGATGCCGGCATCGATCTCACCGGCTTCCCAAATGGCCAAAACTTCCGGAACATGGGCAATAAAGGTCTCACGATCTGTCGGAAACGGCACATTCCGCCGGGCCTCTAGGGAGCTTGCGAGCCCAAAGTAGTCCAGTTCGTTCAGCCGCGCGTCGGTCTCCACTGCAAGGCCTAAGGCGGACGCAATATGGCCAGCGGTGTCTTGCTGGCGGTGCAATGTGCCCGCAGCAATACGGTCATATTTTCGGTCGCTTTGGGCCAAATGAGCCGCGATCCAACGTGCTTGATCATGGCCAAGAGCGCTCAGCTGATCATAACTGGCTTCGTCCTGCGCGCCTGTGTTGGCTTGCCCGTGCCGTATGAGCGTGATTTCTGCCATAAGAGACCTCCGTGTCGCCCTCCGCTTGGACCAGGAACAGATGGGAAACGCAAACTCAAAACCAGATGGCGCATTGGGGCCAATCCTTGCAATTGTTCTAACCGGGCTGGCGTTGTCTTTCGGCGACTCATTGGTTCGGATGTCTAGCGAAAACCTGAGCCTCGCCCAGATCTTTGTATTGCGGTCACTGCTCGCGCTTTTGGGATTATCTGCTGTGCTGCTGTGGATGCGGGTGCGCTTTTTGCCCGTATCTTGGGGCTGGGTTGCCCTGCGCCCGGGTGCGTTGGTTTTAATGTGGGTGGCCTATTATCAAGCGTTGACCCGTGTACCCTTTGCTCTTGCTGCTGCCGGGTACTACACGCTCCCGATTTTTATCGCCCTTCTGAGTTCCCTCATCGCGCGCAAGCCACTCGGATGGGTCTCTTGGGGGGCGATCTTTTTGGGTTTTTTGGGCGTACTCCTCATCGTAAAGCCAACGCAATCCGGCGCAGATCCCTATCTCCTTTTGCCTTTATTTGCGGCCTTCCTCTATGCGGTGGCCATGGTTTTGACGGGTATGAAGCTGCGCGAGGAACACCCATTGGTGCTGACCTTTTGGCTCAATGTAGCCTTTGTTGCAGTCGGCTTGATTTGGCTGTTTCAAACACCGGTCTCACAGACCGCCTTTGAACAAAATGTTGAGCTAAAGCAGTTTGCCAATGTGGTGTTGATGGCGGCGGTGATGGTCCTTGCTACCTTTGCCTCGGCCTATGCCTACCAGCGTGGCCCAAGTGCTGTAATTAGAACTTTTGACTACGGATACTTGGTTTTTGCGCTCTTTTGGGGCTGGCTGTTTTTTGAAGAAACGATCGATGCAATTGGCCTTTTGGGCGTCGGATTCATTGTTTTGGCGGGCGTCATCATGATCTGGCGGCGCGGATAGGAAACATCTTGAGGCGTTTCTGGCCAACAAGCGTCGCAGGAGAGCATAGTCAGAAGGGGGCCTCTTGCGATAGCGTGGGACAGATTTCGGGAGATGCATATGTCTGAAGCTACCATTCGCTTTACGCTCGACGGCAAAGAGGTTGAAGCGCGCGCTGGGGAAACGATCTGGGAAGTGGCCCATGGTCGTGGCCTTGTGATCCCGCATCTTTGCCACAAGCCCAGCCCTGGTTATCGCTCTGACGGCAATTGCCGAGCCTGCATGGTTGAAATCGAAGGCGAACGCACCCTAGCCGCGTCCTGTATCCGCGAGCCTTCTGAGGGCATGGTTGTCACCACCAATTCCAACCGGGCTGAAACAGCGCGTAAAATGGTCATCGAAATGCTTGTCGCTGATCAGCCAGAGCAAGAGGTCGCCCACGACAAATCGAGCCATCTCTGGGACATGGCGGCAATGCAAGGCGTGGAGGAAAGCCGCTTTCCAAAGCTCGAAGACGGTCGCATTCCGCTGCTGGACGACAGCCATGTCGCAATGTCGGTGAATTTGGACGCATGCATTCAGTGTGGCCTCTGCGTGCGGGCGTGTCGCGAGGTTCAGGTCAATGATGTGATCGGCATGTCTGGCCGTGGCCATGATGCTTATCCAACTTTCGATATGGCCGACCCTATGGGCGACAGCACCTGTGTAGCCTGCGGCGAATGCGTACAAGCCTGTCCGACCGGTGCCCTGATGCCCGCCACCGTGACGCCTGGCGCAGGCGCAGGCGACAGCAAAGACTTTGACCGAGAAGTGGAAAGCGTCTGCCCGTTCTGCGGCGTAGGCTGCCAGGTCTCGCTTAAGATCAAAGACGACAAGGTGAAATACGTTGAAGGCATCAACGGGCCGGCCAATGAAGGACGCTTGTGTGTGAAAGGGCGCTTCGGGTTTGACTACATCCATCACCCGCATCGCCTCACAAAGCCGCTCATTCGCCGTGAAGATGCACCGGCCAAAGGGCTCAACGTGGATCCAGGAAACTGGCAAGAGGTTTTCCGCGAAGCCACTTGGGACGAAGCCCTGGATTTCGCCGCAAATGGTCTGAAAGGCCGCGGCCGCGAAGTGGCGGGTTTCGGTTCTGCCAAATGCACCAATGAGGAAGCCTATCTCTTCCAGAAGTTCATTCGCCAAGGCTTTGGCCACAACAATGTGGATCACTGCACGCGGCTTTGCCATGCCTCCTCTGTGGCAGCGCTCATGGAGAACGTCGGCTCAGGTGCAGTGACCGCGACCTTCAACGAGATTGAAAACGCAGACGTGGCGATTGTCATTGGCGCGAACCCCATTGAGAACCATCCGGTCGCGGCGACCTATTTCAAACAGTTCACCAAGCGCGGCGGTAAGCTCATCGTAATGGACCCACGCGGCCATGCTCTGAAGCGCTTTGCGACCCATATGCTGCAATTCCGCCCCGGCGCGGATGTGAGTATGCTCAACGCGATTATGAACGTGATCGTGGAAGAGAAGCTTTACGACCAGCAATATATCGAGGCCTACACCGAAAACTGGGAAGCTGAAAAAGCGCATTTGGCGGACTTTACGCCAGAAAAAATGACCGAGATCTGCGGCATCGAGGCTGAGACACTCCGCGCAGTTGCGCGCGACTTTGCCACAGCGCAGTCCGCGATGATTTTCTGGGGCATGGGCGTGAGCCAACACATCCACGGCACAGACAATTCTCGCTGCCTCATCTCACTCGCTTTGATGACGGGCCAAGTGGGCCGCCCAGGCACAGGCCTGCACCCACTCCGCGGCCAAAACAATGTGCAAGGCGCCTCTGATGCTGGCCTGATTCCAATGTTCTTGCCCGATTACCAATCGGTCATGGACGATGGTGTGCGATCTGCTTTTACAGATGTTTGGGCCTCTCAGGACTTCTCGAACGAGAAAGGCCTCACAGTTACTGAGATCATGGATGCTGTTCATGAAGGCCATATCAAAGCCATGTATGTCTTGGGGGAGAACCCTGCGATGTCAGACCCGGATGTTGAGCACGCGCGCGATGCACTGGCTGCCCTCGATCACTTGGTGGTGCAAGACATCTTTATTACGGAAACGGCAAACTATGCCGATGTGATCCTGCCTGCTGGGGCCCTCTACGAAAAGTCTGGGACTGTTTCCAACACCAACCGACAGGTCCAAATGGTGCGTCCAGCGGTTCCGTCTCCGGGAGACGCTAAGGAAGACTGGTGGATCGAGGTGGAACTTGCGAAGCGCTGTGGCTTGCCCTGGACTTATACGCATCCTTCAGAGGTCTTTGCTGAGATGAAGCTCAATATGAAGAGCCTCGATAACATCACTTGGGAGCGCCTTGAGAAAACGGCTGTGACCTATCCCAGCCTCAGCCCGGAAGATCCTGGCCAAGCTGTGGTTTTCGGAGACGGCTTCCCACGCACAGATGGTCGCGCGCGGTTCACGCCTGCAAGCCTTGTGGCACCTGACGATACTCCAGATGCGGACTATCCCATGATCCTGAGCACGGGACGGCAATTGGAGCACTGGCACACAGGCTCGATGACGCGGCGTGCGAGCGTCCTTGATGCAGTTGAGCCTGAAGCGAACTGCTCCTTGCACCCGTCAACATTGCGCAAACTTGGGGTAAATCCCGGTGAACCCGTCCGGCTGACAACGAAACGCGGATCGATTGAGATTATGGCGCGCGAAGACCGGGCCGTATCGCCCGATATGGTGTTCTTGCCTTTCGCCTATGTGGAGGCCGCAGCGAACATTCTCACCAACCCAGCCGTCGATCCTTATGGGAAGATCCCAGAATTCAAGTTTTCTGCTGTGAAGGTTGAGGCCGTCTTGGGTCAAATTGCGGCGGAATAGCTTGCTTGCCGAGGGCTTTGCGCCTTCGGCGAGAGTATTTTTGCCAAGAAAAAGAGGCGAATTGCCTCATTTAAATCGTACTGCTCGCGCATAGGTGGTTTGGTAAGGAGGCGGCGCAATGCGACCCAAACCAACCGAGCCATATTCATGGAGAGCGCGTTCCGATGTCCCCGCATTTGAAGACACAGGGATCCTACTGGTTATGGACGGTGAGTGCGCGCTTTGTTCGGGAGCTGCGCGTTTCATTGCACGATTAGACACGCGAGACAGGGTTCGGATTGCGACAGCGCAATCAGATCTGGGGCGCGCGCTTTTTCGCCATTTCGCGATTGAGGAAGGGGATCCTGAAACTTGGTTGATGCTTGAGGCGGGCCAAGCCTATGGGTCGATTGATGCGATAACCCGGCTTTTCCCGCGCTTACACTGGGGGTTTATGCCGGTCCGAGTTCTGCGCGTGTTGCCCTTGCGGCTCCAAGATTGGATCTATGCCAGGATTGCTCGCAACCGGTATGCGATTTTCGGCCGCTCGGATCTGTGTTCGGTACCGGACGCCGCCCTGCGTGCAAAGCTCATATCGTGAGCCCGTATCAACAAGCCCTTGGCGATGAATTTGGTGCGATGCCGAAACTGTGCCAAGCGCTGCACAGCGGTCCTGGAACCTTTCAAGGAGAGATCACGGTTGAAAGTGCCTTTGGCCGCGTTGTGACCCTCTTGGGGTTTCCAAAGCCTGTAGCGCTTGCGCCTTTCTCATTGCGGATTTCCCAAGCCGCGGATTGTGAGATCTGGGAGCGGCAGATAGGTCCCAACCGCCTTCGTTCAGAACAGTTTGCAACACAGGACGGTTTGTTGGCTGAAAAAATGGGGCCGGTTCTGGCAAATACATACCTTAAAGCACATGCAAAAGGCATAGATCACATCATCCGAAGTGTTCATGTGTTTGGCGTTTTAGTGCCAAGAGCCCTGTCGCCCCGAATATCAGCGCGGGAGTGGCAAGAATCTGGGCGATACCGCTTTGACGTGCGTGTTCGGGCACCCATCGTTAACGTTACAGTCTTGCGCTACCATGGATGGTTGAATGTGATGGATCACGCTTGCCAGGCAACTTCACCCACAAACATATAGCCCGCGCCATAAATGGTACGGATAAGCGTGGGACTCTTGGGATCATCGCCAATTTTCTGTCGCAACCTTGAGATCCGGACGTCCAATGCACGATCTGATCCGCGTGGCACCTTTGGAGCTGAAAAGATCTCATCGCGGGACAACAGGCGATTGGGTGTTGCGAGAAACACCTTCAGCAGCGCAGCTTCGCTGACCGAAAACGCAACCTCAGCTCCGGTTTCAGAGACAAGACGCAATTGATTGAAATGCGCTGTCCAAGTGCCGAATTGAGCGGTGGTGCTATGCTCTAATGGTCGGGCATTGGGTGTCACGTCCATGGAAAGCACATAAACGCCGGTCACCACATTCGAGGCGTTTGTGTCTGGTGTAAAGGCAGCGCGGATCTGCCTGCCATCGGCGGGGACCGGAAACTCAACAACTTTAGGATCACCCCTCAGCGCAGACTGCATGGCGGGTGCGATGGCGTTGTAAATCTCTTCGCCAAGAACGTCGCGCGCATGGTGCCCTATGATGTCTTCTGCTCCGTTTGCAGCCCTCAGAGGCAAGCGCTGATTGGAATAGGTATAACGCTCCGCCTGACTGAGCCGCGCGATATGGGCAGGTGTCGTTTCAGCTGCAAGACGCACGCGGGCTTCAGCGGCTTCCAAGTGCTGTTGGGTTTCGTGAAGCCGTGTGATGGTGGCCTCAAGCGCTCGGTTGGCGCGTGCGAGCTCCTCTGAGCGATCCAAGAGCTTGCTCGAAAGATCGGCGGAATGAGACCTGAGCATTTGCTCTTGGTCTTTGATCTCTGTGATATCCGTATAGACTGTCACCCATCCGCCTTGCCTCAATGGGCCGCCTTCGACCGAAATCCACCGACCGTTTGCGCGCTTGCGTTCCACGTAATGCGGCTCAAAGGCGAGAGCTTGGGCTACGCGCTCTTCTACGAACTGCGCGACATCCCCCACATCGCCGTATTCTCCTTGGGAGGCCAGATATGTGAGCGTATCTGAGAACTTTGCTCCAGGCTCAACAAGCCAGTCAGGTAGGCCAAACATCGTTTTAAATTGGCGGTTTGCGGCGATCAGCGTCAGATCATCGCTGTAGATCGAAAGGGCCTGTTGGATCAGGTTAAGTCCTGCGCGCAAAAGCACGCTGGTGTCTCGGGAGCGGTGAAGGGTTTCGGGTGGGCGCATCACATATCTCGCTTTGAAAGGATTTGTTGCATTTTGTAAAGATTGACGCAAGATTTGACAGGCTGAGGTCTTGTCGTGGAACCTTGGGTAACGGGAATCAAAAGATCCGGAAAAAGACCGAACCAGGTCATCAGGGAGGGCATCACGTGTCAGACGTGCGGGGTACTGCAACGGCCCCTTCATCTATTCCTGCGCTTTTGGCGCGCAACGCGGCCAAACACGCAAACGCGGCTGCTTATCGTGAAAAAGAGTACGGCATCTGGCAAAGCTGGACCTGGGCTCAGGCGCATGACGAAATCACATCGCTCGCACTGGGCTTGCGCGCCCTTGGGGCGCAGCCCGGAGATTTCGTGGCCATCATTGGACGCAACAGACCTGCGCTTTACTGGTCAATGGTCGCTGCACAAATGGTAGGCGCTGTCCCAGTACCGCTTTACCAAGATGCTGTAGCAGAAGAGATGGCTTACGTGCTCGACCATTGCGGCGCGCGCTTTGTTATTGCGGGTGACCAGGAGCAAGTGGACAAAGTGCTCGAGGTGGGAGACCGCGCGCCTAATATTGAGCAAATTGTCTATTTAGACAGTCGTGGTCTGCGGAAATATGATCATGAGGCGCTGTCTTCTTATGCTGATATTCAAGCGAAAGGGCGTGATGCCAGCGCCGAGGAAAAAGCCGCTCTGGCTGAGGACTGGCAAAGGCTGAGCTATGACGACACATGCGTCATGCTCTATACATCCGGCACAACCGGGCGGCCCAAAGGTGTCGTGCTGTCAAATCGCAACATCATTGAGACCTCAAAAAACTCGGCCGAGTTCGACAAGCTTGGCCAAGCAGAAGACATCCTGGCCTATTTGCCGATGGCCTGGGTCGGAGATTTTATCTTCTCGGTTGGACAGGCCTACTGGTGTGGGTTCTGTGTAAACTGCCCGGAAAGTGCGGATACGATGATGACGGACCTGCGTGAAATTGGGCCGTCTTATTACTTCGCGCCGCCGCGCATTTTTGAAACGCAACTCACGCAAGTGATGATCCGTATGGAAGATGCCAGCCGCTTTAAGAAGTGGCTATTCAAGCGCTATATGGCTGTGGCACGTCGCGTGGGGCCTGCGATCCTAGATGGCAAAGATGTCGGTTTTGGCGATAAATTGGCTTATAATATCGGGCGAATGTTCGTTTTTGGTCCTTTGCTGAACACCCTAGGCATGAGCAAAATTCGTGTAGGCTATACCGCGGGAGAGGCCATTGGACCGGAGATTTTCGATTTCTACCGGGCCTTGGGTATCAACTTAAAGCAGCTCTACGGGCAAACCGAGGCCAGCGTTTTCATCACACAGCAAGAGGACGACGCCGTTTATGCCGATACGGTCGGCACGCCAACGCCGGGTGTTGAACTGAAAATTGCCGATAGCGGAGAGGTCTTCTACCGCTCTCCCGGTGTCTTTGTGGAGTATTACAAAAACGCCGAAAGCACGGCTGGCACCAAAGACGCAGAAGGCTGGGTCGCCACGGGTGACGCCGGATTTATTGATCCTGGTACAGGCCAATTGCGCATTATCGACCGTGCTAAGGATGTTGGTAAAATGGCATCTGGATCTCTTTTTGCGCCGAAATATGTGGAAAATAAACTTAAGTTCTTTCCCAATATTCTGGAGGCCGTAGTCTTCGGCAATGGGCGCGATACTTGCACGGCCTTTATCAATATCGATCTCACGGCTGTTGGCAATTGGGCGGAACGCAACAATATCGCCTATGCAAGCTACCAAGAACTGTCCCAGCACCGTGAGGTGATCAAGACGATCCAAAGCCATGTCGAAGACGTCAACGCGAGTGTGGCGCAAGATGAGATGCTCTCGGGTTGCCAAATCTCGCGCTTTCTTGTCTTGCACAAAGAGCTGGACGCCGACGACGGTGAGATGACCCGCACCCGCAAAGTGCGCCGCCGTATTGTGGAGGAGAAATACGACGATCTGATCTCCGCGCTTTACGGGGGGGCGGGCGAGGTCTCCACAGAAACGGAAGTGACTTACGAAGACGGCCGCAAAGGTTCCATTAAAGCAACGCTGACCCTGACAGACGCGAAGGTGATGCCCTTGGCCCAACGGATGGCGGCGGAATGATGGAGACTTTGGCTATGAGTCAATGGAGCGCCTCGTTTGTTGTAGCCAAGGTTCTTGGCTTTGTGGCCAAGTTTCATGATCAACTTGAGCATTGGGTGGAAAATATTGGCCTCTGGCGATGGACTGTTCGCTATTTGCTCGGCCTTGCCGTCGTCGCATATTTTTGGTCATGGGCTATACTGATTTCGCTCTTTCTTGTGCCCATGTTTGCTGGGTTGCTTTCTATAACGACGGGAGTTGTTAGGGCCGCGTCTGATAAAAACGTAAGGGTGTGGCCGGTGAGCGTGGGCTACGGGGATCAAAGTCTCAAGGCTACTTTTGAAGTTGCGTTCATTGTTGTTCCGGCGATGTCCGCACTTTTGGTCGCGATGGCTATTGGCCTTCTCTCGGAGTACGCAGGGTGAAAGACATACAAAACGGCTACACCACCCCAGACGGCCGCACGATTGGTGGCACGCTCATGGAGATGAAGAACATCACGCTGCGCTTTGGCGGTGTGGTCGCCATCAAAGATATCTCGTTTGACATTCGCGAGGGTGAGATCCGGGCGATCATTGGGCCAAACGGGGCAGGTAAGTCTTCGATGCTCAATGTGATTTCGGGCTTTTACCATCCGCAAGAAGGCGAGGTCTGGTTTCGGGGCAAAAAGCGCCCCACGATGAAACCCTACCAAGTTGCGCGCCAAGGGATCGCGCGCACGTTCCAGAACATTGCACTTTTTGAGGGCATGTCTGTGCTCGACAACATCATGACCGGCCGGCTCAACATGATGAAAACCAATATCTTCCAGCAAGCCATTTGGTGGGGGAAAGCGGAACAGGAAGAAAGCGAGAACCGAGAAGCTGTTGAAAAGGTGATCGACTTTTTGGAAATCCAACACATCCGCAAAACTCCCGTGGGCCGCTTGCCCTACGGTTTGAAAAAGCGCGTTGAGCTGGCCCGCGCTCTGGCGGCTGAGCCAAAGCTTTTGCTTCTCGATGAGCCTATGGCGGGCATGAACGTTGAGGAGAAAGAGGACATGAGCCGCTTTATCCTCGATGTGAACGACGAATTTGGCACCACAATTGCGCTCATTGAACACGATATGGGGGTGGTGATGGATTTGTCAGACCGTGTGGTGGTGATGGATTACGGCAAAAAAATTGGAGATGGCACGCCGGATGAGGTTCGGTCGAACCAAGCGGTGATTGATGCGTACTTGGGGGTTTCGCATGACTAAGGTTTTGTTTGTTGCCATCCTAAGTTTGACCTTTTTGACAACAGCGCCTGCCAAAGCCAGTGGGGTCAGTGCCTTCCAGCAGGTTTGTCAAATTCCGCAACTCGACGAAGTGGTTGCAGACACAAGTGGGTTGAGCCGTTTATCTGCTCTTCAGGTTGCGCATCTACAACAGGTAACTGACGGATCATTCCACGGCTGGCAGACGTTTCGGATACCAAATGAATTAGACGTATTCCTTACGCGCGACCCAAACAGCTCGGTTTGCATGGTCTTTTGGACAGAAACATCTTTGACCCGTGCCTATGAAATTTGGGAGAAAATTAAATCGGGGCCGAAGTTCCGCGCTTCTCGCGACTTCCATGTTCGTGGCGAAGAAGACCGGCTGAGAGGGGGCGTTTTTATGGTAGCACTTGTTCGAGAAGATATCTTTGTGCAGTCAACTTTTGGCGTAGTAGGTTCAAAAGAGCAATTTATGGTGACCTTGATCGCCGTGACACTTCAAGCCTCTATCGCTGCCTGTGAACTTTATCCAGAGAGGTGTATTTGATGTCAGCTGATTTTCTCTTTGGCGTTGAAGTGGTCATCAATGGGCTTATGGCCGGAGTGCTTTATGCGCTTGTTGCGCTTGGCTTCGTCCTGATCTTCAAAGCTTCCGGCATTTTCAATTATGCCCAGGGTGTAATGGCACTTTTTGCGGCCCTCACGCTTGTTGGTATCATGGAAGGGCAGGTGCCGTTTAGTCATTTGATCAACGCGATCTTTGGGACAGAAATTCATCACTTCGGTTGGCATGTCCCGGCCCTTTTGGCCATTGTGATCACGATGGCGGTTATGGTCGCTTTGGCCTGGCTCGTTCAAAAATACATCTTCCGACATTTGGTCAACCAAGAACCGATCATCCTCTTTATGGCCACGATAGGTCTCGCTTATTGTCTCGAGGGCGTAGGTGATTTGATGTGGGGTTCAGAGATCAAAACACTGGATGTTGGTTTGCCACAGGGGGGGTCGTTTTGGATCGAAGATAATACCGCATTCCTAGGCGGAGACGACTTCTTTGGCTTCTTTATCGATCAACTCGATATGGTCGCAACGCTTGTAGCGCTTGTGCTTGTAATCGCGCTTGTCGCCTTCTCGCAATACACCAAGCAAGGCCGCGCGATGCGCGCGGTGGCAGATGATCACCAAGCTGCGTTGAGCGTTGGCATTTCGCTCAACTTTATTTGGGTTTTGGTTTGGTCTCTTGCAGGCTTTGTGGCGCTTGTTGCGGGTATCATGTGGGGCGCGAAATCGGGCGTTCAGTTTTCACTGTCCCTTATTGCGCTCAAAGCGCTGCCGGTTTTGATGTTGGGCGGCTTTACGTCGATCCCAGGCGCTATTGTTGGCGGGCTCATCATTGGAGTTGGCGAAAAGCTATTCGAGTTCACCATTGGGGCTGCCATCGGGGGAGCAACAGAAAACTGGTTTGCCTACATGCTGGCATTGGTTTTTCTCGTATTCCGGCCGCAGGGGCTCTTTGGGGAGAAGATCATTGAGCGCGTTTGAATGGGGACAAGATTTTTGGCACAAAAATCTCGCGAAATTTTCCTCGAAAATTTTGGCGCATCAGAGCTTGCTGACAAAACCATTGGAATATGTGGCGATGATTAAAATCGCTCCAATCGTCGGCCAGTGCCCGTCTCCCAACAAGGCAGACACACCAAGCACCATGATCGACCCCAAAATCGTACCTTTGAGCGAGTACTGGACAGTCCCAAAGGCGCGGTCAGACCAAGAATTTACCGCGACACTTTGTGCCGGCAGATCCAAGGGGGCTTCGACATTGGGGACTTTGTTCGACATCTTTAAACCGCGCACATTTACTCGTTATGCAAGCGAGATAGCCTGCTGCCTTGGCCAAAGTTTGACCAAGCCGTGTAGGGAAGGAGGCAAATAATGTTCTATCGCGAGGCGGGCGATTTCAAAACGTCCTATGCAGACGACAGCCAGACCTTCCCAATCGCCTTTGACCGTTGGCGCTATTACCTCATCTTGGCCGTGGCCTTTTTGATAATCCCCTTTGTGATCAATGACTACTGGGCCAACGCGGTCTTCGTGCCCTTCTTGATTTATGCGATTGCGGCCATTGGTCTAAATATTCTCACGGGCTATTGCGGACAGGTCTCCTTGGGCACGGGAGGTTTTATGGCCGTTGGAGCCTATGCCTGTTACAAACTGATGACCGGTCTCCCAGAGGTCTCGATCCTCATACACGTTCTGCTAGCTGGCGGCATAACAGCGGCAGTTGGCGTGATGTTTGGCCTGCCTTCGCTTAGGATCAAAGGATTCTATCTTGCGGTGGCCACATTGGCAGCGCAGTTCTTCCTCGTCTGGCTCTTCAACCGAGTTCCTTGGTTTTATAACTATTCAGCCTCTGGTCAGATTTCTTCTCCCGAGCGAGACGTCTTTGGCATAATCGTTACGGGGCCGAACACGGCGCCTTGGGCGCAATACATGATCTGTTTGGTCTTTGTTGTGTTGTGCGCTTGGCTGGCTCGAAATCTCACGCGCGGTTCAGTAGGCCGTAAATGGATGGCGATCCGCGATATGGACATTGCAGCCGAGATCATTGGAGTTAACCCCTTGATGGCGAAGCTTTCCGCTTTTGCCGTTTCAAGCTTCTTTGTGGGCATCTCAGGCGCGCTTTTCTTTGCGGTTTACCTCGGTGCTGCAGAGGCCGGTGACAGCTTTGGGATCACCAAGTCGTTCTTAGTCCTTTTCATGATCATCATTGGTGGCCTGGGCTCAATTTTTGGCAGCTTTGCCGGAGCGGCCTTCCTCGTGGTTCTGCCCGTGTTGCTGAAAGTTGTAGGCGCTGATTGGCTTGGATGGCCGACAGATCTCGTCGCTCACCTTCAACTCGTCATAGTCGGCGGCCTCATCATCTTCTTCTTGATCAAAGAACCCCATGGTCTGGCCCAGCTTTGGCGACTTGCCAAAGAGAAATTGCGGCTCTGGCCGTTCCCTTATTAACGTCAACCCAAGAGGCGGGGCCCAACTCCGTCCGAACCTCATAAAATCCTAGGGAGGATACCTATGAAGAAAGCAATCACAGTCACAGTTGCGGCCATTATGGCAGCAAGCCCCGTGATGGCGGACCTTGTGTTCCCATCGCTGAGCTATCGCACGGGTCCGTTCGCTGCGGGCGGCATCCCTTTTGCGGATGGCTATGCGGATTACTTCACGCTGCTGAACGAACGCGATGGCGGCATCGGTGGCGTGATGACCAATGTCATCGAATGCGAAACGGCCTACAACACGGAAAAAGGTGTTGAGTGTTACGAGTCTACCAAAGACCAAGGTGCACTTGTTTATCAACCGCTTTCTACCGGCATCACCTATCAGCTGATCCCCAAAGCCGAAGCCGACGGCATCCCGCTCCACACCATGGGTTATGGACGGACATCCGCGAAGAACGGCGAAGTCTTCCGCCACACGTTCAACTATCCTGTGAACTACTGGGATGGCGCGTCTGTGGGTGTTCAGCACTTCTTGGACCAATCTGGCGGCTCGCTTGAAGGCAAAAAGATCACGCTGCTGCACTTCAACGGCGCATACGGCAAGGAGCCGATTCCAACGCTTGAAGCACTGTCCCAAAAGCATGGCTTTGCGTTCAACACGATCGCCATCGACTATCCTGGCCAAGAACAAAAATCCCAGTGGCTGCAAATCCGTCGTGAGCGTCCAGACTATGTGCTCTTCTGGGGCTGGGGTGTGATGAACCAAGTGGCTGTGCAAGAGGCGGCTAATATCCGCTTTCCCATGGAAAACTTCATGGGCATTTGGTGGTCTGGCTCCGAAAACGACGTGATCCCAGCCGGAGCATCGGCCACGGGCTATAAAGCGCTCGCCTTCCACAATGTGGGTTCTGAGTATCCGATCTTTGCTGATATCCAGAAATACGTGGTTGATGCTGGCAAAGCCGCAGGTGCAGGTGATCAGGTTGGCACAGTTCTCTACAACCGCGGTCTCTATGCGGCCTTCTTGGCACACGAAGCGGCCAAAGACGCGCAGGCCTCAAGCGGTCAAGCTGAAATCACACCGGCAATGATGCGCGATGCGATGGAAGCGCTTGAGATCACAGCTGACGAAATGGCCGCCGCAGGGATCCCGAACTTCGGTCCTGAGTTTGCCGTGTCTTGCCAAAACCACGGTGGCGACGGCCTTGCAGGTGTGGCGCAATGGGATGCGAGCGCCAGCACCTGGAGCTTGATTGATGACTTCCGCCCTGCAGATGCAGATGTGGTTGGCCCGCTCATCAAAGCCGACTCCATGGCCTTTGCTGCGGAAAACAACATTACACCTGGCTGCTCCTAAGCCAGCTAAGCCCGGCGCGCCATCACGCGCCGGGCCTCATTCCCTTGGAAATTTAGAACTTCTCATCGCAATGCGCACGCTCGCCCTTCTTTTCCTACTGTTGACCGTGGCAGGTTGTGCACAGCCGCGGCCTGATGAGCCTATGTGCTCTGGCATTGGACTTGGGAGCTTGGCGGAAGACCCCAACGTGCGCAGGGCGGATGCAATGGTCGAGGGCGCACCTGCCGTTTCTGTTGCCGCAGCGGTTGACCGATTTCTCGACAATCGGATTGAACCACAGGCCTTTGGTGCGACGCGCAGCACACCAACCCTCAATTATCTCTTGATGTCGACCGGGGGGCAGTATGGCGCTTTTGGGGCAGGGTTCTTAGCCGGTTGGAGTCAAAGTGAAACAGACCCTCGGCCCGATTTTGATATCGTTACTGGTGCCAGCGCAGGCGGCATTTTGGCTCCTGTTGCGGCTGCTGGTCCGGAATTTGATGAAAAGCTGAACCTCATCACCGGCAAAGGTGGCGCTGATTTGATCCGCGAGCGCGGTCCGCTTGGCGCGCTCTTTTCGAACTCACTTGTGGACATCAGCCCCCTTGAGGCTCTTATCCGCGACCAAGTTGATACGGAGTTGCTGCAAGCCCTGGTCGATCGTCGGGAGGCGGGCCAAACGGCCTTTGTTGGCGCTGTGAACCTAGACACAGGTGCGTTTGAGGTCATTGACCTTTCCGCAATTGCCGCCGAGGCCCCTAAAAGCGAAGCAGAGCCTTGTGTCGAAGAAGCGATCCTCGCCACCTCAGCGATCCCTGCGGCCTTCCC
The DNA here is from genome assembly GCA_039182515.1 of Pseudomonadota bacterium. GTDB lineage: Bacteria > Pseudomonadota > Alphaproteobacteria > Rhodobacterales > Rhodobacteraceae > JBCDCE01. The sequence continues at coordinate 38,479 of JBCDCE010000016.1, read as the reverse complement.
TCCGCGCTTTATCAATGGTGTGCCCTACTCCGATGCCGGCCTGCGCGATCATGTCTTTATAGATCAAGTGCGAGAAGGCGTGGCCAACGCGCGCAGCCGTGGCCAGCGCATCAGGCTGAATGCTTACATTATCATTAATGGCGATTTGGATTTGGAAGCCACTTCGGTGAAAAATTCCCTCACAGGCATTGCCCAACGCTCCGCGCAGATTGTGAGCGACGCGGGCCTGCGAAAATCTATCCTGGAAGTCTTGCGACTGGACCAAGAAACCAACTGGAGCCTGCGGGCGATCACCGCCAGAGATGTGGTTTTCCCGCAAGGTTGCGACACCTCCACACTCTTTGAAGCCTGTGTGACCCAAGCGCTTTATGATGCGGGCTTTGAGATGGGCTCTGCAAAGAAAATCCCTTGGCTGAGCGCGCGTGAATTGCGTGCCTTGGCCCAAGAATAGGAGAGTTGAAAATGCTCGATCAATCCCAAGACGTTGAGACAGAGACCCTCTTGGATGTGAACAACATCGAAGTGATCTACAACCATGTGATTTTGGTCCTCAAGGGCGTCTCTCTGCGGGTTCCCAAGGGGGGTATCACAGCGCTTTTAGGAGGTAATGGCGCAGGCAAAACCACAACGCTCAAAGCGATCTCAAACCTTTTGCACTCGGAACGAGGCGAGGTGACCAAAGGCACAATCTTTTATCGGGGCGACCGGATCCAAGCCTTAACGCCCAATGATCTTGTCCAACGTGGCGTGATCCAAGTGATGGAGGGGCGGCACTGTTTTGAGCACCTAACGGTGGAAGAGAACCTCCTTACAGGCGCCTATACGCGCCGGGACCGAGGGCAGATCAATACGGATCTCGAGATGGTCTATACCTATTTTCCGCGCCTCAAAGAGCGCAGAAAAAGCCAAGCGGGCTACACCTCGGGTGGTGAGCAACAGATGTGCGCCATTGGTCGGGCGCTCATGTCTAAGCCCGAAACGATCCTTCTGGATGAGCCTTCCATGGGGCTTGCGCCGCAACTTGTGGAGCAAATTTTTGGGATCGTGAAACGGCTTAACGAAGAACAGGGCGTGACGTTCCTTTTGGCTGAGCAAAACACCAACGTGGCACTGCGCTTTGCGCACTACGGTTATATTCTTGAATCGGGTCGCGTGGTAATGGACGGCCCAGCGGCCGATCTGCGCGAAAACCCCGATGTGAAAGAGTTCTACCTCGGCGTATCTGAGGAAGGCCGAAAAAGCTTCCGGGATGTGCGCAGCTACCGTCGGCGCAAGCGGTGGCTGAGTTAAGCGGGTAGGCCTTTGGAAAACACTGACACGGCAGATTTTGCGAGCTTCCTCGCCTGGCTTAAGCAGATCGAAGATCCCTTGGAGCTCGGCATGCAGGCGGATTGGGAGATACTGTTGCGTAAGTGGCGCTTTGAGGATGTGCTCCTCACGGAAGCCTTCGAGCAGTTTGCCAATACAGGTGTTTGGCCACCCGATGCTGCGTCGCGTGCGGCTGATTTCACAGGCATGAACGTAGGAGCGGAAGCGTTAAGGCTCAGGCTTTTGGAGCGGTATGGTCCCGCGCCTCTCAGCGATCAGAAACTCGGCATTCGGTTTCGCGTTTTGCGCCTCTACCAGTTTTGGATAAGCGGTCTGAGCCCCGTGGAGACTGGTGCTGTTCAAGCTTTGCTGGACGTACTTAGATCCATCAACACACGGGTGGCTGACCTTGAAAGGATGAATTCGCCATGACCTTCTATGACGCCTTGGAAACCCGCAGCGCAGACGAACGAGCCTCCGCGCAAGCCGCAGCTCTTGGTATGTTGATCGAAGGCAAACTCGCCGATCAACCCGTTTTGCGAAAGTCTGAACTGGGCAGCTTACAGAAAGCTGAACCGCCTTTTGGAGGCCTTGTGCGCAGCAAAACGGAGCATGTGTTTCAATCGCCTGGCCCTCTGTATGAGCCAGGCCGTACTGGCCACGATTGGTGGCGCTTTGGTCGGTTTTTGCATGCGGCTGGCGTGGGCTCAGAAGATCTCGTGCACAATTGCTTTGGGTATCATCTCACACCAGCGGGCATGATGTTTGAAAATGCGGCACGCGCAGTTGGAGCAACTGTTCTGCCTGCTGGGACTGGCCAGACCGAGCTTCAGGTTCAGGCCGCGGCGCACTTGGGGTGTACCACCTATGCTGGCACGCCGGACTACTTGCAGGTGATTTTAGACAAGGCTGACGACTTGGGCACGGCGCTTTTGTTTACCAAAGCCACCGTTTCAGGAGGGGCACTTTTCCCAAGCTTACGCCAGGCCTACAAAGACCGTGGTATTGCGTGTTTGCAGTGTTATGCAACGGCTGACGTTGGTCATATCGCTTATGAAAGTGCGGCCATGGACGGCATGATCATCGATGAAGGTGTTATTGTTGAGATTGTAACACCCGGCACCGGCACGCCTGTGCCAGAAGGCGAAGTGGGCGAGGTGCTGGTCACAAACCTCAATGCAGACTATCCGCTTGTGCGTTTTGCCACTGGGGATATGAGTGCAGTCATGACGGGCCAAAGCCCCTGCGGGCGCACTAACAGGCGCATCAAAGGATGGATGGGGCGCGCGGATCAAACGACGAAGATCAAAGGCATGTTTGTGCGTCCTGAACAAGTGGCAGCTTTGGTTGCGAAGTATCCTGAGGTGAGCCGGGCGCGCGTGATCGCGAGCCGGGTTGAACAATCAGACGTGATGACCGTGCGGATCGAGAGCACAGATGCGTCAGCCAACTACAGTGACGCAGTCAAAGAGACTTTAAAGCTCAGTGGTGTTATCGAGATTGTTGAGCCGGGAAGTTTGCCGCAAGATGGTGTCTTGGTCGAGGATGCCAGAAGCTACGACTGACGGATTGTCGTTCCGAGCACGGATCAGCAAAAAGCCCATCGCTAAAATTCTGTTCAAACTCTATGCAAAGAATTCGGCCCTACTCATAGCTTCTTATCCGAATCGCCCAAGGATGAAGGGTGGTAGGGAGAGGGAAGCTTTTTTCGGCGTATTAATCTCTGATTAAGCAGTTAAATCCGGCGCCAAAACACTGTGGCACTTGCCAAAATTACTGCACCGCAGATCAGAGCCTTGGAAATAGGTTCCATAGTTCCTTCTATATACACCGCATGCACAACCGTTCCAATCACAGCAAAACCCGCCAAGATCGGATGTATCACGCGCCAATATCGCCAAGGAAATTTGCCGCGAAATCGCAATAGAGCGAGAACACCTGATAGAAAAAGCGCCCACATCGCCAATACACCCCAAGGAGCAAACACTGTTGGGGAGCGAAAGAGCAAAGCGTCGATTACATCCCAAGGGCTTGTGATCCACAGCCCGCCCACATGTATCACCACCAAGCAAAGGATTCCGGTGCCGATCCAACGATGCGTGTATCGGGCCGAAAGCGTGGAGAGACCCGGCAAAAGGCCTTTTATCGCGAGCGTTTGCACCAAAAGCAGAGCAAGGGCAATTATGCCCGCAAAGCTCGCAATAATATAGATTGGCGTCCGCCAAGCCAAAAGGGGGCTGAGTGCAGCCATCCCAATGGGCACTGTGATCAAGCCCATAAGCATGAGCCAAATCAGTGTTTTTTTGACCACTTAATTCTGCTCAAGAACAAAATGTGCCTCAAGCGTTGTATCGCTTGAGCGTCGCATTACTGGGCGCAAAAACACTGTCTTAAAATCTTCGCTGTCATACGCGAGATGGCCATGGGCCTGTCCAAAAGCAGGCACGATTTGAGGCATCTCAAGGCGGAAAAAGCCATTGGCGTCCGTGAGTGTCGCCCCATGGCTGCGTTGGTCGCGCTCATGGCCTTCGGTTGTATGAGCCCATATTTGAATGCGTTGACCCGCCATCGGAGCGCCATCGCCGGCCCGTCGGACAGTGCCCGTCATCCAAAAGCCTCCGCCCCCAATGCGGTCAACGATCGGTGCGCCAGGGCGATAGTTGTTGGACCCGCCCCGCATGGATTTAGTCGGAGCCAATCCTTGCGCTTGGGCGGGCAGGGACAAAAAGCTCGCGCCGACGAGCGCAAGGGCGCCAGACTTACGCAAGAAACGGCGGCGGCTCGGCAATTCAATCGGCATAACGAAGTCTCCTATTGCAGGGCGCGCAGAGCGCAGATGAATAAATTATTCTTATCCCTCATGTAGGTCGAAACGAGCTCTGACCCAAGGCGCTCGGATTAAAAGAGCGACTGATCCCTTCAAACCCGCGTGTTCTGCACGCGCCCAGGCCGTTCAAGAGGGACTGTTGTGCTAGGCCCAAAAGACGGCACACTGAGACGACAAAAGACCCACCGCCCTATGCGTTGACCAAGCGAGGCCAGAGATGACACTTTTCCACCCAGACAACCCAACCCGCAGCGCAGAACACGCGCGCCTCTATGCCCTTTATGAGGTGGCCTATACCGCAAACGATTTTGGCGCAGCTGCGCTCTTTGTTATCGGATCTGTGCTGTTCTTTTCCGAAGCGACGGTCACGCTTGGCACCTGGCTCTTTCTCATAGGCTCTGTGATGTTTGGTCTGCGCCCGGCAATCAAACTCTTTCGAGAGCTGCATTATTTACGGATTGGTGATTATGAGGACATCACTAAGGGATGATCCGTTTCAAATCCCTGACGCATTCGTGAGAGAAAATGTCTTGGCCTTGGGGGTGACCTTGGGTGATAGACATCGTCGATGGATCTTTTTTTCGCATATCTGGCCGGGCTTCTCACGCTGATCAATCCCTGCGTGCTGCCTGTTCTACCTATTGTTCTCGTCTCGGCTTTGAACGCGGACAGACGCGGCCCGATCGCCTTGGCCTTGGGTATGAGCCTGGCTTTTGTCGTCTTTGGTGTCCTGGTTACGGCCTTTGGGCGCCAAATTGGGCTGACGCAAGACAGGCTCGCCGAAATCGGCGCCGGCGTTATGGTCCTTTTTGGTTTGATATTGCTTGTCCCAAAGCTCGCAACGCGGTTTGAAACCGCAACCGCTGGTTTTGCCGCCAAAGCCGATGCGGGCATGGACCGCACGGGAGATGGGCTCAAAGGCCAGTTTTTAGGTGGCATGCTTTTGGGGGCTGTGTGGTCCCCTTGTATTGGCCCTACGCTCGGCGGAGCCATTGCGCTTGCCAGCCAAGGGGAAAGCTTGGTCTGGGTCACGGCCATTATGGTTTTCTTCGCCGCAGGCGTCTCTACACTTATTCTTGGCATAGGCCTTGGGGCGCGCGAAGCGATTATGTCCCGTGCCGCCTCGCTCAGAGGTTTAGCTGCACGGTCTAAATCCATTGTGGGCGTCGTGTTTGTAGCGGTTGGCTTGATGCTCCTCTTCAAAGTTCACCATTGGTTGGAAGCCAAAGCACTCGAAGTGCTCCCCTATTGGCTGCAAGACCTCTCCGTTATGTTCTGACCCCTTTTTAGGAGACTTTGTCATGCTTAGACGCACATTCCTTGCCGCAGTTGCCCTATTGGCGCTGCCCATCACAGCCCAAGCGGAAACGCTGGAGTACAAACCGGGCTTGATCAATTCGCTCTTGGCCGAAGGCAAAACCGTCTTTGTCGACTACGGCGCGGAATGGTGCAGCACCTGCAAAGCCCAAGAGCGCAAGATCAATGCCCTGCGCGCCGATAATCCAGCCTATGATGCGGCCATGACCTTTGTTCTTGTGGATTGGGATGACTACAAAAATGACGACGTGACCACGTCCCGAAACATCCCCCGCCGCTCTACACTCTTGGTGCTACGCGGGAATGAAGAACTTGGCCGCATTGTTGCAGGCACCAGCACACGCGATATCCGTAAGCTCATGGATAAAGGGCTGAGCTAAGACTTCAGCTTTACAAAAACCTAACAGCCGTCCTGGGAGGAAATATCCCCAGGGCGGATCCTCCTTTTCTCCTCTATGCTTCCGGAATGCGATACAGAGATGGTGAGGAGTGCCAGTCCCTCATTCCAGATGCGCGCGTAAAGGGAAGTTTTCGGAGCAAATAACGTCTTTAAGCTGGTAATAGATCGGTTCAAGCGAGGCGGTTTGACCTCGGGCTTTCATCCATTTGCTTGGCCAATTCCTCTGCCAATTGAAGCGCCAAATCGCTCTTTACACCGGACGCGGAAGTATCCTCCCACAAGTTTTTGGTTTCATTTGGATCGGCGGATAGGTCGTAGAGTTCGCCCCAGTTCTCGTTGGCATAGAGCGAAAGTCGCCACTTGGCAGTGCGCAGTGTTCGAACCCGCGCGGGCTGTTTTAGCCCCATCCTTGGACCCCCATCATTATGCTCTATGAGCAGCGCATCACGTGGGCCAGTGCCATCCTGAATTGCGTTAAGGAGACTTTTTCCTTGCATGCCCCAATAAGGCTCCAGGCCCGCGCGATCGAGAACGGATGCGGACAGATCAATCGTTGAGGCCAAGGCATCAGTGTTTGCGGTTTGAGCTCCCTCGCAATCCGACCAAATGAACGGAACACGTGTGATGGAGTGGTGCTGTAAAGGCCCCTTGAGCAAAAGATTGAAAGCGCCCAGGTAGTCGCCGTGATCTGACGTGAAAATAATGACCGTATTATCAGACTTGCCGCTGGCTTTCAGAGCCTCGACGACGCGATCCACTTGATCATCAATCATCGTGACCATTCCGGCGGTGAGAGCCATGGCTTCTTTAATCTCACGATCACCCGCAAAAAATCCAATCTGAGGGATTGGAGGCGTCTTACCCTGCTCCCATTCGTAACGCGCATGTACCAACGGCGGTGGCGGATTTTGATGCCCTTCAAAAGGAAGGCTAATGTCGAAATCCTCTGGATCGTACATATCCCAGTAGCGTCCAGGCGGATTGAACGGATGGTGGGGATCTGGGAATGAGACCATTGCGCAAAAGGGCGTCTCATCCCTTTCGCGAAGATAGTCTACCGCTTTGTCTGCGATCCAGGCGGTTGGATAGGAGCTTTCTGGTACTGGCGTGCGAAAAGCCTGTGGGCATGTATAGCTATGCGGCCGTTCGTTGGCTGGATCGTGAAGCTCTTTCCAGTCAGGATGCTTGCGGCGGAACCATTGTGCATAGTGCCCGCCACAGCGGTGCCCGTGGCCAGTGACCATCTGAACATGTTTGAAACCGTAGTAAGACCCCTCAAAGGGTGTCTCTGTCTCGCCCGCGTATGTCTCAGGCTCTTCTTGAGTGTAGCTCTGCCCGTCGGGCTCCCACGCCTCTGCAATGAGCCTTTCCGTGTGATCAGGCGCTTGGAGCGGGGCTTGGTCCGTAAAGGGCTGAAAATGGCTTTTGCCAATCATCGCAGTGTCATATCCGGCCTTCGCCAAAACATCGACGAAGGTGTTCGCGCGCCTTGAAAGTGGCAAGCCATTGTACCGTACGCCGTGAAGAGACGGCATTCGACCCGTCATCATAGAGGCGCGATTTGGCATGCAGACAGGCAGCGCCACGTGGAAGTCACTGAAAATCGTGCCCTTCGCGGCTATGGCATCAATATTAGGTGTTTTGACCACCTTATGGCCTGTGCATCCCAGCCAATCAGCACGCATCTGGTCGACGACGAAAATCAAAAAGTTGGGGCGGTCCTTCATACAACAAACTTGTCAAGCAAAGCGGCAAGGCTTTCTGGGTCTTCGCCCATGGCGTTGTGCTTTGTGGCTATTTCTGCCGTTTCCCAATCCGAGCGGCTTTTGACTTTTTGGTACTCGGAAACGAAGGGTGACGGCGTGTTGCGAGCACAATGGATGTAGAGCTTTTGTGTGATTTCTTTTTCGCGTCCGGTCAAGGTAACGCCGTTGGAGAAACAGCCCGTGGGATGTGGCGTGCACATGTTTTTGAGCCAAGCTTTCGTCTTTGGATCATTGGTCCAAGCATCAAAGTTATCTGGCTCCAGCCCCTCAGCACCGGCATCAATCTGGCGCTGGAATGTCTTCATGCGTTCCGGGTTTGCTTGTGCGAAGAGCGAGAAGCCAGATTGCTCGGGGACGAAGGCATCCAAATAAACAAGTCCTACAATCCGTTCCGGCACGCGGCCTGCGACTCCTGAAATCACCATGCCGCCATAGGAATGGCCCACGAGGAAAACGTCTGACAGGTCGCGCCATCGAAGCGTGTTCACGATGTCAGTCACATGATCGTCCGGAGTAATGTCTTTGCCCAACAAATGGCTGCGTTCTCCAAGCCCCGTCAGTGTTGGCGCATGGGTTTCATGACCGCGCTTTCGCATCGCACTTTCAAGCTTGGCCCAACACCAACCTCCATGCCAGGCACCATGCACAAGGACAAAGGTTGCCATTATTCTACAGGTCTTGCGATAGGGTTTTGGCTCCCGGTGCGATGCAGAACAATCAATATCTTAGCTCCCAACAGTGCCCCGCTATAGACCAAAGTCGCGCTTGTCATAATCGCCCCAGCGCAGACCAGACGAAGGACTAACACCCAACCCGCCAAAGGCTGGCTGTCGAAGCGGGCTAACACGCTGGTGAGAAGGTAGAGTGCAACAAGGAAGCGCGCAAGAATTCAAAGAAGCTTAGGTACATTCAGCGTGCCGTCATGGCCAGGAAGGTAGACTTTTTCAGTTGTAGCGGCTGGGTCGAGAGCAGCCTGTTCGATGCTCAGACTCTGTTGGTACATCGCAAACACGAAGGGGATCACGAACATGACGACCCCTATTCGCACAGCGGCGAAACCCGTTGCCATGGGATCTTGTTTGGTGATCGAGGCAGCAGCAAAGGCTGCAAGTGCCACAGGCGGTGTGATGTCTGAGGAGACCGCAAAATAAAAGATGAGCATATGGGCTGTGAAGACCGACAAACCAACTCCCGCAGGCACAGGGCCCATCAAAAGCGCCACGTTCACATAAGCAGGCATCCGCAGCAGGATCGCAAGACACATCGTGAGGGACAAAGCAACGAACTGGAAGAGCACGGGCCCGCCTGTTCCCAGTTGTAGGCCCTTGAGCCAACCTAAATCATCTAGTGAGATAAAGATCGGGAGACCGGTGAATTGCAGGCAAAAATCAATGATCTAGACCACAAGAAACATCAAATAGAGCGTCGAGATTAACACACCTGCATTCGACAAAGCATCGAGCTGTATACGTGGCTTTGCGTGCATCTCTGGATCAAGAAACAGCAGACCCATAAGAAGCATAACCGCTCACCAACCCGCAATGCCTGCGTCAACAGCAGAGTTGCGCAGGGTCTGAAGGGCCCAAGGCAGGTTTTCTGCGCGGCAATCGTCGTCGGTAAAGATGCGTTGACCGCCAAGCAGCCAACCGAAAAGGCCACAGCCAACAGCATCTTTTATGGTTAGCAGAAAGAAGGGGATCATCAGGATCGGCCCAAAGATCATCAACAGGTTAAGGATGTCCTGTCGATTGAGCTGCATCTCTGGGGTCAGCTCACCGATAGCGGTGATATTCTGTTTTCGGGCCTGAAAGACAATGGAAAAGAACAAGCAAAAAAAAATACCTGGCTGCTGGAAGCGCTGCTGCAACGATCACATATGAATATCCAACGCCCGTAAGGGCTGCGAGAACGAAGGCAGCAACGCCCATGACAGGCGGCATAATGGCGCCTCCAGAGGAGGCAGCGGCTACCAGCGGAAACCCCCAAACTTTGACACTGTGAGGCAGAAAGATGAGCAGAGCTGCGCCAACGATTGCGACGAGTCAGACTCCCGTGTTGCCCACACAGCGTGGATCATCCACCGATGTGGGTGCGGGAAGTCCATAAAGCTCGGCCACCTCTTTTTCAGCTTCGAGCGCTTTTGCAATGAGCTACGCGCGCGTTCAAGTGATTTGGTCAATCAAGCAAATCGCTTCAATTTCTATGATGTAAGTCAGCGCTATCCCCAACCCGGCCACCACAAGCGCCGTGTCAAGGAAAACACCAAGCGCATATCGCCACCCTCCTGCGCGGCGCCAATGGCGTGCGATCGAGTGTTTTAAAACAACGATGAGCATCATCACTGCAAATGCCAGCGCGAAGAAGTCCTCGGTGGAAAACTTGCGGATCCGAAAATCTGGAATGCCTGTCCAATCTTTTACGGCGTTATCAAGCCCTGGCAAACCAGGAATAGCGTTTGAAAGGCCTATTACCACGAGCACAATAGCAAGCCAGTACAGTGGTCCAGATGAAAGACGGCTCTGGGGCTGATTAGGCGAGTCGCTGATTGGTTTAGGGTCTCAGGTCAATAATGCGTTAGAAAAGGCAGAGCGCTAAAGTGAATCCTGCCTTAAAGTTTCTTATTTCGCGCAGTCTGGAGCTGCGAAGCCTGCTTCCTCTCAGGCGCGAACGGCACCTGGATGGTATTTCAGCGGGCTGGCACCGCACATGCCCGTTGTGGCCAGATCTTCAAGCTCGCACAGAGCTGCATTTGCCATGAAGGGCGACTTGGTCTTGTAGAGGTCAATGTTGTCGCGGAAGGCCTTCGTGAGTTGGTGGGCAAGCTCTTCGTCCATGTCTTTGCGAACAACCTCACCCCCCTCAGAAGCCACACCGCGGAACATGTCGTCTTCGGATACAACCGTCACGCCTTCGTTTTGAACTGCTTCCGAAACAGGGATCACAACGACGTCGGAACCAGGAGCTTTTACGTATTTTTGCAAGGCTTCGGCCTCGAAAACGTCTTTGGGCATCGACCACCCTGAAGAAAGTCGAAAGCTTGACGGTTGGAGCACCTGAGGAGAAGAGCAGCTTGGCCTCTGTGGCTGATAGGGACACTGTTGATCACGTTTCCAGGTTGGTCACCGACGCGGTCTCTAAAAGCGCTGAGACGTATGGCGGCGGACTGCCTGAGGCTGGAACGATGATGCCAGCCTTGGTCGTCTCCGGCGTTACGCCAGAAATGACCATCTACAGTACAGAGACCTTCGGTCCGATCACCACCGTTGTGAGAGCACGGGATGAAGACCACGCCGTAGAGATCGCCAATGACACTGAGTACGGGCTGACAAGCGCCGTCTTCACCCAAGATACGCAACGGGGACTTGCCGTCGCAAAACGTCTCCAAACAGGTATCGCCCACATCAATGGACCCACGGTCGGGGATGAAGCCCAAATGCCGTTCGGCGGCACGAAAGCCAGCGGCTACGGGCGTTTCGGCGGCACCGCTTCAATTGATGAATTCACGGAGCTTCGCTGGATCACCATCGAAGACCCAAACCAGAATTACCCGATCTGAAGGGAGAGCAACCCATGTTTGGCAACATGATTTCAAATATGATGGTAAAGCCATTTCAGTCACCTCTGTTCGACACACCTGAGGCGCATGGCCTCGACTATGAAGATGTCGAGTTCAAAGCGTCGGACGGTACCACGTTGCGAGGCTGGCTCATTAAGGGTGGCGAAGATCGCATCATTGTTCAAAGCCACTTCGGAGTTCAGTGCAATCGTGGTGGTTGGTCGCCCAAAGGCAAGGGGCCAATCAAACCATGGAAGGAAGACATCCAGTTTCTTCGGCAGGCCAAGTATCTCGTAAGCAAAGGGTATTCGGTCATGATGTATGACTTGCGTGGCCATGGCGAAAGCGACCTGGGGCCAACTCCGTGGGTCAGTTGGGGTCCTGAAGAGGCAAAGGATGTCATAGCTGCTGTGGACTTCGCCTCAGCCCGACTGCCTGATGCCGCTATCGGACTGCTCAGCATCTGCATGGGCGCAGCTTCTACGACCTACACTTATGGGCAGGAACATGGGCTGGCCGAGCGGACCAACATCAAGGCCATGATCGCGGTGCAACCACTCCTTTACACCTGCTTCATAGAAGCTCTCGGAATGCCCGGCTTCATGGCCCGTGCTGGCGAGAAAGTAAGCAACGAAAGACTTGGCTTTGATATGGCGAGGCCGAACTTCATCGACGATGCACCAAAGGTCACCGTGCCGACGCTTGTCGTTCAGAATAAGAACGACCCCTGGACCCAGATGGGAATGGTTCAACAGTACTTTGACGCCCTGACCGTCCCCAAAGAACTCAAATTTCTGGATATCGAGAAGAGCCGTTTTGCGGCTTACGATTATATCGGGTCACATCCAGAGGACCTGATGGGCTGGTTCGACATCCACATGTCAGGCTAAATATGTTCAAATCACCCAAGTCTTTTGTTTTACGGTGCTTTCAATCTACAGCCTGCGACAGGGCTAGATGACGATTTCGGCGAAATATCCCGCAAGCAGCGACGAAAGGCGTAGATTGAAAATCGCCATTCTTGGCGCTGGCGCGTTGGGATCTGTTATCGGCGCGTTCCTAACGCGTGCCAATTGCGACGTTCAGCTTTGGGACATCAATCAAGAACACTTAGACGCGATAGGTGCAAAGGGTCTCATATTTGATGGCCCGGAAGGGAGCGAAATAATTGAGCTCTCTGCGCTCAAACCGAAAGATGCGACGCAGGCTCCCGATTTGATTATCCTCCTGACAAAGACCATCCACACGGCGTCTGCCCTTTCAGATGTGGCACGCTTTACACAGGACGGCTGCCCTGTTTTGACGTTGCAAAATGGCATAGGCAACGCCGAAAGCGTCGCCCAGTTTTTGGCTGCCGACCAAGTGCTTTACGGCTGCACAATGATGCCAGGCAGAATGATTGCTCCCGGTCATGTTGCAACCCAAGGCAAAGGCGCGGCAGTCTTTCGTGGCCTGACCGAAAAGGCTCAAGACGTCGCAAATTTGCTACAGGTAGAAACCGACGGTTTCAGAATGGACCGATCATCCGAAACCGATCGCATGATTTGGCAAAAGGCGGCCTTCAATTGCGCCATGAATGCCAGTGCTGCGCTCACGGGCGCACGCGTCGGACAGCTGGCTGACAGCGAAGGAATGAAGCCGTTGCTTCACGCTATTTCTGCAGAGGTTATCTCCCTTGCAAATGCCCAGAATATCGGTGCCCAACACGAAGCTGTAAAAGCTCAAATCGAGCGCGCGCTAGCGCAACACACCGAACATAAACCGTCTATGCTGCAAGACATTGAGGCCGGACGTGACACTGAAATAGAGAGTCTTTGCGGCGAGGTTGCGCGACAGGCCATGACACTTGGCGTGGACGCACCTTTGAATACGGCACTGGCTGCTTTGATCCGCCAAAAAACCGCGCAAACCAACGGAGGACAAATCCTTGACTGAAAACAACATAGCGATTTCGGCTGGCGGCGCGCTCTTTGGAAAGCTCAAAGCACTGGGCGTGGACTATGTCTTCGCCAATTCAGGCACTGATTTCCCCCCGATCATTGAAGGACTGATCGAGGCGCGAGAGAAGGGCGTTGACCTGCCGCAGGCGATCACTGTGCCGCATGAACACGTCGCTGTTGGTATGTCGCATGGCTACTACCAGATGACCGGCAAGGCCCAAGCTGTGATGCTGCACACCAATGTTGGGCTCTCCAATGGTGCCACGGGTTTGATCAACGCAGCCTGCGATCAGGTGCCGATGTTTGTGATGTCGGGCAGAACACCTGTGGCGGAAAGCGGTCGGTTTGGGGCAAGGACTGTGCCCATCGGCTGGGGCCAGGAGATGTTCGACCAGACCGCGTTGGTCCGAGAGGCTTGCAAATGGGACTACGAGCTTCGGTTCCCTGACCAAGTGTCGGAGGTCCTAGATCGCGGGTGGTCTATTGCCAACTCAACACCCAAAGGGCCTGTGTATCTCAGCCTGCCTCGGGAGGTTTTGTGCGAAGCCTGTCCGCCGGACGGCTTGGACGCGCCATCCAAGCTTCAACCGGTGCAAACCTCTCCCAGCCGCGAGGCCCTTAAACAGGCTGCAAAGCTGTTGGCGGAAGCGGAACGCCCCCTGATCATCGCGCAACGCGGGCCTGGATCGCAGGAGGCGTTTGATGCTCTGACGACCTTTGTCGAAGAGCGTGCCATACCCGTCTCCCACTATTGGGCAAACCAAATCTCAATCCCGATGACCAGCTATTGCCATGTCGGATGGTTCCCTGACGATTTGCTTCGCGAAGCTGATGTCGTGTTGGTCATTGATGCTCTTGCACCCTGGTGGCCGGACAGAGCTGAACCATCACTTGATGCTAAAGTCATCCAACTCGGGCCGGACCCTCTCTTTGCCAGGTCATCGCCCATGCGGTCTTTCAGGTCAGATGTGACACTTTCTGGCGGCACTGGACAAACACTCTTGGACCTCATTGCGGAAACCAAGCTGCACGGAGTAGACCAAACAGTCATTGCTGCAAGGAAGGAGGCAGTGACGGCTACGTCAAAGGCTGAGCGCAGCAAGATTGCCAAGGCGTCGGAACTCGGGTGCCGATCCCCCATGACGAAGGATTGGGTGTCCCATTGTCTCGGCCAAGCCATCAAAGATCAAAAAGCGACTGTGTTCCATGAGTTGGGGTGCCCATTGCCGCCGCTGCAATTGGAGCAATATCAAAGCTATGTTCAAGAGCCACATTCCGGCGGTCTAGGATGGGGTCTCCCCGCTGCCATTGGCGCGCAACTGGCCGACCCCGACCGACTTATCTTCGCGACAATGGGGGACGGCAGCTATATGTTCGCCAACCCAACAGCCTGCCATCAGATATGCGAGGCACTCGGCCTACCGGTGATCACTTTGGTGTTGAACAATGAAGAATGGGGCGCAGTCCGGCGTTCAGTGGCAGGGCTCTACAAAGACGGGCGAGCCTCAAAGTCCAACGACGTGCCTCTGACCTCTCTCCGCCCAAGCCCCGACTTTACAAAAACCGCTGAAGCCAGCCGCGCCTACACCGAGACAGTTCAAGATGGCGCCGATCTCTCAGAAGCTCTTTTACGCGCCATCAAAGTTGCCACAACTGAAAAACGGCAAGTGCTGCTCAACATCGCGATCGAACGCGAGGGCGCGCATTAAAAAAGCCGCCCCCAGGCGTCCCTGGGGCGGCTCTAAAACGTCTTGTCGGATCAGGTTAACCCTGGCGGGCTTTGAACCGGCGCTGGGTTTTGTTGATCACGTAAACGCGGCCTTTGCGGCGCACGATCCGGCAGTCGCGGTGACGGTTCTTCAGCGACCGGAGCGAGTTTTTGACCTTCATGGGTCTTCTCCTATGTTCCCGGCGCTGTCGCGCCTTAAGTTACGTTCATGGTGGGCACGACTGGGATCGAACCAGTGACCCCTTCGATGTCAACGAAGTGCTCTACCGCTGAGCTACGCGCCCATGCCTGGTTTGGCTCTCTCGTCCCCTTAAACAAAGAGGACGCGGGCGGGCCGCGTCAGGTCGGCACGTGCTAAGCGAAAGAAAGACGAAGATCAAGGGTTTTGGCTTAAGGTTTTTCTGCTGTAGTATAGGGGCAAATCGGAGATGGAATGACCAAAGCAAGCCACATAGTAACGATGCCGGATCAATGGACCTCGTCTGTTGTTTTCGCTTCGCCACATAGTGGTAAGGCCTATCCGAGCAGTTTGATGCGGCGCACTGTGCTTGATGAATTGGCCATCCGGTCTTCCGAAGATGCCTTTGTAGATCAACTGGTTGGGGATGCTCCCCGCTTTGGGGCCCCTCTGTTGTGTGCCCAAGCGCCTCGGGCCTATGTGGATCTCAACAGAGCTGTGGACGAATTAGACCCCGCTTTGATCGAAGGGATCCCGAAGGTCTCGCACAATCCACGCATTGCCTCAGGGCTCGGAGTGATTCCGCGCGTCGTCTCTAACGGTCGCTCGATTTATTCTGGGAAGCTTACCGTCCAAGAGGCCAAAAGCCGGTTAGATGCGGTTTGGAAGCCTTATCACAGCGCGTTGCAGGGTTTGTTGAAGCAATGCCAAGAGACCTTTGGCCAAGCGATTCTTATTGATATGCATTCCATGCCGCATGAGGCCATTGATGCGCTGGGGCGCAGTGCGCAAAGACGCCCGCAAGTTGTTTTGGGGGATCGCTTTGGCGCAGCAGCTGACGCGCAGATCGTCGACCAGGTTGAGGCAGCATTCCAAGCAGCCGGATTGCGCGTCGCGCGCAACTCTCCTTTTGCTGGGGCCTACATCACGCAGGCCTACGGTCGCCCTTCCAGACGTCAGCACGCCGTTCAAATCGAGATCGACCGTGCGCTCTACATGGACGAGAAAAGCGTCACGCCGCTCGACAGCTTCGACAGCTTCCGTGAGTTGATGACTGGCGTGATCGCAGATCTGGCAAAGATCGGAGCCTCCAAACTGCCCATGGCAGCGGAGTAGTATGGCACCTGCCTTCAAGCTCGTTCGGACAGTGAGGAGATAAATAATCCAAGAGATGCTTCTCAAAACCAGAGCATCTCACCGAACGCGTTTTCCACAATTGCCTTTGAATGAAAAAAGACGAGGTGAGCCATGTCTGACGGTCCCAACCAAACTGCTTTTCACGACCCAGAAAATGTTATGAAAATAGGATTTCCGCTCGTTCCGGACGACCACCATCTTCAGCATGTTGGCAAAACAGCTCAAGGCAACGGCTATTGGATCACTTGGCAAGTTGCCAATGAGAACGGTGAAACGCGGGATTTTCTTGCTGCTTATGTTTTTGATAAGTCTGGAGCGCTCATTTCGAGTGAAGTCGTGGATCACGGTCTGCGATCCGTTCAAACCAAGTTTTCGCCTAAAGAAACGATCCAAAAGCTCAAGAGAAAAATTGACGCTAAAGAGACCGCAGAAATTCTGGTTAAGCCTTTCTCTGTTTCTTTCTATGGGCATAGGTTTGGTCTGATTATCCGAGAGAATGAAGAGGGCTCACCTGCGGGCGACGAGACCTTCATAGATGCAATGCCCGGTTTTACTCTCTTGTTTTATGGCCCTTGGAGCCAATGCAACTACGATACCTAAAGCTTTGGCTTTCACTCCTGGCTTAGAATCCTAGTCTTTAGAGAAGGTCGAGTTTTCCGATACTTGGACCGGAACAGTTTTTTGTTTTCGAATCTTAGCGCCCGCAAACAGACCAGCCTGCCCCTGATTAAATTTATTCATAAGCGAACAGACTTATAAGCAATAGGACGAAGCCGAGGGATCTGGGGGCGATGTTCCACCAGTAGCCGTCTTTGTTGTACTCATAGAGCGGCATCAGGCTTCCGAGCAAAACGAGTTGAAACAACAGGTACCTGTCGCCCCAACCATTTGTGGGCGGATAGGCGATCAGCCCGACAATGAGCGCAATCACGACCACTGGCCAAGCGTAGTAAAGCCCGCCCATTGTGTGGCGTGTGATGGGTTTGGTTTGATCGAAACGTTTTGAAAAAATCGTGTCTTCGCGCGTGTTTACAAAGGCCATAGCGACCCCAAAAGCCGCGCCAGCGATACCCCATTGGATCAAGAGGCTTTGCGCGTTCTCAGCACCCTGCCAATACATCAGGATCATCAAAAGGGCCCAGAGATAGCCCATATAAACTGCGTATATCCAGAAATTGGGATCCTTGACGTCTCGCGATCCTCTGCGTTCCATATCGGCACATTGGATCACATCCGTCATCATCAAACAGGCTGCTGCCAGATAAAGCGTGCGCAGGCCGATGTTTGCCAAATCTGCTTCGAAAACGCCGAAACCTGTTGAGATGAAAAGATACCCAAAAGCTGCAATAGCCACAGCGAGCAGCATGATAAAAGCATTGGGATATGTGGTCTTAAGGTTTGTGATAGCAGCCATCCTGTAGAAAAAATTAAAGCGCTGTAATGGGGTAAGCCTACGCCGTCCCGCTTGTCCCTTCAACAAGCGAACTGCGTGCGCGACTTCCAAACGGGGCATTCACGTGAACCTTGGGAAAGGGGTATGAGATATTCTTTGAGCCGGTTGCGAAGTTCAAACGCTGTCGCTCCACAGGGCCATGCCCGCGGAAAGGGCGGCGCGGTCCGGCGGCACCGTGTGCCTTTGTTCCGGAGCAAGGAGGCCCAAGTGTAAGGTTTGCTTCGTGTGGCTCGGCCTTCCCTGGTTCTATGTATCTTTCACCTCAAACTTCGGCCTTTCAAAATGGCGTCTTTGCCGAACTTTGCCCGGATCTTATCGGCGGCGCGTTCGGCCTCGGCTCGGGTTTCTGCGTTGGGATCCAGGAGGTCTCCCACGCCATCCGCGCCTTCCGCAGAACCCAGATGGGACAGACCAACGCCAATCAACCGGTAGGGGCCCTCGTCGCCCACTTGGTCAAAGAGCTGGCGCGCGGTGCGGTAGATCCGGTCGGCGATCTGCGTGGCATCGCTCAGGCTTTGACGCCTAGTGAAAGACGTGTGGTTATGCCTTTTGAGCTTCAACGTCACCACGCGTCCTGCCATGTCTTTGGCCTTCGCGCGGTCGGCTGTTTTCTCGGCCAAGCGCCAAATGTGGCCGTCAAGTACGTCCCTATTGTTGGTGTCTTCATGAAACGTGGTTTCATGGCTGATGGATTTCACCGGAGCATGCGCAGAGACCCGGCGCACATCCTCGCCGCGCGCCAAATGATAGAGCCGCGTGCCCATGGATCCAAAGCGCGCCGTGAGGTCGGTCAGCTCCCACCGCAAAAGATCTGTGAAGGTGCGAATGCCCGCTTTCTCCAAGCTCGCTCGGCTGGCCTGACCCACGCCCCAAATAAGGCTCACGGGCTTGTCGGCGAGAAACGATGGCGTCTCTTCTTTGCCAATCACCGCAAAGCCGCGCGGCTTGTCGAGATCCGAGGCCACTTTGGCCAAGAACTTGTTGTGACTAAGCCCAATGGAGCCCGTAATGCCCAGCTCATCCTTCATGCGCTTTGTCAGCCGTGCAAGGAGAAGCGCAGGCGGCGCGCCGTGCAGCTTTTCGGTGCCGGTGAGATCCAGGAAGGCTTCGTCAAGAGACAGGGGCTCAATGGCAGGCGTGAGTTCCTCCATCATGGCTCGCACCGCTTTCGAGACCTCCACATATTTGCTCATGGAGCCTTTGATCACCACGGCATCGGGGCAAAGCTTCAAAGCCTGAAACATCGGCATGGCAGAGCGAACGCCCCTAATGCGGGCCACGTAACAAGCGGTAGAGACAACACCCCGTCGCCCCCCGCCGATGATCACAGGCTTGTCCGCCAGCTCAGGATTGTCGCGCTTTTCAACAGAGGCATAGAACGCATCGCAATCCATATGGGCAATCTTGAGATCAAAGAGCTCAGGATGGCTCAGCACCCGCGGACTTCTGCACACCGGGCAACGCGGGCCAGCGTCGATCACTTCAAGGCAAGAACGGCAAAGCGCAGGCATGGATCTGGCATACGACGCTTGGGCAAGGCTCGCAATCCTCGCCCATTCATGCCAAAGGGCAGGCATGACCGAGACCCAATCCTTTGTTGCTGCGAAATGCGCGCTCTTTTGCGAAGGCGAGCTCATTGTGATCCGCCGCGACAATAAGGAAGGCATCCCCTGGCCGGATCATTGGGATTTTCCAGGTGGGGGGCGTGAAGGGTTCGAGAGCCCTTGGAAATGCATTCAGCGCGAAACCTTTGAAGAGCTCGGGATCACCCTCAAGCTGACCGATATTCACTTCTCGATGGCCTATGCCTCGCCCATCACGCCCGGGGCACAATCGTGGTTCTTTGCAGCCCAAATCAGCCCCCAGCAACGCGCTGACATCACCTTTGGAGATGAGGGCCAAGGTTGGACCCAAATGAGCCTCGAAGACTACATTCTCCACCCCAAAGCGATCCCGTTTTTAGTGACCGAATTGAAACGCTACTTGTCCGTCTCTGCCTAAAACGCCTTTAAAAAACCAAGTTTAGCCCCCATATGACCTCTCAGACGAACTGGAGATTGGCTGAGATGGACATCGAAACACTGTTGCTCACTTTTGTTGGCGAGAACTTTTTTGTTCTGCTGCTCGCAGGCTTTATTATCCTGTGTGTTCTTTTAGGTGTGCGCATTGTTCCCCAAAGCCAAAAGTTTGTGATTGAGCGCTTTGGGCGGCTGAAATCTGTGCTTGGGCCAGGCATTAATTTCATTGTGCCCTTCTTAGATCGGGTTGCGCACCGCGTATCGATCCTTGAGCGTCAGCTCCCCAATGCGAGCCAAGATGCGATCACCTCAGACAACGTGCTGGTGCAGGTCGAAACTTCGGTCTTCTACCGCATTCTCGAGCCAGAACGCACCGTCTACCGGATCCGCGATGTGGATGCCGCGATTGCCACCACGGTCGCTGGGATCGTGCGGGCTGAAATCGGCAAAATGGAGCTCGACGAGGTGCAATCGAACCGTGCTCAGCTCATTGGTCAGATCAAAGTGCTTGTCGAAGGCGCTGTGGACGACTGGGGCATCGAAGTAACCCGGGCCGAAATCCTCGACGTTAATCTCGACGTGGCCACCCGCGAAGCGATGCTGCAACAGCTCAATGCAGAGCGTGCGCGCCGCGCCCAAGTGACCGAAGCTGAGGGTAAAAAGCGCGCCGTTGAGCTGCAAGCGGACGCTGATCTCTATGCCGCGGAACAACAGGCCAAAGCGCGCCGCGTCGCGGCGGATGCAGAAGCCTATGCCACTGGTGTTGTTGCTCAAGCCATTGCTGAAAATGGCTTGGAAGCCGCGCAATACCAAGTGGCCCTCAAGCAGGTCGA
The DNA here is from genome assembly GCA_039182515.1 of Pseudomonadota bacterium. Lineage (GTDB taxonomy): Bacteria > Pseudomonadota > Alphaproteobacteria > Rhodobacterales > Rhodobacteraceae > JBCDCE01. The sequence continues at coordinate 18,017 of JBCDCE010000016.1, read as the reverse complement.
AGCCATCAATTTGATGGGTGCCGGACAAGGCAACCAAACCATCGTATTGCCCGCAGATGCGCTCGAAGCCTTTGGCAATGCGTTCAAAATGCTCAAAGGGCGCGGATAATGACGAGTGTTTTCACATGGTGGGCCTGGGGCGCGCTGGCGCTCATTCTGGCCATTTGCGAAATGCTGCTCCCGGGCTTTGTGCTCTTGGGCTTTGCCATTGGCGCAGGCATCGTGAGCATGATCCTTTTGATGGGCGGGCCTTTGGCCTCGTTCTTGATGGGATCGGTCCCAATGCTCCTGTTGGCCTTCGCAATCTTATCACTCCTGGCTTGGATCGGCCTGCGTTCTGGCTTCAAAGCGCCAGGCGGCAATGTGAAAACCTTCGACAAAGACGTCAACGACGACTGATCCCAGACCTAAAGCATAAAGCGAAAAGCTTGAGGCACCGTACATTACCTAACGCGCTGAAACCAAAGGTTTCAGGCAGCGTTAGGTGATTTAAGTATTTCGCTTTGTGCTATAATCCAAGATGCTAAGCCTTCGCCCGCCTTGCCTTAATGGCGAGCTTTGCAGCCTTCACGGAGGCAATCGTTTTGCCTTTGGTAAGCCATGAGACGCCAAAGGCCACAACACCCACGACCTCCGCCCAAAACATGAGTTTCCAGTCTACCGTTTTGTCGCTGAGCCAGGCCCAATGGAGAAATTTGCCGTTGAGCCAAATCCCAAACATCAAAACTAACATCGCCGCAATTATGGTGCCGCAGAGCAGGTAAGTGGCATTGTTGGCAACGTCCGTATCTTTGGGTGTGCCTAAGTCCCGGCGCGCTTTGATCCCTCTACGAAAGAGCACAAAGCAAAACAAAATCAGACAGAAAAAGAAGGTGAGCGCACTGCCGTAATGGAAATAATCGGCGTGCCAGGCAAAGCCAGTACCATTGCAAAACGCATCTGAGCCAGGTGGGTTTTGCCCCTCGGGGCAGAGTGGCACTTCTGTGGGATGCACGGGAAAAATCCCCACGCCAATGGCGCCAAGCCCCGCAAAGATCGAAACCCTACGGTCGGTGAGCCACCCATCACCGTCCTCTTTCGCAAACCCTTTGTAGCTCAGCAAAAACACACCTATCGCCACCATCACGCCCACCAAAACATCGCCCATAGGCGTGTGGTAAAAGTCGCTTATGGATTTGCGTACGCTTGTGTCGGAAACCCAGCAATAGATCAGCAACATCACCGGCAAAGCGATGCCAAGCGCGCCCAAAAATTGGCGCACAGCTTTGTAAGACAACACGTCCCGATGAGACATTGCACACTCCTTTGCGTGTTCTGCGAGCCAGGTATCGGCGTGCAAAATTTAAGGATTTTTAACACCGCGCGCGCAACGGTGGCATACCCGACCTCCGCCATACCCTTCGTTTGGCCTGATACCCCTTATTTTTCAAAAAAAAGACGTCTGCACCTATATATGCCAGCACGTATGCACAACGTATGCATGTGTGTATGCAAAGCCTAAAACCACTCTCCCAAAAGTTGTGTTTCTTAAAAATATCTTAATGCGCCCAAATCCCCCTTTTTCTTGGCAAAAAATACTCCGGGGTCCGGGGCAGAGCCCCGGCGCGCGCCTCTTTTTTAAACCTTGACCGCTCAAGCGCAAAAGCTTACGTGTTTCTTATAGGAAACAAACCTGCCGGGAGAGCATGGCGCAGGCCATCGCCGAAGGAGCAACCGCCCCGAGATCTCTCAGGCAAACGGACCGGTTGGTTTGCAAAACTCCGAAGAGTTGGCCTTTTTTGCGCACGCGCAAGGGAACGGGAAGGCCACACCGAAGGCGCAAACGGTGCTTGTCAAAGGCAAAACCCGTGAATCGCTCAGGTCCCGAGACGGAGGGGGAAGTCAGGCTCAACCGAGCCTGCACATGCGTGCGACAAACAGATGGAAAAAATTGCAGTTCTGGGGGCCGGAATCACCGGGATCACCACAGCCTATAAGCTCATGGAGCGCGGGTTTGACGTCACGGTCATCGACCGCCAACGCTATGCGGCCATGGAAACGAGCTTTGCCAATGGCGGGCAGCTTTCAGCCTCCAATGCCGAAGTTTGGACAACCTGGGCCACGGTTTTCAAAGGCCTAAAATGGATGTTCCAAGCCGATGCGCCTTTGCTCATGACCCCCTATCCAGGCTGGCACCGCCTCAGCTGGATGGCAGAGTTTATGGCCAATATTCCCAACTACCGCGCCAACACGATCAAAACGGTTGAGCTCGCTATCATGGCGCGCAAGCACCTGCTGGACATGGGCCGCCAAATGGATGTCGATTTTGATCATTCAGACTGCGGCATTCTCCACTTTTATGAAACCCGAGCGGATCTCGCTCAAGCGCGCAAAGTCAACGCGCTCCTGGCCAAGGGTGGACTGGAGCGGATTGAGCTCAGCGATGCAGAAGTTATGGCCAAAGAACCCAATCTACACGGCGCCATCGAAGGGGGATTTTGGACCCCCTCAGACAGCACGGGCGACATCCACAAGTTCACTTTCGGCATGGCCGAAGCGCTCAAAGCGCGCGGTGTGCAGTTCCAAATGGAAACGGAAATTACCCAGGCCAAAGCTCTGCCAAACGGCGTGGAGATCACCGATCACCGAGGAGAAGTGCACCGCTTTGATGCGGCAGTGGTCTGTGCCGGCGTTGGTGCGCGTCAGCTTGCCCGCCAATTGGGTGAGCGGGTGAACATCTATCCTGTCAAAGGCTATTCGATCACCGTTGAAATGCCCGATGAGGCCAGTCAGACAGCCGCACCCACCCGCTCACTGTTGGACGACAAAGCCAAGATCGTCACAAGCCGCCTTGGGGCGGATCGGTTCCGCATCGCTGGAACAGCCGAGTTCAACGGCGAAAATCGTGACATTCGCGCGGACCGGATCAAACCCCTGGTGCAATGGTGCGAGAAACACTTTCCTGGTGTGTCCACCGAGCGCGTCATTCCTTGGGCCGGGCTGAGACCAATGATGCCCAATATGATGCCGAGGGTTGGCCAAGGCCGCCATCCGCGGGTATTTTTCAACACGGGCCACGGCCATCTCGGTTGGACCCTTTCGGGGGCCACAGCTGAAATCGCGGCAACTGCAGTTGGTGCGGCCCGCGAGGCTTCTCGCCTACGCCCGCAGATCACGGGCGCTGCACGAGGTGCTTTAACCTAAGCGTTTGGGCGTCTAGCTTGAGCAGAGCCCAGCTCTGCTAAAATAGCCTCTGCAGCGCCGCGTGGATCGGGGTTGGCCCAAATGGGCCGCCCCACCACCACGTGATCTGCCCCATTGGCAATGGCCTGCGCGGGCGTTGTGATCCGCTTTTGATCCCCTAAGTCGCTTCCCACCGGGCGCACGCCGGGCGTTACGATCAAGCGGTTTTCAGCAATGGGCAAAGCGCGAATGAGGGCGGCTTCTTGGGGAGAGGCAATGACCCCATCCGCACCGGCTTCCAACGCTTTCTGAGCGCGTTCCACCACCAAGTCCGGCACAGCGCCTGGCTTGAGGCAACTGGCATCCAGATCGGCGCGATCAAGCGACGTGAGCACCGTAACGGCCAAGATCTTCAGGTCCTTGCCACCGGCGCCTTCTTTGGCCGCCCGCACCACATGCGGATCGCCATGCACCGTGAGAAAGTCGAGATCAAACTGCGCGAGCCCGCGTACCGCAGCTTCCACCGTTGCGCCGATATCAAAGAGCTTCATGTCGAGAAAGATGCGCTTGCCGTGCTCGTCTTTCAGCTCGTTGGCCAGCGCCAACCCGCCGCCCGTGAGCATGCCGAGTCCGATCTTATAAAAGCTCACTTGGTCGCCCAGGGTTTCCGCCAGTTTGAGGCCAGCCAGCGCGTTCGGAACATCCATCGCAACGATCAATTGGTCATTTGACATCCCCAGGGCTCCTAAGCTGTGAAACTGGCGTCAGCCCTAACAGGTCAAGACGCGCCTGCAAGGGACCGCTCAGGAATTGACCCAAAAACACATAAAAAAGGGGCCTGAAAGATCGTCTCAAAGGAGGGATCTTTCAGGCCTAAGGAAACGGTATGTCCGGGGAGACAACACCGTGGGGGTGCACCTGAGTCAGTTATGAGCCGAAGCTCATGCTTGCACTGTCACTGACTCGGACGCGGGAAAACGTGATGTATCGAGAAGGGCGCGGATCGCGGATGGATCCAACGGGAAAAGGCTCAACATACCCTCAATTTCCGCAGCTTGCGGGGCAGGGGTCTGGCTTTCAAAGCGGTCTTTCATCTTTAGCGTCTCCTCTCAACCGATCCAGGACGCGCGCTCCGTGAGTGAATACTTGCACGCGCCCTGGTTGGTCGCTTGGTCATGAGATGGATTTAAGGACAGTTGGGTTTGTCTGCATGGGGAAAGGAGATTTGGCCTTCCCCCTATGGAATTCCATGCCCTAAGGCTCGCGCCTCTTCCCCTTGCGACTTGCATTGGGCGCTTGAGTTTCCCATTTGTGAGAAGAGGAGCCGATGGCTGGTGTGCTGCAGATGCGGGCGCTTGCAAGGCTTGCTAACAAAAAGGAGAGATCGATGAACTTAGAGCAGTTCACCGAACGGGCGCGCGGCTTTGTCAATGCGGCCCAGACCATCGCGCTGCGGGAAAACCACCAGCGTTTGATACCCGAACATCTTTTGAAAGCCATGCTGGATGACCCCGAAGGTCTCGCCAGTAATCTGATCACCGCCGCAGGTGGCGCGCCTCAGCGCGTGCGGGAGGCGCTTGAGTTGTCTTTGAGCAAGATCGCCAAGGTCTCGGGCGATGCAGGGCAGATCTATCTCGACAACCAAACCGCGCGGGTTCTGGACGAGGCCCAAAAGTTGGCCAAAAAAGCTGGCGATAGCTTCGTGCCCATGGAACGCATTCTCACCGCCCTAGCGCTCGTGAAATCAGGAGCCAAAGAGGCGCTCACCGCTGGAGCGGTTACGGCGCAAAACCTCAATTCTGCGATCAACGACGTGCGCAAAGGGCGCACAGCTGACAGCGCGTCTGCCGAAGACAGCTATGAGGCGTTGAAGAAATATGCCATCGATCTGACCGCGCGCGCGCGGGAAGGCAAAATTGATCCCATCATAGGACGCGATGAAGAAATACGCCGTGCCATGCAGGTTTTATCGCGTCGCACGAAGAACAATCCGGTTCTTATCGGTGAGCCGGGGGTTGGTAAAACCGCCATCGCGGAAGGCTTGGCTCTGCGCATCGTTGATGGCGACGTGCCCGAATCCTTGCGCAACAAGCAGCTTATGGCGCTCGACATGGGCGCGCTGATTGCCGGTGCAAAATATCGCGGTGAGTTTGAAGAGCGGCTCAAAGGCATTCTCACAGAAGTCACGGAGGCCGCAGGTGAAATCATCCTCTTCATTGATGAAATGCACACGCTCGTGGGCGCGGGCAAAGCGGATGGCGCAATGGACGCAGCCAATCTGATCAAGCCCGCTTTGGCGCGCGGTGAGCTGCACTGTGTGGGCGCCACCACGCTCGACGAGTATCGCAAGCACGTGGAAAAAGACGCAGCTTTGGCGCGGCGCTTCCAGCCTGTGCAGGTCGAAGAGCCCACGGTGGAAGACACCATCTCAATCCTACGTGGCATCAAAGAGAAGTACGAGCTGCACCACGGCGTGCGTATCGCGGATGCGGCGCTGGTGTCGGCTGCTACGTTGAGCCACCGCTACATCACAGATCGCTTTTTGCCCGACAAGGCCATTGACCTGATGGACGAAGCGGCCTCGCGCCTGCGCATGGAAGTGGACAGCAAACCCGAAGAGCTAGACGCCCTCGACCGCGAAATTCTGCAAAAGCAGATCGAGGTTGAAGCTTTGCGCCTTGAAGACGACGCAGCATCGAAAGACCGGCTCACAAAGCTCGAAAAAGAACTTGGCGATCTGCAAGAGCGCGCCTCTGAGATGACCGCGCAATGGCAAGCGGAACGCGATAAGCTGGAAGGGGCGCGTGATCTCAAAGAACAGCTCGACCGTGCGCGGGCGGATCTCGACATCGCCAAGCGTGACGGCAATTTGGCCCGCGCGGGCGAACTCTCTTACGGCGTGATCCCGGGGCTCGAAAAGGCCTTAGAAGAGGCCGAAGCAAGCGACAGCGCCATGATGGTGGAAGAGGCCGTGCGGCCCGAACAGATCGCCTCCGTTGTGGAACGTTGGACAGGTATTCCGACCTCCAAGATGCTCGAAGGCGAGCGCGAAAAGCTCTTGCGCATGGAAGACGAGCTGGGCCGGCGCGTGATTGGTCAACGCAAAGCCGTGGGCGCAGTATCTAACGCGGTGCGCCGGGCGCGTGCTGGGCTCAATGATGAAAACCGTCCCCTCGGCTCGTTTCTGTTCCTTGGGCCAACAGGCGTCGGCAAGACTGAGCTCACAAAGGCCGTGGCGGAGTTCCTCTTTGATGACGATAGCGCGATGGTCCGCATCGATATGTCTGAGTTCATGGAAAAGCATGCCGTGGCGCGCCTCATCGGGGCACCTCCGGGCTATGTTGGCTATGACGAAGGCGGGGTTCTGACGGAGGCCGTGCGGCGCAGGCCTTATCAAGTTGTGCTCTTCGACGAGGTGGAAAAGGCGCATCCGGATGTGTTTAATGTGCTCCTGCAAGTGCTCGATGATGGGGTTTTGACCGATGGTCAGGGCCGAACGGTGGATTTCAAGCAAACGCTGATCATCCTCACGTCTAACCTGGGCGCGCAGGCTTTGAGCCAACTGCCGGATGGCGCAGATGCCAGCGATGCGCGGCGCGATGTGATGGACGCGGTACGCGCTCATTTCCGGCCCGAATTCCTCAACCGCTTGGACGAGACAGTGATCTTCGACCGGCTTGGTCGCGCGGATATGGACGGGATTGTCGAGATCCAACTGGCCCGGCTCACCAAGCGTTTGGCAAGCCGTAAGATCACCCTTGAGCTTGATGTCGGTGCGCGCACATGGCTGGCAGACGAGGGCTACGATCCGGTCTTTGGCGCACGGCCTTTGAAGCGGGTCATTCAACGCGCTTTGCAAGACCAACTGGCTGAGATGCTTTTGGCCGGAGATGTGAAAGACGGTGAAACGGTCCAAGTGACCGCGGGGAGCGAGGGCCTTATTGTGGGCGACCGGATCTCTAGTTCAAACCGACAACCGCCCGAAGATGCGGTTGTGCACTAAACTTGCAAAGGGCGGGGCTTCGGCGCCGCCCTTTTGGATTTGAGTATTTTTGCCAAAGAAAAGGAAGAGGTCTGCGGTGTTTGGCAACAGATTGTGCCTTCGCGCCTGTGTAATCCAGGGTTTTCGCATACCGCTTAAATTTCATAGTTTTGCCTAGGTTTTTGGGCATGTGATCTGTCATGCGCACAGTTCTCGCCACGATTTTCTTGCTGTCTTTTTTTGCTGCTTGCAGTGCGGTCCTGGCGCTTTTCACCTTGGAGGCACAGCCCTCAGACTACGCCCTGGCGGCGATTTTAAGTGGCTTAAGCGCGGCTGTTTTTGTGGGGTCAAAGTGGTGGATGATCCGGTTTGGACGCATCGGATATTTGAAACCTCGACTGTTTAAGAAGCGCCTCACGCCACAGCAGCACAAAGCTCTTCTCGCGCAGTCTGCCGCTGCTTTAGCCTCGGAGGCTTTGAGCGCAAAGATGCAAGCGCAAAACAATCAGACGCCTCGTCTCGGCTTCGATTTGCGTTTGGAGATGTCCAAGCTTAAGGAGCTGGGCATAAATCGCCCAGACAGATCATCCGATGAACTGCTCAGCGAGAAGCTCCTGATCCGCTTTATTGACCAAAAAAACGCTGATCGCAGCGCGCCACCCAAGAAGCTGTTGCGGGATGTTCGAGACAAAAGGGAGTTTCTCCGGCTTCGCGCCAAGGTGGACGATTGGTATGTCGCGCGGTCGCATCGCGCAGAGGCCTTCGAAGCGTGGGAGGCCGAAATTGGCCACCAAGATCAAAGCCATCTTTTGAAAGAGGGTTGGATTGCCTTTCTTAAAACGCTGCCGGGGCCCGATATTCATCTTTGGCATGGCATTGCGACCGACTTTCACAACATGAGCGACGATCGCTTGGACGCGGCATTTTGGATCGTCGAACAGCAGGCCTGTGATCGCACGACGGCTTCTGAGTTTATCATGGGCTTTCTTCAGGCGTACCTCGATCTCGGTGCTTCTGATCCAAAGGGGGAGAACCGCACCCGAGCGCCTGATCCGCAGCTTCGGCGGTTTTTGCCTGTTGTTCGACGATACAATGATGGGTTTTACAAAGCGCAGTCGCTGCCGGCGAACTTGCATGCAGTCGTGCTCTTGACCGATGCAGAAGCCGACAGAATTCTCACCAAATATGAACATGCGACAGGGCTGCGCCAACTTGAACGCCCGCGGGGGATTGTGAAAGTTGGCGACCAACCGACCCATGCCTCGGACCGAGGATATAAGTCGCCTTACGACTTCTATGATGAGGCTGGGTTGCATTTAAAATACCCGGGCCCTGATTGGCGTCAGGCTGGTTAAAACCGCCGTTGAGCCTGAGGGCCTTGGGCTTGAAGGCGCGCTGCCTCACTGCTCAATGGGTATGCTGTCTTTCCGCCTTTTGGGATTTGAGTATTTTTGCCAAAGAAAAGGACGCCAATCAGCTGCGCAACGTGCCGGAAAAGCTGCCTGAGGCGAACAGTCCAAATTTGACCGTTCCAGTGATATCAGCGCCCGTGATTTCTCCCAAGAAGCTCAGTTTCATGGGCATAGGACGGTCGATTTTGGTGCTCCAACTCAAGGTCGTCTCGTCTGTTTTAAGGTCTTTCATTGGGCCTGCACCACCTTTGCCGGTCATTTCCCCTGTGGCGGGCTGTGTGTCTGTTTTGATGTGAAGCGTGGAGGGGATGTCTCCCATTGGCGCTTTGATAATGATGTCCCAGATCTGCACAATGGCCCCTTTTTAGATTGTGGCCAGCAGGGCCTAGGGCAGGTGGACGGTTTGGTAAAGAAAAGCCGCCCCGAAATCCTTCGAGGCGGCGCGTTCCGTTGCGTCTTTTGAGCTTTATAGCGTTTGACGAAATACCTGAGACATCGCGTATCAGCTAACGCGTTGAAATCTTTGATTTCAGGCAGCGTTAGGTGATTCAGGTTTTTCGCATAACGCTTTACCCTTCCGCGCGTTTGACCTTTTGGTGCTCGTCTTCAACGAGGCCAATCTTCCAATAGCCGGAAATGTAGGTGTCGGCGCGGGGCAGATCTTTTTCTTGGTGCAAGAACCCGCGCAGGGCTCGGATCACGCCCGACTCGCCTGCAATGCAGGTTTGCACGCGGCCTTTGGGCCAAGCGATGTTGCGCACGAAGGTTTCTTGCGCCTGAGACGCTGTGCTGGGTGTGTCGTGCACGAGCCAATGGATCTCAACGCCTTCGGGTGCGTTGATCTCTTGTTTGTCGTCGGCGTGGGTGATCTCAAAGATTGCGACCCCTTTTGCGTCGCGGGGCATGGCCTCTAAGGTCACGGCCGCAATCGGCAGCGCCGAAGGGTCCGCGGCCACAAGATACCAATCCGCGTTAAAATGTGTGACTTTCGCAGGGCTTGGGCCTGCAAAGCCCAGGAAAGCGCCAGGGCCCGCGCGCCGTGCCCAAGAAGAGGCGGGGCCGGCATCGCCATGGTCTACAAAATCAATGTCCATTTCGCCCTCATCCGCGCGGTAAGCGCGCACGGTATAAGTGCGGCGCACAGGGGATGGTCCGTTCTCCAAGCGCTCGGCGAAGTCCTCCTTGCTTTCTCCAAGCGTCGGCAACATCAACTTGCAATTTCCGCCCTCGCGGCCTTCGGGAAAACCATCGAGTTCAGGGCCTGCGAAGGTCACTCGGATCATATTCGGCGTGAGGTGCCAGGCGTTTTTTACGGTCAAAAGGCGTGGGCCAGGGCGGCCTGTTGCGCGGCGCAGAGCTTTCGCGGCGGTTTTCACTAAATCCATAAAGTGGCTTTCTCGTTGTTTCTGAGTAAATCTGTCAGGATTTAAGAAACCCTGTTTTGACTTTCAATAGACCTTCTCATTTTTTGGGATATTGCGTCCAGCATTATACCGCCTGGCCAAGTTTGCGACGGTCTTTGCAGAACTGCGCGCCCCGGCCGTGTTTTGACAGTGTCTTCGCAAAGCGTTCTGGCTTAAGAGAACCCCAAGCAAGGGTTGGCCTTACCTGCGCCAGGCCCAAAGATCGTCAGGAATGCGCGCATGCGATTTAGAAAAGTGCTCTTTGATTGCGACGGCGTTGTGGTGGACAGCGAGCGGCTCAGCAATACGGTGCTGCGCGATGATCTGGCGGAACGCGGGCTCGATCTGCCGTTGCGGGACATTATGGATCTTTTTGTGGGCGGTACAATTGAGGGCGCGGGGCGCGAGGCTGCCAAGCGCGGCGCCCAGATCCCCGACACTTGGCTGAGCGAGGTCTATGCAAAGATCTATGACCTTTTAAGCCGCGAAGTGACGCTTATCCCTGGGATCACAGAGGTGCTCGACGCCCTCGATGCAGCCGGTATCCCTTACGCGATGGGCTCCAATGGTTCCGTTGAAAAGATGCAAATCACCTTGGGCAAAACCGGGCTTTTGGAGCGCTTTGAGGGCCGGCTTTATTCTGGCCAAGAGCTGGGCGCGCCGAAACCAGCACCGGACGTTTATCTCAAAGCCGCGGGCGACGTGCCCGCAAGCGCTTGCGTTGTGATCGAGGATTCCGCTTCTGGGGCCAAAGCTGCGAAGGCGGCTGGCATGGCCTGTTTTGGCTTTACTTATGACACCGAGCCTGCGCGCCTTGACGGGCTTGTGACTGAGATGTTTGACGACATGGCACACCTGCCCGCTATGCTGGGGCTTACTAAAGCTGTGAAATAGGGCTTCTCCATGCTGTTTATGTCTTTCGCCACTTATGCGCTTCAGTTCCTCGCGGTGCTCTTTGTCTTTGTGCTGGGTGTGGTTCTGGCCATTGCGGTGGTGTTTTTCATCATCGACCGCAGCCAGACCGAAGATGCGATCCGTAGGAACTATCCGGTCATTGGTCGCTTTCGCTACATCTTCTCAACGCTGGGTGAGTTCTTCCGCCAGTATTTCTTTGCAATGGATCGCGAAGAGCTGCCCTTTAACCGCGCGCAGCGTGATTGGGTGAAACATGCAGGTGAAGGCAAAGACGGCACCATTGCGTTTGGCTCAACACGGAACTTGAGTGTGGTTGGCACGCCGCTCTTTGTGAACGCAGCCTTTCCGCCTCTCGATGATCAATTTGCCAAGACCAAGCCTTTGCAAATCGGCCCTTATGCGCGCGAACCCTATCTGGCGCCCTCGATCTTTAATCTCTCGGGCATGAGCTATGGTGCGATCTCCAAACCGGCTGTTTTGGCGCTGTCGCATGGCGCGGCAAAAGCTGGGATTTGGATGAACACCGGTGAAGGTGGGCTGAGCCCCTTTCACCTTGAGGGCGGCTGCGACCTCGTTTTCCAGATCGGTACGGCCAAATACGGTGTGCGGAATGAAGATGGCACGCTCAGCGAAGCCAAGCTGCGCGAGGCCGCTGCTCATCCTCAAGTGAAGATGTTTGAGGTCAAGCTCGCTCAAGGGGCCAAGCCCGGCAAAGGGGGTATTCTTCCAGGCGCGAAGATCACGCCTGAGATTGCAAAGATCCGGGGCATTAAATTGGGCCACGACAGTATCTCGCCAAATCGTCATGCCGAGGTGGATGATTTTGGCGATCTCTTGGATTTCATCGCCCATCTGCGCGAGATCACAGGAAAGCCCGTTGGGATCAAAACCGTGGTGGGGGATCCTTCGGCTTTGACCGAGCTCTTTGATCTGATCAATGCAAGGGGGGCAGAGAGCGCGCCAGATTTCATCACGCTGGATGGCGGGGAAGGTGGCACGGGGGCGGCGCCCATGCCTTTGATGGATCTGGTGGGCATGTCGGTGCGAGAGGCTTTGCCCAAAGTGGCGCGGTTGCGCGATGAGGCGGGGCTCAAAGACCGCATTCGGCTTGTGGCCAGCGGCAAACTTGTGAACCCCGGAGATATCGCTTGGGCTTTGGCGGCGGGTGCAGATTTCGTCACATCCGCGCGGGGCTTCATGTTTGCGCTGGGCTGCATCCAGTCTTTGAAGTGTAACAAAAACACATGCCCCACAGGCATCACAACCCATGACCCGCGTTTTCAAAAAGGACTTGTGGCGGAAGAAAAGCAAGAGAAGGTCGCGAAATACGCCAAGGCGATTGTTAAGGAAGTGGAGACCATTGCGCATTCGGTTGGGGTTGCAGAGCCACGCGCGATCAAACGCTCCCATGTGCGGATCGTGCAGGAAGATGGCTCGAGCAAGAGGTTGTCAGAGCTCTTTCCCTAAAAAGCGAGGCACACGATTTGCGATGGGCCGCCGGTACGGCGATCTGTCTTTGGGTCGATGCGCTTTAGGGTGGCCAAGGCAGTTCCAACATGTACTGCGACGCGCCTAGACCAGCCAAATCGCTGTGCCGGTGGGGCGGCCCAGCGACGCTCGGCGGCCTTCGGCCTTGTTCCTCGCGGTCTGACACTAATCTAACCTTTGCGTGAGGCGGCTATGTCGAAGCGTTAAGATTGGTTATGTCCGGGTCAAGTAAAGGAGATACCTCGCATGGCGCATCGCTGGACCAACGACCTCACTCGAGACGACGCAACCCCCAAAGAGCTCTGGCTCAACCGGCGCAAGTTTATCGCTGCCGCCGCAGCGGGGAGCCTTGTTGCTGGCATGCCAAAACTTGGCGAAGCGCAACCGCTCGCGCCCAACAGTTTTGAGGACATCACCTCCTATAACAACTTCTATGAGTTCGGCGTCGACAAAGGCGATCCCAAAACCTACGCCCAAGGGCTCACCACAGATCCTTGGACCATTAAGATCGACGGCCTCGTCGATAACCCGGGCGAGTATTCCTTGGCCGAAGTGTTGGACGGCATGACCATAGAGGAACGCATCTACCGCTTCCGCTGTGTCGAGGCTTGGTCCATGGTGATCCCGTGGAACGGCTTTGAGCTCAAAGACCTCCTCGACAAGGTTGGCGTGAAATCTGAAGCCACCCACGTCGCCTTCGAAACACTCGTACGCCCCAGCGAAATGCCCGGCCAGCGCGGTCTGCGCCAGCCTTTGCCTTGGCCTTATATTGAAGGCCTGCGGCTCGATGAGGCGATGCACCCGCTCACCATGATGGCGACAGGTATCTACGGCGAGCCCATGCCCAAGCAAAACGGCGCGCCGATCCGGCTTGTGGTGCCGTGGAAATATGGGTTCAAATCTATCAAGTCGATTGTCCGCATCACGCTGACGGATTTTCAGCCCGAAACGAGCTGGAACCTACGCGGCCCGCGCGAGTATGGCTTTTATTCCAACGTGAACCCGGAAGTAGACCATCCGCGCTGGTCGCAAGCCACCGAGCGCAAGGTGGGCGGAGGCCTCTTTGCAAAACGGATCGATACGCTGATGTTCAACGGGTACCCAGAGGTGGCTAGCCTTTACGAAGGCATGGACCTGCGCAAGTTCTACTAAGAAGCCTGCGCGGGTTTAAAGCGTTGGGATCTTAGAGTTTCAGCCAGTATCGGTCAGGTCGCCACGTCCAAAAGGCAAGAGTTGTGGGACCTGCCGCAGAGACGAGGACTCGGGTCGCGCGTCCGATGATGTTGGACTGCGGGACAAACCCAAATCCGCGATTTTCAGACGCTATTCGGCTGTCTATCGAATTGTCTCGGTTGTCGCCTAGGGCAAAGTAAGTTCCGGGCGGTACCTCGAAGACGTCGGTATTATCCAGCCGGGTCGCTCGGATGTTAAGCACATTGTAGCGCGCACCGTTGGGCAAGGTCTCAGTGAACTGTTCTTTTGTACAAACCGGGCTTTCGGTCATCGACATGCAGCGCGGCATGTGCCTGTTCGCGCCTTGAAGCGCTCGGGGCTCTTTGAAGGGGGCTTGGGGAGCCTGTGGAATTAAAGTTCCATTCAGCAAAACTCTACCGTCTTTCATACCGACATTATCACCGGGCAAACCGATCACACGCGCCACAAAGGGTTGGAGCTGAGTGGGATGCCAAAACAGTATGACGTCTCCGTGTTTGACCGATTTTGAGATCATGCTCGCGATCAGGTAATCACCCACAAGCAGTGAGGGTTTCATGGATCCCGATGGGATGTAAAAGGGAGCCCAGAAGGCTCGGGCAACAATGAACAGAGCAACGACTGCTAGGCCAGCTTGTGAGAGGCGTTTCAACCCAGGCCCCGCCCGCCGAAATTTGCGATCTCTTGGACCTCGGAAACACAGAAAAATGTCGAGTAACAACCCTATCACGGGCACAAACGCCAAAACCGCCCATCGCCCAGAGCGGCCTAGGTTGTGAAAGCGTCGAATGCGCAGGCTTGTGCCAGCCACGACACTGAGGGCCAGGGCAGTGCAAATAAAGATGTTCAGGGGGACTGTGTAGGCTTTCGCCAAAATGGCGAAAGGGATGGTTAGAGCATAAACAAATAAAATTCCAAGAGTGAATTGTGTTCGGGTGACTTCGCCATCCCAGGAAAAACACAGTCTGAAAAATCTCATATGTTGGGGGCTTTCAAAAGAAACATTACGCCCGCGTACTCAATAAGAACGCGAGCGGTGACTCAAGTCTAAAGCCTAAGGTTGAAAGCTGCTTTTGCGGGTGATGCCGCAAATACCTACAGCAACTTGCAGCGAATGGCGGCCGCCTCGAGCGGTTGCCAATGATAGGCAATGAGGCGTGCTTCGATACCCAGGAGGGTGTTGATCAGCGGCGCGTCGCATTTGCCGATCACGGCGGTCCAAGCGGCGGCATGAATCCATGTGCCATAGTAGACTTGGATGTCACCCACAGTTGGGTTTTCTGGGGCAGCTGGCGGGTTAGGGGCTTCGGTCCCTTGCAAGGTTGCAAGCGCGGCCGTCACGCCGAAAAGCGCTTGCTCGTTATCTGTTACACCTTCGATATAGGTTTTGAACGCCGTGAGGGCTGTCTCAGCATTTTCCTCATCTCTCAAAATTGCGGCAACGGTGCCAAAGAGCTCTCGGGAATACTCTTGTTCAAGCGTGGCTTCGGCCAAATCGAAGAGGATCGTGTCGCCCGCGGCCAAACCCAGCCAAGGCAGGGTCGTCGATAGGAGCGCGCGAGATTTCAGATCCCGGAGTGCTTGAGTGGGGCACCCCGCAAACCAAAGGGCCGTTGTGTAGCGATCTTTGTCTCTTGGGCTGAGTTTGTCCTCATCGATCAACTCTACAACCTCGTTCAGCGCCATGTCGGGCAGTGCTGCGCGCAGTGTCTCTGGATCGTCGTTTGTTTGAAGCAAAATTTGCTCGTGCAAAACCGCGCGATCATTTGCTTCGAATATCGCCTCAGCAGCCGGAAAGGCCGCGCGAATGTCGCTGTAGGCTTTCGCAAGCTTTGGATCGTTTGGAACGGCGCAATTGGCCCAAAGGGCGCTGGGCAAAAGGACGTATAAAAGAGCGGCGGCAACGGTTTTATAAAATGTCATAGCGAAACCTTAACAATCTCGCGCGCAAGTTCCAGTCTGGTCTGCCCTACCTTGCGGGATGAAACAAAGCTGTCTGCCATGTGAATTTTGCCTGGTTGATTGAAACAGGGTTTCTGCCCAGGTTGGAGGCAAGCAAGTAGATGGGGGCGCAAACCACGCCAATGGCACCTCGCCCTTAGGAGACCCAAATGATCGACATGCTCAATTCCTTTTTCCGCAAGGTCCCAACCTGGTTGGTCTATCTGGGCTATGGCCTGCCGGCCTTCTATCTCTTTTATCTCGGAATAAGTGGCGGGCTTGGGCCTGAGCCTGTGCGCGCGCTTGAGCATGAATATGGTGAGATCGCCATTCAGCTTTTGATCATCGGTCTCATGATCACTCCGCTGCGCAAACTTGTTGGGCTCAACCTTTTGAAATTCCGTCGCGCGATTGGCCTGTTGGCTTTCTTCTATGTCGCCTTGCACTTGCTTGTTTGGCTTGTGCTCGATGTGCAGTTTGAAGGCGTTATAAAAGACATCGTAAAGCGCCCCTATATAACAGTGGGCATGCTGGCCTTTGTGATAATGATCCCCTTGGCGCTCACCTCCAACAATCGGGCCGTGAAGGCGCTGGGCCGCAGTTGGCAAAAGCTTCACAAGCTCACCTATTTGGCTGTGCTCTTGGGCGGTGCGCATTTCGTGATGCAGACCAAAGGATTTGAATTTGAAGCCTATGCATATCTGGCAGTGATCCTGGCATTGGTCGGTTATCGCTATTGGCCCAAGCCGTCGAAGCGCACGCCGCGCACAACGTAAATCAAGTCAGCCGCTTTTTGACAGCGGCTCGGCAGTCTCTAGAGTGATCCCATCTTAAGGGGTCACTTACTTATGTTATATCTCAGACGGATTATCACCGGAGTGTTCCTCGCGCTCAGCCCAACCGCAGGTGCTGCGCAATCCGAGATGAGCCAATTTACCCAAGACGCTCTGTTGCATGTGGTGGCCCATGAGATCGCCCATGCTCTGATCCGAGAGTTTGATCTGCCTGTCTTGGGCAACGAAGAAACCATCGCTGACGATTTCGCCACTGTCTTTGTGCACAGCGCTTTGCCAGACCGCGCAGGCGACATTATCCGGGCGCGGGCCACGTGGCTGAGTGAAGAAGACTATCAGGAGTCCGTCTTTGCCGAACATAATAGTGATGCCCGCCGTGCGGGCCGCGCGATCTGCATGCTTTACGGGTTGCACCCAGCACGACATCAGGACCTCGCGGACGACTTCGGCATGACCGAAGACCAAGCCTATATCTGTCGCGATACCGCACCCGAGATCGCGCGTGCTTGGCGGCGCACCTTAGCGCCTCTCTATATACCATCTGATGCGCGCGTAACGGAGGCGCGGGTCTTGGTGGGAGACGGGCGGTATAAACGCGCGCTCGAACAAAACGGATTGCTCCTGACCTCTGCGCAATTGCTGCAACGCTTTGATTGGCATGCCCTCATTACGCTTCACTTCGATGAGTGTGACGGATCTGCAAGCTGGCGGCGCAATGGTCGCCTTATTCGGATCTGCTACGACTATATTGATCTCATTGAGCGATATGCGCCGTAGGGCATTATCCATCTAATCTGCAACGTATTTTTTAAAAGCGAAGGCCTGTTCCCGACCGCGGGCGTCGGGCTGAAAGCCCGCGCCCAGGGGGGCGGCCCGGATGCGATCAGGGGCTGGTCGGCTTCGCCTCCTGAGAACGATTGATGAGCGGCATGATTCAGGTTTTTTGGAACGGTGCCTTAATTGGCCCCGGCTCGCGTCCCAAAAGCCTGATTCCTAGGACCCGATAGGGCGAGTCGGCCAAAACGAGTCTGAATCAGCCGAGAGCCGGTGTTTTTGAGGGTGATTTGCCCTGTGAGTCTGTGGGTATGGCTGGGGATAACTCAATATATGGTGGTTTACCCCTAGTAAGGGCCCAAGTGCACAGGGAAATTTAAAGGAGTTTTCATAAATTGCGATAAGTCTGCCGATGTTAAGTATCTGAAAATAAGGGATAAACCTATAAAGTGACAAAAAATTCGACTTTATTGAAAAAAGGGGTTGCGGCCTCAGGCCCCAATACGTACATACCCCCTCACCGGCGGCGCTGAGGCGCACATCGGGACGCCAGACGGGCCAAACAGACGCGGAAACGCAGACAGGCGGCAACGAGACGTAAAAGAAAATCAGAGGTATTCGAGGCGGGGCGCGCCGATAAGATAGGGCGCATCAAGTCTCTTTTGTCTCTACGCTGTTTGAAATTGATAAGAACACAGAAGAGATATGTGGGCGGTTTGGTTCATTCGATGAACTTACACCTGCATATCGACTTACTAGGAGCTTGCTCCGATGATGTAAGGTCAGCTTCACTGTTTGTACGGCTTTCGGTTTCTTATGAAACCAGAAGCATATCAAACAGAGAAATTCTTCATAAGTTTCAGTAAGGCTTGTGGAGACGATGTGCAGAGGTTCGAACGTCAAGGATAAGCTGGTAACAGCTTTTCAACTTGAG